>NZ_NRQU01000017.1 GCF_004119495.1 Flavobacterium sp. YO12
TTAAAGATTAGAAAACACGATATTACAATGGAGAAGTAAACTTTTTGGTTTTAGGTTGTGGTTTGATTAAAAGATTAGAAAAACACGATATTAATACTGATAGTGCAGTAGTGCCAGTATAAGTTGTGGTTTGATTAAAGATTAGAAAACACGATATTAGAAAAGATAAGAAGACTGGAAGCGGTTAGGTTGTGGTTTGATTAAAGATTAGAAAACACGATATTAATGGCGTTGTTTTGGGTTCCAGTCAAACAGTTGTGGTTTGATTAAAGATTAGAAAACACGATATTCAGAAACCCACGAAATAGGAGGGACTGACGGTTGTGGTTTGATTAAAGATTAGAAAACACGATATTAGGTTTTAACAGACGAAAGAATAAAAACAGTTGTGGTTTGATTAAAGATTAGAAAACACGATATTCTTTGGATTAAAATAACGATTTGACAGTTGTGGTTTGATTAAAGATTAGAAAACACGATATTGTAGGCGCAGACATTCCGAAATCCAGACCAGTTGTGGTTTGATTAAAGATTAGAAAACACGATATTCAGCCTACGTAAATTCCACAAAGCCAGTAGGTTGTGGTT
This sequence comes from Flavobacterium sp. YO12, assembly GCF_004119495.1. Taxonomy (GTDB): domain Bacteria; phylum Bacteroidota; class Bacteroidia; order Flavobacteriales; family Flavobacteriaceae; genus Flavobacterium. The sequence goes on from NZ_NRQU01000017.1 coordinate 589, forward strand.
TGATTAAAGATTAGAAAACACGATATTTGACAATTATCAGGATTGAACATTAAACCTGTTGTGGTTTGATTAAAGATTAGAAAACACGATATTAGATAAATCAGAATTTGAAGGACTTGATGTGTTGTGGTTTGATTAAAGATTAGAAAACACGATATTAATTTGGTTTATCATAATCAAGAACAATAGTTGTGGTTTGATTAAAGATTAGAAAACACGATATTGCTTTTTAATATATTCCGAGCCGTTAAACTGTTGTGGTTTGATTAAAGATTAGAAAACACGATATTCTTGGATTCTGAACACCGTCCTTTACGCCTGTTGTGGTTTGATTAAAGATTAGAAAACACGATATTACAATGGAGAAGTAAACTTTTTGGTTCTAGGTTGTGGTTTGATTAAAGATTAGAAAACACGATATTGAGACTGCGAGACAGAATACAACGGGATAAGTTGTGGTTTGATTAAAGATTAGAAAACACGATATTCTATTCTAAATTCTTTTGCATCCATAATCTGTTGTGGTTTGATTAAAGATTAGAAAACACGATATTCAGGCGTATTTCCTATAGTATTCTCCAATAGTTGTGGTTTGATTAAAGATTAGAAAACACGATATTTAATCAATCCATTAGCTTTTACAATAGTTGTTGTGGTTTGATTAAAGATTAGAAAACACGATATTAAGAAATCAAAACCGAGTTAATTGATAATTGTTGTGGTTTGATTAAAGATTAGAAAACACGATATTAGTTCCGATATTAACACCTGAACGATTAGCGTTGTGGTTTGATTAAAGATTAGAAAACACGATATTGTTCTTCTCTATTCATGACATTTCAGGATTGTTGTGGTTTGATTAAAGATTAGAAAACACGATATTGTCACTAAAAGACATCGAAACTTCGCCCGGTTGTGGTTTGATTAAAGATTAGAAAACACGATATTACAATCCCGTAAAACCACGAGTGAGACCCAGTTGTGGTTTGATTAAAGATTAGAAAACACGATATTAATGAAATTGACATATTTCCAGAGCTTAGGTTGTGGTTTGATTAAAGATTAGAAAACACGATATTGGCTTTAGCTTAAATGTAAACGATGTAAACGTTGTGGTTTGATTAAAGATTAGAAAACACGATATTCGGTACTGCTCAGACATACACGCATAATTAGTTGTGGTTTGATTAAAGATTAGAAAACACGATATTATCGCCCCGCCAAAACCTTCAAAATGTTCTGTTGTGGTTTGATTAAAGATTAGAAAACACGATATTCAACCGCCGAAGTTTCATAACTTACATTCAGTTGTGGTTTGATTAAAGATTAGAAAACACGATATTACAATGGCATTTCATGGGCAATTGTACAGCGTTGTGGTTTGATTAAAGATTAGAAAACACGATATTTTGTTTGCAAGCGTGCTAACGTGGCAACAGGTTGTGGTTTGATTAAAGATTAGAAAACACGATATTTTTACACCCGCCATTTTCACCAAGTAGATAGTTGTGGTTTGATTAAAGATTAGAAAACACGATATTGGAAGCTGTAGGAGCGTTGAATATAACAGGGTTGTGGTTTGATTAAAGATTAGAAAACACGATATTATTCTACAAATGAAAAAGAAGTTACTCAGGGTTGTGGTTTGATTAAAGATTAGAAAACACGATATTTCGACTGTTCGTATTTTGAAATCATTTCTTGTTGTGGTTTGATTAAAGATTAGAAAACACGATATTATGAAAAGTAATTTAAAATAATTAAAATGAGTTGTGGTTTGATTAAAGATTAGAAAACACGATATTCAGCCTTTCTTTCTCCCACTTCAACGGTTAGTTGTGGTTTGATTAAAGATTAGAAAACACGATATTTGTTTTATTAAAGATGTTCTCTACATCATAGTTGTGGTTTGATTAAAGATTAGAAAACACGATATTTTACCGTACTGATTGGATATACCTTTTGCCGTTGTGGTTTGATTAAAGATTAGAAAACACGATATTCTTACGATGAAACAGACAGAGAGCTACCAAGTTGTGGTTTGATTAAAGATTAGAAAACACGATATTGTATTCACACAGCGTTGCTTTTACTGCATAGTTGTGGTTTGATTAAAGATTAGAAAACACGATATTTAAGGTTATTTAAATGCTCTGGACTTAAAGGTTGTGGTTTGATTAAAGATTAGAAAACACGATATTTTGATTTTACCAAATACCCTGCCTCAACTAGTTGTGGTTTGATTAAAGATTAGAAAACACGATATTATATAAGGAATAATAATACATCTAATAATAGTTGTGGTTTGATTAAAGATTAGAAAACACGATATTCTACCAAAACCATCAATTAATCCTGCGACTGTTGTGGTTTGATTAAAGATTAGAAAACACGATATTAATTTAGCAATCGCCAAAAAGCTTTGGGCTGTTGTGGTTTGATTAAAGATTAGAAAACACGATATTAACTGGGGCGTAAACAGCATTTAGAACTTAGTTGTGGTTTGATTAAAGATTAGAAAACACGATATTGTGTAGGCTTGTTGTTTTTCCTCTGCACTGTTGTGGTTTGATTAAAGATTAGAAAACACGATATTTTATTAATTTTACTTCATCATCAGTAGCTGGTTGTGGTTTGATTAAAGATTAGAAAACACGATATTCGATTACATAATGCCGTTAATTCCCCATAGTTGTGGTTTGATTAAAGATTAGAAAACACGATATTTTTAGTCGACAGCACTTTAAGCGCTGCCGTGTTGTGGTTTGATTAAAGATTAGAAAACACGATATTCGTGGTTTCCGTAACTGATATAAATACAGTGTTGTGGTTTGATTAAAGATTAGAAAACACGATATTCTTCTTGCGCTACTAAGTGCCCGCGGGCGTGTTGTGGTTTGATTAAAGATTAGAAAACACGATATTTGTAGGAAATGGCAGTACAACTAATTAACAGTTGTGGTTTGATTAAAGATTAGAAAACACGATATTATGGATCATCATTATCAATGTATCAGGGTGGTTGTGGTTTGATTAAAGATTAGAAAACACGATATTTTAAGCTTGGTGATTTTATCTTAAGCTCCTGTTGTGGTTTGATTAAAGATTAGAAAACACGATATTACTCTACCCCTAGAGTCAAACGAGTGAGGGGTTGTGGTTTGATTAAAGATTAGAAAACACGATATTCGTTTTTCCCAATTAGTTTACGAGAGAGCTGTTGTGGTTTGATTAAAGATTAGAAAACACGATATTATTTAATAGACAGTTAAACGACGACTTTGGGTTGTGGTTTGATTAAAGATTAGAAAACACGATATTAATTATAATTGTCGACATTCAAGAAGAAGTGTTGTGGTTTGATTAAAGATTAGAAAACACGATATTGGAGTTGCAATTATATATCCACAATCACGCGTTGTGGTTTGATTAAAGATTAGAAAACACGATATTTATTCAGTTGTCCCTTCATAAGGCTTATCAGTTGTGGTTTGATTAAAGATTAGAAAACACGATATTTTAAGCATGAAACAATTGCGGGGGTTCCTGGTTGTGGTTTGATTAAAGATTAGAAAACACGATATTTCTGTCCTACAAGCTCGTCACGGTGTACTAGTTGTGGTTTGATTAAAGATTAGAAAACACGATATTAAATCAATCCCTTTAAGGTTGTGTCAAATAGTTGTGGTTTGATTAAAGATTAGAAAACACGATATTGCTTTTTCCAGAAACCTCGACCGCAATCTGTTGTGGTTTGATTAAAGATTAGAAAACACGATATTAAGCAACTGAGTAATGAAAATCTAAATGAGTTGTGGTTTGATTAAAGATTAGAAAACACGATATTTGCAATTGCATCAACCCATTGCGCACCATTGTTGTGGTTTGATTAAAGATTAGAAAACACGATATTCTACATGGACGCGCACAACAGGCCAAACACGTTGTGGTTTGATTAAAGATTAGAAAACACGATATTAGATTAATCCAAAAAGCAACAACATGACCGGTTGTGGTTTGATTAAAGATTAGAAAACACGATATTAGTTGGCTTGTTTCCTTCTGATATATAGAGTTTTAGATGTAGATATCGTTCAGAAAAATGCCTCTTTTATAGTCTGATAACCCATAATTGAGGCATTTTTTCTATTGTAGGGTTTATTTGATAAGGTCTTGAACGTTGAAACTTTGCTAATAATTACAAAAGATCAGTTTTAGAATAATTCTAGTTGTGTAGGCTGAGGTGCTGATGGTAAGGCTGCTTTTCCCCAAAAATTTAAGATATTACCAAATTGCTTATCCGTTATTCGAAGTACACTTACTTTTCCTAATGGCGGAAGTAGTTTGTGGATTTTTTTTTCATGAACATCAGCGCTTTCGCTGCTTGCGCAGTGGCGTACATAAACAGAATATTGCATCATTGAAAAGCCATCTTTCAATAGATTGTTTCTAAATCCAGATGCATTCCGTCTGTCTTTTTTTGTTTCCGTCGGCAGATCAAAAAAAACAAACAGCCACATTATTCTGTATCCGTTAAGCTCCATAAGAGAGGATATTTTATTTTTTTTCTCTGTCCTGTAAAACACTGCTGAAGCGAGCTGGCGGTTTTCTGCAATGCAATCATCAAAGGACTTTTTTCATCTTTAAAGTAAACTGTCCTAGTTAGTATTTGTAATAATTCCGCCTTAATAGCTGTGTTTAGCTCTTGCTCTTTGAAATTTTGCATAATTTCAAAGACTTTTTCATCCACAATGGGACGAAATGGTTCCATGATATCATCAGCAAGTGCAAAAGCATTGTATTTACTTTTATGATGAATTCCCAATGTATTTAGTAAGCCACTTCCAGAAAGAGCTCTCGCGGTTGCAGCTCTTAAAATTGCATATCCATAATTCAGGAAATTATTAGGATAATTTCCATAACGTTCTCTTTTAATTCCATCAAATTCTAAATTAGGTTGTGGAAAATATTTCCAATATTGCTGTGCAGCTGCTCCCTCCATATTAGATGAATCTCCGCTTAATACCTTGCCAGCTAAAAAGGAAAAACTGTTTTTTGAACCAGTTATTCTTTCCAGTAGTATCCCTTGGTTTTTTATTTTTTCCACTATGGTCTGCTGCCATAATTGTTTTTTTAAGGGGACTGAAGCTTCTATCTGATTTTTGAATATTTCCTGCTGGATGTGATGACTGTTGAGGTTCAGAAACATTCCATTGGGAAGATGGTTTTGGGAACAGATAATAATTGAGGTATTATTTTCAACAAGTAAGTTCATAGCCGGCATGCTGAGATAAATTTCGTTGTGATCCAAAACCAGAAAGCCGATATCTTCAATAGGTATTGAGCTTTCTTTTAGTTCAGATTTCAATACCAGCTGATTGCTTTTTGTTGTTATGGAAATTTTATTTTCAATTAGTACAGTTCGTTTTATCATGATTACAATTTGATGTTAGTGATGAAGATTGGCATAGTCATGTAAATTTCGAACATAAAATACAGCAGCCGTTACGGTTTTCCATAAAATAGGAATTAGATAAGCTGTTTTCATTCGAAACGGCTAAAAAGGGCAGCTAAGATAGCGCCAGCTGTCTGCTGCATGCGCATAACAGACTCCGTTTCACTTCGTCTGCCCTTTGGGACTTATAGCACTCCGCATCCTTTAGCTTGCGCTTGGTTCTTGCTTTCTTTTTTCCGTTTTTCTTTTGAAAACATTTTTGTTAAAGGGCGGAGCGGGAGTTAAGGAAAGCAGTTAGATCAATAGTTACAGATTAAGTATCTCATTAGTAATTTAAGTGAGTATTCAGTACGGTTGATTATTGATTGATAAATCATTTATTCATTTTTTAATTTTAAAGTTATGGAAATTACAGGAAGAGTTACAGCAGATGCGGTAGTGCGCAGAGCAGGAGAAAAGGAAGTTTTGAGTTTCAGTATAGCGGTTAGTGACCGTTATAAGAGCGCAGGAAGTTCAGAGTATAAAGAGGTGATCACTTTTATTAATTGTTCCTATTGGATTGCTGTGAAAGCAGGACAGTGGATTAAAAAAGGGGCGGTGGTGCTTTTAAGCGGAAGACTGGGTATGCATGTGTATATCAACAGTGAAGGGAATCCGATAGGAAGCATTGATTTTCATGTTAATGCGATAAATATTTTGGCTTTCGCAAAAAGAAGCGGAGATAAGGCAGAGGAACGAGAAAGTGTCGAGATTACGAAGAAGGGAAACGGCAGAACTGCCGTTAAAAAGGATAATGACAAGGCGGGGGATGAAGTGCCTTTTTAGTTGAGTGTTTAATTTTAAAAATAAGAAATCATGGCACATCATATTTATTTTAATGAAGAGACTCAGCAGCACAGCTTTTTCAGTGTGAAAGAAAAACCATGGCATAATCTCGGGCAGATAGTAGAAGAATACCCGACAAGCGCTGAGGCAATTGCGCATGCTGGATTGGATTTTGAGGTGGAAAAAAGAAGGCTTTTTACGTCCTCTTCACCCATTGTAACACAGGATTTTATTACTGCAGACAGGCTTGATATTCCAGAGTACTGCAGTACTGTGCGAACCGATAATGATGCAGTATTGGGTGTGGTGGGTAAAGATTATCATATCGTACAGAATAGGGATGCTTTTTCTTTTTTCGACAGCATCGTTGGTGGAGATGGCATAATGTATGAGACGGCTGGTGCTTTGGGGAAGGGCGAGAAAATCTTTATCACGGCAAAACTCCCTGACTATATCCGAGTGGGAAAGGATGACCTCACGGAAAAATACCTTTTCCTTACCACTTCGCATGACGGAAGCGGGAGCATAACGGCAGCCTTTACGCCGATACGAATTGTATGCGCTAATACACTTAATGCAGCCATGCAGTCTAAAACCAATACAGTGCGAATTCGCCACACTTCAAATGCTAAAGACCGTCTTGCGCAAGCACATAAAGTGATGGGGATTTCAGATACCTTGTCCAGCAGTCTGGAAGCCGTTTTTAATTATTTGAGTAAAACCAGCATATCAGATAAAGAGGTTAAAAACCTAATCCAGCATGCTATGGCTCCAAGCTCAGAAGTGCTCAAAAAACTTCAGGAGGGAAGAAACGAGGAATTATCCGCCTGTTTTAATAATATGGTCGATAATGCTTTTGAATATGCCATGGCACATCCTACACAGCAGACAGCCACAACTAAAGGAACAGTCTTTGGCGCTTACAACGCTGTAACGGGATATTTTCAGAATGTGAGAAAGTACAAAAATGAGGAAGCAAAACTTTCTTCTATCCTGATGGGAGGAACGGCACAGCTTCGTGGTCAGGCAGCATTTAATTTATGTCTTGATTTTGCGGTTAAAGGCTTTAGTTCCTATAAAGTGCAGAATTGAGTTTGTTTAAATTGGAATACAGGCTGTAAAAGCGGCCTGTATTCTTATGCCGGCGGCGCTGCAAATCTCGCGATTTACAGCGCTTTTATTCTGAAGATATGCTAAGTTGAGGTCAGTTTGAAGCCGATTCTATATTCAATTTTATTTGAAGGGAATGAAAATCAGGACTTACAAAACAAAAATTCTTTTAAAAAATCTTTGCGAGGAAAAAGGAGGTGTTTTTAAAAATTTTGGCTCCGTTTTTATAATCCCTTGTTTATGGTCTGTTTATACTTTTGAAGTAATCATTTTATAGAAATTATTTTCTAATCTGAATGTTTGTGTAAAAGTTTTAACCAAAGAGAATAAGACATGAAATTAAACTCAAATACTAAGGCCGCCATTTTTGAAACCGCATGTTTGCTCTATATTTTTCTACTGGTTTATGCCGCTATGAATAAAGCGCTTGATTTTGAAAAATTCAAAGTAGAGATGGGGCAGTCACCGTTATTAAGTGCTTTTGCTGGCTGGATGTCTTGGCTGGTGCTGATAATAGAGTTTGCAATAGTCTTTTTTCTTTTATTTTCCAAGACGCGAGTTAAAGCGCTTTATGCAGGATTTTGCCTAATGTCCATGTTTACCGCGTATATTTTTATAATGCTGAATTTTAGTTCTTTTCTTCCCTGTTCCTGCGGTGGAATATTAGAAAATATGAGCTGGAAGCAGCATTTCTTATTCAATGTCTTCTTTGTACTGCTTGGAGCATGGACGCTCTGGCTGCATAAAGGCAATAATAATTCTATAAATAGAAAGGCTGGCTTTTCTTATGTCATCGGCTTATTTTTGAGTGTCCTTGTCAGCACAGTTCTAGTGGTGGTTTTATTTTTCAGCTCAGAGGAAATAATGCAGCATCAGAATCCTTTTATACGCCGTTATCCCCATCATCCGGCAACTCTTATCGATACACTGGATTTAAAATACAATTCATATTATTTTGCTGGTTCAGGCAATGGCAATGTTTATCTCGGTAATCTGACAGTCCCTCTATATCTATTATCTATTGACAGTCTCATGCATCAGCAGAAAATAAGAATAACGCTGGATAAAAGCAGTTTTTCTTTCAAAGAGATTAAAATAAATGTAAATCCTCCATTTTTTTACTTGGCTGATGGCAGAACGCCTGCTATTTTTAAAGGCAGGGTAGATAATTGGAGGGCTGAACTGCAGCAGACACGACCGCCTTACTTTACAAATGCGATTCCAATAGACAGTTCAGCTGTAACATTTAATGGAATAAGCAGTAAAACGGGTGACAATACGCTGGGGATATTCCGTTTCGGGAGCCATTCAAAGGTATATATGTCGCCTGAGCTTCTACAAAAACAGGTTGATGGAGTGTTTGATACTGAAGGCATGCTTCATTACAGCGAGGAAATGAAAAGGATAGTATATCTCTATGCCTACAGAAATCAGTACATTGTTGCAGATCAGAGCGGCAGGTTAGACTATAGAGGCAATACTATTGATACTATTTCAAAAGCGCAGATAAAAGTCGCATATCTTAAAGACCGGACTGAACGGACAATGTCAATACCGGCTCTTAATGTCAATAAAAGCAGCAGTGTCTGCGGGCATCTGCTATTTGTAAATTCTAATGTTCCAGGCCGATATGAGCAGAAAGAAGTATGGAAGCAGGCATCGGTTATTGATGTTTATGACCTTAGGAAAAAGACCTATCTTTTTAGCTTTCATATCTATGGAATCGGAGATAAAAAGCTTCGAAGTTTTATCGTAACTCCAACCCATGCCTATGCACTTATCGGCAGCCGATTGGCAGTTTACAGGCTCGGGATGCAAATAAAGAAAGAGATGGAGATTAACTAGAATATAAACTAACTAACATTGAACAATATACCAGCGCTGAGTGTCAGGAATCAGATCGAACACCTGTAGAAAAAAGTAGATCATGTTTTAATCTTAAATTATAGTATTATGAAAGCAATCGTTTTGAAAAAGATGATGCCAGCGGCCGTTTTTATGCTGGGCATCTCGGGAGCGTTTTTCACTATGTCAATGCAGAGCACTGCAGAAGATGTGGTTCCAATTATCGGCTTTGTGCCGAGTGAAGATGATCCTTGTGATATTCCTGTTTCGTGTGATACAGCTCAAGGCCAGCTTTGCCGTCTTTTTGGAGCAACAGGCCCGCAGGCTAAAGCAATGGACAGCCCCACAACCTGTAACAGGGTAGTGTTCCGTCCACAGTAAAAACTGTGAACAATCCTAAAAAGGCAAATGCAGTTCTTTTAGAACTGCATTTGCTGTTTAAATTATTGAAGGCCATTTTTTATCCAGTCGGCGGGCTGAACGTTTTTTAAATGATAATCAAACCACTGGTGGATTCGTTCTGAAAGATCCAGCTGATTCTCATAGGATGCCAGATCATGCCCTTCTTTTGGATATACCAGCATAATGTGAGGTTTTCCAAGACGGCGCAATGCCAGGTAGTATTCTCTGCTTTGGTTCCAGTTGACATTTTCGTCAGCATCTCCTGTCCAAGTGAGCAGCGGAGTGGTGCAGTTTTCGGCATATTCTATTGGGGAGTTTTTTCTGTAGCTCTCACGATTTTCAAATAATGAGTTTCCCATGCGGAACTGATGATTTTCAAACAGCCACATCAGAGGTTTGCCAAACAGCCCCACTGAAAGATAGTGGCTCGTGAGGTCCGAGATTCCTGAACCAGCAACAGCGGTCGCAAAAAGAGAAGTTTGGGTAATGATGAAATTTACCTCATATGCTCCGAAGGAGTGGCCGATTAATCCAATTTTGTTTTCCTGAACAAAACCACTTTTCAGTACTTCCTTTGTGGCAGCCATTACGCAGTCTGTTGCGGATAATCCAGGATTGCCTCTTTGATAGACGATATCGGGAAGAAGCACAAAGTATCCCTGTGTAGTATACGTTGAAATATTAAATCCTTCAGCGTCAGATTCTGAAGGACTGACATAGGTATAGATCCTGTCTGAAAACTTCTCGTAAATATGTACAATCATGGGGTATTTCTTCTGTGGATCAAAATCTGCGGGATAATACAGAATTCCTTTTAAAGAAGTTTCAGTGCTGTTTTTGTAATGTACAATTTTAGTCTTTCCCCAATAGAAATGCTCCTGCTGCAAGTTGCTTTGGAAAATGAGCTTAGGATTTTGTTTATTGCTCTTTTTTACCATTAGACGGGGAGGAAGCTCGTATTTCTGTTCCATGTACATATAAGCATCATCAGATGACGCCTTTGCCATAAGGCTCAGGTTTGAATTATTGGAGAACACCAGTTTTTCCAGTGATCCTTCAGACCATTTATAATAACCTGAACCACCATCTTTGTTTGTGGCTTCCAGCAATAATTCTTTATGGAGATGTATAGGGTCTAATATCCAGCCGTCATAATTCAATCTGCCGGCTATGATTCTGGAATAGCCTGCCAGACGAAATCTGGTTTTGGTTTCTCTGCCATGGGTTAGGCGTCTTGCAGAAATTCCATCTGGACTGACAGCCCAGAGATCATACTCATCGCATAGGACTATTTGATGATCAAAGGGTGTGAATCCTAAAAAAGGATAGGATTCTTCCGTATTAGGATGCTCACTTTTATTATGAGAAAAAGATTCTCCTATATTTTTTGTGATATTGGTGTGCGTTTTTTTTTGAATGTCATAAATCCACCAGTTTCTCTGCTGAAAATACGCAATGTATTTTCCCGTTGGTGAGGGGATGGTAAAGAGAAAAAAATCAGAATGTTTCTTTAACATTAGATCTTTTTTGCCGCTGGACAAATCAAGGACATAATAATCTCTCGGCCCTTCTCTCATGTATTGTGGTTCATACTGTTTGGTATTGGAGATTACGGCATGTTTTTGGTCTCCTGTGAGCATAGCCTGAGGCAATGAATCATTTGAAATAAGCCTGTAGCTGTCTTCCTGCGGATGCCATAATGCCAGATAGACTCCTTCAAACTTTTTTTGTTTTTCTTCCGTGGTATAAATCCATTTGGCATTTGCATTCCAAAGCTGTACATTTCTGCTTTTATTGGAAGCTTCTGGTTTATCTTTTCGCTGCAGGCCGAAAAATACGCTTTTCATGTCTTTTGAAATCTGCATTTTGTAGCTGGATTTTGGAATAGTCAGTGTATCTCCTAGAAAAATCTGCTGCGTCTGCTCATTGGAATGATGCAGTTTAGAATTGAGAGCATCGTACAGGAACATTCGACAGCCAGATTCAGCATCTGTTTTTTCTGTAAACGCCAAGGCATGTCCTTCTTTGTGCCAGGTTAAATTGGCAAATGTACCACCGCTGCTGTATAAAACTGTTTTTTGTTCCGTTGTTAGGTCCAGTAGTTTTATTGCGCATTGCCCTCCGTTTTTTACCGTATAGAGAAGCCGACGTTTTGCAGGATCAAGAATAAACTCTTCGACGCTTGAAATATGATGTTTTTCAGAGCCGTCAAGAGCCTGAATAAAGAGTGTTTTTTCTTTTGTGTCTTCGTCTTTTAGGATTGCTATTTTATGGATTGAAGGCAGGTATAAGTATTTTAAGACTCCGTCTATTTTTTTATGCGAGCCAGTCTTTAAATCTATAATATGAAGGCTTTTTTCTATTTTATAAGTAAACCAGTCGGAAGAAAAGAAATTTCCCCGTTCGCCCAAAGCAAAGGAATATTTTTTGGAAGATGCTGTATTTTTAATAAAAAGTGTGTCAGCTCTATTTTGTCGGTACACCTTATAGCTTATCCAGTTTCCGTCGGGGCTGATTTTTTCAGGATAGAGCTCTTCCCATTTTTTATAGTCATCTGGGGTTAGATGCTTTTTATGCAGTGCCTGCCCTGATAAAGGGCAGAGGACTAATTGCAAAATTAAAACTAAAAAAATGACTGCCTTGCGACAGGGGAACGGTATTATGATGTGTTTTTTCATTATGGATGGATCGTATTAAGGTTAATAGCCTGGATTTTGAGGCAGAAGATTTGGATTGAGATTAAGCTCGCTCTCAGGCAGAGGCAGCAGTATGTCGGTATCGTTCCAGCCTGTTTTGGACTGGAGCACAGTATTTATTGCACCAGTGCGTTTCAGGTCAAAGAAGCGGTGGCCATACTCGGTGAAGAGCTCTTTTCTTCTCTCGATTATGATAGCCTCGATAATCAACTCTCTGGATTCTGCCTGCAGGCTGCTGAGTCCCGCTCGGCTTCTTATTGTGTTCAGGTCTTCCAGCGCTCCAATTAGATTTCCAAGTCGTGCCCGTGCTTCTGCTCTTATGAGATATTGTTCCGCCAGACGTAGAACTATAGAATATTCTTTTGATGTTCCGCTAGATTGCGACTCTTTGTATTTAAAGGCATGATGCCATATTCCTGTTTCGTTTGAAACTTCAGCTATCCAATGCGTTTTTCGGAGATCCTGCTTCTCAAATGAACTAACCAAAGATTCATTCAGTGCGGCTAAAGGCGGAGCGCCGGAACTGAAAATAAAGACACTTGCCTCATCTGTGTTTTTTCCTGTGAGAGAAGGTATGAACTGCCATATAGTCTCATTTGAATTTTTTATAAACACCTGATCGATCTCTGTTTTCAAATGATAAAGGGATTTCTGCTGCAGCACTGCTGAGGCCATGGCTTCTGAATTTTCCCACTCGCCTTTATAAAGATATATCCGGGCCAAAAGAGCCAGTGCAGCAAATGAATTTGGACGTACTCTATCTGAAGTCAGGTAAGAAGGAGGCAGCATTTGAGCCGCGGTTTTTAAATCTGTGATAATACGCTCATAAGCTTCGTTTTTTGGAATTCTGGATACTCTGCTGTTCTGCATGTATTGGGTTGTCTGCAGATAGGGGATGCCGCCGAACAGCTGGAGCAGATAGAAATGTAGAAGCCCTCTTACGAATAGAGCTTCACCCTGAAGCTGTTTTTTATGCATCTCATCAAAATCAGAAGATTTGAGACCCTCAAGAATGGCATTGCAAGCATAAATTTGGTTGTAGGAGGTGTTCCAGAACGAACTGATATTGCTGTTGGAAGGTAAAACCGTATTGGTGTAAAAAGCAAAAGAAGCATCACTTGAGGTGTCATACCAGTCCAATTCATCGGTATAGCATCCCAATTGGACGGATAAGCCGAATTGTGTGCCTGTGAGTATGCCTGAGTCGCGCATTTTAGCGTAGATATCTGCCATGGCGGCACTGGCTGTTGTGTATTCTTCAAAGACAGCTGTGTTTGAGAGCTGTGATTTTGGAAAATCGACATCGACAAAAGAATCGCAGGCTGCGGCAGAAAAAAATAAGACCAAAAGAAGAATTTTTTTAGGAGAGAACCGAAGGTTCAGCTTACTGTTATAAACTATTTTCATGGTAGAGATTTTAAAAAGTTAACATAATTCCAGCCGTAAAGATTTTTAAGGGAGGCAGATAGCCTGACATGCTGAATTCAGGGTCTCCGTCCTTATATGGGGTAATGGTCAGAAGGTTCTGCCCCTGCAGCGATACAGTGCATTTGAGCTCTTTTGCGTTAAGCGGGACATCATATAATAGTGCTACCGTTTTTAACCTTATGTAGGAGGCATCAACAATTGACGCGTCACTCATTGCAAAACGGGACTGGGCTAAGACTGCTGATGGATTATATCCAGCAGAATAAACCTGATATGGGCCAGAATCTTCGGGACTGGTCCAGCTTCCAATCATTCTTTCAGGCTGATTGGACATATATCCCGCTAAGCCGTTATCAAAATTCTGATTGCGCTGTCTGACAAATTGAAAAAGAAAATCCAGTTTCCACTGTTTATATCTGAATTGATTCTGGAAGCCTCCAAAATAATCAGGATTAAGATTAACCACAGTCTGTCTGTCATCTGGAGAAGAGATTTTGCCATCGTGATTCTGGTCGTAGAACTGGTAGATGCCAGTTAAGGGATCCAGTCCTGAATATCTGTATCGTAATTGAATATTCAGCGGTTCTCCAAGACGATATTTATTCTGATAGGTGGAGCCGTTGAGGTTTGGGAATGCTAAGAGTTTGTTTCTGGAAAAGCTGATATTGATATTGCTGGTCCAATTGAAATTTTTCCTGCTGAAATTAACGGTGCGAAGCGTGAATTCTAATCCTCTGTTCTGCACTGTTGCCTCTAGATTTGCCTGAATCTGCGCAAACCCAGTGGTGCCGGGAAGAGGAATTCCCACCAGCTGGTTCGATGATCGGTTCTGATACCATGCCCCGGTCAGAAAAATGCGGTCGCTGAAAAATCCAAATTCTGCCGCGGCCTCTATTTTTTTGTTGACTTCCCATCCGAAGTTTGGATTGTACAGACGGCTGGGCTGCAGACCTATTATATTGTCATAAGCGGCACTTGAGGAGATATAGGTATTAAGATACTGATAATCGCCAATCTGATCGCTTCCGGTAGTGCCGAAGCTTGCTCTCAGCTTTCCGAAGCTGAGCCATGAATTTTCTGAAAAAAAACTTTCATTGGAAAATAGCCATGCAAGTCCCACAGCGCCAAAGTCTGCAAATTGATTGCCGGGACCGAACCGGCTTGATCCGTCACGGCGCGCGGTAAGATTCAAGATGTAACGTTCTTTCCAATTGTAGTTGGCTCTGCCAAAAAATGCCTGATAGCGGTACAGTAGTTCATCGCTTAAGAGTACCTGCTGGTAGGCGGCGGAAGCAAGATTGTAAATAAGGCTGTTGGAGCTGAAGCCTGTTCCAGACTGGAAAAGACGGGTGGTATTTTGCTCCTGGAAAGTCCCTCCTAACAGAATTTCCAGTTTGCTTCCGCCGATTTCTTTTTTCCAGCTGATCTGCGGTTCTATAATCCAAGAACTTCGATCTGTATTGTTGAGTATTATATTTGAAACAGCACTGGTATAACCATACGATGGATTGTATATGGTTGAGGGATTAATACGGCTTTCAATGTGTTGCAGGTTCGTATAGCCAAAACTGCTTCTTAGAACAAGATTGGGAATGACCTCATATGACAGTACGCTATTGGCAAGAAGATCGCTGGTCTTTGAAACATATTGAGATGCTAGAAGGCGCAACGGATTTTCCCAAGTGCCATTTTCCCAGTTTAGATTACCCCTAGAATCAAACAGGGCGGGAGCATTCGGGACCAGCGTGCGGGAATCGTAAGTAAAATCATTTGCCGGCTGATTATTGTTTTGTGCATTATAACCCGCTGAAATGACCAGACGGAATTTATTGTCGGCTGACTGATGGTTTAAATTGAATTGCGAGCCGCCCTTTTTATACATAAATTCTCCTGGAAAAACTGTAGTTTCTGTATGGTAGCTGCCGCTTAGAAGGAATTGGGTATTTTTGGAGCCTCCGCTCAAGGTTCCCTTTATGTCCGTAATAGCTGCAGTTCCGCCAATAAGTTCCCTCTGCCAGTCGGTATTTCTGCCCTGATCCCAAGTTCCATTAATATCATAGTCTCGTTTAGGGTATTTGGCTCTGCCGTCATTTATGAATGCTTGACGACGCATAGAGAGGTACTGTTCGGTATTCATGAGCTTCATGAAACGGGTGACTCTTCCTGCTCCTGAAGACGCACTGAAATTAAAGCTGGTTTTTCCCTCTTTCCCCTTTTTTGTGGTGATCAGGACAACGCCATTTGCGCCCCTTGAGCCATAGATAGCGGTTGCATCAGCATCTTTCAGTACCTCTATACTTTCAATTGCTGCCGGGTTGATACTGTTAAGAGGACTGGTATTAAAGGTAGGGAAGATGGTTGAGGTCTGTTCGTAGCCTATGGGGTCTGTGGCATAGGGAACCCCGTCTATAATGTACAGGGGATTGTTTGCATCGGGTCTTATGCTGTTCTGTCCCCGTATTTTAATATCGAATCCTCCGCCTGGAACTCCTGTTGTCTGCGTTATCTCGACACCTGCCATACGCCCTTGCATGGTGGCAAGCACGTTGGTGACAGGCTGCGTTTCAATATCTTTTGAAGTGATACGCGCAATGCTTCCTGTGCGCTCGCTCTGCTTAACTGAATAATAGCCTGCATTGACCTGGACTTCCTGAAGTTCAGTGGTGGAAGATTGTAGGACAATATCGATAACTGGTTTTCCTTTTACGGGAATTGTAGCCGTTTTGAATCCAATATAGGAAACTAATAAAGTATCTCTGGCTGAAACCAAAATGGCATACTGACCCGTAAAATCTGATATTGTATTGGTCTTGGACTGTCCCTTGACTGCTATGGTGACTCCGGGAAGAGGGCTGGCTCCGTCGGAGACCGTTCCTGTCAGCATATAAGGTTCTGATTTTTGGATGAAGTACCGGGGATTTTTGGCGGAAATGGTGGAAAATGAAAGGAGTACTGCCGTAAAAAATAGGCAATAAAGAGCCTTTCCATCCGTGGAAAATGAAAAATAATTCATAATATTGGGATTGGTTAGTTAAATGGATATTTGATTAGCTAAGGTCCTCTGCTCTAGTTTGGTCGCTGCAGCTGAGGGCCATTTTTTATTATTATGGTAATTTAATAGTGTTTCTATGCATTGATTAAAGTTTAAATTATTAAAAGCGAGAATTCTAAAATTTAAAGTAGCGCTAGAATCTAAAGAAGAGAAGTACAAAAAAAGGGCAGGTACTCACTTTAAACGTTATCGAGGTACTGGCGGTACCCTACCACGAATAAGTGAGCCCACGCCCGTATTTAAGGCGTGAGCATTAACACTTATCATCTCGTGGTTATTTTAAACGCCAGTTTTCGATAACGAGATTCAAAGCGAATGCTTCAAATATTTTATGTGAAGAATCGCAAAGTTAATATTCATAAATTGAATAAAGAGCAAATATACCTAAAAAATATTCACATACATATATGTATGTGTTAAACTTTTATTTAATCCCGTTATTTCTGAATTAATAAAATGATATGATAGTAGAACTTATTATTTCGGAATTAGATTTTTATTTAATTGAAAAAGTTAGAGAATTACGAAAAAAAGAGAATATCTCACAAGTGCAATTAGCTCAAAAGATTGGGGTATCAGAAGGTTTTATAGGTCATGTCGAAAACCCTAAACAAAATCATAAGTATAACATTAGGATGCTAAATAGAATTGCAAATGCATTAAAGATTAAGTCCTATTCTGATTTCTTTCCTGATAAAGTATTATCTACTGATATTGTTAAAATTAAAATAGAACTCTTTGATCCAAAAAATAAAGATCGAAATTCTAGATTTAAAAGTATAAAGATTACTCCTTGTACAGATACAGAAATCGAAGAATATAATAAAAGACAATCTAGAAGTGGATCCAATTAAAATCTTAAAAAAAAGCCTTTCAATTGAAAGGCTTTTTTAATAAAGTAAGATTGAAAAATAGATTATTTTTTAGATTCCTCAATAGAAACTTTTCTGAACTCTTTTAAAAGTTTTTCGATCTCTAAAGATGATTTTCGGGCTCTTGCTCCAGCAGCTTTTACTCCTTTTTCAGCTAATGATTCAGACTCTGTTTTGAAATTTTCAATCTCAGCATTGATTTTTGCTACTAGATCTTTCATGATATTTTTTTAAAATTACTGCAGCAAAAGTATGAAGTTAAAAATAATTTCCTAATAAGATGAAATAAAATTTTAGAGTTCTTCTTTTTTAAGCTGGCCAATAAAATAGGAGGGAGCTATACCAGTTTTTGCCAAAAAGGCTTTAGTAAAGCGCTCTGTGGTACTGAAGCCGGCTTCTTGTGCCAGTGCGGCATACGTGTAGTATTTTAATCTGCTTTCTGTCTGAAGTAGCGGTATAATGTAATCAATGCGGAGTCCGTTTATATATTCGTTGATCCCTTTTTGTCTATAATGCTCCAGTATATTTGCCAAGTATTTGGCATTGGTGTTAAAGTCGGCTGCTAGACTTCCGAGTTTCCAGTCTTTTTCCAGAAATCGTTTTTTGTTTTCGAAATTTTCGAGCTGTTTGAGCAGTAGAGAAGCTGTTTCACTGCTGATATTTTTTAAGGGAACGGCGTCTGTTTTTACTTTGGGGCTGTTTTTCTTTGCGTCAATCTTTCGTATGAGCAACTGATAATTCTTTTTATATATGCTTCTGATTCTGTAGTGACGGTAGATAAGTGCAATAATGCTGATGGACATTAAAATGATGGAGACTGTGAAAATGCGTTCATACTTTTTTTTCCAGACAAGCTTTTGCCTAATAATGCTGTTTTCCGCCGCTATTTTTTCTTTTTCCGATAGAAGTTCTGTGGTGTCATACTGCTTGTGGATCTTTCCCACGATGTATCTGCTGTTTTCAGTCAACAGGGTATCAGCTTTAAGCAGCTGGTCGATATAGTAGGCCTGTTTATCTAGATTTTTTGTGCTTTTGGAATAGCTTATCATCAGTTCGAAGGCCTGCCTTAAGTCTGGGCGGAGGTAATTCTTTTCAATGAAGATTCTATCTACAAGCGCAAAATAATCGAAAGCTTTTTCTTTTTGACCTAGAGACCAGTAGTTTTTTCCGATGTAAAAATATCCAACCGCTTCATTACCAAAATCATTATTCTCCTTAATTGCATCAAGAGAGTATTCGATATTTTTAATGGAGGCGCCATAGTTCTTTTTGAAATATTCATTGATTCCTTCAGAATGTCTGAAGTAGGGGATCATCTCTTCGATGCCGAGCCTTTGACTTTCTGAAATTCCAAACCTATTGATTTCTGAACACCTTCCGTAATCCCCCAGTTTATTATGGCAGAGGCCTAGCATGTGTAGTGAATTCAGGTATGGTCTGAACTGTTGGCCTTTGTAATAGTCAGCGCATTGTTTCATTAGTGAGGCTGCTTCCTCATAGAAGCCGATATAGAATTTAGTCAAAGCAATGCAGTACTTTACCTTATGAATAAGATACTGGTCTTTCGTTCTGGAGATATAATTATGGGCTGTCAGATAATTGTCAAGAGCTTCCTGTTGCTTTTTCATTCCGTAGTAGACAGTTCCCTTGCTTAGAAAAGCACCGCCAATCAGCTTATTGTCATTGGTTTTTTTGGCTGTGTAGATCATGCTGTCTGCATACATGATGCGTTGTTTTGGAGGGGAAATTAAAACCAGATTTTGGTAGCCGCTGATAATTTCTTTCCAGTTCTTCTCGTTTTGGGCTTTATGCAGATAGGTATAGGCATAAACTGCCGCACTTGTACTGTCTCTTTTAAGATCATAGAATCTGTTGTCGAGATATTCGTATTTTTTTTTCTTTAGAGAATCAGGAATCTTCCAATTGTTTTTCTGAGCAGAGGCAAGATAAAAGAAAAGCAGGAATAATAAAAGCAGGTTCTGTCTAATCATTAGTATGATGGTTTAGGGGATACTGATTAAGGGAAATAGGATGTGTTTTTATACTGTGGGAATAATTTCACTTTAATTAATATAAAAGTAAAATAAACAATTGGATAATAACGGAATATTTGTGAGAAATGCACTATGGATTTCTCGAAAATCCGCAATGGAAATCGGGAAAACCAGCAGACAAATGGTTGCAGGGGATTTTTAGACGGAATAGTTTTGCCTTGAATTCAAAAGCAAAATACTAGGTAGGGTACCTAGCAAAAGTTCTGCTTATCCGGATGAAAAGGGCTGGGAGAAATTCCCATTCACATTCAAACCATACTTACTATGAAATCCATTTTATTATGCACTATCGCTGTTACTTTTTTTATTTCATGTTCTGCCGATTCAGATTTTGAGGCTCAAGAGAAACAATTCAGCGCTGTCGGAAAGGGAGTTGCTAAGGTTCAGTATCCAGCTAACCCTAAGAACCCTTTTGATCTGCAGGGAAGCAAGATTTATCACTTGCTGGATCTCTATGATCAAAAGAATAAGTCTCCTAATTCAGTATCAGAGCTTGCTGGACAGATCAGGTTTCTTTTGCAAGAATTAGAAAGCAGTCCCATAAGAACAGGTAGATTGATCCCTTTTACCGATGAATTGGTGGAATCCATAATGGAAGATCCAGATAATAGTATGATCTCAATGGTTCAAAGCAGTACTCTTCAGTCCTATGCAAAGACAAGTCTTGTTATTTTTCTCCAAGAGCTTATTATTAAAAGGCAGGAAGCATTTAGTGTTACATATAGCTATATTACGGCATATGAGGCTGAAGTACTGAACGATGCCGCTTTTACTTCGGATGAGGTAGAGACTATTTTGACGATAGCCTCTATTTCCCGGTATTCGCTCTATTCTGAGGAGGAACGTAAGGATAAGGATTGGGATATTCTTATAGGAAATAAATCGGCCAGACCTTTTTTTGAGATTAATGAAGTACCGCTTATTCGAATAATCAGCCTTCTGGGCAGGCTTATTTAGTCTATCTCATAAGAAGTTTATTATGCTGAAAGCTTTGATTAACTGCGAAAAAGAACTGCTGTCTTTTTTAGGTGTTGCTATTGATGTCGTGAAAGAATATAAAGCTAAGCCTGCTTCAGATAAATTTTTTTCGCTTCATTCTCCCAGTGTGCTCTTAATGAAATGCGGTAGGTTTAAAATACAGACTGGAGAAAGCATTCAGGATTTAAGAAAGCATGATATGCTGATATTTCCGTCAAAAGTCATCAGCAGAGTAATTGAATCGACAGATAGTCCTCAGTTTTATCTAATTCGCTTCTCGTCTAAGAGAATGAATCGAGGTTCTAATTTTCATCACGCAGATTCTTTGTTTTATAGGGCTGGCAAGGAGACTGTAAAAATAAGCCTTGAGATTAGAGATTATCAGGTGCTGTCATTGATATGCAGACTCCTTTATAAAGAGAGGGGCATTTCTGAACCAGCTGATTTTGATATGGAACTGAGGCGCATGAGTGCTGATCTGCTTTTTTTTGAGATGAAACTCATCTATTCCAAGTACTTTAATTTGGCAGCATTGCATGCCTCGAGAGGAGAAAGACTGTCATGGCAGTTTTTAGCTGTACTTGCCATTCACTGCAGGAAACATCACAGCGTAAAATTTTATGCCGGTGCGCTGTATGTCACTTCAGGTTATCTGAATAGAGTAGTGAAGAAGACGACAGGAAAATCTGCCAAGAAAATAATAATTGAAGCGGTGCTTGTCCAAGGCATAAACCTGCTGGAAAATTCGAATTTTACCATTGCTGAAATAGCTGAGGAGCTGGAGTTCAGCTCGCTTTCCGCATTCGATATCTTTTTTAAAAAATTAATGTTTTGCACACCGTCAGAATACCGTTCGAAATGCCCCTAGAGATTTAAGAGTCGTTAGTTTTTATTATTTATTATTAACTACAATTAAAACATGAAAAATGATGAACAGTAAATATCCTTTAGAATGGCTGGATAGGCTGATATTGGAATATTTGAATCCTAATGTAGCCGATCTAAGCCTATTGGCTGAAGCTGAACTGAAAGCAATTTCAGAACATGTCGTAAAAGAATCAGTCCGGATTCAAGTTCGAATAAAAAATGAAATATTTGGACTCAGGAGAAAGAGGCAGATTCGACTTTTAGTCAGAAAGTACCATTCGACTTTAATCTTTCTATTGGACGCGATGACGGACAGTCAGAAAGCTGATGCATTTAAGGAAACAGCTTTATTAAAATGTGGTGAGATGATTATAAGATGCCTTGATGAGTTATTGTCATTTTTGGAGCAGCAATATTCCTGCTATTTAAACTTAGATGAAAGGATGCCGGTGACTTATTTTTTAGTCTCGAGAAAAGAGTTGCAGCTAAAATTAAAAAGTCTTTGGAAGATTCGATCTGAAAGTGAGGAAGTTCAGCAAGTACTAAAAATTGTTGTGGATGAATTAGCTGATTCTATCTCGCTGCAGGAAAGGCGCAGGGTAACTTTCCGTCAGGTGCTGTATGAACGAAAGCTGTTAAATGAACTTGTACTAATTGAATCTTTGGAAATGAAAGAAGGATTTTCTATGCTGGACCAGAAGCTGATCAGTTTGAATTTCAATAGTCCTGTTTATGTAAAGGTATTAGCAAGTCGCTTTATTTCCAGACTGGAGCTGGAGGAAAGCTTTTCTGAAAAACTCCGTTTTTTATCCTATTATCTAAAGGAACTCAACCAGATACATTCGAGTGAAAAGCTATTTTTTAATTCAGGTTTTGAGCCTGTAAAAATAGTTTTAGACAACTGGTTTAGGCGTGAGCTTGAATATCTGGAGAAGCAGATGAAGCTTTCAGGTGATTCTAATAGTAAGGTGTGGATAGCTGAGAAACAGGAAAATAAACTGGAATGTGATCTTTCGGCAGATCAAATAGGAATTATTCTTCGGGCAGCGGATGAAACGCGTGTGGTAAAGTCCAGATCTATGAGTCTGGTTTTTCAGAGAATAGTGCCACATTTATCTACGGCTTTTAAAAAGGATTTATCGTATCAGTCGGTACGAAGTAAATCGTACAATGCGGAAGAGAATGATAAAAACATTGCGATACTGGCTCTTGAGAAGATGATTAAAAAGATTAGAACGTATTGAATTGTAAATTAATAAGACTGTTTTTGAAACAAAATAGTTTTTATTGAAGACTAATGTTTTAAAGCAGATTCTGAATTCTTTTGCTGTTGATTGTAAATATTTTTAAAACTAAAAAACATGATGACCTTAATTGCCATATTCTTTCCTTCATTATCTTTTCTGCTGCGAGGAAAGCTTTTAACTGCTTTATTATGTCTTATTCTCCAGATCACGCTGATAGGGTGGATTCCTGCCACTATATGGGCTGTGGTGTCGCTTCAAAATGCAAGAAGTGACAAGCGCAATGCAAAACTTATAAAAGCGATAAGAACGAAATAAAATAAACTCAATTAACCAATGAAGCCTCTGGAGACACTTGTTTTTAGAGGCTTTTCTGTTTTTTATTAGTACTGTTTCTGCATTATTTAGATGAGGTACAGAAGGGTACAGCAGAAAGTTGTACTTGTAGCTGGTCATGTGTAATTGTTTCTTTGTCCTGTAATTAAATCGGAAGTGGATCTGATTTTCTGAAGTGATGTTTAATGTTTAAATAGAACAGTTATGTTAACAGGTATTTCATGGGGCAATTATGCAGCAGCAGTTATTGTTTTTCTTTTGATATGGTACGGAATTTTAATATTCAGGTATTATTGTAAAAATTTGAATTCGTTTTTTAAGAATGGTTGCAGCGGTAAACATGTTGTAAAGCAGCAGGAAAAAAAAGAAAGTTCTTTTTCAGAATATAATGAATCTTTCAGTACACTCGAAGATGCAGAAGAATTGTATAACAAATTATTATCTGTGTTTACCGAAAGTAATGATAGAAGTAGTTCTAAAACTGAATTTTTGCATTATGTGCAGTTTAATCTTTCTGAATATCCTTTTGTAAAGAAGTCTGCTTTACGCGAAAAAATAAATTCGCTTATGGCTTTAGAGAGCCGGAAGTATCCTGCATTTCTGATAACTTATGAAGAAATGGACCGTTTATGGGAAAGCGAAGATTAAATCTTAAGCAGAGTAAATATCCCTGTTCGCTCTAGTGCGGTATGGCAGTTTGTGATGAGAAGATAGTGTCTGTAATAGCGTTATTTCTCTGCTTTTATTTCAAGTACTAGTTTAATTTAAATGATAAGAGATGAAAAGATGGAAATGGAAATTAAAATGTTTTTGGAAAAAGAACAAAGCAGCTGTGATATGCATTTTGCTGCTGGTGATAATTAATGGTAACGGTTATGGTCAAGACGGAGTGGCCGGAATTAATGAAGCCAACCAGAAGGTGCGCAGTTATTTTGATGCTGGAACAGAACTCATGTATGCCGTTGGGGCAATCCTTGGTCTTATTGGAGCTGTTAAAGTTTACCAGAAATGGAATGCTGGAGATCCCGATACAGGTAAAGTGGCTGCAGCCTGGTTTGGCAGCTGTGTATTTCTTGTCGTAGTGGCAACAGTCATTAAATCCTTTTTTGGAGTCTGATGACAAACAGTGTCTATCAGATTAATAAAGGTATTAATCAAAGCATTGAGTTTAAAGGTTTGAAAGCACAGTATATCTGGTATTTAGGAGGAGGTGTTGTAGTGCTTATGATTGTGTTTGCAGTGTTGTATATCATCGGACTTCCTTCGCTTATGTGTGTGTGCTTTGTGGGGAGTGCCGGCGCCTTTCTGGTTTTCAAAATATACAGGTTGAGCAGTCGGTATGGTGAGTACGGAATGATGAAAGCAATCGCAGGAAAGCAGATTCCAAATTGTGTTAAAGTGTTCAGCAGGGGAATTTTTATAAAGATATAGCTTTAAAACGTTAGTTGTCAAAATGAAGGAGAGATGGAGAAGAGGATGGAAGACCTGCTGCCCGTTATGGCAGTGGAATACGATTGTATTATATCAAAGCAAGGAGATATAACAGTAGTTTTTAAGGCAGAGCTGCCGGAGATTTTTACGCTTTCTGATCACGAGTATGAGGCCTTTCACCAGTCATGGATTAAAGCCGTTAAGGTTCTGCCGAAATTCTGTGTGTTTCACAAGCAGGATTGGTTCTTAGAAAAAGGTTATCACGCTGATTTTTCAAGTTCTGACACAAGTTTTCTAACTAGGAGCAGCGAACGGTTTTTCAATGAAAGACCTTTTCTGGACCATTCCTGTTATATTATGCTGACCAAGAAACCCCAGGGAAGAAGAAATTCCAGTTCTCTTTTTTCTAATCTGCTGCGCAGTTCAATAGTTCCTGAGCAGACTATTAAAGAACAGCTGCTTGAGGACTTTATTGATGTCTGCGGTCAGTTTAAAAGAATTATGGAAGACAGCGGTTTTGTAAAACTCCTGCGTCTTAAAGATAATGCTCTGAAAAGTGAAAGCCGAAAAATTGGTCTTGTAGAGAAGTACTGCTTTTTATCAGATCAGGAAGATTCATTTATTTTTAATGATATTAGATTTGATGAAGGATTATCAGTGGGAGATAAACACTGCCAGCTTTTTACTCTTGGTGACGCGGCTGATCTTCCCGCTTTATGCGGATCAAGAATAAACTTTGACCGCTACAGTACCGATAAAACTAAATTCAGCGTCGGATTTGCATCCACTCTCGGACAGCTTCTGTCCTGCAATCACATTTATAATCAGTATTTGTTTATTGAGGATGCGCACAAGACGATCCAGAAATTGGAGAGCAAGAGATTAAGACTGCAGTCTTTATCGGCTTACAGCCGTGAGAATATGATTGCAAGGGATGCTGCAAATGATTTTTTGAATGAAGCCATATCCCAGCAAAGACTTCCTGTTAAGGCTCATTTTAATGTACTGGCATGGAGTACGGATAAGGAAGAATTGAAGGAGATTAAAAATAAAGTTTGCTCAGCTTTGGCACAGATGGATGCGGCTGCGAAGCAGGAAACTGTTGGGGCAGCTCAGATTTATTGGGCTGGGATGCCTGGAAACGCTGCTGATTTTCCAATGAATGACACCTTTGACACTTTTACAGAGCAGGCGGTCTGTTTTCTGAATATGGAAACAGGATATAAATCTTCGCTGAGCCCTGTAGGCATTCGTTTAGGAGACAGGCTTACGGGGAAGCCGGTTCATGTGGATATCAGCGATGAGCCTGTCAAGATGGGAATCTGCACCAACCGCAATAAGTTTATACTGGGTCCCTCGGGAAGCGGTAAATCTTTTTTTACCAATCATATGGTGAGAAGCTATTATGAACAGGGGGCACATGTGGTGCTGGTTGATGTCGGACACAGTTATAAAGGACTTTGTGATATGGTCGGCGGCTATTATTTTACCTATGATGAAAAGAATCCGATCCGCTTTAATCCATTTTATATTTCAGAAGGAGATAATCTGGATACGGAGAAAAAAGAAAGCATTAAAACACTGCTGCTGGCACTCTGGAAAAAAGACGATGAAACTTTTAATAGAAGTGAATATGTAGCCTTATCCAATGCGCTTCAGCTGTATTATGAAAAGATGGATGGTAATTCTCATATTTTCCCCTGTTTTAACAGCTTCTATGAGTTTTTAAAAGAGGAGTTTGTTTCCATTCTAGAGGGGGACAAAGTGAAAGAAAAGGATTTTGATGTCAATAATTTTCTATATGTACTGCGGCCGTATTACAAAGGAGGTGAGTTTGACTATCTGCTGAATGCGACTGAGAATCTGGAGCTGTTACAAGAGAGATTCATTGTATTTGAGTTGGATAATATCAAAGACCACCCGATACTTTTCCCCGTTGTCACTATCATCATTATGGAGGTTTTTATCAGCAAGATGAGAAAACTCAAAGGAATCCGTAAAATGATTCTCATTGAGGAAGCCTGGAAAGCACTTATGAAGGAAGGTTTTGCAGAGTATATAAAGTATCTTTTTAAGACCGTGAGGAAGTTCTATGGCGAAGCTGTAGTGGTTACCCAGGAAGTAGAAGATATTATTTCTTCTCCAGTGGTCAAGCAGGCTATTATTAACAACAGTGACTGCAAAATTCTGCTGGATCAGAGCAAATACCAGAATAAGTTTGACCAGATACAGGAACTGCTGGGACTGACGGAAAAAGAAAAAGCACTGGTGCTTTCGGTAAATAAAGCCAACGATCCGGATAAAAAATACAAGGAAGTTTTTATTTCTCTTGGAGGCATGCTTTCTAAAGTTTACAGAACTGAGGTTTCTTTAGAGGAATATCTGGCTTACACTACAGAGGAAAGCGAAAAAGTGAAAATGAATGCTTATGCCAAAAGGTTTGGCGGAGACATCAAAAAAGGGATTGCCGCAATGGCTCAGGACATGAGAAACGGAAATTAAAGAAAAAAGAAAAATGAAAAGTAAATTAATTGTGTGCATGGTCTGTCTGCTGCTTATCAGCACCCCGGCTAGACCTGTAGAAAGGGCGGCAGTACTGCCGATACTGGAGATTGTGAAAGCGGTTACAAAAAAAGTAATTAAAGCAATTGATCTGAGGATTCAAAAACTGCAGAATAAAACCATTTGGCTGCAGAATGCACAAAAACAGGTAGAGAACGTGCTCTCTAAATTAAAGCTGAATGAAATCTCAGATTGGACTAAAAAACAGAAAGATCTTTACAAAGACTATTACGAGGAACTCACCAAGGTAAAATCTATTATAACGTATTATCAGAGAATAAAAGAGATTACTAAAAAGCAGACCAGATTGGTGCAGGAATATGAAAAGGCATGGAATCTCTTTAAGAAAGATACTCGTTTTAAAGATAGTGAGATTCAGTATATGGAACGTGTTTACTCAGGCATTCTAGAAGAGAGTCTTAAGAACATTGACCAGATCTTTTTGATACTGGACTCTTTCAGCACACAGATGAGTGATCTGAAAAGACTGGAGATTATCAATAAGGCTGCAGATCAGATTGATGCCAATTATGATGATCTCAAGATGTTTAACCAGCAGAATGTAATGCTGAGTCTTCAGAGGGCAAAAACAGAGGCCGAAGTTAATCAAGTCAAACAATTTTACGGAATTCCATAATTCAAAGAAAATATTATGAAAAATCTAATTGCAATGATGCTGGTTTTATTATTAACAGGCCAGGGAATTCATGCTCAGGCCAAACAAAGAAAGGAGCTTCTGCTTCAGATTGCGGCGCTTCAGGTCTATATTAATTATGGTAAAAAGGGATACATGGCAGTATCTAAAGGTCTGAATTTTATTGGTGATGCCAAAAGAGGTGAAGTTACCCTGCATGGTGATTACTTTACTTCTCTGTCGGCCATTAATCCAAAAGTCAGGAATTACTATAAGGCAGCTGAAATTATTTCAATGCAGGTTAAAATAATGAAGATCTGTAAAAAGAGTTATGCTGATTTGAAGGCTGCTGACTTATTTCATGGAGATGAAATGGATTATCTCGAGCGTTCTTTTGAAAGACTTCTTAAGAATTGCAGCAGTACCCTGGATGAATTGCTGGTAATTACAACCGATTCTAAGCTGGAACTCAAAGATGATCAGAGGATCCAGCGTATTGATGCGCTCCATAAAAACATGCTCGAAGATTATAACTTCTGTCTTTCTTTCAGCAATGAAGCTAAACTGCTTGCTGTTTCAAAAGCAGGAGATAAAAAAGATTCTATTGATGCTGATGCTTTTTACGGACTATAAAATAAACAGAGATGAAAAAGATATTAATTACAGGTTTGTTGGTCTTTCTGAGTTTAGTTCCAAATCGGGCGGAAGCCCAGTCGGCAGAAATACAGCAGCTGATTTTAAACATTGAAAAACTATCTCAATTCAAAAAGATTCTCAGTGATATGAAAAAGGGATATGAACTGCTGTCCGGGGGGTATAAGAGTGTTAAAGACATGTCAGAGGGAAACTTCAGTCTTCATAAAACTTTTTTGGATGCCCTGATGCAGGTAAGTCCTGCAGTTAAGAATTATAAAAGAGTAGGGGATATTATCAATTTTCAGATTCTATTAGTAAAAGAAAGTAAAAAAGGACTTTCTAGATTTATAAAAAGTGAAAGTTTCAGTCCGCAGGAGATTGCCTATTTCGAAAAGATTTATGGGAATCTTTTAAACCAAAGTCTGAGAAATCTTGATGAGCTTACTACAGTTGTAACTGAAGATAAACTCAGGATGTCGGACGATGAAAGACTTCAGGCGGTTGATAATATTTATATGGAAATGCAGGACAAACTTCTATTTCTGCGAAGTTTTAATAAAGAATCCAGTGTTCTGGTGCTGCAGCGGTGTAAAGAAACTAAAGATGTATATGCGTCCAAAGAACTTCAGGAATTAAAAAACTAAAACAATGAATATTTATAAAGTTTTAAAGGAGGTTTTGTTTTTAAATGCAGCACTGCTGATACCTTCTGTGCTTCAGGCTCAAGGGCTGGGAGAGGATATGCAGAGTCTTCACTCTGTTTTAGAGCAGCTTTATGATGAGATGATGCCGCTGTGCAGTAATCTTCTGGCGGTCGGGCAGGGGATAGCAGGGTTTGGAACAATCTGGTATATTGCTTCGCGGGTCTGGCGTCATATTGCAAACGCGGAACCTATAGATTTTTATCCATTGTTCAGACCTTTTGTGATCGGATTCTGTATTATGATTTTTCCATCAGTGCTGGCTCTTATTAACGGGATAATGAAGCCGACTGTCACTGCTACTGCTGCTATGGTTAAAGGTTCTAATAATGCTGTTGCAGTGCTGTTGAAAGAGAAAGAAAAGGCAATAAAAGAAACGGATCCTTGGAAAATGTATGTTGGGATGTCAGGTAACGGCGATCGTGATAAATGGTATAAATATACCCATGATGAAGATCCATCTGATGAGAGTATGCTTGCCGGAATCGGCAACGATGTCAAATTCGCCATGGAAAAAGCTTCTTACAGCTTTAGAAATTCAGTTAAAGAATGGATGAGTGAGGTGCTGCGTATATTATTTGAAGCTGCGGCGCTGTGTATCGATACACTCAGAACATTTCAATTGGTTGTGCTTTCAATTTTAGGGCCTCTTGTATTTGGGATTGCTGTTTTTGACGGGTTTCAGCATACACTGACGATCTGGCTGGCCAGGTATATAAACATTTATTTATGGCTTCCAGTTGCCAATATTTTTGGAAGCATCATTGGTAAAATTCAAGAGCTTATGCTCAAACTGGATCTCTCTCAGGTACAGTCCACCGGTGATACTTTTTTCGGCAGGACCGATACTTCTTATCTAATCTTTATGATAATAGGAATCATCGGGTACTTTACTGTCCCATCGGTAGCGAACTACATAGTACATGCAGCTGGTGGAGGAGCTTTAGGACAGAAAGTAACAGGGCTGTTCAGTAGTTCTGCAAGCTCGGTTGTTTCTAAAACATCACAGGGAGCAGGAATGGTGCTGGATTCTATGGGCAATGCAGCAGGAAGGATGTCACAGAGTATGTCAGGGTCATCTTCGAGTTCACCTTACTTTGAAGAGAAAGGAAATTATATGAGCAATAAGCTGAAAGGAAACTCTAAATAATCAAAAAGACAGGAACATGTTTAGCAAAATGAAAAATATAGATACAGCATTCCGATACATAAGAGGATTTACTATGCTGGTTATTGCAGGATGTATAATCATCTGCTGTTATACGCTGTACAAGAGCTTTGAGTCCGTGACACTGATGCAGGATAAGGTTTATATACTGGCTAACGGCAAAGCGCTCGAAGCGTATGCCTCAGAGCGGAAAGATAATGTACTGGTTGAAGCAAGAGATCATGTAAAAACCTTTCATAAGTTTTTCTTTACCCTTGATCCCGATGATAAAGTAATTAAAACCAATATAACAAAAGCCCTTTATCTGGCAGATGAAAGTGCTAAAAGGATTTATGACGATCTGAAAGAGAACGGTTTTTATTCGGGAATAATCTCGGGCAATATAAGTCAGACGATTCAGATTGACAGCATCGCAATAGATGTAAAAGAGTATCCATATCGCTTTAAATGTTTTGCAAAGCAGAGTATTATACGAACGACCAGCATTTTGAAGAGAAATCTTATTACGGAAGGCTGTCTGCGCAATGTTTCGAGAAGTGATAACAACCCTCACGGGTTTTTGATTGAAAAGTTCAATACAATAGAAAACGAAGATCTGGGGGTAGAAAATAGGAAATAATAAGTTATGAAAGAGGGGAAAAAGAAACAAGACGCTCCATCAGTCTGCCATATGTACTGTCTGCTGCTGCAAGACAAATGGGCTAAGAAGATGACTGGTTTGACGAAGGAGCTTTCAAAGAAAAAACTCATCTGCTTTTTATTTGTGTTTGTTGTTCTTTCAGCAGGTTTCTTTCTGTATAACATTTACGCGGTGTTCTCAAAAAAAAATATTGAGATACTGAAAAATACATTTTCTATAACAGATAAAAACTACAATAAATAAAATCATGGAACAAAGAACTATATCTCCAAAAGAAGCTAAGAAGCGTAAATTGTTTTTGATGCTGCCAATTATAACGCTTCCTTTTTTAACGTTTTTATTTTACTCTTTAGGAGGCGGAAAAACAAATAATAATACTGCAGGAAATGAAGTAAAGAAAGGGTTTAATTTTAATCTGCCAATTCCAAAATTTAAGGAAGATTCAGCATTGGACAAAATGAGCTATTACGATCAGGCGGCAGTTGATTCTATAAAACTTAGTGAGCAGATTAAAAAAGATCCTAATTATTCGTCTTTTAGGGTTTCAGATGAAAAAACAGATGAGCTTTCAGCAGACTATTTTGAAAACCGCAGTTTTCATAAAAACAGATCAGCTTTAAATTCACAGCCTTTTCAAGGTCGCAGTGAACAGAAAGTTTATGAAAAGCTCAGGGCTCTTGAAAAAGTAATCAGCCAGCCGCCGGCAGTAAATAATTATGGGCATAATATGCGTGAGTTTGAGAATTACGGCTCATCTCACGGTGAGTCAGAGGAGGTGAAAAAATTAGAAGGACTTATGTCGGCAATGAGTACACCGCCGCAGGCTGATCCGGAGCTCCAGCAGCTTGGAGGCATGCTGGAGAACATTTTGGATATTCAGCATCCACAGCGCGTACAGGAAAGACTAAAACAATCATCTAATAGTAAAAAAGGGAAAGTTTACTCGGTCAAAAAAAGAAGCAAGAGAGTAATATCAGTTCACTGCAGCAGAATGTTGATACGCAGCGTTTTTTAAAAACTAATGCATTCTATTCTCTGGATGAAGATTTACCTGCTGAAGAAGTACAGAATTCTATCGAAGCAGTAATCCATCAGACACAGACCATAGTAAACGGATCAGTAGTTAAACTAAGGCTTACACATGATATTTTTATTCAGGGAACCATAATACTGAAAAATACTTTTCTATA
Source organism: Flavobacterium sp. YO12 (assembly GCF_004119495.1). Classification (GTDB taxonomy): domain Bacteria; phylum Bacteroidota; class Bacteroidia; order Flavobacteriales; family Flavobacteriaceae; genus Flavobacterium. The sequence continues at coordinate 32,715 of NZ_NRQU01000017.1, forward strand.
CGGCACGGCGGCTTTGAAAGGGGAAAGGCTTGAAGTAAAAATCACCGCTGTCCAATTTAAGAGCTCCATTTTACCTGTTGAGCTGACTGTTTATGATATTGACGGCATAGAAGGGATTTATATTCCTGGAGCAATAAACAGGGATGCTGCAAAAGCTTCGGCTGATCGTTCAATTCAAACTATGGGGCTTACTGGTATTTCAGATTCATGGGGAGCACAGGCTGCAGGTATGGGTATTGAAGCGGCTAAAAGTCTTATGAGTAAAAAAGTAAAACTTATTAAGGTGATGGTGAAAGCAGGATATCAGGTGCTTTTGTATGATGAAAAACAAAAGAATACAGATTAATTAAAAATGAAAAAGATGAAAAATATAAACAAGTTTTATTTTATGTGCTTTTTTCTGATCATGCTTTCAGGACATGCGCAGTTTAATTCCAGAGATTCCGCATCGGGTCAAGAAGATTTTAAAAATCTTCATATTGGATATTCAAAGACAACCAGTATTGTCTTTCCTTATGCCATCAGAAGCATTGATAAAGGCAGTGGTGATATTCTGATGCAGAAAGCTAAAGGAGTGGAAAATATTCTGCTTTTAAAAGCGGCAAAAGAGAATTTTACCCAGACCAATATTACAGTGGTGACCGCTGACAACAGGCTTTACGTATTTCTATTGAACTATGACGATGTCTGTCCGGATTTAAATATCAAGGCAGATAAAACAGCAGTAGTTAATGATGGTATTCTGTTTTCCCTTGAGAATGAAAACCAGAAGGAAATTGAGCAGTATGCGCAACGTGCTTTGTTTAAAAAGAAGAAAGTAAGCGGATTGCAGTACTCTGAATTTGGGATCCAGTTAAGTGTGAATGGTATTTTTATTCATCAGGATCTGCTGTTTTTCAGAGTGGTGCTGAGCAACAATTCAAAAATTAATTATGACATAGATCAGTTTCGTTTTTTTATACGGGATCAGAAAAAGTCAAAACGCACTGCTTCCCAGGAAATAGAGATACTGCCCTTATACTGTACTTCCTTGGTATCCAGTATACCGGATAAGTCTGAATTGACTTTGGTTTATGCGGTATCTAAGTTTACTATTCCAGAGAAAAAATATCTGACTCTGCAGCTTATGGAAAAAAATGGAGGAAGGAATCTCGAAATAAATATTAAGAATAAGGATCTCGTTAATCTTGAAATCCTTAACAGTTTTTAAATGATTATTAATGTTAAAATATTATATCATGATACAGACAAATTTAGAATTTTTAGAAAATCAGATTAAATACACCGGTTTTGGAGAAGCCCTGAACCCTGTATTGAAAGAACAGATGGAAAAAGGAGAAAAGGAATTTATGATTTCCCATCAAGCGGATTTTGGGAAAAGTGTTCTTAAGTCGGAGCTTAGTTTTAAAAAATCAGATCAGAGTGATTTGTATTTTTTTAATTCCTATAAAGCTATGCTGTCCAAGGAAGGGACTTCTAATGCTCTCGAGCAGATTTTTTATATCGGAAAGGATAACAACTTTACGATGAAAGAAGCTTTTAATCTGCTGCAGGGAAGATCAGTTAATAAAGATCTGGTCAATAAGGAAGGACAGATTTACAATGCTTGGACGAATTTAAATTTTAAAGATGCAGAATCCTCTGGAAACTTTAAAATGACCCATTACCACCAGAATTACGGCTATAATCTGGAGGCGGCATTGGAGAAACATTCCATCAAAGAACTCCAAAGCCCGGAGTCCAAAGAGAGTTTAATGAATTCGCTTAAAAAAGGGAATATTCAGTCTGTGACTTTTGTTGTAAATGGAGAGGAAAGAAAACAGTTTGTGGAGGCTAATCCTCAGTTTAAGACCATTAGAGTTTATGATGCTTCGATGCAGAGAATCAATGACCGCCAGAGCAAAGAGGAAAAACAGAAAGATACCCAAGAGCATACGGCTTCTAAATCACAGAAAAAGAACGCGGACAATGATAGTGAAGATTCTTCGCCGCAGAAAGAGAAGAAGCAGAAAAGAAAGTCGCAGTCGATTTAAATAGTATTTAGCTATGGAAAGCCTGAAACCTTTAACAGACTTCTTTTCTGCCATTGAAAAGGATTACCGGATCAGCAGCACGCATATTGCCATTTATGCTGCTCTTTTGCAGTTCAGATCTGTTAAGGGTTTTATTAATCCTATTGAAATTTTTAGAAGTGAACTGGTGCCAATTGCTAAGATATCCTCGAAGTCCACTTACCATAAATGCCTGCAGGAACTTCATCAGTACGGCTATCTTAGATATGAGCCATCCTTTAAGAAAACCAGGGGAAGCAGAATCTACTTTTTTGATTTTGAAATACGTAAAACTTTAGGGGTATGAAGCCTTTTACTTTTAGAGGCCTTTGCAGTATACTGGAGACTATTCCGTTACGCACGGGAAACTCTTTTTATGACGGCTGTTTATTCCAAAGTTTGCAGAAATGAGATCCCAGTAAACAAGCAGGATATCAAGGTCTATTTTTTATGGTATTGTTTTTTTTATCTGGAGGGATTTCAGCTGTATGTTGATCTTCTGTGGTAGTATAATTCTTTATTTTATGTTAATGTTAGAATTTAGAACAATAGAATTATATTTAGTGTTCTGTGTGGTAACTAATTTTGTTCTTTTAAATTTTAGAAAACATGACAGCAGAACAAGAATTAGAAGTTGACGCCTATGTGCTGGCATCTTCGGGACTGCGTATAACATCACGTGGTTATAAGGCATTGAAAATATTATTTGAACACGGTAATCTGCTTTATTGGTGTATGGGAAAGAATGATACTTTAGAACTTGCAAAGATTCTTATTTATTTAAAATTCAGGTATAATCATGTTCCCGGCGGTTTGGAAGTGCTGGCAGAACATAAACGGGATTTTTATTATTTGGTGATGCATCGTAAGGTGCCAGTTCACAGAAAATCAAAGTACCCTAATACTTATTTAAGTGTGGGCAAGGCAGACCGATACGGTGATGGCAGAACTGGATGGGCAGAGCAGATATTGGCTAATAAGGAAACCGAGAAATAACGTTTTTGTTTCATTTTCATTTTTTTTTTGATATTATCAGGAAATGAATTTTAATGGTTACACTTCGCTTGTTTATTTTCCTAATTAATGAAAGATTTTGAAATAGTTGAATGATAATGATTTAAAAAATAAATTATGAATGAGGCCTTAACAAAAGAAGATTTAAGACAGTTTAGTCTGCTTTTATTGAATGAAATTAAAATCATTCTTAAGGAATCAACTCCTGTAAAAAACGAAACTTATGATCCAGAATGGCTGAAAAGTAAAACAGTGCGAAAACTGCTTGATATTTCAGCAGGATCGGTTCAGAATCTGAGAACTACTCAAAAAGTTCGATTTAAAAAGGTTCTTGGATCGTATTATTATAATAAAGGAGATCTTCAAAAATTATTTGATGATGAAAACAAATAATAGATTCAAAGAAAGACAAATTATGGATTACCTGTCAATGTACATTGACGATCCTAAACTGAATGTCTGGCATTTGTCCATTTTAACTGCAATTTTAGGATTGGGATATCGGCAGGGGCAGGGCAGGAGAATCAACGTAAGCCGAAGCAAGATTATGGAATTATCACATGTAAATACGCTGCCGACTTATCATAAGTATTTTAAACAGCTTCAGGATTTAGGATATATAAAGTACAGCCCGTCTTATCATCCGGGTTATAAAAGTGAAGTTGAATTATGTAAAAAGAGGTTATCTCAATTTTGAGATTACCTCTTTCTGTGTTTAATTGGTATCAGAAATTAAATATCAGGAAGTAATATTGTATTTCTTTTTAATTGCTTGGATTTCTTTTTCTAATCTGCTGAGAACTGCTAAGTCCGGCTTAGACATTTTTGATGCGGTTTTGTTCAGTTTTTTGTTAAGTAGAGACATTTCACGTCCAATGGTTGCCTGCTCAGTTATGGCATATGCTTCAGTCTGTTTTACTGACGCATGACCCAGTAGTTCTTTAACGACATTTATAGGAACATTGTTGTTTAGTGTCACTGTGCTTCCAAAGGTTCGGCGCGCTATATGTGTATTTAATGTAAAAGGAAATCCGCAGAGGATTGCAATCTCTTTAAGATACTCATTCATTTTCTGATTAGAAGAAACAGGCAGTACAGTTCCGCGTTGAATACAAAGTGGATGCTCTTTATATTTCTCAATAATTTTAAGTGCCTGAGGAAGCAGCGGGATATTCGTGGTAGAATTGGTTTTTTGTCTCTCTGACATAATCCATAGGTTGTCATCTATGCCTTTTTTAATATCAGTTCTCTTCAGTTGATAAGCATCAATGTAAGCAAGTCCCGTGTAACATTGAAATACAAATACATCTCTGACTACATTAAGCCTGTCAGTGGTAAAATAATGCTTTTCCAGTTCGTACAATTCTTGAGAGGTAAGAGGTTTCTTTACCATTTTAGTTTTTCGGCCTTTAAAATTCTTAAAAGGATCTTTATTGATAATTTCATTGTCGATTGCACGAATCACGATTTTTTTGAAATTGGCAATGTATTTAAGAGTAGTGTTATTGCTGCAGTCGCGGACCGTTCTGAGATAAAACTCAAAGTCTTTTATAAATTCGAGATTTAGATCCGTAAATTCTAAGTCCTCTTTTTTGAACTTAAATTTGATAAAAGCCGTTAAGTGATTTTTAGTAATGGTAAATCGGTCAAGAGTTCCTTTTGCATATCCTTTTCCAAGAAGTGCTTTCATTTCGTCATTGTGCTTTTGAAATTCTTCCAGCACTTTAATTCTTGGTGTTACTCTTCCAAGAATGTGATCCATAACTTTTTCAGTAGTTAGTGGTTTACCACTGTAAAGAATTTCTGTTTTGATTTCATGGATTTTTAAAGTCAATGAATCCAAAAAGAAATTTAAGGATTTAGCATCTTCTTTAGAGCCGACTGCGCGTTCGGTTTTTTGATCCCATCGATCGATGTCCCATTTTCGCTTAGTAGATGTTTCCTTGCTAATGCCGTCTACTGTCACTCTTAAGTGTACTGCTCTAATTTTACTTCCTTTGTGGGCGGTTTTTAAAAAAAATGCCATCCCAAAACTGTTCTCTAACATAATTCAGTCTTTTAGATTAATAAATGTAGAATTACAGCACCAAAAAAACAAGTCGTTAACCTCGTTAACCCCTGTGTTTATAAGGGATTGTTTTAAATTCTGTGGCAAAACTTTCATTATGGATTTTTGCCACGATTTTGCCACAGAGATTTTGAGCAGTTTTAAAAAATTTGAAAAGCAGTATAAAAGAAAAAAACCTGCGAATCCTAGGATTTGCAGGTTTTACCACTGTTTTTTCGGGTTTTTGAAAAGATTGAAAAAGTGACCTTTTTACTTCTTTTCCCCTTTCAGTGGGGAGAGCAGGATTCGAACCTGCGAAGTTCACACAGCAGATTTACAGTCTGCCCTCGTTGGCCGCTTGAGTATCTCCCCGAAGCTTTGTATTGTTGTGATTTGTTGTTCTAAGCGGTTGCAAATATAGGAACGTTTTCTACATCTACAAACAAAAATCGAAGTTAATTTTAAGTTATTTTTAAATTATTTTTTAATTGATTGGAATTGAATAAAATAAAAAATTTATAAAATGTATTTTTTTTGAAATATTTTTAAAAGTAAGAATAATTGTACGGCTGTTTTGTGATTTTTGCTTTCAGTTTGATCTTTAATAAAGCTGTCAGCCCTTGCTTTTGTGGATGTATTAATTAGAATTAAGGAAAGAATATTTGTTTAGTATTGTACTTTATAGTTGGCTTAATCTAAATTTTTATTGATTGTTAAAATTTAAGTCATCAGTATATCACTCTTTCTTTGACTGAATTTTAATCTCAGCTTGATGAAATTCCAATTTTAAATTGGCTATGGTATAAAACAAAAAAATCTCCACTAGGGAGATTTTTTTATTCTATTTTAAGAATGGTATTATTTAGCTAAAAGCTCTAATACTTTTGCTCTCAATTCTGGACCTCTTAAGTCTTGAGCAACTACTTTTCCTGAAGCATCAAGAATAAAAGTAGCTGGAATTGATTCAACATTATATTGTTTTGCAATTGGTTCATCCCAAAATTTTAGGTTTGAAACGTGTGTCCAAGTTAAACCATCTTTTGCGATAGCCTCTGTCCACTTGCTTTTGTCTTTGTCTAATGAAACTCCAACAATGTTTAATCCTTTTGAATGTAGCTCTTTGTAAATTGCTACAACATTAGGGTTTTCTTGTCGGCAAGGCCCGCACCATGAAGCCCAAAAATCAACGATAGTTACTTTGCCTAAACTTTCTTTAAGCGAAACTACTTTTCCTTCTGGATTTGGTGCAGAAAAGTCTGCTCTTCATTTAGCGTTACCAACTGCTGGAGCTGTAGCACCAACCGCAGGCATTTTCGCTTGACCTAATTTTGTTTTAACTTCTTTACCAGGAGTAGTATTTTTTAATGACTCATCTAAAGCATTAAATAAACTTTCTGTTTTTTTAATGTCAGCACTTGGGTCAGCAGCCATACCTTGAACAATTAGAACAGAGATAAAAGATTTTGGATGACCTTCAGCATAAGCTAAATATTTCTTTTTGCTGTTTTCTTGTACTTCTGTTTGAATAGTCATGTATTGTTTCATCAAGCCATTGATCGTTGCTGTATCTTGAGCTTGTTGAGCTTGCTGCATTTTTTGAGTATTCTTTTTCTGAAAATCAATTAAGCTTTTTTGAGTTTTGTTTAAATCTTCTTGAAATTTCACATACTCGTCATTACTGTAAGTTCCAGAAATTTTTGATTTGTGGATACTGTCTTTATCAATTGCAATGTTGATTTCTCCTGTTTCTAAGATAAATGGGATTGGTCCGTTTGCACCTTGAAGAATTAATGTATGGAAAGCTGGTTCAGTAACTTTTCCTTTTATTTCAAATTTTCCATTTTCAACTTTTACTGTATCAAGTGCCAAAGGCATTCTTGTAGCTGGGTCTAGACCTTGAAGGATAATGGTTTTTCCGTTTTCAATTCCAGTTGCGGTACCAGTAATTAAGTATTCTCCGTCTTTAACTTTACTGCATGAAATGATAGCCGCAGAAGCTGTAAGTAAAAAAAGTATTTTTTTCATTATAAAAAATTAATTAGTTAATTGATTTGTGCAACAAAAGTATCTAAAATTATAAAACATACAGAATTTTGTAACCTAAAATTTTGTTATAGTTTTTTAGGGGTTAATTTGCCTGTAATCAATGTGTTTGGTGCTTTGGTTTGATTTAAAACTCTAGTTTTGGTTTTATTCTGAGGCGCGATTTTGATTTTTTCTAATTTTTAAGCATAAAAAAAGCACCCTGTAAAAGAGTGCTTTTTAGAATATTTTTTAAGAAATCTATTCTTGATTTGTTTTCTTTCTCCAAGTAAAAGAGTTCAAAATGTGTCTTTTTGCAAATCTTCCAGGAGAATCTGCGTTTACCATTTTAACGTAAGTTGCTTTAGGAACACTGATGTATTCGTAAACACTTCCGTTAGAAAAATCGATAATTAAACGACCTTCAACAAATTTATAATCAGTAATTGATGAAGTTGCGATAGTTTCAGTATATTCTGGTAAATTTAGTTTAATCGTTTCAGGATTAATACTTACCAAGAAATGGTACGCTTCAATGATAGCTTTACTTTTTTCTTCTGCCGCTTTCAAACCAGCATCATCGCCTTGAAATTTATCAGGATGAGCTTCTTTCATCGCATTACGATAAATGGTTTTTAAATCTTTTAATTCAGCAGTTTTGTCTACGTTTAGTAACTTGCGGTATTCAACTATTTTTTTCATAAATAAAAGGTAACTTCTTGTCTATTAGTTCGAAATGAGTGTTTTTACTTCAAAACGACAAATTTTTTGCAAAGGTACACTTTTTTTTAACTTTTCAGTTTTCATCTAAAAAATATTCCAGAAAGTTATCTGTAAAATGTAAAGAATCATAGAAAGTAATACTGATTTTAACCGCAAAGCACGCTAAGTTTTTTTAGGTGTTGATAAAAAAACGCAAAGTTCGCAAAGCTTTTTGTAAAATATAGCTTTGCGAACTTTGCGTAATTCTTAGAGTGCTTTGCGGTAAAATTTTCCTCACTTCAAGTTGAAACTCGAAATAAAACTTACTTGTTTTCTGGTTTATGATTTGCTTTATCAAAATTCCTAGATTTCTTCGGGTATTTATCATAGCTGATATCACTTGGATTTTCGATTATAGATTTTATTGTAATCCAATCACCAACATTGAAATTTGAATGTGCTATTTTATAATCTAAAAGATACTCACCACAGAAATAATTATTGTTTTCATCTTTTTCGATAATACCTGTATAAACTCCTTTTTGAGGCATTCTTTCTTGCGAATCTTTAGACATGATTTTTTTGTTTTAAATTTATGAGGCAAAGTTAATCAATTTATGTTTGTTTTAGGGAGTTCGAGACAATCTGAGTATATTTGCACATGCAGAGAAACTTTAAACCACATCCAAATTCTTTTAAAAATACCTTTTGTGTTTTTCATGAAGTACTTCCAAATGAAATTGAAGGTTTAAAAAAACAGTTCGAAAGCAAAGCAGGAAGTTCTTATTATTATACAGAAGAAGGGATGTACCGCGTTTCGAACCATTGGGGAAGACTAGCAAACAGCAAGTGGCGTTTAGTAGCTCGTGAACCTGAGACGGAATCAAAAACAAAAATTGGATTTGCGGCATGGAACGAGTTTTATCCCGATAATGCTGAGGAAAAACTATATTATTTAGAAGCAGATTTTGATAAAAACCTTGCCAATTATCAGCATAAGAATAATCCAAAATATGATAAAAAAGCAATTTTAAGAACAAGTTTTGAAACTGCTAAAAGATTAAAACAAATTAGAAACTTACAGCAATTAACTTCGTGGGCAAAGTATTTTGATTATGACGATCTAGCCGATTTACGAAAGCAGATTATTGATGAATTGATCTATACGGAGAAAACATTAGAAGAAATTAAAAGAGAAATATAATGGGACGGAATAACGAAAAGAATATTAAAACTCATAATGACAAGTTGCATAAAGCTCAAGCAAAGAAAAAGCAGGCAGAAATCGCCCGTAAAGAAAAGCTGAAAGAAATTGTGAAAAAATTCAACGAAGATAAAAAAGAAGAAAAGTAAATATAGTTTCAAGTTTCATGTTGCACGTTTCAAGTTGTTGGAGCGAAAACCTGGAACTTGAAACCTGAAACAAAAAGATATGAATTCAAAATTTGAAACCCTAAAAGCAAACGTTCAAGAAATTATTGATTTGATTGCTGCAAAAAACGACAGAGAAGCTAATAATAAATTGCTTGAAGTAAGTGATGAATTAGACGAAATGTTAGATCATGCCGAAGAAGATGAAGAACTTAGAGAAATAAGCAGATATCAAGTTTTATTGAATCAGCTTCATGTGAAAATTAACGGTGAAGAACAAGTTGACGGCGATGCATAAATGTTATTGCGATACAGGCTTACAGTTCGAAAACTGCTGTGGTTTGTATCTTGAGAAAAAACAAAAAGCGCCAACAGCTTTGGCATTAATGCGTTCTAGATATTCAGCGTATGCAACTCATAATGCCGATTATCTTTTACAAACCACTTATGTTTCTGAAAGAGGATATTATTCTAAATCAGAAATTTTAAAATGGGCAACAGCAAATAAATGGCAGAAATTGGAGATTTTAAGTTTTACAGAAAACACTGTAGAATTTAAAGCCTATTTTCTCGATTCGAACAATAAACCGCAAATACATTATGAATTTTCGACTTTTAAGTTTGAAGAAAATGAATGGTTTTATGTCGATGGAAAATTTGAATAATTGATATAATTTGGATGACTTTTGAGTTGTTGTGCGATAATACTTTAACTAAAAATTAATAAACGTTTCGTTTTTCATAATTCTAAAAAACCTTAATTTTAGAATTATGAAAAACGAGTTTAAAAAAGGGTTTTATTTTAAAGCATACGAAGCTCCATTTCAGTCTCCGTTTGAGAAACTTTTTGGCATTTTCAAAGAGTTAATTACCCATACTTCGGGTGATTTTGATGAAGCTATAGATTGGCTTCGGGAATTGGATAAGGAATATAAGCTTACCGATGAAAACTACACTATCGATGATTTTATCGAAGATTTAAAAAAGAAAGGTTACATAAAAGACGAAATAAAAGGAGATGGTACAAATGGTTTTGGTATCACTGCTAAAACAGAACGTGCAATTCGTCAGCAGGCTTTAGATCAGATTTTCGGAAATTTAAAACGTTCAGGAAACGGAAATCATAAAACGAAATATGCAGGAAATGGTGATGAACATACGGGAGAATTTCGTGAGTTTAATTTTGGCGACAGTTTAGAACGTATTTCATTGACAGAAAGCCTTAGAAACGCTCAAATTAATAATGGAGTTGAGAGTTTCATGCTCACCGAGAATGATTTGGTTGTTGAGGAAGCTCAGTACAAAGCGCAAATGAGTACCGTTTTGATGATTGATATCAGTCACAGTATGATTTTGTACGGTGAAGATCGAATTACTCCAGCGAAGAAAGTTGCAATGGCTTTGGCCGAATTAATAACGACACGCTACCCTAAAGACACACTTGATATTTTAGTTTTTGGAAATGATGCTTGGACAATTCCAATTAAAGATTTACCGTATTTGCAAGTTGGACCTTATCATACCAATACCGTTGCCGGATTGCAATTGGCGATGGATATTTTGCGTCGAAAACGAAATACCAACAAGCAGATTTTTATGATTACAGATGGGAAACCAAGCTGTGTGCGTGAGCGCGACGGTTCGTATTATATGAACAGTAACGGACTTGATGAATATATTGTCGATAAATGTTATACACAAGCTCAGCAAGCCAGAAAATTACATATTCCGATAACCACTTTTATGATTGCAAATGACCCTTATTTGCAGCGATTTGTAAATCATTTTACCGAAGCCAATCAAGGAAAAGCATTTTATACTGGATTGAAAGGTTTAGGAGAAATGATTTTTGAAGATTATGAAACGAATAGGAAGAAAAGGATTAAATAAAGTTGCTAAGGTTCTAAGATGCTAAGATACGGAGGTTTCTTTGCGCCTGAATATACGTTGCGTTTATATTGTAGAGACACACCGCAGTGCGTCTAATACAACAATTGTCACGCTGCGCGAAGTCGAAGCGCCGCTTCAATTGGGTTTGAGAAAAATTAAAGACAACGTAATCGTAGAAACGCACTGCAGTGCATCTACACACAGTAATGACGCAATATTTGTCATTAAAAATAAATAACAATTTATATTTCAATAAAATGGAAATAACAACTATAAAAACATTAGGTCAATTAAAAGCCTCAGGATATAAAAGCATTAGTATTAAGGATGAATTAAGAAATAATCTACGAGAGAAGATTAAATCAGGAAAACCTGTTTTTGAAGGCGTTCATGGCTTTGAAAATACGGTAATTCCAGAATTAGAACGTGCCATTCTTTCTCGACATAATATTAATTTGTTGGGACTTCGCGGACAGGCAAAAACTCGCTTGGCGCGTAAAATGGTCGAATTATTAGACGAATATATTCCGTATGTTTCGGGTTCAGAAATCAATGATGATCCATTAAATCCGATTTCACGTTTTGCTAAAGATTTAATTTTAGAGAAAGGCGATGAAACTCCAATTTCGTGGATGCATAGAAATGATCGTTTCTTTGAAAAATTAGCAACGCCAGATGTTACCGTTGCAGATTTAATTGGAGATGTTGATCCAATAAAAGCGGCAAATTTAAAATTGTCTTACGCAGATGATCGTGTAATTCATTTCGGAATGATTCCAAGAGCAAATCGCTGTATTTTTGTAATTAATGAACTTCCAGACTTGCAAGCCCGAATTCAGGTTGCTTTGTTTAATATTCTGCAAGAAGGCGATATTCAAATCCGCGGATTTAAATTAAGAATGGCGCTTGATATGCAGTTTATATTTACTGCAAATCCAGAAGATTATACCAACAGAGGAAGTATTGTAACACCTCTTAAAGATAGGATAGGTTCGCAGATTTTAACACATTATCCTGAAAGTGTCGCTATTGCAAGAACCATTACAGAACAAGAGGCAAAGCTGGACGAAAATCAAAGCGACATCGTTTATGTGCCAAGTTTGGCCAGAGATATTTTAGAACAAATTAGTTTTGAAGCTCGAGAAAGCGAATACATTGATAATAAAAGCGGTGTAAGTGCCAGAATGAGTATAACGGCTTTTGAGAATTTAATTAGTACTGCAGAACGTCGTGCTTTAAAATCTGGAACAGATCAAACTATTTTGCGTTTATCTGATTTTATGGGAGTAATTCCGTCGATTACAGGAAAAGTCGAATTAGTTTATGAAGGAGAGCAGGAGGGAGCTGCTGTCGTTGCACAGTATTTGATCGGTTCAGCAATTAGAACATTGTTTTCAGAGTATTTTCCAAAAATTGAAAAATTAGAAAAACCAGGCGAAAAAACACCTTATTCAGATTTGATCGAGTGGTTTTTTACCGAAAGCGGTTTCGAATTATTAGACGATGCCTCAGATGCTGAATATAAAGGTATTTTGGATGAAATTACGCCATTAGATATTTTATTAAAAAAATATCAGCCTCAATTAAACAAACAAGATATGCATTTTATGAAAGAGTTTGTTTTATGGGCATTGGTAGAATATAAAAAATTGAGTAAAGATCGTTTTGCGCAAGGTCATCAATTTAAAGATATGTATGGAAGTTATATTAGCAAATTATAGCTTGTAACTCATTTTACAATCTGACCCGATAGTTATTTTTAATTGTCGGGTTTTATTTTGTGTATTATATTGATATATCAATTATATTTGTATCAAATAAATGAATCATGAAAATTGAAAATCCAACAGGAACAGCTCTTTATTCTATAGAAAAGGCAATTAAAGAATATCGAAAACTGGCACAAAAAAACATTGCCAAAGTGGTAAAAGATATTACAGTCGATCAATGCTTGGTACTTATAATACTCCAGCAAAACGAGAGTATTTCTCAAAACGAATTGGCAAATCTTGTTTTTAAGGACAGTGCTTCTATCACAAGAATGATCGAATTAATGGTAAAAAATGACTATCTAACCCGAACAATTCACGCAGAAGACAGAAGAAAGTTCAATCTGGTAATTACTGAAAAAGGTTTGAAAACCATCGAATTAATAGAACCTGTTATTCAATCCAACAGAGAAACAGCTTTGCATGGTTTATCAGTAAAAGAAATAACATTGCTGGATCAAACGCTGCATAAAATAATAAGTAATTGTAAAAAATGATTGGAATGAAATCAAAATTAATCTTAGTAATGTTCTCGGTATTTGCTATTGGGTATTCGCAAAACGAATTGAGCAGCAAACTAGAAAAGTATATGGATGCGCAATTTGCTGTTAATGATTTTAGCGGTACCGTTTTAGTTTCTAAAAATGATACAATACTATTAAAAAAAGCCTATGGTTTTGCTGATTACGAATGGAAGGTAAAAAACACAGTAGATTCAAAGTTTAGTTTAGCATCCGTTTCAAAACAGTTTACGGCAGCAGCAATTTTACAATTAGCGGAAAGCAAAAAACTTTCATTAGAAGATCCTATAAAACAATATTTTGCTGATTTTCCAAAAGGAGAAAAAATAACGATAAAAATGCTGCTGGCTCATAATTCAGGTTTGCAAATGGATTTTGACGAATTGTATTTATCGAAAACAGATTTAGAGAAAGATTCCGTTTATCAGTACATCATCAAAAAGCCATTTCTGTTTGAACCTGGTACAAGTACAGCTTACAGCAATATAGGATATTATTTACTAGCAAGAATTATAGAGAAAGCATCAGGGCAGACTTATGCGGCTTTTTTAAAACAGCAATTGTTTGACAAAGCCAAAATGTACAATTCGGGTATTACAACAAATAGTACAATAGTTGAGAAAATGGCTAAATCATATTATCTCGAAAATGATAAACTAGTAAAAAATCCTTATATCAATTGGAGTTTTAATATAGGTCACGATGGTGTTTATTCGACTGTTGAAGATTTGTATTTGTGGAATAAATCCTTGTTTGACAGCGAGATTATTTTGTTGAAAGAATCAAAGAAAAAAATGTTTACTTCATACAACGATCAAGATTTTGGTTTTGGGTTTTTGGTTAACCCATTCTACAATCAAAATCATCAGTTAATTGCGCATGACGGCGGTTTTTTTGGAGCCATGACATCATTCAATAAATTTACAAACGATAATATATTAATTACGGTTTTATCTAATAACCAGTCAAAATCTTATTATATCGCATATGGTCTTGCCGGAATCTGTTTTGGAAAAGAAGTTGAACTTCCGTACAAACATATTCAAACCACAGTAGATGCAAAAATCTATGATCAGTACGTGGGAGAGTATGAAAATATTAAAATTTTAAAGAAAGATAATAAGCTGTATTATATAGATCAAGATATTGAGTTACTGCCAGAATCTCAAACCAAATTTTTTCGCTCAGATAATAGCAATACTACAGTTGAATTTATAAAAGACAAAAAAGGAAAAGTTACGCAGCTGGAAATTAAAAAGGCAGGAATAAAAGAAGTAAAAGTTAAAAGTAAGAAAGTATAAGTACTATTTTTGCATTCAAAATTTAATTCTATGCTGTTTTTAATTCTAAGTATACTTTGCAGTGTTACCGTTGGTGTGATCTTTAAAATTACCCGTAAATACAATGCTAATCCCATTCAAATTATTGCGTTCAATTATATAGCGGCATTAGTACTTTGTTATTTTACTTTTAGTCCAGATCTTACTATAGTTCATGAAGATGCTCCGTGGAATATTTATGCAGCAATTGGTATTTTGCTGCCTATTGTTTTTCTTTTTCTGATATTTTCAATAAAACATATGGGAATTGTAAAAACTGATGCTGCACAACGATTGTCATTATTTATTCCCATACTTGCGGCATGGTTAATTTTTAAAGAAGAATTTAATTCTTATAAAGTAATTGGGCTTATCATTGGATTCATTGCGCTTTTGTTCATTTTAAGAAAGCAAATGCAGAACGAGCAAAACAAGTGGATTTTTCCTGTTGCTGTTTTTGTTGGTTTTGGAGTAATTGATATACTTTTTAAACAAATAGCACTTTATACCACTTTGCCATATACCACATCTCTATTCGTTGTTTTTAGTATTGCATTAGCAGTTTCTTTGTTAATAGTGCTTTACGATGTTATTTTTAAAAAGAACGGGTTTAGTATTAAAAATGTCCTTTTTGGCGCTTTAGTAGGGATTTTTAACTTCGGAAATATTCTATTTTATTTAAAAGCACATAAGGCATTTGTCGAAAATCCATCAACGGTTTTTGCAGGAATGAATATGGGCGTAATTGTATTAGGAAGTCTTGTTGGGCTTTTCTTCTTCAAAGAAAAACTATCCAAGATTAATATAATTGGGCTTCTTTTAGCGTTAATTTCTATTGTTTTCATTGTTAGATCACAATTTTAGTACATTTTTTTATCCTTTTAAATCTTTAGTTTTCAGTTGGTTTTGAGCCAAATTAAAAGTTTTTTAAAATAAACTCTACTAATTCTATAGAATTTATAAAATATATTTTATAGATTTGCATTAACAATGAAAAACTCTAGTCTAAATATCATTCCGTTTATGTGCAGCTTGACGATGTGCTGCATGATGAACAATGCAATGAAATGGCGTTAATAGAAAGTACTTGTTAGTTATTTTTTTTTTTAGCCTTTCATGCACCATGAAAGGCTTTTTTTAGAATTAGTAAAAAGCAAACAAAATGAGATCAAATAGAAATATCAATATTATGATGCCATATTGCTCGACAAAAATTCCGTGTTGTACGTGCATCAACTGCTGATTTTACTCAGAAAAAACAATTTAGTAAACCCAAATTAAGTAAATCATAAAAATTAAAAGTAAATATTATGAGTACAGAAATTATAAAACAGAATCCCTTTCAATCTATGATTGATCGTTTTAATATAGCTGCAGATATTCTAAAGTTAGAGGAGTCAATCAGGCAAAAGCTGCAGCGTCCTGAAAAACAAATTGTAGTAAATTTTTCGATAACATTAGACAACGGAACCGAGCAGAATTTTGAAGGTTACCGCGTAATACACAATACAGCTTTGGGACCGTCTAAAGGTGGTATTCGCTATGATAATGCGGTAAATCTTGATGAAGTAAAAGCTTTAGCCGCTTGGATGACTTGGAAATCTGCTGTAACCGGAATTCCTTTTGGAGGAGCAAAAGGAGGCATTATTTGCGATCCAAGAACGCTTTCTAAAACAGAGTTAGAACGTATTACGAGAGCTTATACAAAAGCATTATCGGATATTTTTGGCCCGCAAAAAGATGTTCCTGCACCAGATATGGGAACAGGTCCAGACGAAATGGGCTGGCTAATGGATGAATTTTCATTAGTTCACGGCAAAACAATTCATGCCGTTGTAACAGGAAAACATCTGCATTCTGGAGGTTCATTAGGCAGAGTAGAAGCAACCGGAAGAGGAGTGAGTATTATTAGTTTATTGGCACTTCAAAAACTAAAAATTAGACCAGTGAGAGCAACTGTTGCAATTCAAGGTTTTGGAAATGTAGGATTACATTCTGCTTTATTTTTATATGAAAAAGGACTAAAAATTGTTGCAGTAAGTGATGTGTCAGAAGCATTTTATAATCCGCAGGGAATTAATATTCCAGAGCTTATTTTGTATTATAATTTAAATAATAAAACAATAAAAGGTTATCCAAATTCCGTTGCCATTAAACACGAGGATTTGCTGCTTTTAGATGTTGATGTATTGATTCCTGCTGCCAAAGAAGATGTAATCACTCAGAAAAACGCACATGACATTCGTGCAAAAATTATCATTGAAGCCGCAAATGGACCAGTTTCTTCAGATGCTGATAAGATTTTGCATGAAAATAATGTTTTGGTAGTTCCAGATATTTTGGCGAATGCTGGCGGTGTAACCGTTTCTTATTTTGAGTGGCTTCAAAATTCCTTGTTAGAATCGTGGAGAATTCACCAAATAAACAAACGTTTAGAAGATATTTTAGAAAAAGGATTTGAAACGGTGTTTAGAATTGCTGCAAAGCATAATGTAACCCCTAGAATTGCGGCTTATATTATTGCTTTGAAAAAAGTAGCCGAAACACAATCTGTAAAAGAAGTGGCAGCCGACGCGCCAAAATTCAAACAGAACTAATTTTATTTTAAACAATATTAAGATTATTTTCATCGATAGAAAACCAGTGAGGGTTTTTTATTGGTGAAAATATCTTTTTTAATTTCATATCAATTCATATAATCTTTAAAAATGAAAAACATTAATTTTCTAGCATTTGCAATGCCGGCTTTTTTTCTTTTTTTATTTCTAGAATACAAGCTGGCACAACGAAAAAAAAGACCTGAAATTTTTAATTATGAAAGTTCTGTTTCTAATATAAGCATTGGTATTGCAGAGCGATTGATTAATTTGTTTATTGCCGGCAGTTTTTATCAACTGTATTATTTGATTTATGATGAGTACCGCATATTTGATATTCCGAGTGGTGCATTAGTTTGGATTGCCTTAATTTTCGCCACAGATTTTGTTTGGTATTGGTATCATAGATTAGGTCATGAAGTCAATTTTTTCTGGGCGGCACATATTGTACATCATCATAGCGAAGAGTTTAATTTTACGGCAGCAGCCAGAATTACGACATTTCAGGCAATAGTTAGAACAGGATTTTGGTGTATACTGCCTTTTATTGGTTTTCATCCCTCTATGGTAATCACAATGCTTATCGTGCACGGAGCTTATTCGTTTTTCACGCATACACAGCTTATAGGAAAAATTAAATGGCTCGAATATGTTTTTGTTACGCCATCTGTTCATGGGGTTCATCATGCTTCTGACGAGAAATATTTAGATAAAAATTACGGTGATATGTTTACGTTTTGGGATCGTCTTTTTGGTACTTTTCAGGAAGAAGAAGAAAAACCAAAATACGGTTTAACACATCCTTTGAAAAGTTATAGTTTTCTGTGGCAGCACTTTCATTATTACTTTGAAATTTTTGAATTATGGAAGCGTTCAAAAGGTTTTAAAGCAAAATGGAATGCCGTTTTTGGAAGTCCTGCACATATGGATCAAGATATTCGTCCAACATTAGAAAAGCGTTTTTTACAAGATAAAAGTAATCCAAATCAAAGGCTTCGTTTTCGGAATTACCTTTATATTCAATTAGGAATCTGCACTTTATTACTAACGGTTTTTACCTATTATTTTGATCGTTTAAATGCACTCGATAAAGGTTTTGTTCTGGCGTTAATACTTATAACATTAATTAACTGCGGTGCACTTTTAGAACAGCGAAAATGGATTTATTATCTGGAATACGTTCGTATTTTAATGATAACAACTTACTTCTTATACGAAGAAAATCTAACGATATTTTTCTTTGTTCCCTTGGCAATTATGATTTTTGCAGAGCAATTGTTTTCACTTAGTAAATTGTATCAAAATATTATTTTACAATTAGAAACTGCTGAGTAAAAAGAACAAATAGTCAACGAGAATTCATTATAACTGTGATGTGTTTTTTTATCGAGATTAACGGACTTGATATTTTTAAAACCTGTGCGGCATTATTTAATTAAGTTAATTTTTAGATCATTAGTATTTATTCCAATCAATAAATAATTTAGTTGCATCTATCTTGAATTTAGTTTGAGCAATGAACCCGATACCTTCTAAAAGATATCGGGTTTGTTATTTTGTTTTAATTCTAAAATTTGGAATTAAATAATCTAATGTTTGTACAGTTTAACGTGATTACCGAAAGAGTATGTTGCAGCAATAGTTGGACCGTTATAACCCCATTTAAAGAAGCCGTTTAGTCTTTCTTTTTCAGCATCAATTCTAATATTTAAGCCTGTATATCCAGCAGTTAAGCTAAAATTTTTATAAACGTTATACAATACGGAAAGATTGTAACTCAAAATACGGCCATCAATATCATTTATTTTTATAGCAAAGTAATTAAAGTTAGCATATAGACCTACTTTTTTGCCCAGTACAAATTCTCCCCAAAGTCCAATATCTGGCAGTGGCGCAGTCACTCCAAAATCATCATTATAGGAAAGCTGCTGTGTTTGTCCGTTCAAACTCAGACCTACATCTACTAACATAACATGCGCACCTATTAAGGCACCTATTTCATATTTTGGTTTTGATATAAAAGCGTAACCGTAATATACTCTAATAATCTGATTGTCTAGAAATGCAGAAACTCTTGCATCTACAGGATAGGTATGATCACCAAATTCTATCTCTTTTTGAAGGACTTTTGTTGATTTTCTATTCAAATAAAAATATTCAGAACCTAGTCTTGATCTTCTTGAAATGCGCCATTCAAAAGCCGCAGTAAATGATTCACTGCTTTTATTAAAACCGAGATCCTTTTCAAAATCAATCATATTTCCAAAATTACCATTATTAGTTCCCACTTCGACTTGTGTATTGTTTACAGGGAAAAACGCACCAGCTGTAAATTTAAATCGTCTTGCATGCCAAGGCAAATCGTCAGCGTAATCTTGCAGGTCGTCGAAGTTGTTTTGTACGGAGGTTAAAGTGTCTTTTGTTGATGCATCTGCTACAATTTGTGCATTAGATGAAAGATACGAGAACGGAATTATCAAAAAATAAAATAATCTTTTCATGAGGTTTATCTTTAAATTTATTGATGAATTTTTAACAATTAAAGTTAACAAAAAAAATCATTCATTTTAATTTTAAGGGCTTATTATTTGATTATCAGTAGTATAATTTGAGAGTTTTGTTAAAAGCAGTCAGCGTGAGGGATAGCAGCAGTCCTGCCGAAGCAGCGCGAATAGCCCGACGTCATATAGAAAAAGCCCCAATGAACGCAATGTAAATTGAGGCTTTTTTTATATGGGGTCACGCCCATAACTTCGAAATTTTGAAACTGTTTTTACTCTTAGACTCTATGATAATCTGCCCGCCAATGCACGATGGCTTTTTTGATAGAATCGCCTGAGAGGTTATTTTTAAGAGCATCATCGATTAAAGTGAGAACTTCGCGTTTGGAGCAAAACGAAGTGCAAATATTTGATCATCGGTAAACTTATGCTCGATTTCTTCAAACCTTTTTCCAGTGAGTGTAAAATAGCGATAGCGAAGTTCTAAACGTATAATTCGGTTTTGCAAAGTAAGTGCGTAATGCTGGCGCAGCATATAAGCAAGAAAAATAAGGAGCCCAAAAAGAATACTTATAAAGGACCAAATAAGCGTATCTGCTGAGGTAAAAGCAAAGTACAAACTGCTTAGAAAAAACAGAACTGCAAGCGGATAAAATACAAAATGATGTGCGGTATAAAATCGTATATGATTGTAGTAGGTTTGAATTTTCATAATGTAGAATGTTTATATGAAAGTAAAAAAAATAAAGCTACTCTAAAAGAATAGAATAGCTTTTTTTCTCAAAAATAAACTAACATAACCAATGTTTCCTTTATCGTAAAAACTTTTTACAGTTTTACTTAGTAATATATTTATAAGTCTTATTAAGTGTCAAATTGTCAATATATTGACTTTGATTTATACTAGTAAAATTAGGTTATGTGCAGCCATTGTTTGTTATATCTTGAGTATCAAATGTTATATGATTTCAATATAAAAAATTACAACGTGCCTATAATTTGCCATTCTTCAAGTTTTGACTGTAATGATTTACTTGCATTTGCAGGACTTGTTGAAGGCAGTGTTATAAGTTGATAAGTATTGTGAAGCGTAACATATTTCTTGAAAAACTGTGCCGCTTTTTGACCGTTAAACAGTATGGTTTTTATATTAGGATGTTGTTTTAGAAAGGTTTCAAAATCATTCGCGATTTCATTCTTTATAGCGTTGTCTAGACTTCCAACTCGGTCGCAATACTGCAATACATCCCACAAAGCAATTTTATTCTGAAGTAAAAAAGCCTTTTTTGTTTCGTAATCATTGCTGAAATCTTCATTGAAAATGGTAAACAAAAATTTCCAGAAATTATTCTGATTATGTCCGTAGTACTGATTGAGTTCTAAAGATTTTGTTCCAGGCATTGTACCTAAAATTAGTATCGTCGAATTCACCGAGCTGATGGGAGCGAAGGAAAAGCTTTTCATTTTATAAAATTAGTAAAATAAGGTTCTAAGGAGCTAAGATTCTAAGAAAAAAAAGCTAAGAACCTTCCTCAACGTCCAAATCGATAATACTCTAAATCAGTATTTTTTTTGTTATTGATTGAGTCTAAAATAGAATTCATTCCCATCACGCTGAAAGTAATTCCGTTTCCTCCGAAACCTAAAACATAATGTTCATTTTTTTTCGAATTTGGTTTTCCAAAATACGGCAGACCATCTTTCGTTTCTCCAAAAGTTCCTGCCCAGGAATAATCTAATTTAAAGTCAGAATTCGGGAATCTTTTTTGAAATTGTTTTAGCAAAAACAGCTCTTTTTTAGAAAGTAGATTATCTCTTCTTTTAGGATCTTTAAATTCTTCGTCGCCTCCGCCCATAATAATTCGGTTGTCTGAAGTAGCGCGATAATAAAAGTACGGATTTGCTGTATCCCACAGTATGGCATTTTTTAAGCAAAGCGGAATCTCCTCGATAGATTCAGACGCAATCGCATAAGTACTTTTTAAGTCGACTATTTTCTCATTTAAAGTTTCGGTACTTTCGTAACCTGTACAATGTATAACGTGATCTGCTGTAATGGTATATTTATTTTCTGTTTGAGCAATACATCTTCCTTTTTGATTGCTAATACTGACGATATTGGTTCGATCAAAAATCTGCATGCCATTCTGCTCACAGTAATAAAGTAAGTCGCCAGCCAATTTAAAAGGATCAATAACTGCAGCCGTTTTCGATTCTAATGCAGCAAGAGCATTTAGTCCTATTTTTTCTAGATCCTGCTTGTTGAGCCAGCTCACATCAAAACCAAATTGCTTGCGAACTTTAAATTCGTTTTTTAAAAACGGAATATCTTTTTTGAATGAGGTAAAATAAATACTCTTTTTAAACTCAAAACCACAGTCACTTTTAATAGTATCAATTATTGTTCGAAGATCAAAAATCGCTTTTTTTCCATTGTTGTAACTGTCTACAGCACATTTTTCGCCTCTAAGTTTTATTAATTCATGCAAAGGCACATCAACTTCATATTGAAGTAAAGCGGTACTTGCAGCCGTACTTCCGTTGCAAACATCACGACGATCTGCAAGGACTATTTTTTTTCCCTCAGAAATTAATTTATATGCCATTAAAGCTCCAGTTATTCCGCTTCCAATAATAAGAATCTCAGTGTTGATATCAGAATTGATAGAAGGATAACTATTATTCATGGCATTTTTTAAAGGCCAGAAAGTTTCTGTAGAGCGTAATTTCATTTTTTAGATTTATTGTTTTACCGTTTGAATCGAGTTTTTTTTAAGACTCTTTCTTAGCATTTTCTTCTTTTTGTTTTTCCTGTTTTTCTTCTTTAGCTTTCGCTGCTTTCTCTTGTTTTTGTTCTTGCTTTTTCTCCTTTTCCTTCTCTTTTTTCTTGAAGTAACCTCTAAACAAGAAATTGCTTTTTGCCGCCTCCATATTGTCACTAAAACCTTTTGTTCCCGTTTCTAGATTAGAGAGCGTATTCGAAACACTGTTTGCCATTTTATCATCACGTACTAATCTTGCCAAAGCACCATTTCCGTTATTCATGCTGTGACTAAAAATGGCTAGCTCTTCAGATATAACGCCCACATTATCAACACTTTTTTTAACGCTTTTCATAATGTCGTTCATTTCGATACCGTCAATAGAAGCTATTGCACCATTGTCTTCAATAATTTTTTGTGATTTGGTGCCGGGAGAAATAGTCAGTACTTTGTCGCCCATTAATCCATCAGAACCAATACCGGCACGAGCATCTGTTTTTATAAATTCTCGTACTTCATCTTTTATAACCATTGACACCACAACCGAGGAATCATTAATTAGTCTGATTTCTTCAACAGTACCAATGTTAATACCCGAAAAGCGTACGTTGTTTCCAACTTCTAAACCGCTGACCGTTTTAAAC
Organism: Flavobacterium sp. YO12; assembly: GCF_004119495.1. Lineage (GTDB taxonomy): Bacteria > Bacteroidota > Bacteroidia > Flavobacteriales > Flavobacteriaceae > Flavobacterium. The sequence goes on from NZ_NRQU01000017.1 coordinate 55,925, forward strand.
TTTGAGGTAAGGTGAAATGTTGAACCAAATAGGTTTTTTTGTTTTCCAATAAAATAGATTGCGGTTATAAAAAGTAACAAACCAATTGTTACAAACATTCCTAATTTCCAAGTATATCCAGATTGTTTCTCCATGATTTCTAAAGTTTTTTTATTTAAAAAACGAACGAACCCATTTGTCTTCGTCTTTTTCTAATTCGTCATACGTTCCTTCGGCATGAATTACTCCATCTTTCAGCACTATAATTCGATCTGCCGTCATTTTTGCACAAGCCATATCGTGCGTAATTATTATAGCCGATGTTTTTTGTTTCTTTTTAATTTCAAGAATCAGTTCGCTGATTTCTCTCGAAGTAATTGTATCTAATCCAGTTGTAGGTTCGTCGTACAATATGATTTCAGGTTTTAAAATCAATGTTCTTGCTAAACCAATTCTTTTTCTCATTCCGCCAGAAAGTTCAGATGGCATTTTATCTACAGCATCACTTAAGCCTACATTTTCCAGAGCTTCCATAACTTCATTTTCAATCTCTTCTGAAGATAAATCTCTTCTATGTTTGCTCAACGTAAAAACGAGATTTTCCCGTACCGACATTGAATCATACAATGCACCGCTTTGAAAAAGAAAACCAATTCGCGCTCTTATTTTGTTAAGTTCATTTTTTTTGAGTTCCAGTATATTTTCATCAAAAACAGTTATTTCGCCTTTGTCCGGAGCGATCAATCCAACGATACATTTTATAGTTACCGATTTTCCTGAACCAGAACGCCCTAAAATCACCAAATCTTCACCTTTATGTAAGTTCAAATTGATGCCTTTTAAGACTTCGTTATCTTCGCCAAAAGTTTTATGTAAATCCCTTATAGTGATTATTACATCTTGCTTTTTAGTTTTTGATCGTGGTTCTATATTTTCTTTTGTTTTAATCATCTTAAAAAAATAAATCAGTTATCTGTACGGCGAGCATATCGATAATAAATATGGTTAACGAGGCTGTTACAACTGCAGAGTTTGCAGCTTTTTCCACGCTTTCGGTTCCATTTGCGGCATTAAATCCTTTAAAACATCCAATCATTCCAATAAAAAAACCAAAGAAGAAAGTTTTAATTGTGGCAGGAATCAGATCTAAAAATTCAAGAGACTGTATAATCTGTGTTAAGTATCTATAAAAATTGACATCGCCATGAATGTTTATTCCAACATAACCGCCAATTATTCCAACAGCATCAGCAAAAAACACTAATACAGGCACCATTAAAGTACAAGCTAAAATTCTAGTTACGACCAAATAGTTGTACGGATTTATTGCCGAAACTTCCATAGCGTCAATTTGTTCTGTAACTTTCATAGAGCCTAATTCAGCGCCAATTCCAGACGAAATTTTTCCTGCGCAAATCAAAGCAGTAATAACAGGTGCAATTTCTCTAATTAAGGAAAGTGCGACCATTCCTGGGAGCCAGCTTTCGGCTCCAAATTTTACTAACGTAGGACGAGATTGCAAAGTGAGTACTAAACCCATAATAAAACCTGTAATCGCTACCAAAGGCAATGATTTATAGCCAATAACATAACATTGTTTCAAGAACTCTTTTGTCTCATAAGGAGGAATTAAAACCTCTTTAAAAAACTTCTTTGCAAACAAAGCTGCCTCTCCAATTTCTGTAAATGTATTTTTTAAGCTCAGAATCAAAATGTCTTATTTTAAAGTTGCTTTTGTATTTGAAATCAATATTTTAACAGTTTTTTCTCCTTTTCTAATTATTTACGAAAGTTACCCTGATAGTTGTTAAAATTATTTACACAACTCTTCTGGAAGTTTATATAATTTTCATTGTGAGTAGATTAAAGTAAAATGATACTGAATAGGATATAACAAAAAATCCCTTTCATTAAGAAAGGGATTTTAAGGGTTTAATTGAAATTTGGTCAGTTTTTCTAAGAGTTTATGGCAAATCCAGTTCGAGATTTTAGCAGCGGAATTACTTTAGATTGCGATTGTGCAAAATTTTCCATTAATAATCTTGCTGTTAAATAGCATATCGTAGATTCTGCACCTTGATTTAAGTTTACATTTTCTTTTTCGAGTCCGTCATAACCTCCGCCGCTTACGGGATTATACATAATTTGATTTAAATGATTTTTACCTAAAAACCAGTTAAAAGCAGTTTTCATTTTATGTTTATATTCAGGAGTTTTAAACGTACTGTAAAATGCATTTAAAGTTTGAATAGTGTACGAAACATCAATAGGCTGTTCTCCAAATTGTTCTGGTTTTGTGCCTTTTTGATACCAGTTTTGATTAGAGATTGGTTTGAAACTGCCCTCAATAAATGTTTTCGAAATTAAAAAGTCTAATGAATCTAAAGCCGCTTTTTTGTAAACAGGTTTATTAGTAATTAAATAAGCGTACAGCATCGATTCTGGCAGAATACCATTTGCATAAGTTAAGTAATTCTCAAACCACTGCCAATCTTCGGAAGCTGTATTTTCATAATTAGCAAGTAGTTTTGCATTCAATTTATTGATAATCGCTGCCATATATAAATTTGGAGTTGCGGCATAATATAAATACAAACCTTTTGTAGCAAAACCAATTGAGCGCGGCGACTGAATAGTTTCGGCCCATTTTAAAGAATTCAATAAGCATTTTGATGCCTTTCTTGAAATTGCTTCTGGAAGAATAGCAGCAACAGAAATTACTGTTCCTAAAGCCCAAATGGCTCTTGCATTTGAATCTTCTAAATTAACTTCGGCATTTTGCTCGATATGCTCGCGGTAATCCTGATCGACATAATTAATGAAATTTCCTTTTGGCTTTTGACATCTTTCTATGAAATCCAAATAAATTAAAATGTACGGAAGATCGTCTTTATCCTGCGTTAGTTTATAATGCATGCAAAAGGCAATCAATGCGCGAGCATTATCATCTAAAGTATAACCGGATTCTAGATCTGGAATAGAAATTTTGCTGAACTGAATGATACCAAGATCTGTCGTTAATCTTTTAATGTGACGTAATTGTATTTTAGGATAACTGTACTTAATTTCGGCTGGATTTTTAATCAGTTTTTTATACGTGTTAATGTGAATTATTGCAGTGTTTTCCCAGGAAGAAGCTCTTGTTTTTCTAAAAGCATTAACTCCCATTTCGTGTCTTAGATTTTCATCCGAAATTAATTTAAGCGTCGATTCTGCAAACTGATCTACATTACCAATATCGACTAAAATACCGCAGTCTGAAGTTAAAACTTCTCTTGTATGCGGAATTTTTGAAGCTACCATTGGGCAGGCACAACTCATCGCGTATGAAAAAGTGCCGCTTACCGCTTGGTTTGGATCTTTTGAAGTGAACAAATAAATATCAGTAGCTTTTAAATAATCTAAAAGCTCATCCGTGTCTAAATACTCATTTATAAAACGAACATTATCTTTTAAATTTAAATCTTCAACAAGTGCTTCAAGTTTATTTCGGTACGCATCAACATCATCTTTTATTAAATTTGGATGCGTTTTTCCAATTATAAGGTAAAGTACATTTGGCTCTTTTTTAATGATTTTTGCCAAAGCCTGTAAACCGGTTTCAATATTTTTTCCTTCGCCAAGTAATCCAAAAGTAGATAATACTAATCTGTCTTGAATATCATATTTTGCTTTAGCTTGATAAGGAGTTTCATAAATTACAATATGAGTGCCGTGCGGTACAGTTGTTATCATGTCTTCGGAAATATCATATTCTCTAATCAGAATTTCTTTAGACTGATTTGTCATTACAAAAACGGACTTACTGTAGCTTAAAAGTAATTTTACAAAAGTTCTTAATTCGTTATTCGGATTTGGGATAACACTATGGAAAGTAAAGGTTACGGGTTTTTTTATTGTATTTAAAAAATCTAATAAATGGTCTCCGTATTGACCGCCGAATAAACCAAATTCATGTTGAATATGAACTAGTTTTATTTTTTCATCTTTATTGATTTCACTGGCAGCTTTAGCATAATCATCTTTATTTTTTGTGTTTAAGGTAAAAGCCTGTGTTGAGTTTGTCTTGGGTTTATCGACCAATTCGCAAATTTCGCAGGTAATCGATTTGCCAAAAACATCAGTAATGCCTTTAATGGTATCTTGAGTATAAGTAGCGATTCCGCATTGCGTGGGAGGAAAAGTCGAGAGAAAAACTATTTTTGATTTATTTGATATCGTCTTCATGGGAGTTCTGTTTAAATTCAATTAATAAGTCAGTTAGGATTAATGAATCCATTGTAATTTTAGTAGCGGCAATATTTTAGGAGTTGTCAAAAACAATTCTCCTAATCCAGAAAATAACATAGTCTGGCTACGTATTTTCAACGCAGCAATCTAGAGGTTTAGTAATTGGTGTTTAGTTTCGAAATTAATTCCGAAAGAGCATTTTGCTCAAATAATGCAATGCAGGCTTATTAGACTTAGTTTTTGTTTTTGTTGGCGTTTGATGAATCAAACGTTAATCAACAGAAATGGTAATAAAGAAAAAAAGAAGAACAGTTTAATAATTAGAGATTAGTTTTTTAAGCTAATTAGAGGTTTGAGTGTTCTTCAAACAATCTATATAAAATTATTAATCAAGTCTATATTTTTCTTTACAGAATACAATTGAACTGGTGAAAGTAAATTGTGTATCAAATAGAAGTTTCTTGTTGTTTTTTTTGAATCAACAGAACATTTTATTTTAGTTTTAATAAAAGTATGATTCTTTTTTGAAATGAAAAGCTAAAATTTTGATAATTCTTTTTTGAATGTAAGTTTTTGATAGTCAGTTTTCTAGTTTTTAATTTTAGAATAGAAAAACTAGCGATAGGTGTAGTGCTTTTTCGTTATAAATGCTATCGGAATACCAATACAAAATATCAAAATTAATATGGAAAGCAATAAAGGAAAGTCAAACTGTTTCGATGGAAGTTTAGGAAATGTAATTGGAAGCACAATAAGATTCATCACAATCCAAACAAATATGCCATACAAAATACCAGAAACCATGAAGTTTTTTTGTAGAAAAGGAAAATAAGGATAGATTTTAAAGAAAAAGAAGGCAAAAGAAAAGGCAATAAAATAATGAAGAAGTAAGCCATATAATGCCATTTGAGATCCGCCAACATAAGCTTCCTGTTTAAAAATACCACTGGCAATTGATTGTAGAATTTTTACAGCTGTTGTTTTGTGCAGTACTACAGCATAAATTAAAATTGCAGCCAGAATATCTAAAGTTCCTGCCAATAAGCCCGAAGATAAAACAGTTCTTGATTGTGATTTCATAGCATAAATTTTATATGAGTTAAATTTTCTTTATCGATTTTAAAATTTTGTTTAATTGATTTGTGTGACGCTTTGTATGAACGAGTACAAAATTAATCCACTCGTAAATCGTGAATTTGTCAAAACCTGGAACTTGAAAATCAAGACAAGTTAAAGTTAAATCATATTTTTCAGCTGAATCTAATAAATCGAATTCAATTTTATGAAGTTTTTCAGTCAGCGTTTTTTTATTGTATTCTTTTTTTTCGGGCTGTAAAAATATAGGAGCATCCATTTTTATGTCGAAGTTTAAAAAAAGAGCTTCAAGATCCTTGACTTTTTCTTCGGGATTTCGAGTTGTTTTCTCCGTTTTTCCCGCAAAAAGTTCAGGATAACCAGAGCCAGCCAATACAATATGCTGTACGGTTTGTCCTGCTGTCCAGCTCCCTTCGTATGGAATTTTATTTATCTCGTTTTCAGAGAATGACGAAAATATTTCGTTTAGATCATGAAAAGTTTGTACTATATTTTGTTTAACTGCTGCTTTCATATTTTTAATCTTTAAGTGATTATTATACTGATGTTATCCACCAAGTATTTCCGAACGGATCTGTTACACCGCACGTTCTCCCATAATCCTGATTACTTAAACCCATTAATGAAGCGGCACCATTTTCTAAAGCCTTTTTATAAGTTTCATCAGCATTAGGAACATAAACAAACAAATTTGCAGTTTGTTTGGGCCAGTCAGTAACTTCATCGGTAATCATTATGGTACTTCCGTTTAAGGTAATTTCGGCATGCATAATGGTTCCGTCTTCGCGTAGTGCTTTAGTATGCGTCTCTGAAGCGCCAAAAACGGTTTTTGTAAAATCAATAAATTTTGATGCGCCCGGTAAAATTAAATAGGGCATTATGGTTTGATGTTCTGCCGGAATATTCATTTTGCGGTATTTTAAAATTTTGGATTTTAAAATTACAAATTTTTATTGTATTATTTTGTAATTCAGTTGATTATGGTTTTAAAGGAGCACTTCGCAATGAAAACCAAATGAATTTACGAGCTCTATTATTTTGTGGTTTAAAATTTTAGAATCGTTAATTCGCAGAATTTTATCGCAATCTTCAAGATCAAAATTGATAGCGCTGTTAGGAAAATGCTCAAGAAGCTTTCCCACAATCATTACTGATTGCTCAACTTCTTGAACATTTGTTTTGAAAACTTCTATCATCATTTGCAGATTTTATAAAGCGATATTTTTATAACGCTCAATTTTGTGATAATAGATATAAGAAACAGCTAAAATCACTAAAAAGATTAATGGAAAGAAACCTTGAAAGCCAATTCCATCAACCGCAAAATGGCTGATTGAAGCGAATATAAAATCGAAACCAAATCCGGCATAAGCCCATTCTTTTACATTTTTAGGAACTGACGGAATCACTAAAGCCAAAACACCCAAAATTTTGAAAATCACTAATGCACTTCCAAAATATTCTGGATAACCTAAATGTCTGATTCCTTCTTTAGCCAGTTCAGTCTGAGAAGTTAATGCCGGCATAACGCCTTCGAATAGAAAAATAATAATTGTCGTAACCCAAAAAATAATTTTTGCTTTTTTCATGTGGTATTTTTTAAATAGTTATTAGTTAATGTATTACAAATGTAATGATCTTATATTTCTGATAAAATACACATTTACGACTATTTTAGGGGCATTTACGACAAGTTTCGTTAGTTAGTTGTTAGTTGTTAGTTGTTAGTTGTTAGTTGTTGCTTGGCTTTACCATACAGTTTGTCATCCCGAGGAACGAGGGATCTCCACAAGAAACTCCGCAATCAGAATCGACAATCTTTGTGGAGCTCCTAACGAAGATCCCTTGTTCCTCGGGATGACAAGATTGTGTTGACTGCTTCACTATGCTCAGCATGATAGAAATAAGAAAAATTGGAATTTAAAATTTATGCCAGTTGGTAATTCGTAATCAAAAACAAATCCTCAAAACCCAATCTTGTATAAATGCCTTTTCCTAAAGCAGAAGCTTGCAGTTGCGCATATTCACAATCAGCATCAATTGCTTCGTTGATAGCAAATTTCATAATTTCTTCGGCAAAACCTTTTTTGCGCATTTCTGGAATAACGCCTACACCATGAATTCCCATTGTTTTTTCGGTTTGAAAAAGGGTAAGCGTTCCAATTGGTTTTTCTTCAAAATGAACTAGATAAAATGCTGCATTTTCGTAATTATGAACCAATGTTTCTTTACTGATAACATAACTAAAAGACAGCGGATAAATATCAGACCAGGTTTTGGCATCATCTTCATTTAAAACTCTTTTAAAAGTTAGATTGTTTTGAATAGGGAGTTTTTCGCTCAGTTTCAAAGCCATAGCCATCAATTGAATTCGAACAGAAAATCCGTTTTTTTCAAAGATTTCATTTGAATTACTTCCGAAAATATCCCAATATGGAATAACTAATTTGGGATTTTCCCTCATTGTTTCCATAATCTGCGGAAGATTTTCTTCGGTAATATCTTCTCGAAACCATAATCGGTTTGGCCAGCCGGAGTTTTCTATTTGAATAAATTCAAAAGGATCGTTTTTATGATAGGAAATAAGAGGAGTGGCAACAGTTCTCCAAAGCGCTGTCAGGTTGTCAATATTGTCTTTGATGAGGGTTGTATTTTTCATTTTGAATATCAAATTTAAATCTGAAACAAAGATAAAATTAGCTTTTCAAGAAAACCTTTACATATGTTGATTTACAAATCTTTTTCCAAACTTTTTCTAATTCGGCTTAGCTGAGTTGGAGTAATTCCTAAATGCGATGCGATATGCAATAGCGGAACTCGTTCTGCAATACTTGGATGTTTCTTCAGAATATTAACATATCTTTCGGTTGCATTTTGCATTACCAGCGCTACTTCTCTTTGTTCTTTATCAATAATCCAGTTCTTTTCTAAATGAGCGATATAAAAGTTTTTGAGATCTTCGTTTTCATTAATTAACAAAATGTATTTTTTGTAATTAAGGTTGATGATAATGCTGTCTTCCAAAGCTTCAATAGTAAAATCTGAAGGCGATTGCAGCATCAATGAAACTTTTGAACCTGCAAAAGAGTTTTCCATGAAAAGATTTTTATTATAGAAATTTCCCAGTTGGTCAGTAATAAAAGCTCTTAGAATACCTTTTGCCACAAAATGAAGATTTTTAGCAATTTCTCCATTTGCTAATAATGTTTCTCCTTTTTTAAGCGTTTGAAATTCTGTAATGTTCTCAATTAATTTCCATGATCTTTCAGAAATAGGAGAGTAGCTTTCGAAAGCTAGCTTTAGATTGTTGAGGTATATTTCTTTATTGAAAGACATAGTTAATCATTTTGCCACAAAGACGCTAAGAGATAAAGTTTACTGCCACGAATTTCACGAATTTTCGCGAATTATTCTAGAGTAAAAAAGAAATTAGTGAAAATTGGTGCAATTTGTGGCAAACATAAAAAGTTTGGTGCCTCGACGACTTTAGAGCAAATAAAAAACCGCCAGAAACTCAAAAGCTTTTAGCGGTTTAATCAGAAGTTATTTGTAACGTTTTAGAGTTTAATCAGCATAATGATAAATGCTTCTTTTTACGGTATTATTTATTTTTTCGAGCGTTACTTCTGTCACACCGCCTTCATAATTCATAGCAATAGCCACTTTATCTTTAGTGATTTGATATTCAATTGAGATTAACCCGTTTTTATTTATTTCAACAGATTTACTTTCGTTTGGAATGGCACTTAAAAAATATTCTGACTCTTCGACTTCTTTATTTTTAATAATATTTTGATACACATTAGCAAGATCTGTATCTTTTAGAATACATTCTCTTCCAGATCCCATTTCTACTTCGATGTCTTTACAATCCTCTTTTTCCTCTGCCTTTTTTTCTTCTTTTACAACCGCAGTTGTATCTGTCGGCTTAGTTTCTGATTTAACTTCTTCATTTGAATTGGTTTGTTTGCAGTTTACAAATAGTAAAGCTAAAAGAGCAAGGCATGTAATTTTCTTCATGGGTTTTGATTTATTGATTAAGAAGATTCAAAAGTAAGGAAATATGCGCATATTTTTTATTGGAAACACAGAAGCAAACCAATTTTTAAAGTTTTTTTAGTTGTTAATTGATGAACTTACGATACAGTTTGTCATCCCGAGGAACGAGGGATCTCCGCAAGAAACTCCGCAAACTAAATCGACAATCTTTGTAGAGCTACTTATAGAGATCCCTCGTTCCTCGGGATGACAAGATTGTGTGTAGATCTGTGAGAAACAAAAACTTCGCACCTTAGTGTCTTTGCGGCAGAACTAAAAAAACGCCATGAAACCCAAAGGTCTCACAGCGTTTTCATCTCAAAAAATAAATAATTAACGGGTAATAGGTATTATTTCCAGCCTCCGCCTAAAGCACGATATAAATCAGTATTAGCGGTTAACTGTTGTCTTTTAATATCAGCAAGTTCCAATTCGCTTTGTAATAAATTGGCTTGTGCAGTTAAAACTTCAAGATATTCTGCCATACCGTTTTTGAATAATAGATTAGCATTTTTAATAGCTTGCTGTAATGTTTTTACTTTTTCTTTTAAGAAAGTTTCCTGCTGCTGTAATTTCTCTACTTTAACCAAAGCATCCGAAACTTCGCTAACAGCAACTAAAACAGATTGTCTAAAACTTAAAACCGCTTTTTCTCTTTCCGCGACAGCGATATTATATTGCGTTTTTAATCTTTTGTTGTTTAAAAGTGGTTGCGTTAAACCTCCTGCAACAGTTCCGAATAATGAAGCTGGAATGTTAAACCAATTGCTGGCTTCAAAAGAGTTTACGCCGCCTTGAGCCGTGATTCTCAAAGTCGGATATAAATCGGCTTTTGTGATTCCTACGTTTGCGTTGGCTGCTTTAAGAGCCAATTCAGCGCTTTTTACATCAGGTCTTCTGCTTACTAAGGCAGATGGAATTCCAACAGCTGTATTGTGTTTTACTTCAATTGAACTCAAACGAATAGTTCTTTCTTTAGAATCAGGAAATGAACCAGTCAAAACACTCAAAGCATTCTCTTGAATTGAAATGTTTTGTTCCAATAAAGGAATCAATTGCGCTGAGTTTAATTTCTGTGCTTCCGATTGTTGAATTGCCAATGTTGTTACTTGACCAGCATCGTATTTTAATTTGATAATATTAGTTGTACTATCATTTAAACGAAGATTTTGTCTAGCAATTTCTAATTGTGCATCCAGCATCAAAAGATTGTAATATCCTCTTGAAACATTGGCAACAATATTCGTCTGCAATGCTTTTTTAACTTCTGCAGATTGTAAATATTCTGCATAAGCGCCTTTTTTCTGATTTCTGATTTTTCCCCAAATATCCGCTTCCCACGAAAGTGAAGCTCCTGCAGAAAAGTCATCAATATGATTTTGACCTAACGCCTGACCTAAGTTCTTACCTGTAAAACTATTGTCAGAAGGATTGCTGGTACTTGCGTTTACAAGTAAATTAACCTGTGGTACATTTCCCCATTTTGATTGTGAAAAACGGTAATGTGCAATTTCAATGTTCTTTTCGGCAATCTGTAAATCGTTGTTTCTGGCAACGGCACTGTCGATCAATTTGATAATATCTTTTTCAGTAAAGAAGTTTTTCCACTCCACATCGGCAATACTGGTTGTATCACTCGAAACTGATGCATTCCTGAAATTCTCAGGAAATGCATCTTTTGGAGTTTCAATATCCTTCGAAACTTTACAGGATATTAAAGTCGTGATCAGAATGGCGAAGGTCACGATTTTGGTTATATGATTTTTCATTTAGTTTTTTATTAAAATTCCTTTAACCCGTTTGGGTGTAATTTTTTTTGAAACACATAGAAACATAGTTCTTTGTAGATGTAAAAGGCGTTTCACTTGCATAAATACACATAGCTCTATGCGTGGAAACTAGTTTCTTCTAATCTCTTTTTTTGACACAATCCCGAGGCTTCGGGACTATGTTTCTATGTGTTTAATTTTTTTCTCAACAGATTATATTTCTGTACAAGTATCTTTTCTAGTTTCTAAATCTTTGGAGATTCTGTACGATATATATCCGATGCCAAATATGATGGCGACAAGTATGGTTGTGATATAGTTTTCCATTATTATTTTTCTTCGTTATGAATTACGGCAACTGGTTTTCCAGAAACCTTTTCTTGTAAATGCTGGAAGATGATGAATAAAACAGGAATGATAAACAAGCCTAGAATTACTCCCGAAATCATACCTCCTGCAGCACCAATACTAATAGAGTGGTTACCTTGAGCTGATGGTCCTTTGGCGCTCATCATAGGAACTAAACCAACAATAAAGGCAAGAGACGTCATGATAATTGGTCGCAAACGCAATTTGGCTGCATCGATTGAAGCTCTAACTAACGCTTGTCCTGATTTTCGTTTCTGCACGGCAAATTCGACGATTAGAATGGCATTTTTGGCAAGAAGTCCAATCAGCATGACAAGAGCAACTTGTACATAAATATTGTTTTCGATTCCAGTTAAACCAATAGCAACGAATACTCCAAAAATACCTGCAGGGATCGATAAGATAACCGCTAAAGGAAGGATATAACTCTCATACTGTGCAGCAAGTAGGAAATAAATGAATATCAAACACAGTAAGAAAATTGTAGCCGATTGCCCTCCGGAAGAAATCTCCTCACGAGTTTGGCCCGAGAATTCAAACCCGTAACCTGCAGGTAATTGTTGTGCTGCTACTTCTTCAATTGCTTTAATGGCATCTCCGGAACTAAATCCAGGTTTTGGAATGGCATTAATAGAAATTGAATTAAATAAATTGTATCTAGAAGCGGTTTCAGAACCATAAATACGAGTTAGTTTTACTAAAGTATTTATTGGCACCATTTCGCCAGTTTTGTTTTTTACAAAAACTCTGTCAATTGCTGTTGGATCAGCTCTGTCTTCGATATCGGCCTGAACAACTACACGGTAGTATTTACCAAATCGGTTAAAGTCAGAAGCTTGTGCACTACCAAAGTAAGCCTGCATCGTTTGTAAAATGTCTTTTACATTAACACCCAATTGATTTGCTTTTTCATCATTAACTTCCAATTGCAATTGCGGATAATCGGCTTTGAAAGAGGTAAAGGCAACTGCAATTTCCGGACGTTTCATTAATTCTCCGATAAAGTTTTGAGAGATTCCACTGAATTTATCCAGTTTTCCTCCCGTTTTATCTTGAAGAACCAAATCTAAAGCCTCAACGTTACTAAATCCGGGAACAGTTGGGAAACTGAATACGAAGAAACTTCCGCCAGAAATAGCGCCCAGTTTACCACGAACCTGATTCATGATTTCGTCAATATTTTTAACATCGCCGCGATCTTCGTTTGGTTTAAGCAATACGAATACAACTGCTGATGATGGACTTGTAGAATTCGTCAATAAGTTGAAACCTGAAATCGCTGTAACGAATCTTGAAGCATCTAAACCTCTTAACGTATTTTCGGCTTCAGTCATTACTTTTTGAGTTCCGTCTAACGATGTTCCAGATGGCGTATTTACTGCAATCGCAATAAATCCTTGATCTTCTGTAGGGATAAATCCTGCAGGAGTTGTTTTTACCATTATAACAGTTGCTATAGTAATTAAAGCCAATCCTCCTAAACTCAACCATTTTCTTCTAATTAGGAATTTAAGCCCGCCAACGTAACGATTCGTTAAAGATTCAAAACTGCTGTTGAAAGCGGTAAAGAATTTTTCTTTAAATCCTTTTTTCTCGTAAGGCGCATTGTGATCGTGTGCTCCGTGATTATCTTTTAAAAATAATGCCGCAAGCGCCGGACTCAATGTTAAGGCATTTACAGCCGAAATTACAATTGCAATCGCCATCGTAAAGGCAAACTGACGATAGAAAACTCCTGTTGAGCCTTCCATAAAACCAACCGGCAGGAATACAGCAGCCATTACCAGCGTAATCGAGATAATAGCACCCGTTATTTCGTGCATTGCTTCATGGGTTGCGATTTTTGGAGACAAGCGTTTGTGCTCCATTTTCGCATGCACCGCTTCGACTACCACAATGGCATCATCGACCACAATACCAATCGCCAGAATTAATGCGAAAAGCGTTAAAAGGTTGATCGAAAATCCGAATAACTGCATGAAGAAGAACGTTCCTAAAATTGCTACAGGTACAGCAATAGCCGGGATTAATGTTGATCTAAAATCTTGCAAGAAGATAAATACCACAATAAATACTAATATAAAAGCCTCTAATAGAGTATGTTGAACCTGTTCAATAGATTGGTCAAGAGATACTTTTGTACTATAGAAAATATTGTGTTTTATACCTTTTGGAAAATCTTTAGAAGCCTTTTCCATCATTTTATTGATAGCAATCTGGATTTCATTAGAGTTAGATCCTGCTAATTGAATCACCCCAATTACAACTCCTTTTTTACCATTTAAACGTGTTAAACTGTTGTAAGAGTAAGCACCAAGTTCAACTCGCGCTACATCTTTTAAGCGAAGTACTGAACCATCTGCATTAGAACGTATAGCAATATTTTCATAATCTTCAGGTTTAGTTAATTTCCCTTTATATTTAATAACGTATTCAAAAACTTCTTTGCTTCGCTCTCCAAATTTACCAGGAGCAGCTTCCAAACTTTTGTCTTGAATTGCTGCCATAACTTCATTTGGCGTTACTTTGTAAGTTGACATTTGAGTTGGATTCAACCAAACGCGCATTGAGTAATCTTTTACACCACCAAAAATACTGGCAGAACCAACACCCGGAATACGTTTTAGTTCCGGAATAATATTAATCTGTGCATAGTTGGCAACAAAAGTCTGATCGTATTTTGCTTCATCATCAGTATACATACCAATTGCCATGATGAAACTGTTTTGCTGCTTAGCTGTAATAATACCTTGCTGTACGACCTCGGCAGGAAGCTGACTCGTTGCCTGTGCAACTCTGTTTTGCACGTTTACAGCGGCCTGATCCGCATCTGTACCTAGTTTAAAGAAAACTGTAATAGCCAAGGTACCGTCATTACTGGCTGTAGAACTCATATAAGTCATGTTTTCTACACCATTTATAGATTCTTCGATAGAAGGTGCCACAGAACGTAAAACCGTTTCTGCGTTGGCTCCCGGATATACCGCCGTTACCAAAACCGATGGCGGCGCAATATCAGGAAACTGTTGTAAAGGCAGTTTAGTTAAACCCAATACCCCCAGAATCACCAATAAAATGGAAATTACAGTTGCCAGTACAGGTCTTTGTATAAATATTTTGAACATTGTCTTTTAGAATTATTTTTGATTAGTTACTTCGGCAACTTTAGTTGATTTTTCTGGCTGAATCGCTTGTCCATCCTGAAGTTTGTCAATACCGCTTAACACGATTTGGTCACCCGTTTTTACACCTTCTTTAATTAAATAATTGGTACCGCTTTTACCTACAACGGTAATAGGCATTTTTGTCACTTTGTTGTCTTTGCCTACAGTGAAAACAAATACTTTATCCTGCATTTCGACTGTAGCAGCTTGCGGAACTAAAATAGCATCGTTGTGGTTTAATCCTAAACGGATTCTTCCTGTGTTTCCAGAACGTAACGTTCCGTTTGCATTTGGGAAAGTTGCTCTAATTGTAATGGCTCCGGTAGTTTTATCAAATTGACCGTCAACCATATCGATTTTTCCAGTTTGAGGATAAGCATTATTATCAGCCAAAATCAAAGTAACGGGAGGTAATTTTTTGATTTTATCGCCAAGTGAACTTCCTGCATATTGAGTCTTAAAGTTGATAAAATCTGTTTCGCTCAAAGAGAAATAAGCAAATACTTCGTGAACATCAGATAAAGTGGTAAGCGCTTCAACATCCGATGCAGAAACTAAACTTCCTTGTTTTTTAGGCAGTCTTCCAATGTATCCGCTCACTGGAGCCGTAACGTTGGTGTAACCTAAATTAATTTTAGCAGAACCTACCATTGCTTTTGCCTGTTCGATATTTGCTGCAGCAATTTTTTGAGAAGCTTTAGCCGTTTTTAACTGATAATCAGAAACTACCTTGTTCTGAACTAGCGGCGTCAATTTATCAACTTCTAAATTAGCATTGATTAAAGCCGCTTCTGCTGCGTGAAGACTTGCTAAAGCATTGTTTAACTGCTCACGAAACGGACGTTCGTTTATTTTGAATAAAGTTTGTCCTTTGCTTACATAAGCACCTTCATCAACAAAGATTCTGTCAAGGTTTCCGCTTACTTGTGGTCTAATTTCAACATCAACAGTTCCTTGTATAGCTGCAGGATATTCAGCGTCAGTTGTTGTATTGGCGCTTGTGATAGCCAAAACTGGTAAAACCGGTGGAGGTGGAGCAGTAGGCGCCTGATTTTTATCGGCACAGCTGCTTAATACTAGGGCCAGAATAAAACTGGTTATAATTACATTTTTCATTTTCATTGTGGTTTTAATTGGTTGAACATTTTCTCGGATTAAATTCATTGGTATTCTGGCATTCTCGGGATTCATATTTAATTGAATTAAATTATCTAACATTGTTAAGTAAATGTGCATAAACTTCTATACTTTATATCTTTTTTAATTTATTTTAAATCACTATTAAAATATTTAACGGTGTTAAGTAAAAGTCTAAAAAAAGAGCTTTTATTACCTCTATTAAATTTTCTAACAGTGTTAAGTGAAGGTTATAAAAAAAAGGATTTTATGTTATCCTGTTTAAATTATTTTACACTGTTAAGTAAAAAATCAAAAAAAACTATTGTATTGATTTGATGATACCGCCAATGGCATCTTTCAAAATTTGAGCATTTATTGTTTCTAAAATATCACTTTTATTAATGATGTTGATGGCAATTAAACCATGAATAACAGAAAAGAAAGTAAAATATTTTTGTTTAATGATATCTTCACTAGGATTGCTGTCTTTCATAACTTCAGCAATAACACCAGTAAATAATTTGTAAGGTGCTTCCTGAGCCGAACATCGTTGTGCACAGCACGTCATTTGAACACCAAACATTAACTGATACATTTCAGTATTAGTAAAAGCGAAGTCCCAATACGTCATCCACATGGCTTCTAATTGATCTTCGGGTTTCTCAAACTTATCGATTGCAATTTGCAATTCTTTAGTCAGCTTAATAAAACCTTTGCCAGTTAGTTCTTCTAATATTGCTTCCTTATTCGAAAAGTATTCATAAATAATAGGAGCAGTATATTCGATTCTGTCGGCAATTTTACGCATACTCAAACCATTCCAGCCTTCTTCTTTTACGATATCATAAGCAGCGCCAAGAATGTTATTTCTTGTCTCTTCTTTTTGTCTTAAAATTCGATCTTTGCTAGCCATTTTATTCGAGTATTAAATCGTTTAACACTGTTAGGCAAATGTATGGCGGATTTTCTAATAATGAAATATTTTTATCATAATATTTTCTTATCGTACAATAAGTGTTTTTAAAATTCTTTGCGAAGTACTTATTTTATTGAACTTTTAGTTGGAATGTTTTTTTTAAGTAGCAGGTCTTTTTCGTTTTATAAGACTATTTGTCCCGCTCTACATTATATTTTTTGTGGTGAACCCCACCACAAAAAGATACCATTTCGATCGGGGCTAGGAGAGAACTTGTATTTTTTCAGTAGAACTTTGTCAAAGTTTGTCAAGAATAATTTTCTATTAATAAAATTCCGGAGGAATGAAATATTTATAGATTATTGATTACACAATTTAGAAAAAGCTCCAGCGGAGCGACATATTAATATTGTAAAACCAAAAGATATTTCGCCCCGTTGGGACTTTTGTATAATTCTTATTTTACGGGATATTTCTCTGGATTTTGTGAAGTATGAAAAATAGCATTTAAAAACACTGTTTTTGATAATTCATCAACAATAAAAAATGCAACGTAAGGAAATTTTTTAAATGGAAGATAACGATAATTAGTATCGTGAAATTGATAGAAAGGATTTAATTGTAAGGCTTTGTAAACCTTTTTATAATCATTAAGAAAATCTAAGGCAATATTTTTGCTAACTTTTAAAATATAATATTCAACTGCTTCCTCAATATTTTTTAATGCAATTGGAGAAACAATAATCTTATAATTCATACTTCTTTTTTAAATCAGTATAAACAGATTCAGCATCAGTATAAAGGTTTTTATCTGAAATAATTTGATCATTTAATATATGCTGTTGTTCTTCTGATAACTCATATGGCTTTACATTTGCTATCTCAAATTTAATTTTAAGGGCTTTCATAAAAGCTTTTACAGCTTCTATTTGAGAAGCATCTTCTGTATATGCCGTGATATTAATTGCTTGCATGATATTAATTTACGAAAGTTAATAAACAAAGTTAAGACAAAAGTCTAATTTTAAAGTTAATCTCTACAATTTATTTTTTTCTTCATTACTGCGAATTGCAATTTTTCGTAACATTACAACAAAAAGAAATGAAACTAACAACCATCCTAAAAACCACAATTGCAATCTTAATTTTCCAGAAAACCTTTTCTCAGGAAACCAAAAAAGAAACTGCGCCGCCACAATACACAATCGAAAACTGTGTCAATCATTTTGACATAAATAAAGCGACCAAAACCAAAGTGGGTTACCAATATTGGTTTGCCGATAAAAATTTCACACAAGAAAACACACTCAAAATGAGCATTGTTGAACCTGGAAAATCAACTCACGCGCCGCATCACCATCCCGAAGAAGAATTTTTCTATATCTTAGAAGGAACAGCCGAGTTCTTTTTAAACGGAAAAACCGTTACAGGCGGTCCAAATACCAGTTTTTATTGTCCGCCAAATGCCGAACACGGAATTAGTAATGCAGGAAAAACAGACTTGAAATATTTGGTAATTAAAAAGGATTTGAGGTAGGTTGTTATTAATTTGCTCATATATTTTGATGTTTTGATATAAGAAGGCTCAAACGATAGTGAACCAATAAAAAGATATTTATAGAAGAAACTCAATATAGAATTACCTCAAATTCCATAAAGAATTACCTCAATCTTGTCATTTCGACTGAAGGGAGGCACATGAGATCGCAAACTCATGAAGTAAATCGCACAAGTATATCGACAAGGGTTTGTTATAGAGCAAAACTTATTCAAAATGAAAATCAAGAAATTCAAAAGTTTCATTAAAACTTCTTATCAATTCGATTTTTTTATCTCTCCGCCATTTTTTTAATTCTTTTTCTCGGGCAATTGCTTCCTGTATCCAAGTAAATTTTTCGTAATAAACTAAAAACTGAATATTATATTTAGCTGCAAAACTATTTATATTTAAATCTATACTTTCTTTATGTTTTGAAAGTCTTTTTTTTAAGTTGTTAGTAACTCCAATGTAAAAAGATGTTCGATGTTCATTTGTTATAATATAGACATAGTAACTATGAAAACCAAGTTGCGGATTTAGCATTTTGTATTTTTTGTACGAATATACGTATTTGTTTTTAGTTTGTCATTTCGACCAAAGGGAGAAATCACACACGTATATTGACAAAGATTGTCGACTCACTTTGCTGAATTTCTAGTGCGATTTCTCCTTCCAGTCGAAATGACAAGATTGTGTCAAATCGTAAAGTATGTTAATATTCTTAGTTTGTCATTTCGACCGAAGAGAGAAATCACACAAGTATATCGACAAAGATTGTCGACCTAGTTTGTGGAGTTTCTAGTGCGATTTCTCCTTCCAGTCGAAATGACAAGATTGTGTCAAATCGTACAGTATGTCAATACTCACAGTTTGTCATTTCGACCAAAGGGAGAAATCACACACGTATATTGACAAAGATTGTCGACTCGCTTTGTGGAGCTTCTAGTGAGATTTCTCCTTCCAGTC
>NZ_NRQU01000018.1 GCF_004119495.1 Flavobacterium sp. YO12
GATTATTTAAAATTTAAGGCATACGAACTAAAAGCATATAAAAAAGAAGTAGACAACAATAAGTTAAACTGGAAAGACACTTGTATATTATACTTTAACGAAGAATCAACAAACTTTGGATTAGATTGGACAAAAGGACTTTTTTTTACTTTTCAATGGAGTTATCTTTTTTACATTTTGTATCTTATATCTTATTCATATTTTGTCTTAGATATAAATCTTATTCCTAAAATAGATGCTTATTTGGTCAACTATTTAAAATTCATAAATCCATTCTCTTTTTTAAAAGCACCTATTGAAGATTCTGAAAATTACTTTTGGCCTTTTCTATTTTTTATGCTAGGCAAAATATTGGTTTCTTTCGGAATTTACCAAACAGTACAAGCATTCAGAAAATTTGGCGTAAATGGAGGATAAGAAACTCATTTGCTAAAAAATATAGACCCGGTAATTTATGTTATCGGGTTTTTCTTTTATATCAAAGTCACTATTAAAAACTAGTAATCAATTCATTACAAAAAAAAAACAATTAAATCCAATTCAAATAAACATATGTAAAAAGCTACAAAAACAAAAATATTAACACCCTTCGCAGAATTTTGATGCAGTTCGTCGAAATTAACACAGAATTTAACACAAAAATTATAACTTGTAATCTTACAACTTTAAAACCAGATAATTATGAAAACTAAATTTTTTATTATTTTATCGATGTTAACTTTCTCGTTCGTTAATGCTCAACAAGAAGAAGTAGAGTCAGAAATGAAAACTGCAAAAGGAATCACTTTTGCGCATGGGGATATGTTTATAGAAGGTTCTATACAAATTAGCACTGGCGGCGACCAGGATTACTATGCTTTCAATCCTAAATTTGGATACTTTCTTAATAACAAATTTGCTGTTGGAGGCCAATTAAATTATTCAAGTAACAAATATGAATCAACAAATACTAAAACAAGCATCTTTGGTATTGGAGGATTTGCAAGATATTATGTGCTTGAATTAGATAAAAAACGTTTCAAAGCATATGGTGAAGCCGGTCTTGGCTATGGCCGAAACAAAGTTGAAACAAGTGCAGGTTCTAACGACAGCAACAGTCTTACTGCCAATATTAATGTTGGTTTAAACTATTTTTTAACCAAAAATATCGCGGTTACATTTACTCTTGCTAACATTTTATCTTACAATAGTGTTTCTCCGGAAAATGGTCCTTCATCAGATACTTTTCAATTAAACATCAACTTATTTGAAAACATTTTTGACCAACCTAAGTTTGGACTTTTGTATAAATTTTAATTCGTTTCTACGATTTACCTATAAAAGCTGTCTCAATTTGGGACAGCTTTTTTATTTCTTTAAACATCAAACCTTTGTAACTTTGAGCCTCTTAATCTTTGAACCCAAAAAAATGCTCGACGAAACTCCTAAAAGATTTGACCGAATTGTGGCTATCCTAATTCAATTACAATCAAAAAAGATTGTAAAAGCACAAGAATTGGCAGATCGATTTGATGTGAGTTTACGAACTATTTATAGAGACATTAGAACTCTTGAAGCGTCTGGAGTTCCAATCTACAGCGAAGCTGGCGTAGGCTACGCTTTAATGGAAGGCTACAGACTTCCGCCGGTTATGTTTACGCGTGAAGAAGTAAGCAGTTTTATTGCTGCCGAAAAACTAATGCAAAAGTTTACTGATCCTGCTCTTGGAAATCATTACGCATCGGCAATGTACAAGCTGAAATCGGTTCTACGAAGTACTGATAAGGACTGGCTTTCTAATATTGAATCTAAAGTTGTAATGCAGACTGCAGAACCAATGTTTAATGATAATTCTCCAAATACTTTAGCGGTTCTTTTTGAAAGTATTGCTGAGAAAAAACAAATCCTGCTTTCATACAA
Source organism: Flavobacterium sp. YO12 (assembly GCF_004119495.1). Lineage (GTDB taxonomy): Bacteria > Bacteroidota > Bacteroidia > Flavobacteriales > Flavobacteriaceae > Flavobacterium. The sequence goes on from NZ_NRQU01000018.1 coordinate 1,900, forward strand.
AACTTTTGAAAGTGATGAAACTAATGAACGAAATATTGAACCTGTCGGCGTTTTTCACGATCATAATAATTGGTATTTTTTAGGCTATTGCCATTTGCGAAAGGATTATCGCCAATTTAGAACGGACAGAATTCAAAAAATTCAGAAAACGGACTCTAATTTTACGATCGAACATAATTCGCTTGATACATATTTAACTAAAAACGAAACTATCCCAACTACAAAAGTCAGAATCTTAATTGACAAAAAAATATCCCGCTATTTAGGAACTGAAAAAAAATATCACGGCTTTATTTCAGAAAAAGAAGTGGATGGAAAAATCGAAATGACGTTTATGTGCAAGGATATTGAAAGTGGATTTCCGCGCTGGTTTTTAATGTTTGGTGATTATGCCGAAATCCTAGAACCTGAAAGACTAAAAACAAGAGCTTTAGAATTATTAGAAATTAACAGACTAAGACTTTTATAAAAAAAACTCCTCGAGAGAATACTTCTAGAGTTTTTTTGATTTATTTCTGTTTAACAACGTTATAAAAATTATAATCTGTATTTGAAGCATCAGTAATTCCTATATTTCGCCCCATTGTAACAATCTGCCCTCTGTGATAAGTACCATGATTGATAACCTGAAGTAAATAATCAGAGATTGGAAGTTCGCACTCAAACCAAGGATTACTAATTTTAACTTCTTTAACCAAATCTTCTTCAGACAATGAATGGATAATGTCTTTCAACTTTGCAGATGAATTTAATAGTCCCGCAAATATTTCCTCTTTCGACAATTCATTTTCTGCTTTCTTTTCTATTGGAGAAGTTTCAGAAATGATCGAAAACCAATATTCTTCTGTAGACCAGATATGATCCAATGTTTTCATAATATTTGAAAAACTGGAAGATACCTCAGCATAAAGCAAGTCATCAGATTTCGGCGAAAGCCAATTCACAAATTGTTGATTTACCCATAAATTATAATCTGCATAATTAGACATTATCTTTTTTAAACTCATAGCTGTTAATTTAGATTTTTAAAGTTAAACGAATTAAAAAGTAATCTGATTATCTTTCCCAGAAAAATGGAGGCTCAATATTTAAAGCTCGCAAATAAACGTAACCTTGCCCACGGTGATGCACTTCATTATCAATAAAATACAAAATATTCTGGATAATTGGAAATTCATATTGTCCAAATAGATTAAAGTTTTGATTAAAATCTTCTATCGACAATTTCTCCCAATATTTATTAATTTCCTCTGTTGCCTCGTCCCATTTTTCAAGGTACTGTGCTTTAAAAATCAATTTTTCTGTTCCTTCTGTGTAAGGCTGAACGTCACGATTAACTATTGATTTAAGTGCAGGTGCAGCAATAGCTAAAAGCTCATCTGCTAATTTTGCAAAAGGACGCATACCTCCGATCGAGAATTCAAAAAAATCTTTTTCAGGAAAAGCCTCAATCACATGACGTGTAAGTGCGCGATGTCCTTGCCAATGTTTCAATAATTCTTCTGAAGTAATTACTTGTGCTTCTAATGTTTTCATGATTTTAGTGTTTAATATTTCTATACTTCAAAAGTAAAATGAGCCGGTGACAACAGTTTGTCAGCAGTAAAAAACAATTTTTAAATTATTTTTTTATCTAATTATAAAGATGCCCATTAGTACATACAACATACCAGAGATCTACACGTAATTTGTACAGTAATGAGACGCACTGCCGTGCGCCTCTACAGTATAAACATGCTAGAAAAAAACTTAGAACCTTAGCCTCTCAGAATCTTAGTGTCTTTAGAAAAAACCTTTGTACCTTTGCACCTTACAAACTTTGGAACTTAAAAAAAATGATCGAAGATAAAAATCCTCAACGTACCAGTATAGCGCAATTAGGCGAGTTTGGCTTGATTGAACATTTAACCAAGAACTTTGATGTTACTCAAGAGTCTACTTTAAAAAGTATAGGCGATGATGCTGCTGTTCTTGATTTCAAAGCTAAAAAGGTGGTCGTTTCTACAGATTTATTAATAGAAGGTGTGCATTTTGATTTGGCTTATATGCCTTTAAAGCATTTAGGATACAAAGCTGTTGTGGTAAATGTATCTGACATTTGTGCTATGAATGCAAAACCAACGCAAATAACTGTTTCTGTAGCCGTTTCTAATCGTTTTCCATTAGAAGCCTTAGAAGAATTATTTGAAGGGATTACACATGCCGCAAAAGAATATAAAGTAGACGTTATTGGTGGTGACACTACCTCATCGCAAAAAGGATTAATTATTAGTATAACGGCTATTGGAGAGGCTGATGAAGATGAAATCGTTTATCGTAATGGCGCTAAGCAAACTGACTTATTAGTTGTAACCGGCGATATTGGTGCAGCATATATGGGATTGCAGGTTTTGGAACGTGAAAAACAGGTTTTCCAGGTTAATCCAAACAGTCAACCAGATTTGGACCCTTATACTTATTTGGTCGAAAGACAACTAAAACCTGAAGCACGCAAAGATGTTCGAACTCTTTTGCATGCGCTTGAAATAAAACCAACTTCGATGATTGACATTTCTGACGGCTTATCTTCAGAGATTATTCACATCTGCAAGCAGTCTAAAGTGGGTTGTAATTTATATGAAGATAAACTTCCTCTAGATCCGCAATTTATTTCGACTTGTGAAGAGTTTAATATTGACAGCACTACTGTTGCGATTAATGGCGGTGAAGATTATGAACTTCTTTTTACAATAGATATTAATGATTTTGATAAGATAAAAGGAAATCCAAACTTTTCAATTATTGGTCATATGGCTGATGAAAGCGAAGGAATTCATTTGGTAACTCGCGCTAATACGAAAATTGCCTTAAAAGCACGTGGCTGGGATGCTTTGAGTGAATAAATTTTAAAAAATCAAATAAAAAATTCCAAATTCTAATGTGTTTTAAGCCATTGGAATTTGGAATTTTTTGTTTCGAAATTTTATTTTTAGAAGAGTCCTTTGCTCTTTGCTTCTTTTACTAAATCATCATTTGAACCTGATTTTACTTTCAGCAGTTCCATTAAAGCAATCCTGCGTCTTTGAATTTCATTTAAAGAAATAGCAATATAATGGGGCATTTCAGAAAGTTCTGTTCCTTTTGAAAAGTGAAATAAAATCTGCTTATCAAACTCATCAATTTCTATAGAATTGTGCGGTGATTGATTTAGCATTTTTACAACTGATTGGCTATAATACTTTTCACATTTCATTACTTTATCAAACGCAAAAAGCAATTCATCAAAAGTTAAATCATTTTTTATAACTAATCCATTCGGATTAATTGTCCTGATAATGGTTTTGATTTTCAGCAATTCTGTGTACATCGTAAGCAAAACGATTTTACAGTGCGGCATTTTTTTAATGATCAATTTTGCCAGATCTTCGCCAGAAAAAAGATCTTTTTCTTCATAAGCCGGCATACTGATATCTAAAAAAGCAATGTCAAACTGAGGTGTATCCTCATCTTGCAATAACTCGTAAGCTGATTTACAATCGTGAGCTTGTGCAATTACAAACTCATATTCTTTGGGGTTATAGCGAGTTATTGCATTCTTATATCCTTCAATAATAAAAGGATGATCATCGACAATTAATATATTGGGTTTTATTAATTCCGAAATTGGGGCATTGCTATCAGATGTCATTTTTATGTAGGTTAATTTTTTGATCTATCGGAACTTTAACAACTAGAAGTGTTCCTTCTCCTTTGGCAGATTTTATGGCGACTGTGCCCTTACATTCTGCGGCCCGATATTCTATATTATGCAAACCAATACCCTTTTTTTTACGTTTGGTATTAAATCCAACTCCATCATCCATAATTGACAATATAAGATAATCTATTTCGCTTTTAAACTCGACTTTTATGGTTTCTGCATCTGCATACTTATTACAATTTTGAAGTGCTTCTTGAACAATTCTATACAAATTAATTTTAACCGTATTGTTTACAAGCTCCCATTTTATTTGAGAATCAAAAAAAGTAACCAATTTAGAATCGTATGTATTTCTTTGATTTTCAATTAGTTTATTCAAAATTAAAACAAAATTATTGACTAGTTCTGATTTCTCTCGATTTAAATCGTGCGATATTTCTCGAATATCTTCTTCAATACTTTTTAACTCAGCCAAATATTTTTTTCGTTTCGGCGCCGCAAGGCTTTCGTCTACTTTATCTAAACTATCCAAACTAATTCGAATTCCAAACATACGTCCTAAAACACCATCATGCAATTCCTGAGCAACATTTTTCTTTTCTCGAATTCGAGTTGCTTCTATCTCATTTTGCTGCGAAATCATCAGATTATAAATGTCTTCATTTGCCACCTGCTGCTGCTGTTTAAAAAGCAGTTCTCTATTTCTTGCCTGCTGGGTTTTATAAACATAAAAAAACAAACCTAGCAATGTACAAATACTAAAAACATACACCAGGGTTTTGTTTTTTTCTTGCAAGTTCGAGTTCTGGTCTTTTATTTCATTTGTTTCATATTCGATACGAGAGAATTTTTCTCCCATTTTTCGCTCTGCTTTCAGCATTTTATCATTCAACCTGATATATTCCTTTGAATAAACCGACGCATTGGCAGGATCAACAACAGCCAATTGTTTAAGTGCATCTAACGTACTAATCAATTTTGTTGTGCCTCGGGATGAATTTAACGCTTGTTTTGCAAATTGAACGGCTCTTAAAGTATCTTTTTTTAAAGCAAAGTATTCAGACAAATGTATTTTACTAGAAACTACTCCTGATGTAAGACCTAAACTATCTCTAATTTTTAATGATTTATAAAACAAATCCGGCAAGTTGTCAAATTCTTTTAATTTGAATTTAGAATAACCTAAATTATCAAGTAAAATGGCATATAGACTTACCCTGTCTTTAAAAAGGTTTTCTTGGTTTAAACCTTTTTCAAAAAATCCTTTTGCTTCTTTGTAATTATTCCAATTTAAATATATAAAACCTATATTATTTAATGAAGCCGCCTTATATTGAAACAATGTTGGTATTGATTTATCTTCCAAAGTCTTTAAAGCCTTGTTTTGAAACTCTAAAGCTTTTGTATATTCTCCTCTTTCATTGTATAATATTCCTAGCAAATTATAACTTTCATAGTATAATTCATTTACGTTTTGCTGTTTTTTTAAACTGCCCAAAGCTTTAAAAACAGCTATTTCACTTTCAAAAAAATCTCCCTCGTTATATTGCAGACTTGCTTTGTTTAAAATTGTTTTTGACAGATTAAAATTATCATTCAACTTCAGATAAATTTTTTCTGCTTTATAGTAATGCATGAAAGCACTATCCGAAATGGATTGAGAAGCATAATAATCTCCCAAATAGCTGTATGCTTTTGCCATATGGACAGAATCACTAGAATTAGTTGCTCTTTCTAAGATTAACTTGGTTACTTGAAGATAAGATTTCCAGTCACTTATATTATAATATCGATTGGCAACCTTAAAAAGATTTACTTTATTAAGAGAATCATCCTTCTGATTTAGAATTACATTTAACGCTTTCTCATTGTAACCCTTCTTAATATTCAAAGGAAGCTTATCTTCATTTGCTAATGATAGATACGTAGACAAACTATCTATTGTAGGAATTGCATTTTTATCAAATTCTGTTTTCTTGGTACATGCCATTAAAACAAAAATAAAAGCAATATTATTTTACGTTTTTTTTTCAATTGCGATTTAGAGTTTCACCAAAAATAGTAAAACTATAGACACAAAAAAAAAGCTGTCAAAAAATTGACAGCTTTACTATATATTATTCTAAGTTTAATTAATCTAATTTTTTATCTGTTCCAATAGATTGATTAACACTTGCAAAATTTAAATGTGAATTACTTCTTACTTGATGAAAATCAGCTTTCTTTTGTCCGCCTGTAGCACCTGTTCCATCCGTATCCATTAATTGTTCTCTTACTTGATGAAAATCAGCTTTTTTCTGTCCGCCTGTAGCACCAGTTCCATCTGTTTCTCCATCTCTCTCTATTGTCTGATTTTGTGCCAATAGTACTGAATTTGTTTTTGGTGTTGCAAAAGAAGTTGCTACCATTACTAAAGAAAATAATCCGAAAGTTAAAGCTGTTTTTTTCATGATTTGAGGTATTAATATTTTTAAATGATTTTTTTTGGAGTTGTTCACTTAGTGTGAATCATGATGTAAAACTAACACCGTAATCAAAAAAAATTTATACGAAAAAACAGGTTTATGGTAGATCATACCCAATTGATAGTCAATGAGCGTCAAATCAATGTAATCGCTTAATTGTTAGACTTCTAAATAATTTCCGGCAGTAAAATCGGCAATAATTAAGTCAACATTTGATTTATAAGTTTTTGAAAAAGGGATCTTTTTCAATGAGTTTTTTATGTAACATACTGAGTGTCCGCTATGAATTCTTGCAATGTAATTTCGATTTATAATATAACTGTTATGAATTCGAATAAACGGATACACTAAAACGTTCTCGAAATGCTTTAATGTCTTAAAAGCTGTTATCATTTCACCAGAATTTAAATAAATATCTGTTGAATTATTATCGGCTTGAAAATATGCAATATCATCGGCATTTATATAACGATGATCTCCATATGATTTAATACAGATTATAAGTGGTCTATCAAATATTTGACCCGTTTTTGTATCTGAGCTAATTAACGTAGAAACCTCTTGTTTAAAAACTTTTAAGTTTAGATCTTCGGTTATTTTGTTCAGTTTCAAAACTGTTTTCAACAAGTCTACAGGTATTATTGGTTTTATTAAATAATCAAACACGCCAAATTTAATCGCATTAAAAGCTTGTTCTGTTTTTAATGTGGTAATAACAATGTGAGGAATTGTATCTAAAAACCTGTGCAATTCATTAATAAAAGCAAGCGATAAATTACTTGAACTATCCTGGGGTTCAATTTCCAGAAAAACAATTGACGGCTTATGTTCTAAAACCAAATTTAAGCCATCTTGATAATTAGAAGCTGAAGCCGCAAAGGACAACTCCGAAAAACCTTCAGCAATTGTTTTGGTTTTTGAAATACTCTCAGCATCATCATCAATAATTATATACGAATACTTATTCAAGATAGTTTATATTGCTTTTTCATTAATCCCTTCCAGTGCTTTCTATTTGAGATTAGAAAACAGTTTCATAAATACTTTAAGAAAAAATTATTATTTTTCATTTTATCCGCATTTAAAAATACGAATTTCAATATTTTAAGCATTTCATTGTTAATACATTACTTCAAAATGTTAACACATACTGATGAAATGCAAAAATATCCGATGAATTGCATCATTTAAAATTAAAAAAATCCCAAACTCCTGCTAAGGAATTTGGGATTTATATTGTTCAGCATCCAAAGATTACATCTTCATCAACCAATTTTTCATTGAAACTTCGTTTTCAATAATACCTCTTAATTCAGAGATTTTTACACGATCTTGTTTCATTGTATCTCTATGACGAATCGTTACCGTTTCATCTTCGATCGTTTGATGATCTACTGTGATACAAAACGGAGTTCCAAGTGCATCTTGTCTTCTATAACGGCGTCCTACAGCATCTTTTTCATCATAAGAAACATTGAAATCCCATTTTAGATCTTCTATAATCTTTTTCGAAATTTCTGGTAAACCATCTTTTTTAACCAATGGTAAAACTGCTGCTTTTGTTGGCGCTAAAACTGCCGGTAATTTTAAAACTGTTCTTGACGAACCGTCTTCTAATGTTTCTTCTTGTAATGATGTTGCAAATACAGCCAAGAACATACGATCTAAACCAACTGAAGTTTCTACTACATATGGCACATAGTTTTCATTCAATTCTGGATCAAAATACTGTAGTTTTCTACCAGAATATTGTTCGTGTGCTTTTAAGTCAAAATCGGTACGAGAGTGAATTCCTTCTAATTCTTTAAATCCGAATGGAAAGTTAAATTCAATATCTGCAGCAGCATTTGCGTAATGCGCTAATTTTTCGTGATCGTGAAAACGGTAATTATCTTTTCCTAAACCTAAAGATAAATGCCAGTTTAAACGTGTTTGTTTCCAATGTTCGTACCATTGCATTTCTTCGCCCGGACGCACAAAAAATTGCATTTCCATTTGTTCGAATTCACGCATACGGAAAATAAACTGTCTCGCAACAATTTCATTTCTAAAAGCTTTTCCAGTTTGTGCAATTCCAAAAGGAACTTTCATACGACCTGATTTCTGCACATTTAAAAAGTTTACAAAAATACCTTGCGCTGTTTCTGGACGCAAATACAAGTCCATTGCAGACTCTGCAGAAGCTCCTAACTTTGTTCCGAACATCAAGTTAAACTGCTTAACTTCTGTCCAGTTTCTAGAACCAGTTTCAGGATCAGCAATTTCCAGCTCTTCGATCAAAGCTTTTACATCTTCAAGATCGCCATTTCCTAAAGAACGTCCTAAACGCTCTCTAATTTCTCTTTCTTTAGCCAAATATTCAATTACTCGAGCATTTGTAGTTACAAATTCTTCTTCATTGAAAGCGTCTCCAAAGCGAGCTTTTGCTTTTTCGATTTCTTTTTTAGCTTTTAGATTAATCTTTTCAGCATAATCTTCAACTAAAACATCGGCTCTATATCTTTTTTTAGAATCTTTATTATCAATTAATGGATCATTGAAGGCATCAACGTGACCTGAAGCTTTCCAGGTAGTTGGGTGCATTAATATTGCTGCGTCTAAACCAACAATATTTTCATTCATCTGAACCATTGATTTCCACCAATATTCACGGATATTCTTTTTTAATTCGACACCATTTTGTGCGTAATCATACACTGCACTCAATCCATCGTATACTTCGCTTGACGGAAATATAAATCCGTACTCTTTTGCGTGCGAAACCACATTCTTAAATAAATCGTCTTGTTTTGCCATAGTAATGCAAAAATATAAAAAGTACTTATAAAAAAAAGAAAAATTAAAAAGATTGAAGTTCAAATTTCTTTATTTTTGTAACTAAATTCTTTCTATTTGTGTTTAAATTCATAATCGACCTCTTTTTCCCTAAAGTTTGCTCGGGATGCCGCTCTGTTTTAATGACTAACGAAACCGTTTTATGTACTCGTTGCCGTCATGAAATACCTCTAACTCAGTATTATTTAGACCCAAATAATGGAGCTGTAAAGAAATTTTTCGGTAAGATTGAAATTGAACATGCTTCGGCATTTGTGTACTTCAACAAAAAAGGAATCGTTCAGGAACTCATTCACAACTTAAAATACAAAGGCCATGAAGAAATTGGAGTAGTATTAGGAAAATGGTATGTTGAAGATTTAAAAGAACTGCAATTAAAAACGCCTTTTGATATAATTATTCCTGTGCCGCTGCATCCAAAGAAATTTAAAGAGCGCGGCTATAATCAAGTTGCTTCTTTCGGGAAAGCACTTGCCGAAGGCTTAAAAATACCATATGATGATTCTGTTTTATATCGAACGAAGTATTCCAAAACGCAGTCAAAAAAGAATCTTTTAGGACGGTCCGAAAATATCGAAAATATATTTGATGTGATTTTAAAAGAAGAAAATCATAATAAGCATTTTTTAATTGTTGATGATGTACTCACAACTGGAGCAACTCTGGAGGCTTGTTCTCGTGCTTTATTAAAAATTGAAGGAGCAAAAATCAGCATTGCATGTATGGCAATGGCAAATTCTTAAAGAGAAATTCCAAATACTTTAATTAACTATTATTTTCTTAACCGTTCTTCTGTCTCCATCAATTACGGTAACGAGATAAATTCCAGCTGCTGCGTTTGGTAAGTGAATATTTTGATTGAAAACTCCAGAACTTTCAAAAGTGTTTTCGTAAACTTTTTTCCCTAAAATATCATGAACAAATACTTTACATCCTGTTGCTGACTCACTTTGAAACTGAATCGAAAAGCTGCCTTTATTAGGATTTGGATAAAGTGCAAAATCAATATTTTCGAAATCATCAAGTCCTAAAGTAAAACTCTGTGTACAAATATTTACAGAAGCTGAATTAATGGTTCCAGACATTCCCGAAACGGCATCACGAACTCCAAATGTCCAGTTTCCTTCTGGATTTTCTCCATTAAAAACACTTAATTGATCTACAGGAATAACGATTTGTTCTGTTGTTTTACTGCAATCTAAAACAGCACCGGAATCATCAAATCGGAAAATTAAAGTTGAATTCAAACTTGGACAGGATCTATTAAACAAACGAGCGACAGTTCCTTTTGGGCTTACAATTTGAATTTCAAGGTCTGACATTCTTTCGTGTGTTACATTTACTGAAACATTTACATCTGATACTGTACCTGTGGCGGCAGGAACACTAACGGTTTTTGTTGTAAATGTAGTTCCACCTGGAATACTAAACGAACTTCCAAAACTATAAGAAGCGCAAGTGGTTGATGGCGTATAACCCACCGCAAAAGGTTTGCTGTTTATCGCATAATAAATATTAGCCGTTGGCTCAATCAATAGTCGGCAATTAGTTGATGAAGCAACACTTGTTGGAAGTATAATGGTTTCTGAACCATCATTTGGAGTATTTGCCGCAAGTATTATTGGAAAAGTTAAACCACCATCTGTAGACAATTTAATGTTTACCTGCGATGATCCCTGAAGCGTATTGGTATTATTAACATTCCAAGTTACAGTTTCACTTAAGCCCTGCCACCAGCTTACGTCAGTACCATTATGAGAAGAAATCGTAAATGGTCCCGCAGTAGAAACGACATTTACTACCATAGCATCTGTATTGGTTTGTCCTGAATCTAAAGTTGAATTGTCTCTGCCTGTTAAAGTAAAGTTTAGTGTTCTTGGGATAGAAGAAACTGATTCCCAAGTTGTAGTGAGTCTATTGTCTAAAACATAACTCAACCTTGGCATATATCGAATTGGAGAACTATTAGGAATTACTGATCGAAACAAAGGCCCATCTGGTTTTGTTGGATAAGCAATACTTGTTGAGCCTGAAGTTGTTACTGCATTATCATTTTCTTCCCAATTAAAAGTAACGGTATCGCCATCGGGATCTGAACCACTGCCTTTTAAAACGAATGCAGTACTTATTGGGATGGTATAATCTAAACCGGCATCAATTACTGGCGGATTGTTAGTCAAGCTTGTATTGACAGGACAGCTTTTTCCTGCAAGGTTATTTTGGATCTGCAAAATACTTACATAGGCAAAATAATCATCTGAATTATCTTGTATATCATAATCCCCGCTTACTCCTGCATATCCCATTATTGTAGAACCGCTTCCGGGTTCAACATTTACATTGGTTCTTTCGGTAGAATCGTATGAAAAAGTATGACTTGCTCCTAATTGATGACCAAATTCATGTACAACAAAATCAACATCAAAAGTATCTCCTTGAGGTTTCCCATCGCCTGGAGATGTATAAGCACTTCCTTTTGCCAAAGAATCATTAGAAGTTGGATTTGTGCAAACACAGCCTATACAACCCGCATTTCCGCCTCCGCCAGAAGCACCAAACAAATGTCCTATATCGTAATTATTGTTGCCTATTACACTCGTTAAAGTAGTTTGTACTTCTTTATTCCAAGCTCCTTTAACCCCTGTTGATGCAACAGAATAGGGATCTGTCGACGCATCTGTATAAATTACGGCATCATTATTTGCAATTAAAACCAATTTCACAGCAAGATCTTTATTCAAAATTCCGTTGACTCTGGTCATTGTTGCATTCATTCCTTCTAAAGCTTTCGCTTTTGTACCGCCAAAATATGCCGTATATTCTCCCGTACAAGACAATGCTAAACGCAGGGTTTTTAAAACTTTTGTGTTTGCTACTGTTTTTGCTGTTTTACCAAAACTAGAATTGGCAATAAGTTCGTCTGATGTTTTACAATCTAACTTAACTTTTGAAGTTTTATCTTTAGACGTAAATAAAACGTATTCCGTTTTATTCTCTGGGTTTTCTTCTATAAACTCGGTAGCTTTATCTACTCTCAAAACCATTGTTTGTATTCCGCTTTCAGAAACACTGAAATGTATTCTAGCCGATTTATCATCTAATCCTCTTCCTTGATAAGCTCTAATTTCTGGATATTTGGCTTGTAATTCAGGTTCAAAATTGGAAGATTCCCAAACTTGAAACCGCTCTAAAACTCCATTTGAATTTGGGATTGTAATTTCTGCGGTATTATTTACTGCCGATTTTTCGGTTGTTTTTGCCAATTTTGAGGTTAAAAAACCAGCATTCAATTTGTAATACTGTTTACCAGAATCTAAAACGACTGTCTTTTTACTAAAAACTGAAGCAGTATTGACTTTCTGCCACAAATCATCGCTTTGAGCCTGCAATCCTGACCAACTAAAAAGTAAAAATAAGAATAGTAGAGTTTTTTTCATGGCAAGTTGTTCTTTACTACATCAAAATTAAAGGAATTAAATCAAATTCTTACTTTTAACCGACATTTAATATTTTTTAATCGACAAGTCTCACTTTTTTGTCGTCAAGGGAAACTTAATCTTCTTAAAAAAAATCAATTCGCCTAAGCCTAAAATTTAAAATAGATAGTATAAATTTGCAGCATCTTAAATTATTTGTTTTGAAGCTCTTTCATTCTATAAACGATTTTCATTCGACCAAGAAAACAATTTTAACTCTTGGTACTTTTGATGGTGTGCATATTGGTCATAAAAAAATTCTGGAACGAATTACTCAAAATACCGAAAATGGCAAATACGAAAGTTTGGTGCTTACCTTTTTTCCGCATCCAAGAATGGTTTTACAGGAAAAATCAGAAATAAAACTTTTAAACACGATTGCTGAAAAAACAAAACTTCTGGAAGCGACAGGAATCGAAAATTTAATCATTCATCCTTTCGACGAAAGTTTTTCGAGACTGACTGCTGAAGAATTTGTGCATTCGATTTTGGTAGATCAATTTCATATTCAAAAAATAATTATTGGTCACGATCATCGTTTTGGAAGAAATCGAACTGCCAATATTGATAATTTAATTGCTTATGGCGCTGAATATGGTTTTGAAGTTGAACAAATTTCAGCACAAGAAATTCAAGATGTCTCTGTAAGTTCTACTAAAATTAGAAAAGCTCTTACCGAAGGAAAAATGGATTTAGCCAATGAATATCTAGGTTATGACTATTTTTTGAGCGGTAAAATTGTAAAAGGAAAACAGTTAGGAAGAACAATTGGTTTTCCAACGGCTAATATAGAAATTGAAGAGGATTATAAATTGATTCCCAAAACTGGTGTTTATGCCGTTAAAGCTCTTATCGATCAAAAGGAGGTTTTTGGAATGATGAATATTGGTTTTAATCCAACTGTAAACGGTCAGAAACAAACTATCGAGGTGAATCTTTTTGATTTCGATGCTGATATTTATGACAAAGAAATCGAGGTTTCATTATTGCATTTTCTACGTGAAGAACAAAAGTTTGGATCGATAGATTTATTAAAAGAGCAGTTAAATCAAGATCGAATAAATGCACTGGCATTTATAAATCAATTGTAAGCAAATCTTAAGATATACTTTTCTTTAATTTTAAACCATCGTAGTTATTTTTTTAGTAAATTTGATATACAACTCTGTTTATCAAAACTTTACTATTAACTTCTTTAAAAATAACCACTATGAAACTACCTAAAGAAATAACCAACGGTTTTTTGATATTCCTCGGAATTGGCATTTACTTTTTATTGATGAATGTATTGGGTTTAGCTGATTTGTTTTACCTGCGTGTCTTAAATGTATTTTTTATTTTCTGGGGTGTAAACAGAACTATGCAAATGAATCTTCACGAGGGAGAAACGAATTTTGTATCTAATGCTGTTTCGGCAATGGCAACTTCAGTGGTTGGTGTTGCATTGAGCGTTTTCGGATTATTAGTATATAGTTACGCAAGAGGCGGTGATGCTTATGTGAGTACACTCTCAAAAACTTTCATGTTTGGAGGAAATCCTTCTGTTCCTACTTATTGCATCTGTCTACTTTTTGAAGGGCTTGCTTCATCTGTAATTGTTACTTTATTGATGATGTTATATTGGAATAATAAATATGTTGCTGATTAATATATCAGAAAAAACATTCATTTAAAAAAACACTCTAAAATCATAAAAGCTTTAATTTGATGATTTTAGAGTGTTTCTTTTTTGAAAATAATGCACTAATATTCATTTGCAGCGTTCCCTATTGCTGATTAGGACAATTTAATTACTTTTGAAGCTTCAAAAACAATGTATTCGATGAGCATTACAAAACACAACTGGACCAAAGACGAAATAATCGCAATCTACAATAAACCTTTAATGGAATTGCTTTATGAAGCTGCGACAATTCATAGACAACAACATGATCCGAATGTAGTTCAGGTATCTACCTTACTTTCGATCAAAACGGGCGGCTGCCCTGAAGATTGTGGTTATTGCCCACAAGCTGCACGTTATAATACTGGTGTTGAAGGAAATGATTTAATGAGTGTAAGTCAGGTAAAAGCACAAGCTTTGCGTGCAAAATCAAGCGGATCTTCACGCGTTTGTATGGGAGCGGCTTGGCGAAATGTAAAAGACGGCGAAGAATTTGATCAGGTTTTAGAAATGGTTCGTACCATTAATAAACTAGATATGGAAGTTTGCTGTACTCTAGGTATGATTACTGAAAATCAAGCGCAGCGTTTAGCCGAAGCTGGTTTATATGCCTACAATCACAACTTAGATACTTCTGAAGAATATTATAAAGACGTGATTTCTACGCGTGGTTTTGAAGATCGTTTGCAGACTATCGAGAATGTTCGAAAAACAAATGTTACGGTTTGCAGCGGCGGAATCATTGGTATGGGAGAAAGTATAGAGGACAGAGCTGGAATGCTAGTTGCTCTTTCTACATTAAACCCACAACCAGAATCTGTGCCAATTAATGCTTTGGTTGCTGTTGAGGGAACTCCAATGGAAGAGGAAAAACCAGTTGAAATTTGGGAAATGATTCGTATGGTGGCTACAACTCGAATTGTAATGCCGGAAACTCAGGTTCGTTTATCTGCTGGAAGAACCAATATGACTCGTGAAGGACAGGCAATGTGCTTTTTTGCGGGAGCAAACTCAATTTTTGCAGGTGACAAATTACTTACTACTCCAAACCCAGATGTAAACGAAGATATGAAGATGTTCGAAACATTAGGAATGGTGCCTCAAAAACCTTTTATCAAGGTAATGCAGCCTAAAACTGTTGAAGCAGCCGATTCTCAATTTACTTCATTGGGTGAAAAACCTAAATGGTCAAGACCTGGACATACTATCGAAAAAAATATTGAAGCTTCAGTTAAATCAAAAATTTAATTGACAAAGCTCAAAATCTCGATAAATATTTTTAAATTGCTTATAACTTGTGTGTTATAAGCAATTTTTTTATTTAGAAGATGGAGTTAAAACAAATCGAAAGGGTAAAAAAAATCTCTAAGGCCGATTTTATTTCCCAATATGTAAAAAAACAAATCCCAGTAGTTGTTGAGGAACTGACCGAAGATTGGCCAGCCTATAAAAATTGGAAACTTTCTTATATAAAGAAAGTCGCAGGAGATTTAATTGTGCCCTTGTACGATAATAGACCCGTTAATCATGAAGACGGTTTTAATGAAGCTCACACTAAAATGAAAATGAGCGATTATATAAATCTTCTGGAACAAAAACCAACAAATTATCGCATCTTTCTTTATAATTTAATGAAAGAAGTTCCGGCATTAAATCAAGATTTTTTATGGCCTGATATTGGCTTAAAACTTGTAAAGCAAATGCCAATGTTGTTTTTTGGCGGTGAAAACTCTAAAGTGTTCATGCATTTTGATATTGACTATTCAAATATTCTTCACTTTCATTTTCATGGAGAAAAACAATGTATGCTTTTTGCTCCTGACCAATCCAAATATATGTATAAAGTACCTCACGCTTTAATTTCGAGAGAAGATATAAATTTTGATGATCCTGATTACGAAAAATTTCCTGCTCTAAAAAATGCAAAAGGCTACATTACAAACTTAAAACATGGCGAAATGCTGTATATGCCAGAGGGTTATTGGCATTATATGAAATATTTAACTCCAGGATTTTCTATGAGCCTGCGCTCCTTTCCTAAAAACATAACCAATTTATCAAAAGCGGCTTATAATGTTTTTATTATGCGCTATTTTGATATTATGATGCGAAAGGTAAAAGGACAAAAATGGATTGATTATAAGAATGAAAAAGCAATTCAAAACACTCATGAAAAACTGCAAAAGACTTTTTGAGAAAAATTAATGAAAAACAATCTTTTGAGCTGCTGATTTTCCGCTGTCAAAAACTACATTAATTAACAATATCTGATCACTGGATTTGAAGTTTACAATCTGGTATTCTGTATTATTAATTGTTTTGTTATTGAATAACATTTTTCCTGAAACATCAAAAATTGATAGTTCTTTCATAATATCTTTTGTCGAATTTAATACTATATTTTTTCCTTTAACCGAAACGCAAAGTGAACTGTCTTGATTCTTAAATTGATCCGCACCTAATGTTTCAATATTATACCGAATTACAAAACGATCTAAAAAAGTTCCAGCTGTGGTTGTAAATTTATAGCTGCTTTCTAGAAGATTATGCATAACATTTTCGTTTTTGTCTTCTAAATAAACAGCGTGAGTACTCAAATCGCCATCTGCATGATCAATTGAAATTGAAAATTCGCCGGCAATTGTTGAGCTATATCCTAAAGCAACAAAATCTGATTCTGAAAAAGGTAAAGCACGCCCTTGAATTACAAGCTTTTTATCGTCAATTAAACTGTAAAAATCAACAAATTGATTTCCGTCTAATGATTCCGCATCATACTTTAAATCATAAAAATTAGTAGCCTCTTCGAGATATCCAATCAAAATTTGCTTAAAAGCTCCTTTTGAATTTTGAAAATTCAACCACAATCGATGTTTCTCTGTTTCATCACTATTCCGAAAACTTTGAACTTTAGAGGGTTTTAAAAAAGCATTATTATTTCCAAGAATTCGCATGCTGTCATCAAATTCTACTGTCCCGACTGCATTACTTGTAACAAAAAAGGACTGCCCTGAAGCTATTTTTCCGTCAGGAATTGTTTCATTTACCCCAGAAGATGATGCTTCTGTACCCACTCCTCCAACCAGATTATAGGACGCATAGTCATCTGAATTGTATTCAAAATTAGTTACCGGCGTATTATGTGTCCAAAAGTAAAGTGCGCCTTTGGTTTTAAGATTGTTTTTTTTCAAAAAAACTGCAGCATCTATTGCCGATGGATAGGGATTTCCGACTAAACTAAAACTATCTGTTTCTCCCAATTCAATTTCTACTTTTCCATTATTTGGGATTCCTTTAAAAACGGCTTCATAAACTGCTCTTGATGTTATCGAAAATTCCTGCGGTCCTCTTATTGCATATCCTTTACCTAACAGCATATTATTTAAACGTGATTCTTCTTTCCAGCCCGCGGCAGTATCAAATGACAAATATTTATCAAACAAGGTATTGGGCGATACATCTATTAATTTTTGATTATCGACAGGTGAAGACCAAAACGTATAGTCGTATCTTAAAATTGGTTTTGTTTTTCGATAAAGGTTAATAATCCCAGTATTTATAATACTATCGTCTGATTGATACAAACTTGCTGTATCTTCTAAAACTAATGTTCCTAAACCTGAATAAGAAAATTCTACACCTAAAGTGTTTCCGCTTAAAAGTGTCACCGTTTTGGCTGATTCAATTGTGCAGCTGCAAATATTTGCTGCAATTAAATTTGGATAACTTTCTTTAAAGAACACTTCTTTTCCGCTGGACGGGTAACCTTTTGTCCAAGAAAAGCCATCCCAAATTGTTGAATCTACACAAAGTTTTAATCGTGCTGCTCGATGTTTAGAAACTCCGTTGACCGAATTAAAATCACCACCTATCAAAAGTCTATAATCGTTGGTGAAATTTAAAGTTAAAAGATTTTTATTGAGCCGCGCATCAAATGAGTTATCAAAATCGCCTGTTTTCAAGAGTCTTATTAATCGCAGTGCCTGACTGTTTTTATAAGTTCCTGAAAAGGCGCCTCCAACTAAAAGTTTATCATCTGGCTGTACCAAAATACACCGCACGTCGCCGTTACTAAAGCCTGTTCCCGCAGAAAAACTATCGTCCAGACTTCCATTGGAGTTTAAACGGATAATTCTTTTTTGTGAAGAGCCTTTAAATGTCAAAAATGTACCACCAGCAATTATTTTTCCGTCTGATTGCATTGCAAGTGCGTAGATGTGTTTATCAAAACCGGTGCCTATATTAAAACTTAAATCGACACTTCCGTCTTCATTTAGACGAACTAAATGAGGATAGGACAGTCCGTTAAAAGTGGTAAATCTGCCTGCAGCCAATATTTTCCCATCTGGCTGAATTAAAACATCTTCAATAATAGCATCTGCACCTGTACCAACATTAAAAGTAACATCTCGTGATCCATCGGGCAATAATCTTACTATTCTAGCAGCAGATAAATCGTTATTGAACCGAGTGAAGTTACCAGCCGCAATAATTTTATTGTCTGACTGTACTGCTAAAGCATAAACTTGAGCATTAAATCCAGTACCGCTATTGAAAGTATTATCTAAAGAGCCGTTTGGTAATATTCTAGCAATTCTATTAGAAACTGCGTCATTGTACTTGGCAAAATTTCCTCCAAAAACAATTTTTTCTCCTTCTTGAACTACAGCTGCTTTTATTAGTTTATCGGCTCCTGATTTACCTGTATTAAAATCCAAATCAAGCGAGCCGTCTTCTAAAAGTCGTGCAATTCGATTAACTGGTAAATTATTGAATTTGCTGAAATTACCAAAAATCATTGTTTTTAAATTTGCTACTGGCAAAATCTTTAACACTGAATTATCAAAGCCAACTCCTGCTGACAAATAACCTGTATCTTGTTCTCCATTAGAATCTGTTTTAGCTAAACCTCCTTGATTTTGCCCATCAAAAACCGCAAATGAACCGCCAATAAACCATGATCCTTCTTGATCTTCTGCTAATGCAAAAACAGAAGCTGACCCAGGACCTGCGCCCAAATCAAAGTCAGATTTTATAGTTCCGTCGGCGTTTAAAAGTACTGCTCTATTTACATCATCATTTCCATATCTGCTGGAAAAAGATCCTCCCACCATTATATTTCCTAAAAGATCTTCTTTGATTATTTGCACTGAACCGTTATTAAAACCTAATCTTTGAAAACTTTGATCTAATGATCCATCTTCATAAATGCGAATAATTCTATTTGCGGTATTTCCATTATAAAGTGTGAAATTACCTCCTAGAAGAATTTTTCCGTCTCGTTGTACAGCAATGGCATTTACATCATCATTAAATCCAGAACCAATATTAAAACTATTATCAACGCTTCCGTCAGAATTCAATCGAATAATCCTGTTACTTAATGTGCCATTAAATGAAATAAAATTTCCTGTAATTAGGATTTTTCCATTTGATAGGATTCTAACATTAGTAATATTTGTAGAAGATCCGGTTCCTGTCGCAAATGTTCGATCTAAGGAGCCATTTGGAAGAACTCGTGCTATGCGGTTTACAGTTACATTATTGTATTTTGTAAAGCTTCCTACAATTATAATTTTTCCATCTGGCTGTTCTGCAATACTATAAATAATACCACTGCCGGCTCCCACAGAAGTATCAAAAGTTGAATCACGGGAACCATCTGCATTTAAACGAATTAATCTTCCTGAATTTACCGCATTATAACCTGTAAATCCTCCGCCAACTATTATTTTCCCATCGAGCTGTAAATAAGCGGTATAAACTTTACCACTGAACCCTGAACCTACAGTAAAACTTTCATCGATTGTTCCATCTGGTTTTAAACGTATTAACGATGGTGATGGAATTCCGTTTAGGCTGGAAAAATCACCCCCAACTATTAAATTATTATTGGGCTGCAAAAGTAAAGTTCTAACGGCACTATCGAAACCATCACCTTTTGTACCATCATCAAATGTATTAAAAGTGGTATCCAATTTTCCTTGCTGTGCATTAATGAAAGTACAGGAGAGAAAAGAAACCCAAAACAGCAGGTAAAGTAGTTTTTTTATCAAAACCAGATGATTATTTAAAATTGTAAGAATTAACCGAAATTAAACTGTTCTGATTTTAAAAACAATACCCACTTTTAGTGATTTTTTATAATGCCTAAAAAATGTTTTTTTCGCTTTAGGTATAAAAAATGAACACTCAAAAGTAAATTTTGAATCTTATAAACTGGGGGATTTATTTAAATTTGCTTTTGCTTTGATAGAATTTTCAAGAAAATGACTATTTGAAGCACTAAAAGATAAAAAGAAAGAAAAACACATGAATCCGACCTGTACTCCGAAAGAAGCTTTACAAAAACTAGAACACTTTTGTGCTTATCAGGAGCGTTGTCATGATGAAGTTGTATCAAAACTTTATAGTTTAAAAATGACTTCTGACGAAATAGATCTTATTCTGGTTCAATTAATTGAAGGTAACTTCTTGAATGAAACCCGTTTTGCATGCAGTTTTGCCAGAGGAAAACATCGCATTAAACATTGGGGAAAACTTAGAATTACAAATGAACTGAAGTTTCGAAATATTTCCAGCACAAATATAACTCTCGCACTCAAAGAGATTTCGCAAGAAGAATATATTGAAACTTTTGAAGCTCTTTCTGAAAGATGCTGGAACGGTATACAGGAGAAAAATATATTAAAAAAACGCAAAAAGTTCTGCGACTATATGCTTCGAAGAGGGTATGAAAGTAATCTGGTTTATGAAAAAGTAAAAGATCTTGAAAACCTTTAAACTATTTTAAGCAAAATAGTTCCTAGATATAAAAAACAAAAAATCCATTTACCTGTGATAAATGGATTTTTTTATTTTGAAGCTTTAAACTATGCTTTTTCGATTAAAATACTAACCGCATTTCCGCCAAAACCAACAGCATTAATCAAAACTTTTTTAATTGATCGGTCTTTAGTTATTGCTTTTGAAAAAGGAGTTTCGATAAAAATATCATGTTCCATCATTAAAAGCGCAAGCTCTACACTCAATATTCCAGACGCTCCAAAAGTATGTCCGATTTTCCATTTATTAGTGGTCAACAAAGGCTGTTTTGAACCAAAAACTTTTTCAATTGCACGAAGTTCTGTCAAATCTCCTTTAATTGTTCCGGGTGCATGCATTACAATAACATCAACACTATTTAAATCGGTATCTTTTAAAGCCATTTTCATAGACTTCTGAAAACAATCAGCTTCGGCAGAAATTGAGATATTATGTTCTAAAATTTCAGTTGCATAACCCACTCCCGTAACGTATGCAATAGCATTTTCTTTTTCTCCAGATTCTAAGCAGCATACTGCAGCACCTTCACCCAAAATCATGGTATTTTGTGTTTTCTCAAAATCAAAAGCAAGGTTGGGCCAAGAATCATTTTCTTGATCGATGCGTGAATATATTTTTAACGCACGCATTTGTCCAATAGTAAAATCTGTTAAAGGCGCTTCGCTGCCTCCTACCAAAAACTTATCAGCCATTCCCGATTTTAACCATGCAACACCGTTTAAAAGTGAATGTAATGCTGTTGAACAAGTTATTGAATGTGAAATTTCTGGTCCTGCACTTTGCAAATCATGCGCAATCCATGAAGAAATATTTCCTAAAGTTGTTGTAGGTGATGCTAAAGTCTGCGCTTTTCCTGTTTCTATATACTCAGCATAATGTTTTTCAAACAAATCTGTAGCTCCTCTTGAAGATCCAATATTTATACCAAAAACATCTTCGGAATTCCAACCAGCTTTTTGGACTGCTTTTCGTGAAGCTGCTAATGCAAACAAAACAGAATCGTCTAAAAATTTATATTTAGGATCTGATTCCCGTATTTGAGCAATCAATTGTTTTGAATTTGTACTTAAAGCTGCAACAAAAGTATCTTGCTGATCTAAAAATCGTTTAATAAAACAATGTTTTCCGTCCAGATATTTATTCCAAACCTCGTCTTTATCGCTTCCTAAAGGAGAAATAGAAGAAAAGGCTGTTATGGCAATTTTTTGTGTATTCACATTATTTTATTTAACCGCAAAGTTCGCAAAAGTTTATGCAAAGTTCAACGGGTTTTAGAGTAAAAAATAAAACGATATAAGCAATATATGTTACTAAAAATGACAGCATTACTTATACAAATCTATAGAACTATACCATTTCAATGGCTTCTTCAATTGTTTTATATACTTTTTGAAGCTGTTCGTTAGTCATGATATAAGGCGGCAATATGTAAACAATATTTCCCACGGGGCGCAGAACTACTCCGTTTTCTATGAAAAAATTATAAAGCTTTGTTCGCATCGACCCATAATAACTTTCTTCTGAGTCTGATTTAATTTCAACTGCAAAAATAACTCCCAATGTTCTAGCGGTAATTACTTTTGAATGGTTTTCGATTTTCTTTTGAAATTCTAAATGACTGGCATTAATTCTTTCAATATTAGCCTGCATTTCTGCAGTCTGCAATAAATCGATACTTGCCAGCACCGCAGCACAACCTGTTGGATTTGCTGTAAAAGTATGTCCATGAAATAATGCTTTATTAATATCATCATCATAAAAGGCATCGAAAATGTCTTGTGTAAAAGTCGTAATTGCCATAGGAATAGTTCCTCCAGTTAAGGCTTTAGACAAGCAAATCATGTCTGGCTCTTCAGAAACGTAATCCATTGCAAATGTTTTTCCAGTTTTACCAAAACCAGTCATCACTTCATCAGCAATTGTCAATACCTTATTTGCTGCACAAATCTGAATTAATTTTGCCAGCGCTTCTGGTTCGTACATTACCATTCCGGCTGCACCTTGTACCAATGGTTCAAATATAAAACCGGCACAATTATGATTTTGAATTACATTCGTCAAAGCATCAAAACTTGCCTGTTCCTGTCCTTTTATCGGCACTGGAATTCGAACAACATCAATAAACATTCCCTGAAAAGCCTGCGTATAAAAAGAGATTCCGCTTGCCGCCATTGCCGCAAAAGTATCGCCATGAAAAGCATTTTCGAAAGCAATTATAGTAGTACGCTTTTCATTTTTATTGAAAAAATATTGCAAAGCTACTTTTATTGCTACCTCGACTGCGGTAGAACCATTATCAGAAAAAAAGATCTTCTGTTGGTTTTTCGGTAAAATTTCAATCAGCTTTTCTGCTACTTTTATGGCTGGCTCATGTGTAAAACCGCCAAACAAAACATGCTCTAGAGTTGTTAATTGCTTATAAACAGCATCGGCAATAAATTTATTACTGTGTCCAAAAGGATTTACCCACCACGATGCAATTGCATCAATATATTCTTTACCATTTTCATCCCATAATAAAGCGCCTTCACCTCTAGAAATTGCAATTGGAGTTTGAGCTGTTTTGTGCTGTGTATAAGGATGCCAAAGATATTGGCTGTCTTTTTCTGTTAATGTCATTTTTAAGAAAATAGAAGAAAGAGAATAGAAAAAAGACTAAACTCAATTGTTTAAGCAAAGATAGGAAAGTCTATATTCTATTTTCTATAATCTTTGCTCTATAAATGAAGCAGATTTTCTCGAAACAAATCAGCGTATTCGCGAATTACATTCTGATCAAAATAAGGCTCTTCGTCGATTCTTCCAATTAATTTAATTCCAGTTCTTTCTAGAATTATACTTTCTGTTGCTTTATTTTCGCTTCCGCTAAAGATAATTCCAGCGATTTCAAAACCTCGATTTTTAATTGCTTCAATCGTCAGCAAAGTATGATTAATGCTTCCTAGATAATGTCTTGAAACGATGACTATTTTATAATCCGGCTGCATTAAATCAATAATAGAATCTTTGTCGTTTAAAGGAACAAAAATACCTCCTGCACCTTCAATTACTAAATGACTATTGGTTTTAGGTTCTTGTATTTGTTTTAAATCGATCGTAATACCGTCAATCTCCGCGGCTAAATGCGGACTTTCAGGCGTGTTTAATTTGTAGCTGTTCTCGAATATTTGAGACTTATTATTCGAGATTTTTATTTTGATTTTATAACTGTCTGAATTATCTAAATCTCCTGCCTGAACAGGTTTCCAATAATCAGCCTCTAAGGCTTCTACAATAATAGACGATGCAATTGTTTTTCCAACATCTGTTGAAATTCCGGTAACAAATATTTTCATAGTTTTTTATTTCATAACTATTCTAAAAAGACTTTTTATTCCTAAAAAACTATAGAATAATTTCAACAAAAATACCAATAAAAACAAAACCCATCATGGCGATGGGTTTTTATTATTTCTTATTCTTCTTTTAATTCGTCTATTACTTTTCGGATTTCCTTAGCGTATTTTCCATAGGAGTAATGTACCCACCATTCTGTTAGCACACCTATAAGTAAAATCGTGATTACAAAAACAAACACAATCAATCCTAATTTCTTGTTGGCAAAACCTTCATTTAAAATCTGCAGAAAATCAGGCATTTCATAAAGAATAAATCCAAAGAAATAAATTAGAAAAAAAGGTGATAACGAAAAAGTAAATGTCTTATAAAGCTGCATATTCAGCCTGATGTCAAGATACGTTTCGTACAAACTATCTTTAGTTTTCAATGCAGCCTTATCTAATCTTCTGTAAAACAAAAAAAGCTGTGTTAGATAATAAATACAAATAGCAACCAATATCCCAAATATAAAGTAATATGGCACCATTAAATTTGATGGAAACTTACTATGCAATGGCAAAAGACCTATAATCACCAAGGACAAAAACTGAATAAAGAATTCTATCCTTAAACTTTTTCTAATTCTATCCAAGGGCATACTTGCCGATTGTATTTTCTCTAAATTATTAGGAACAACAACATTATCTGTCTTTTCGCTATTCCAGGCGTTTTGTATATCGTTAAAATCCATATCCTTGATTTTTAATTATTTCTTTTAATTTTTCTTTTGCTCTGTTTAATTTCACTCTTGCATTTCCCTCTGATATTCCCAGATTCTCTCCTATTTCTTTATGAGAGAAACCTTCGAGCTGATAAAAAATGATTGCTTTATCAATTTTTTCTAGTTTTTGAACTGCTTTATAAAAATGATCTATCTGGCTTTCTTTGATATGTGAATCTCCTTCATCTTCCTTGATATTTTCAGAAGCGATTTCATATTTATCCACTTTTCGTTTTTCTTTTTTCAAGAAAACAATTGCTGTATTTACGGCAACCCGATACATCCATGTCGAAAACTGACTTTCGTTTCTAAAAGAATCATACGATTTCCAAAGCTGACAAATAATCTCCTGAAACAAATCTTGTTGATCATCATGATTATCCATGTACATTTTAGAAACTTTGTATAGTATTCCTTTATGACTTTCGATCCGATTTAAAAATTCTTGTTCTTTTTCTTTCAAAATAATACTAATTCATTACTGGTTTTACTTTGTATCCTGCCTTTCTTAACAAATTAATTACTCCTTCATCTCCAGCCAAATGTGCTGAACCAACTGCTACAAACAGTGCTTCATTTTTCATCATATCCTTCATTTTCTTCACCCAGTCACTATTTCTATCATCAAGAATATATTTTTTAGCTTTTTTACTCATTACCTTTTCATTGGCAATATCTCCATAAAGATCCATTATATTTTCATTTTTATAGTCCTTTACCATTTTTTTTGTTTGAGCTTTGCTCGCATCACCTAATGATTTGATCAGTTCTGAATCTGTGTAAGCATTAGAAAGCATATTCAACTGTCCTTTTACCGTTTCGAAACCACCTACACTTTTCTTTTCTTTCTGTGCCAAATCTGTAAAATCTGATTCGTATGATTTTAAGGTTTCACAATCAAACGTTTTAATAGTAATTAAACTCATAACTGTTGCTAAACTGTAACTGTCTACCTGCTGCACTTTTATACCTGTAGTTTTTTGTAAAATGGAATCTAATTCTGATAATTGTTCAGGCGTTAATTTTTTACTTAACAACTCTGGAGAAACTGCTAATTTTTGAGCGTCTGCCATTTCATTTGGATCAGAAAAGTTGATTTCGACAATTAACTTATCTGATTTTTGAAAAGCATTCTTCGTTTTTTCTGTCAAAAAATAATCTGTTGGACAAATAGAATGAATCGTTCCGTACAAATATGATGGTTTTGATAATCCATTTCCTGAAACTTCCCATAAAAGAGAGTTTTCAAGTTTTGCAGATTTTGTTTGAGCTTGTGTTGTTCCGCCGAAAACTAATGTGATGGCTGCAATTGCTGATGTAAATAAATTTTTCATTTTTGATTGATTTTAAATTTTGATTGATTTTGAATGATTGAAACTCCTCTTTAATATTTATTATTTTTATTTCTCTTCCACCAAACTGCAGCTAAAAAAACTACCAAAATGATGCTGAGTGCTTTTATTAAAAAGAAACTTATTAAACCTAAGATGAATCCTATCGAAGAAAAAAAGATAAAATCAAAGATTTTCCCGCTTATTGAAGTTGATGTTGTTTTCATAATTGTTTTGATTTATTTGATTACGACTCGTAAGTAATCAAACATTTTAAAACGTTACAAAAAAATTTTTATTTTTTTTTAAAACATCAATAAAATAAAGGGATTGCGAACATAAAAATTTAAAAATGATTTCAATCAATCAAATTCAAACTTACATTTATTGCATTTATACCTGTGTTTTGAATAAATAGGAATCAAAACAAGAAGTAATGAAAGAACAAAAGCTAAAAGTGTTTTTAAATCTTTTATTGAAGTTACCATTTCTATTTCTTCGGCTCCGCAACGCGGGCATTTAATCAATTCATTATTTTCATTTAGAGAATAGGGACTGATTTCTGATAGAATTTTATTTGCTTTTTCAAAATCCTGATTTTTTACAAAAAGCTTGACACCACCTACTGCATTGCTCCAAATAGGGTTTGAGTCTACAGTATTAATGTCTCTTAAATACACATCTACACCTTCTGACTCAAGCTTACTACAAAAAACCTGAGCTTCATAGGAATACTGATAACTTCTAACTAGTTTAAAATCCTCTTCCATAATTAAAATATAAAACCGCTTAATAATTGCAGAACTTGATTAATTTCTTCTTCTGAATTATAACTATGGATACAAAAACGCAAGCGCTCTTGTCCTTCAGGAACTGTAGGCGAAAGTATTGGTTTTACATCATAACCTTTGTCCTGAAGCTGCTGCGCCAATTTTTTTACATTTTCATTCCCCGGCACAATTGCCGATTGTATTGCCGATTTACTTCGAACAAACATTGGTTTTAAACCTAGTAAGTTTTTTTGCTGATTAAAAAAAATGATGTTTTGTCTTAATTTTTCAATCGTTTCTTTTTCAATATTCAATTGCTGATAAGCGGTAAAAACGGTGGAAACAGAATGTGGAGATAATCCTGTTGTATAAATAAAACTTCTGGCAAAGTTTACCAAATAATCTCTAAGATCTATACTGCCCAAAACTGCGGCACCATGACAGCCTAAACCTTTTCCGAAAGTCATAATTCGAGCAAAGATTCGATTATGCAATTTCAAATACTGTGTTAAACCTTCACCTTTTTCGCCAAAAACACCCAAAGTGTGTGCTTCATCGACTACTAAATAACAATTATACTTTTCCGATAATTCTACCAATTCTTCTAGATTTGGACTGTCGCCATCCATAGAAAAAACCGTTTCGGTAACGATATAAATATTCGTATCGGGGAATTTCAAGATCAATCGTTCGAGATCTTCAAAATCATTATGATTGAATTTATACGATTTAGCATTCGACATAAGGATTCCGTCTCTAATAGAAGCATGACTTAATTCATCATATAAAATAATATCATTTCGCTGCGGTACAGCGCTAAAAAAACCAACATTGGCATCGTAACCCGAATTAAAAATTAAAGCCGATTCAGCTTCATGAAACTGCGCAATAAAAGCTTCCGTAATTTGATATAAGGAATGATTTCCAGAAATTAATCTTGAACCCGTTGCACCGTTCTGAATAATCTCATTTTCGATTAAATAATGGTGTGATATTTTAAAAATCAGTTCTGATTTTGAAAAACCGATATAATCATTTGACGAAAAATCGACAAGATTATTAAAACTTGGCAATTGTCGTAACGAATTATTCAGCCTTCTATTTTCAAGCTTTTGAACTAGATTTTTAGGTAATTTCATAAAAGCAAAGTTATAAAAATTGAAGTCGGTTTTAAATAATCAGCGGGTTTGATACTGATTAAAGTTTATAATTTAAATTTCAAACAATTGTTAATTGTTTTTTTGTCTAATTTTAAACTACGAACTAACTACCACTAATTTAATTATTTATTAAAAAGAAAAAAATGAAAACCATTTGCAAAAACTGTGAAACACCCAATTATCCTGACTTTAATTATTGCCCTAATTGCAGTCAGAAAATCCATTTACATCGCATAAATCCACACGAAATTTTTCACGAAGCCGTTCATTATTTTACACATGCCGACAAAGGTATTTTTCAACTCGTTAGAGATCTCACATTAAAAAGCGGCGTTGTAGCTAAGGAATATATAAATGGCAAAAGAAAAAAGTACTTCGCACCGCTTAATTTTTTTTGCTGGTAGCAGCGGTCTTTGTTTTCATATCCAATATCCCAAAAGAAACATCTGCTATCAATATCTCACAGGAAAATACAGAGCTGAGCGCTATTTCTGATCCTATCCAAAAGGAAAAACCATACATCTTTACGAACGAAAAGAAAAAATGGTTCATTTCATGAAAAAATATTCCAACTTAATGGCAATGATGGCTTTACCTCTTACAGCATTCTTTTTCTGGTTGTTTTATAAAAAAGAAAACTACAACTATACAGAGCATTTGGTTGCTGGAATGTATATGTTAGGCTTTTGCATATTAGTCAATACGCTTTTAATTTTGCCTATTTCTTTATTATTTCATCTATCGTCTAATTATCAAGCTTTGCTATTCCTGCTCTTTCAGCTCTTTTACTTTACGCTTTTTTATTACAGGTTTTTAAATAAAAGCACCAAACTTCAATTAGTAAAAGCCTTTTCTACAAGTGCTTTCGGAATTATCTCTTGGGGGATTATCTCAGGTCTTACTGTTAACGCCTATGTTTCTACTGGTTTTTGGGGAATATTATAATAACCATTGAGTGTAATTCAAAAAAAAATCTAACACATAGAAACATAGATTTTATATCTAAAAAAGGAGACAAAAAGAAACACTTTTCTTCCACATAGTGAAGCTATGTATTAAAAAGAAGTAAAACGCCTAATTTTCAACTGCAAAAGCTATGTTTCTATGTGTTGAAAATAATTACAGCCAACGGGTTATAATAATATGAAATCATCAATCTAAACAAAAACAAAAAAGCCAAACATTTCTGTTTGGCTTTTTCTTTATTCAAAAATTGTCTTTAGTCAACTAAAACAATTACTTTATTGTCTTTCATCTCGATAGTACCAGACGTAATCTCTAATGTATAAGTCTGATCGTTTACCTTTGTGAATTTACCTACTACTTCTTTAGAAAAGTTAAAACTTGGCGCTGCAATTTTTACAGTTCCTTTTTCTAAAATAGAAACAATAGGAGCGTGATTATTCAATATTTGAAAGCTTCCATCAACTCCTGGTACAGTAACTGCTGTTACTTCTCCCGAAAATAATTTTGCTTCTGGTGATACTATTTCTAAAATCATCTTTTTTTTAGTTAATAGTTGATGGTTGATGGTTGATGGTTGCTCTCTAACAACTAACAACTAACAACTGACAACCAATTATGCTTCAGCTAACATTTTTTCTCCAGCTTCGATTGCATCTTGAATAGAACCTTTCAAGTTGAAAGCAGCTTCTGGAAGGTGATCTAACTCACCATCGATAATCATGTTGAATCCTTTGATAGTATCTTTAATATCTACTAATACTCCAGGAATACCTGTAAATTGCTCTGCTACGTGGAACGGCTGAGACAAGAAACGTTGTACACGACGTGCTCTTGATACAGAAAGTTTATCTTCTTCAGATAACTCTTCCATACCTAAAATCGCGATAATATCTTGAAGTTGTTTGTACTTTTGAAGAATCTCTTTTACTCTTTGTGCACAGTCGTAGTGCTCGTTTCCTAAAATTTGAGGAGTTAAAATTCTTGAAGTAGAATCTAACGGGTCAACCGCTGGATAAATACCAAGCTCAGCAATTTTACGAGACAATACTGTTGTAGCATCTAAGTGGGCGAAAGTTGTAGCCGGCGCCGGGTCAGTTAAGTCATCCGCAGGAACGTAAACCGCTTGTACAGATGTAATAGATCCTTTGTTTGTAGATGTAATACGCTCTTGCATAGCACCCATCTCTGTTGCCAAAGTTGGTTGGTAACCTACTGCAGATGGCATACGTCCTAAAAGTGCCGATACCTCAGAACCTGCTTGAGTAAAACGGAAGATATTATCAACGAAAAATAATACATCTTTACCTTGATCAGATCCAGCTCCATCACGGAAATACTCAGCGATAGATAATCCTGAAAGTGCCACACGTGCACGAGCTCCAGGTGGCTCATTCATTTGTCCGAAAACGAAAGTAGCTTTAGACTCTCTCATTCCTGGCATATCTACTTTAGATAAATCCCATCCTCCATTTTCCATAGAGTGCATGAAATCATCACCGTATTTAATAATTCCTGACTCTAACATCTCACGAAGTAAGTCATTTCCTTCACGTGTTCTTTCACCTACTCCTGCGAATACTGAAAGTCCACCGTGACCTTTTGCAATATTGTTAATCAACTCCTGAATCAATACTGTTTTACCAACACCAGCACCACCAAACAATCCAATTTTACCTCCTTTTGCGTAAGGCTCGATCAAATCGATTACTTTGATACCTGTGAATAAAACTTCAGATGAAGTTGATAAATCTTCAAATTTAGGTGCTTGTCTGTGAATAGACAAACCGTTTTCTCCTGTTTTTGGCAAGTTTCCTAAACCATCAATTGCATCTCCAATTACATTGAATAATCTTCCATATACGTCTGGACCGATTGGCATTTGGATTGGATTCCCAGTTCCAACTACTTCATATCCTCTGCTTAAACCGTCTGTTGAGTCCATAGAAATGGTACGAACAGTGTTTTCACCGATGTGAGATTGTACTTCTAGAACTAACAATGTTCCGTCTTTTTTAGTGATTTCTAGTGAATCATAAATTTTTGGAAGTTCAACATCCTTACCGTTGAAAACTACGTCAACTACTGGTCCAATGATTTGAGCAACTTTTCCTATTACTTTTGACATTACTTATGTGTTTATTAAATAGCTATTTAGGTTTATCGAAAATACCTCTTTTTTCAGAGCGCAAAGATAATTTTTTAAAATATAAAATCAATTTTTTTTTCATAAAAAATAGCATGATTTTGTTTGATTCTAAAAATGAGAGCTTCAAACTCCCATTTTAAGCATTTTTTACACTAACAAAAAAAGCCGCTGCTTTTAAAAAACAAACGGCTTTTTAATTAAAAAAAATGGTTTTATGGCAATACAGCAGGATATAAAACTGGATAATTACCCACATTTACACCTTTTAAATTTGATCCGTATTTAGCATTAATTGCTTCAATGAATTTATTTGCTATAAATGCATACCCTCTTGGCGAAGGATGAACCCCATCTAAAGAAAAAGTCCCTCCAGTTACAAATGTCGATGCCATTGTAAAACTATTGGCAGAAATTCCGCCTTGATCAATTTGTTTCATAATTGCATTTGCATCTACAAAAGCAAGACCTTTAGATTCTGCAATAGATTTTATAGTTGCATTAAACGCATTTGTCGCCACTTCAAGTTCTGCAACTTCAGTTGGTATCAAAACATATTTATCTTGCAAAGGATATGTAATTCCAAAATTATTCAAAGGAGCCGGCGGAGCCATTCCTATTCCTGAATTTTCAGCTGTAGGCGCTGTTCCAATAGCCGATTGCGTAGTTAAAAGAACTAAATCAGTCTTTGTAGCTTGACGAGCCTGACCAAAAACATTACCATAAAAAACTGCAGTCTGAGCTCCAAGTGTAGGCGTAAAAGCCGCTGTTAATTGCGCAGATAAGTTTGGAAGCGATTCGTCTTTTATCAATAATGGATTTGCCGCAGTTGTTGACAGCAAA
The DNA here is from genome assembly GCF_004119495.1 of Flavobacterium sp. YO12. Classification (GTDB taxonomy): domain Bacteria; phylum Bacteroidota; class Bacteroidia; order Flavobacteriales; family Flavobacteriaceae; genus Flavobacterium. The sequence goes on from NZ_NRQU01000018.1 coordinate 34,155, forward strand.
TTAATTCTTGATCCCGCTCCAAAAGCTGTCAAAGCTTGTTTTAACGGACCATATAATTGTGTATTTAATGCTGAAATAAGCGCAAGGCCTTGAGCAGCATTCCCTTTACCTATAGCAGAAGCCGTTAAAGGATTATAAGGAACAGTCTTAAAAAACGGAATTGATGTTACGTATGGAATATTTGCCACAACTCCTTTTGCTCCTCCCGAAGTCAAAGTAGTTACTAAAGCCGCGTATGTTCCATCAAAACCAACACCCGCAGCTCCAGAAGCTGGCGTAATTGGGTTCGTACCATCTCCTCCAGTGGTTGCATAACCCAAAACATCATTATTACCAATCCATAAAGAAAAGAATGTTGGCGTTTGGCTCATTGCGTAAGCAAGAACAGAAGTTGTTCCATTTGGAGCAAATCGCACATAATAAGGATTTGCCGTTCCGTTTGCTAAACCAGCCGCCGCTCCATAAGTTGGAGACAGCAAATGAAAACTTTTAGCACCAGGAACACCTGTATTATTATAAGGACCTGCAGCTGCAACCGCAGGATTCATCACTTCTGTTGTTGGAGTTCCGCTTACAGGATCAACTGTCGAACTAGGATGAGTTGGAGAAACTGTAGTATTAAAATAAAGTCTCGGACCAAATGCTATATTAGGCTGTCCTCCAAAAAGCAAACCACCAATATTATCATTAGTATAAGGAATTTTAAATTCTCCTCCTCCAACAAGTTTAAATTGCTGCGCCATTATATTGGTATACGCTCCTTCTTGTCCCTTTTTAAAAAGAGCACCATCACTAAAACCAGACGTTAAGGAATTTCCTAATGCAACATATTTAGAGAAATTAGCAGAACCAGATGTTAGAGGCAATCCGTCTGACGAATCAACAACAGTTACTGCATCGTCATCACTATTACAAGCCATAAAGGTCAAAGAAACCAATAAAAGCCATTTGAAATTTTTTATCATAATTTTTATATTTTAAAATTACCTGTTTCTAAGTCACATCTTCAGAAACATAAATAACGTATTTGACCTATAGTTAATAATCGATTTATGGATTAATAGTCCATGATACAAAATATTGCTGCCCGATTAATCCAGCTCCAATTACTTGATAATACTCTTTACCGCCAATATTAGCAGCTCCAAGTTTCACAACAGATTTCAACTTTGGAATTCCGTAATTTATCTGCGCATCTATTACTGTAGCAGATTTAATTGTACCATCGGCGAAGCCTGATTGCCACTCATATTCACTATTCCATCTTCCGCTGACATTAAACCCAAAATTCTCGAACAATTTATCATTCCCAACAGACAATTTAATTCTATGTTTTGGAGTATTAAATCCTGCTTCAAAACTTGGATCTTTTGCTTGATCAAAATCAAACTGAGCATAATTATAGTTCAACCCTAATTCAAAATTTGAAATTATTTTTTTAGTAAGTCCAACTCCAAATCCTAACGAATGTATCTCTACATCTGAATTTGTATACAATTGATACACTCTATACTCTCCATTTTGAATCGCTCTTACTGATTGAACCCCTGGATCTGTAACTCCTGCCGCAAGATTTGGATTGTCTTGAGCCGTTCCGTAATAAGGAGAAATTACATTTAAATTACCAATAAAGTTGTTGTATATATTATAGTAACCATTAATATCTATTGACATCCCTTCAAAAACAGAACGATATCCTAACTCAAAAGCTTTTACTTCTTCAGGCTTAACAAGATTAGCTCTTGTTTTTGTTAACAATGCTGCCGCTGCAATAGGATTACTTCCTGCCATAGCTGAAAAAGCACTAACAGAACTTGCCAAATACGAATTATAATAAGCATCATTACCACTCATAACTTTAGTTGGGCCTCCGTTATACACCTGTCCTTCTGCACTTAAATTAAAAGTTTCATTAAATCTTGTTAAGTTATCTGGCGCAGACCCAACCAATACCGCACTTCCAATATTAAATCCGATATATTGATCTTGAGTTGATGGGTTTCTGAAACCTGTTTGAAACGAAGCTCTAATATTATGATTTTTTCTCTCTCCTCCTGAATACACTAAAGATAAACGCGGTGAATAATTACCGTCAAAGTTTTTAGATTTATCATAACGTAGAGAACCAGTAAACTTCAATCTATCTTCTAAAAATTTCTTCATCAACTGAGCATAAGCTCCGTACTCGTTATAATTAATCGGTCCATTTGCATCTGTATAAATTCTGCCATGAGAATTAAGCTCATAAGCTCTAAACGAACCTCCTACTTGAATTTCGGCAAATTTTATCAAATCTCTAAAGTTATAATTTGCATCAGAATGATAAATTTTGGAATTATCTACCAATTTCGAACCCGTACGAACATCTGGATCAGCTATAACCTGATTAAAAGCATTTTTAAACTCTGTTGTACCTGGCATAAAACGACCTGTATCAGCCGTAGCCCTTCCAGCAGCATGCGCTTGTTGCGGCGTCATACCAGCTAACGTTCCTTGAATATAGGCTCCAGCGTATTGACCAAACCAAGTATTATCATCTTTCCATTTTCTATTTACATTAAGACCTGTAAAAATCATATCATAAGAATGCCCTCCATCTTCAGATGTTGTATAACCTCTCACAAAAAAATTCTTTCCTTTAACTTCTAATTTATGCTGCTGCATAAAAAAATCATTCAAGTAATATCTATTTCCTCCTTGATAAACTGCATTACCAGTACCAAATTTACTTTGCCAGATAATTTCCAATCTCTCATCTCCAAAAGGTCTTCCGTGAAAAGAGAAATCAACTTTTGTATTTCCTGCCTTATTATTAGTCAAATCAACTTCATTATACCCAGTTCTACTTACATTTGAATCTGGCAAAAGATTAGATGCTCCTGCAGGAATCAAACCCATTGCTTCTAATTTTTTACCTACTCCTTTAATATTTGTCGCAGCCTCGTCACCATAAACATTAATACCATCATAACTCGGATTAGTTCTATCAATGCCCGCTCTAGTTTTATCATCATAATTTGTTGCATACCAATCTGTAGCTTCCATATAGGTAAAGTTAGCTTTGGCCGCGAAATATTTATTAAAAGCATGTGCGAATCGAATACCAAAATCATAATACCCATTTGTACCCGCAGCCTCTTGTGAAGTCACACCATATTTAAAATAAGTTGAAATACCTTGATAAGTAAATGGACTTTTACTATTCATAAACAAAATCCCATTAAAAGCATTTGCCCCATACAAAGCAGAAGATGCTCCCGGCAGAAGTTCAACACTCTGCACATCAATTTCCGAAACCCCAATCATGTTTCCTAACACAAAATTCAACAACGGAGACGAGTTATCCATACCATCTACTAATTGCATAAAACGTGTATTAGCAACTGAAGCAAATCCTCTAGTATTAATCGACTTAAAAGTCATACTACTCGTATTCATCTGCACCTCTTTTAAATTTTCCAATCCATCATAAAATGACGGTGAAGCCGTTTTTTTAATATCCTGAATACCCATTCTTTCAATAGTAACAGGAGACTCAAAAACACGTTCAGGTGTTCTAGACGCAGAAACAACTATTTCATCAAGTTTAGTTTCTTCATCTTTTAAGATTACATTTACTTTTTGATTTACTGATGTAACACTAATAATTTTTGTTTCAAATCCTACCGCAGAAACCTTTATAGAAAAAGGCAGTTTAGCTTTAGTAGTTAATTTAAACGATCCGTCAAAATCAGTAGACGCACCACTGTTTTCTCCAGCAACAACAACATTAGCACCAGGAATAGATTGTTTGTTACCATCTGTAACCGAACCTGTTATTGTATTCTGCGCAAAAGATATTCCGCTGAACAATAACATAATTAGCAAGTAGACTCTCATTGGGTTAGTTTTTTTGTTAGTATGTAGCCAAAATACATAAATATTTTAATATGCATAAAAAACGTTAAAAAAATTAATATTTATACACGTATTTATGCAATATTTTAACTATTTGCTAATTCAATTTATTAAAATAAAACAAAGAAAACCTAAAGAAAAACTAATTTACTATGCATACATATTAATTTTCATCAAAAAATTGAAAAATTCACAAAAATACATAGACTCAAAAAAAAATCTGACAATAAAAAAAAGCGAGACCTAAATCTCGCTTTTTTAACATATTTAACATATTTAATATTTTAAAATATCTTTATTCTACTGTAACAGATTTTGCTAAGTTACGTGGTTGATCAACATTACAACCTCTCATAACTGCAATATAGTAAGATAACAATTGTAAAGGTATCGTAGTAATAAGCGGCGACAATGCATCTGAAGTTTCTGGAATTTCGATTACATAATCTGCTAATTCACGAACTTGTGTATCACCTTTAGTTACAACAGCAATAATTTTACCGCTTCGAGATTTAATCTCTTGAATGTTACTTACAATTTTATCGTAGTGACCTTGCTTTGGAGCAATTACAATAACCGGCATATGCTCATCGATTAAAGCAATTGGACCGTGTTTCATTTCGGCTGCAGGATAACCTTCAGCATGAATATAAGAGATCTCTTTAAGCTTTAATGCTCCTTCTAGCGCTACTGGAAAATTATATCCTCTTCCTAAGTAAAGACAGTTTGGCGCATCTTTAAAAGCCGCAGCAATTTCTTTAGCACGATCATTAGTCTCTAAAGCTTCGCTTACCTTTTCAGGAATTAATTCTAATTCTTGTAAATAAGCATGAAAATCAGGATTCGACAAAGTTCCCTTTGCTTTTCCTAACTTCAAAGCAATCATCGTTAAAACCGTGATTTGAGTTGTAAATGCTTTTGTAGAAGCTACTCCAATTTCTGGTCCCGCATGCGTATAAGCCCCTGCGTGGCTTTCTCTTGAAATAGAAGAACCTACAACATTACAAACTCCAAATACAAAAGCTCCGTTTTCCTTAGCCAGCTTAATAGCCGCCATAGTATCTGCTGTTTCACCTGATTGAGAGATCGCAATTACTACATCATCTTTATTGATAATTGGGTTTCTGTATCTAAATTCAGAAGCATATTCTACCTCTACTGGAATTCTTGTAAATTCCTCAAAAATATACTCTGCCACTAAACCTGCGTGCCATGAAGTTCCACATGCAACAATCAAAATACGTTTTGCATTTAGGAATTTCTCTAAATTATCCTCAACACCAGCCATTTGAACGATTCCTTCATTTGCATGAAGTCTTCCTCTGTACGTATCTTTAATTACACTTGGCTGCTCGTAGATTTCTTTAAGCATGAAATGATCGTAACCGCCTTTTTCAATTTGCTCCAAGTTCATTTGAAGCTCTTGAATATAAGGGTCTACTAAAGAATCATCTTTAATTTTTCTGATTTTTAGAGGCTTGTGCAATCTAATATTTGCCATTTCACCATCTTCTAAATATACTGCATTTGAAGTATACTCAATAAACGGAGAAGCATCAGAAGCGATAAAGTATTCTCCTTCACCCACTCCAATTGCCAATGGACTTCCTAGTCTTGCTGCCACAATTTCATTTGGATTCTTTTTATCAAATACTGCTATAGCATAAGCCCCAACAACCTGATTTAAAGCCACCTGAACCGCTTTCCCAAGCTTTATATTCTCATTTTTCTGAACTTCCTCAATTAAGTTAACTAAAACTTCTGTATCAGTATCAGACTTAAAAGTATAACCTCTTTTAATCAGCTCTTCTTTTAGAGGAGCATAATTCTCAATAATACCGTTATGAATGATTACTAAATCGCCAGAATTTGAAGCATGAGGATGCGAGTTCACATCATTTGGAACACCGTGAGTTGCCCAACGCGTGTGTCCAATTCCAATATTCCCATTGATTGTAAAACCTTCTTTTGCTTTAGCTTCAAGATCTGAAACCTTACCTTTTGTTTTACAAATTTTAACTCCTGCCTTGTCATCGTATAACATAACGCCGGCGCTATCATATCCTCTGTACTCAAGACGCTTTAATCCTTTTATAACAATAGGATAAGCCTCTCTATGACCGATATACCCAACAATTCCACACATATATATTTATTAATTTGGTTTCGTGTAGTAAACCTCAAGCCTCAATCTTTTATCCTCTGGTACTGAAGATTTCCCTCCATATAAAATAGTCCCAAGCGGATTCATAACTGACGCTCTTGGCGCTTGAGAGATATTCTCATTCTTATTCTTTAAAAAATTCGAAGTCGAAATCGCTATACTCTCCGTTACAACCAATCCTAAATCAACATTTTTGGCTGTTTTATCTTTTATAAGATTACGGATATGTTCTGTAATTCTAATTTTATAATTTTTTCCTCGTTTATTATCATCAAGGTTAATCATACCTCCATAAATATACTTAGCTGTTTTAGGATCTGATAATACAAGATTTCCACTTCCATCAACAAGGTAATCTACAACTGGAACATTATTAGTTAAATCATACAAATAAACTCTTTTGGGCTCTCTAGTCCCTGTCATTTTATCTGCATCGATATTAAACACCAAATTAGCTTCGTTTACTTTCCAGTTTTTAGCTCTGATGTCTTCTAGTTTTGCGACAAAATCATTAAGCTTAATAATAGCAAGAGAACCTTGACCACCTTTCACATAAAGCCTTTCATCTCCTTCAGTTTTATTTATGTTTGCCGTTGTAATAGCATTCTGATAATTAGCAGACTTTACATCTTGAAGCAAATTGGCATTTGCACTAGAATTTGCAGGATTTACAATTGTCATTGTAATTGTTTTGTCTTCTTTCTCTGTATCAGCATCTGTTGTACTTGCCGTTTTGGCTTTATAAGTAATTACAATTTTTCCTCCTGAGAAATCCAACAAAGCCATATTACCAGGACTTCCATCTGCTTTTTCAACACTAAAGTACAAACCTCTAAAATACTCCTGAAACAAATCTGGAGCAGAAAGCTTTGAAGCCGGAGCATTCAATATTTTTTGCTGAAAATAAGCGGTATTTAAATCCAAACGCATTTCTGGCGGAGTATAAGTTGTTGTTTCTTTTCCTGCCGCATCTGTCGTCTTATCCACATATTCTGCTGAACTAAAAAAGAATTGATCATTCTGTAGCACATTGCTTGAATTATTTAAACGAGCCCCCACTTTATACTGATTAAAAACATTGTTTTCATCTGTATAATAAAACTGCGGCAACGAAACTCCATTGCTCACATATGAACTACGCATTTGAACACCAGATTCATAAACACTTAACTTAAGTTTTCCTTCTGCCGGCCCATAAATAGAATCTAAAGTATAAGTATGAGTTCCATCACTATTAGTCGTTTTCAGCTTCTTAAAATAAGGTATACTTAATCTCACACTTGTAATTACAGGCTCTTCACCAATAATCAATGGATACGTAGTGCTTAAATCTACCTGTGTAGCAAAATTAGCAGTCGTTGTTCCAAAAACAGGATTATCGTAAATACCTAATGCATTAACCGCTAAAACATTTGACTGTATAGGTGTAACCTCCTGATTAAAAGCTACAACATCATATTTTTCAGACTCAAGTCCAAAATGATCGTCACCAATTAAATCATCTCCAATTGCATTAAAATCTTTATCGCACGAATATAAAAGAACAACCGTAAGAGCTAAAAGTATTTTCTTAATAAAAGAAGTATTGTACATGTTTAATAATAAAGTTAAAATTTAAAGTCCCATTTCTTTATAGAAATTTGTATACGCTTCAGCGAATGCATCTTTCGTGGCGAAAGGTAAAAAAGGTTTTCCTGAAGATTCTATAAATTTTGTTAAACTTGGAGAAACGTTTTCTGAAGCAATAATTACAGCATCAGAATGCAATATACTAGCTTTTAAGATGTTCTCATAGTTAGGAACTTCTAGATCTGATACAGATTCATGCGGAACTCCGTCAAATTTTACTTTGTTAATCATCTCCATATCTAGATTCTCATCAAAAGACTGACCATAAACTGATGTTACAATTTTTGTTTCAGAGAATAAAGCTTCATTTTTATAATAGTGCTTCATATAGATTGGCAGCATAGATGCCAGCCAGCCATGTACATGAATAATATCAGGAACCCAGTTTAATTTTTTTACTGTTTCAACAACACCTTTAGCAAAAAATATGGCTCTTTCGTCATTATCAGGATACAAAACACCTTCTTCATCAGCAAAAGTTGCTTTGCGTTTAAAGTATTCATCATTATCGATAAAGTAAACCTGAATTCTCTCTTTAGGAATTGAAGCCACCTTAATAATCAATGGCATATCTAAATCATTCACTACCAAATTCATCCCTGAAAGCCTAATTACTTCGTGTAATTGATGTCTTCTCTCGTTGATATTTCCATATCTTGGCATGAAAATTCTTATCTGACCTCCTTGATCGTTAATCATTTTCGGAACGTCATAAGACATTAAAGAAACTTCATTTTCAGCCAAATAAGGCACGACTTCAGATGATACATATAATATCCTCTTATCTTTCATAAATAGTATTTTACTTAATTTTTGGTAATAAAAACGTTGCAAAATTACAAAAATTTATGCAGTTATTAACTAATATATTATGTTTGCACTAAATTTTAATAATACCGCCATGCATATTTTCTACGGCAAAGTAGCTCTGATAGCTTATTTAAAAACTATCAAAACCGCAAATTCAACTATCGGATTTGTACCAACAATGGGAGCTTTGCACCAAGGGCATCTGGCTTTAATGCAGCGATCGCTCAAAGAAAACGACGACACTGTTGTAAGCATTTTCGTAAATCCAACCCAATTTAACAATCCTGAAGATCTCGAAAAATACCCTCGAACTCTTGAAGAAGATGTAAAAAAAATGCGAGGATTAAGCGATAAAATAATTTTATACGCTCCTTCTGTAGATGATATTTATGAAGGACAAACTATTTCGCAGTCATTTGACTTTGACGGATTAGAAAATCAAATGGAAGGCAAGTTTAGACCTGGACATTTTAACGGAGTTGGAACTATTGTAAAACGTTTGTTTGAAATCGTCACTCCAACTAACGCTTATTTTGGAGAAAAAGATTTTCAGCAGCTGCAAATTGTTAAAAAACTAGTCGAAAAAAATGACTTACCTGTAAATGTTATAGGCTGTCCAATTTTTAGAGAAGATAATCTGCTTGCCATGAGTTCTAGAAATGAACGACTGACTGCAGACGAAAGAAAAGAAGCGTCAATAATTTACAAAGTTCTTACTGAAGCTAAAGAAATCTTTCAAAACGGTACTCCTGAAGAAACCATCAAATTTGTTGAAGAATCTTTTAAAGACAACAAAAGATTCGAACTCGAATATTTTGTCATTGCTGACGAATCTACATTATTATCAATCGATCATAAAATTAACGATAAAAAATACCGTGCGTTTATAGCAGTATTTGTTAATTCTATAAGGTTAATAGACACCATTTCATTTAATTAAATTACCTTTGCAACATGCAAATTCAAGTTATAAAATCAAAAATTCATCGAGTTAAAGTAACTGGAGCCGATTTAAATTACATTGGCAGTATTACTATTGATGAAACATTACTAGAAGCTTCAAACATCATTGAAGGCGAAAAAGTAGCTATCGTTAACATTAATAACGGAGAACGTTTTGAAACTTATGCCATTAAAGGAGAAAAAAATTCAGGCGAAATTACGCTGAATGGTCCTGCAGCTAGAAAAGTTCAAAAAGATGACATTATCATCATTATTTCATATGCAACCCTAGAATTTGAAGAAGCAAAAACCTTCAAACCATGGATTATTTTCCCTAATGAAAATGACAATTCATTAACCTAGGTTTCAACCTCAAATTATATCTTATTTTGCTATTTGTCAAAAATTTATTTTGCACAAATAGGACTACTTTTGCCTAAACCCAAACAAACGCAAAAGCACAAATACTATTGCTTTTTTTAAAATCCCAAATAAATAAAAGAGCAAATAAAAGTATTATATTGCCATTCTATTTTCAATACTTTTTAATTCACTGAAATGCCACAAATCATGAAAAAAGTTTACCTACTAATTGCATTTATTTCCATTTCTGTTTTTTCGCAGAAAAAATTCGACAACATTCAATCCCAAAAACTCGGAGAAGAAAGAAGGATAACAATTGGACTTCCGGCTTCATATGAAGCTAAGCCAGACAAAAAATATCCAGTTTTATATCTTTTAGACGGCGATTATTTGTTTGACCCTTTTTCTGGAGCCGTAAGTTATGGTACTTATTGGGATGATATTCCAGAAATGATCATAATCGGGATTCATCAAAACAAAGATGAGGAACGTTACGACGACACAACAATTGATCAAAACGAGGGACTACCTTTTGAAAAAGGAGCAAAGTTTTTTGAATTTATAGGAGCAGAATTAGTTCCTTATATTGAAAAAAAATACAGAACCTCGCCTTTTAGAATTATTGCTGGACATGATGTAACGGCGAGTTTTGCCAATTTTTATTTATATAAAGAAAACCCGCTTTTCAGTGCGTATATTTGTCTAAGTCCAGAATTGGCTCCAAAAATGGAAGTACGTATTGCCGAAAAGTTTGCCAAAATACAAAAACCAATATTCTATTATCTTTCTGCGGGAGAAGGAGACATAAAAAAAATTAAAGAACCGATAGAAAAATTAGACAACAATATTAAAATCGCAAATAATCCGTTAGTAAATTATAAATACGAATTATTTAAAAACGCAACTCATTATACTGAAGTTTTACATTCGATTCCGAGTGCGTTATATCAGATTTTTGAAGTTTACAGACCAATAAATTCTGCAGAATACGCAAACAAAATCGCTGTACTTGAAACAGGTTATGCTGATTATTTAGAAAAAAAATACAATACAATGTCAGAAGTTTTAGGCGTTCAGATTCCAGTTCGAATGAGCGACTTTAAAGTGATTGAAAATGTAATCTTGAAAAAGAACGCATACGACGAACTAGGAAAAATGGCCGAAATAGGAAATGTAAATTATCCAAAAGCAATGCTGGGAGAATACGAACTAGGCTTAATGTATGAAAAAATGGGCGATGCAAAACATGCCTCAAAAAAATATCAAAACGCTTCTCAAATGGAACCTATCGGCGATTTGAACAAGGATTTAATGTATGAGAAGATGGACGAAATGAACGCACTTACTAAAAAAAGTAAATAATGTCAAAAGTTAAAACTTCCTTTTTCTGCCAAAATTGCGGCACCCAATATTCAAAATGGCAAGGCCAATGCAATGCGTGCAAAGAATGGAATACTATTGCTGAAGAAATTATTCAGAAGCAGGAAAAAGTGGCTTGGAAAAGCGAACCAACTTCATCAGGCAAAGCGCCGAGACCTTTAAAAATAAACGAAATCGACTCGGCTCAGGAAATTCGCATGAACACTACTGACGGCGAATTAAATCGTGTTTTGGGCGGTGGAATCGTTCCTGGCTCTTTAACTCTTTTGGGTGGCGAACCAGGAATAGGAAAAAGTACACTTTTACTTCAAATCTCACTAAAATTACCTTATAAAACTTTATATGTTTCTGGAGAAGAAAGTCAGAAACAAATAAAAATGCGCGCCGAAAGGATAACGCCAAACAGCGATAACTGTTATATCCTTACAGAAACAAAAACGCAGAATATCTTTAAACAAATCGAAGCAATTCAGCCCGAAATTGTAATCATCGATTCGATTCAGACTTTACATACTGATTATATTGAATCAACGGCGGGAAGTATTTCTCAAATTAGAGAAACCACTGCAGAATTAATCAAATTTGCTAAAGAAACCAATACTCCAGTTATTTTAATAGGACATATTACAAAGGACGGAAATATTGCAGGACCAAAAATTCTGGAGCATATGGTGGATACTGTTCTTCAATTTGAAGGCGACAGAAACCACGTTTACCGAATTTTGCGTTCGCTTAAAAACCGTTTTGGCTCGACGGCCGAATTGGGAATTTATGAAATGCTTGGTAGCGGTTTACGAGAAGTAAGCAATCCGTCAGAAATATTGATTTCGCACAAAGACGAAGAATTATCAGGAACTGCGATTGCCACAACACTCGAAGGCATGCGTCCGCTTATGATCGAAATTCAATCACTTGTAAGCACAGCAGTTTATGGAACTCCGCAAAGAAGCACAACAGGATACAATGCTAAAAGATTAAACATGATTTTGGCGGTTTTAGAAAAAAGAGCAGGATTTCGTTTGGGCGCAAAAGACGTTTTCTTAAATGTAACGGGCGGAATTTCTGTTGATGACCCCGCAATTGATCTTGCTGTTGTTGCTGCGATTTTATCTTCAAACGAAGACATTCCAGTTGGAAAAGGTTTTTGTTTTGCCGGCGAAGTAGGACTTTCTGGAGAAATTCGCCCTGTAAATCGTGTTGATCAGCGTATTCAGGAAGCCGAAAAACTAGGTTTTGATACTATTTTTGTTTCTAAATACAATAAAATCACTTTAAAAAACACTGGAATTAAAATTGAACTTGTTGCTAAAATTGAAGATGTTGCCAGTATTCTTTTCGGGTAATTTTTTTCGCCGCGAATTCCACAAATTAAACACGAATTTTTATTTAATTTTAAAATCTAAATTTAGACATTTACTAAATTCGAGAAATTAGTACAATTTGTAGCTGAAAAAACAACACTTCATTCTAATAGTTCTAAATTCTTTCGAAAACTGCTGATATGAATTTTCCAAAACAAAAAATATACAAAGCCCTAAAAATACTAGCCGTTATATTGGTTTTGCTTTGCATCGGATTGTACTTTTTTCGCAACTCGCTTCTAAAACAAGCTGTCGCAAAAGTCACTCACAAAATGGCTGTTGATTACAACAGTGATTTTTCTATAAAAGAAGCTTCCTTCAGCGGATTGTCCAGCATAAAACTTACAGATGTTGTTTTGGTTCCAAAAAACGCAGACACACTTTTAAAAATCAAAAACATTGAAACCAGTGTCAGCTTAAGCAACTTATTAATCGGCGATGTTCAAGTTGGTACTTTAAAAGTTAACAACGGCTACATTCAATTGGTTAAAAAGGGAAAAATTCGAAATTTTGATGCTTTCCTAAAAAGAAACCGTGATGATTCTGAGAAAAACGAAAAACGCAAATACGGTGCTTTTGCTTATCGCATTATTTCTAAACTATTAAATCTGGTTCCGACAGATATGAATTTGGAAAACTTCCAATTCAAAATCGATGATAATGGCAAAAAAACAGCTGTTGCAATCAATAAACTGGTTTTAAACAACAAACAGCTCGAAACTAATATTCATGTTCAAAGCAAAGATTTTGATCAGCGCTGGAACTTAAAAGGTTTTGCTGACCCAAGAAATCAAAAAGCCGACATTCGTTTCTTTAATTTAGATACTGGAGCCATTCGCGTTCCTTATCTTGATGAACGCTACAATTTAAAAGCAAGCTTTGATTCTATTCGCTTGAATGTTCAAAACATTGACAAAAGCGGCAGCGAATTGCACATTGACGGTTTCACCTCGATTGTTAATCTGAAAATTAATCATCCAAAAATTGCCAGTAAAGATGTTGTCATAAAAAATGCTCGTTTTGATTACCGCTTTTTACTGGGTGATGATTTTATATCAATTGACAGTACTTCAGCAATGCAATTGAATAAGATTAAAGTAAAACCATACGTCTCTTACAGCACAGAAAAAGATACTGTTTATACTTTGAAGGTGAATATTCCGAAAATGAAAGCGCAAGATTTCATTGTTTCGCTACCTGATGGTTTATTTACGCATTTTCAAGGTATGCAGGCAACGGGAAATTTTGATTATAAACTCGATTTCAAATTCAATAAAAACAAACCGAATACACTTGTTTTTGACAGTAAACTAAACAAAGAAGATTTACATATTACTAAGTACGGTGAAGCCGATTTGAATAAACTAAACGGTGAATTTGTGTATCGTGCCATTATTCAAAATGTACTGCAGCGTCCCGTTTTAGTTGGAAATGCAAATCCAAATTATACGCCATTAGATCAAATTTCGCCATATTTACGAAAATGTGTTTTAACAACTGAAGATCCTTCTTTCTTCTCGCATCGTGGTTTTATAAATGAAGCTTTCAAACAGTCTATTCTTAAAAACATTAGAACTAAGAAGTTCTCACGCGGTGCCAGCACGATAAGCATGCAGCTGATTAAAAATGTATTCTTAACGAGAGAAAAAACGCTTTCGCGAAAGCTTGAAGAAATCCTTTTGGTTTATATTTTAGAAAATAACCGAATTGTAAGCAAGGAAAGAATGCTGGAGGTTTATTTCAATATTATTGAATGGGGACCAAATGTATACGGAATTGGCGAAGCAAGTCATTTTTATTTCCAAAAAAGCCCATCCGCTTTAAGCGTAGACGAATGTTTATATTTAGCAACGATTATTCCGAAACCAAGAAAATTCATGTATCAATTTAATGATGAAGGTAATTTGAAAGATTTCGCCATCAAAAACCAGAAATTCTTAAAGAATCTAATGTTTCGCCGAGGTTTATTGATTCCAGAAGATACAATTGGACAATTACCCGTTTACATTTCTGGAAATGCACGCTCATTAATACGAATCAAAGCTCCAGATTCTACTGCAGTTCCTGCGGACTCTTTATCTATCAGCGACGAATTTGATTTGTAATTATGAAACCCACTTATTTATTTAAAAGAGTATTCGCCTTTGGAATTGACTTTATCATTTTAGCTCTTACAGTTAAAATACTATTTCCATATATCTCCTATAAAAATAGCAGTGGTGAGAGCTTCATTAAAACGGAAATTGGTCTTTTAATTTATTATCTCTTTTTTATTCTGCAGGATGTTTTTATGAATAAAACTATTGGAAAGCACATCTTCAAGCTGCAAATGACATTTGATCATCCTATGAAAATAAAAGGATACAAAAAATATTTTAGAATAATTATTAGACGAATTTTTGATCTGCTTGAATTAGTTTGTCCTTTCCTTTATTTAATCACAATTGCTTTGACAAAGAAGAATCAAAAATTGGGTGATTTAATCGCAAAAATAGTGGTAACACAAAAACCGAATAATTAAGACAGCTGCTTTTGACGGCACAAAAAAAGCCACAAATTATCACGGATTAGTCTGTGTTACTTTGTGGCTTTTGTGTTTATTACAAAATTGAAATTAAGGCGCTGGATCAGGAATTATGGCCTGAACTTGATTAATTTCGGCAATAATATCTTTTGAAAGCACGACATCAATTGTGGCAATATTTTCTTTTAATTGTTCTAAAGTTGTTGCACCAATAATTGCACTTGTTAAAAACGGCTGCTGCAATACAAATCCCATTGCCAATTCTGTCAAAGTTAAACCGTGTTTTTCAGCAATTTCTAAATACAACTTTGTTGCTTTTGTGCATTGTTCACTATTGTAACGCGTGTATTGAGGAAAAAGTTTTATTCTAGAATTGGGATGTGCTTCTCCTGTCAAAAATTTACCCGTTAAAACCCCAAATGCTAAAGGCGAATAAGCCAGCAACCCAACATTTTCATGCATTGAAACTTCGGCTGAATTCACTTCAAAAAGACGGTTTAATAATGAATACGGATTTTGAACGGTTTTAATTCTAGGCAGATTATGATATTTACTTTCTTCTAAAAGACGCATCATTCCCCAAGAATTCTCATTTGAAACACCAATATGTTTAATTTTTCCTTCTTTAATTAATCCGTCAAACGTTTCTAAAATTTCTCTAAAGTTGTCTTCCCATGCATCTTCAAAACCTGTAAATGCACGGTGCCCAAAATTATTAGTTTTTCTTTCCGGCCAATGCATTTGATACAAATCAATATAATCTGTCTGCAAACGCTTTAAACTGTTTTCTAAAGCATATTTAATACTTGCAGGCGAAAAATCTAATTTCTCACGCATATAACCAAAATTCGGATTTGGCCCTGCTATTTTAGAAGCTAAAACGACTTTATCACGGTTTCCTGATTTTTTAAACCAAGTTCCAATAATTTTTTCAGTACTTCCGTAAGTCGCTTCACTTGCCGGCACCGAATACATCTCTGCAGTATCAAAAAAGTTCACGCCTTGTTCCAGTGCATAATCCATTTGAGCATGACCTTCTGCCTCTGTATTCTGTTGACCAAAAGTCATGGTTCCAAGATTGATTTTACTAACTTTTATATTGGTATTGGGTAATGTAGTGTATTTCATTTTTTTCTAAGGTACTAAGGTTCTGAGAAACTAAGATTCTAAGGTTTCTTTTTTGAATAATAAGCTTCAAAGATACGATGCTATTCTTCAAATGAAAATCTCAGAATAGTTAAAAAAACTACAAGTTTTTCTTAGAGGCTAAGGTTCTGAGGAACTAAGGAACTAAGCTGAATTTAGAGCAATAAAAAAGGCTCAAAGCATAAACTTTGAACCTTTTAAAAATCTCAGCATCTTAGTTCCTCAGAACCTCAGCACCTTAATTAATACTATTAAGCATCTCCGCAATCTCGTCTAATCTTGGAGTTAAAATAATTTCGATTCTGCGGTTTTTAGCTTTTCCTTCTGGAGTCGCATTACTTGCTAAAGGAGAGAATTCACTTCTTCCAGCCGCAGTTAATTTTTGTTTGTTGATTTTAGCATTTTCACTTAAAATAGCCACAATTGCAGTCGCTCTTTTAGTAGATAAATCCCAGTTGTTTGCAATTGGCCCAGAACCAGCATATGGATCATCATCTGTATGTCCTTCAATAAGAACCGAAAGATCAGGATTGTCGCCTAGAACTTTTCCTAATTCTACAACAGCCTTTCTTCCCTCTGTTCCAACAGCCCAGCTTCCAGAATTGAAAAGCAGTTTATTTTCCATAGAAACATAAACTTTTCCGTTCTTTTGTTCCACCGTCAAACCTTTACCTTCAAAACCATTTAAAGCTTTCGATAAAGTTTCTTTCAGCTTGCGCATTGATTCCTCTTTTGCAGCAATCATATCTTCAAGCTCTTTTAATCGACTTGCCGTTTTATCAAGACTTGCTTGTTCTTCAGCCAATTTCTTTGATTTTGCTTCCAACTGCGCTAACAATTCGCGGTTTTTATTCATGTTTTTCTCCAATGCGTCATTGCTGTTTTTTTCAAGAGCATTGTACGAATCTTGTAAAACCTTATATTTATTTTGCGCAGCGGCTAAATCAGCTTTTTGTTTCGCCAATTCATCTTTCGTGCTATTTAAATCTTTGGTTAAATTATCGCGTTCTAATTCCAGCTGATTCTTTGATTTTTGCAAATCGGCATTTTGATCCGCAATAGAACGATTTTCTTTTTTAAGATCTGAATACTTTGTTTCCAAATCATTATAAATCTTTTTAGACACACAAGAAGTCATAGACAAAGCCAAAACCACTAATCCTATCGAAGCTTTTTTAATCATTTTATTTTCTGTTTTTTTTATTTGAAACGTATTATTAATTCCTGATTTAAACGATAATTCGAATAAAATCTAAATGAACATTTTCTTTAAAATCAAAGTAAAATTCAATTTATCAGAATTTCCGAATCCCATTTCTCTCAACAAGAACAATACCAAATTTTACTCAATCTCAACTAAAACCGGACAATGATCTGAATGCATCGCATCCGGAAGAATCACAGCACGTTTTAAACGATGTTCCATCTGAGCACTTACCAAATTGTAATCGATGCGCCAGCCTTTGTTATTTCCTCTCGCTCCTGCACGATAGCTCCACCACGAATAATGATGCGGATCTTTATTAAAATGACGGAAACTGTCAATAAAACCAGATTTCATAAAAGCATCAAGCCACGCACGTTCAGCAGGCAAAAATCCTGAAACTGTTTTATTACGTACTGGATCATGAATATCTATTGCTTCGTGGCAAATGTTATAATCACCGCAAATAATTAGATTCGGAATAGCTAACTTCAATTCATTAATATACGTTTGAAAATCATCCATAAACATAAATTTATGATCTAATCTTTCAATATTAGTTCCAGACGGAAGGTATAAACTCATTACCGAAACATCATCAAAATCAGCGCGAAGATTACGTCCTTCAAAATCCATATGATGAATTCCTGTACCGTAGACTACATTATTGGGTTTTGTTTTGGATAAAATTGCAACACCGCTGTAACCTTTTTTTGTTGCTGGATAATAATATTGATAAGGATAGCCCGCGGCCGTAATATCGTCAACCGGAATTTGATCCTGCGTAGCTTTGATTTCCTGAAGGCAGATTACATCAGGATTTGCCTGTTGCAGCCATTCGATAAAACCTTTGTTAATTGCAGCACGAATTCCGTTTACATTATAAGAAATAATTTTCATCAGATTGTATTTTTAAGGATTTCAAATGTAATAAAAAAGTGGAAAGTTTGCGTTTGAATAAACGAAAAGTAGAGTTTTTTGTTATCTTTGTTGGCTGCTCTAATAATTTAAAAATAGTACATGGGTTTAGTTACCGCGAAAGAAGTTGCAAAAGCAATAAATGTTGATAAGTACGGAGTGTTTGGTACTTTTTCAGGCTGGATTCTTATGAAGGTCCTTAAGATCTCTACCCTAAATAAAATTTACGATCACAATAAACACTTAGAGGATGTTGCGTTTTTAAACGGGATTTTGGATGAAATGGAAATCAAATTTGAAATTCCTGAAGAAGATCTAAAACGTTTACCTAAAGATGGCGCTTATATTACCATTTCAAATCATCCGCTTGGAGGAATTGATGGTATTTTGCTTTTGAAATTAATGCTCGAAAGAGAACCAAATTTCAAGATTATCGCTAATTTTTTATTGCACCGAATTGTTCCTCTTAAAAAATACATCATGCCCGTAAATCCTTTTGAAAATCATAAGGATGTTAAATCGAGTGTGGTCGGAATTAAAGAAACTTTACGCCACTTAAGCGACGGAAAACCTTTAGGAATATTCCCTGCTGGTGAAGTTTCGACTTATAAAGATGGAAAATTAGTAGTTGACAAACCTTGGGAAGAAGGCGCTTTAAAATTAATTAGAAAAGCCAAAGTTCCAGTTGTACCCATTTATTTTCATGCTAAAAACAGTAAATTATTCTACTGGCTTTCTAAAATTGATGATACTTTGCGTACGGCAAAATTACCTTCGGAATTACTGACACAGAAAGATCGTGTGATTAAAGTTCGTATTGGAAAACCAATTTCAGTAAACGAGCAAAACGAAATCGAATCGTTTGAAGAATATTCTGAATTCTTGAGAAAGAAAACTTATATGTTGGCTAATCCGTTTGAAAAAGATACCAAATTGATTGACACTGCTAGTTTAAAAATAGCAAAAGCACCTAAAAAAATTGTTACGCCGGCGAACGAATCAAAAATGATTGACGAGGTTAATGCGCTAAGAAATAGTGATTGCCGCTTGCTGCAGAGCAAAAATTACGAAGTGTTTTTTGCACGTGCAAAATCGATTCCTAATATTCTGCATGAAATAGGTCGTCTGCGTGAAATCACCTTTAGAGAAGTAGGTGAAGGAACCAACGAATCTATTGACTTAGACGAATACGACAAATATTATCACCATATGTTTTTATGGGATGATGAAACCAAAAAAATAGCAGGTGCTTACCGCATGGGATTAGGTTCTGAGATTTATCCAAAATATGGTATCGAAGGTTTCTACTTGACAGATCTTTTTAGATTTGAACCAGAACTTCACGATATGATGCACAAATCTATTGAAATGGGACGTGCTTTTATCATTCGTGAATATCAGCAAAAACCGATGCCTTTGTTCTTGTTATGGAAAGGAATTATACACACTACTCTTCGCCATCCTGAACACAAATATTTATTAGGCGGCGTAAGTATCAGTAATCAATTTTCTGATTTCTCTAAATCGTTGATGATCGAGTTCATGAAATCAAATTATTACGATCCTTATATTGCGCAATACATTCATCCGAAGAAAGCTTATAAAGTAAAATTAAAAGATGCTGACAAAGACTTTATCTTCGACGAAGCGGAATCTGATTTAAATAAATTTGACAAAATCATTGATGAATTAGAACCAGGAAATTTACGTTTACCTGTTTTAATTAAAAAGTACATCAAGCAAAATGCGCGTGTTGTTGCTTTCAACGTAGATCCTTTGTTTAATAACGCTGTTGACGGCTTAATGTACATTAGAATCGCTGATATTCCAGAAAGCACTATGAAGCCCGTTATTGAAGAATTTCAAATAGAATTAGAGCGTAAATTATCTGAAAAAGAAGATTAACTGCAATCTTTCAAAATAAAAAAATCCCATTTGTAATAACAAATGGGATTTTTCAGTTTCAACGCTTATTTAAAAACAAATTAGACTTTATTCTTTTCCAATTTCATCTAATTCTTCTAATCCATTTTTAGGATCTGCACCATATTGATTTGGTCCTTTTTCACCTTCAGTAGCAAGTAATACAATATTATAAAGTGGAATAAGAATATACCATCCGCTTTTACCGATATCGTGCATTCTTCTAATTGCGACAGCGATTCCAGGAATTAAGACCGCTAAACTATAAATAGTGCTTACGATTGTTAATTTAGGAGAAATAAAGCCTAAACCAAACAACAAACCATAACCTATAATAACATTCAACAAAGTGAACAACCAATATTCTCTTCTTCTAGCTCTTCCGTTAAAGTTTGCGTAGTTTTCCAAAACTACTTTTTTGTACATTTCTAACATAATAAAATCTTTAAAATTGCCCTACTCTTTATGGATTTTCAGTTACTCCATTACTTTTTAACAAAGTTCAAGATTACTTACTTTTACAATTATTTAAAGAAACTAACCGACATTATAGTATCAAAAAAAGACATTTTTTTTAAGAACGAACTGCTTACAAACAAAAATCCCATTCATTACTGAATGGGATTTTTTATATTTTTAGAACCAAGTTTTCTGACCAACCTGATAAGTCTGATAAAACTCTTCATCGCTCTTCGTTAAATAAATAATGCCTTCTATAAGACCAATTATGGCACCTATACCGCATAATAATCCTAAAATAAGCTGAATAATACCCTCTTTAGTATAACCTAAATAAAATTTATGCACTCCTAATCCTCCAAGCAAAATCGCAAAAATTCCTGCTACAACTTTTTTATTCTCTGGTTTAGCATTTCCAAACTCCGATTGTGTGTTTTCCATAATTTATATTTTTAAGTTCAATAGTTAATTAAATAATATGGGGTAATCAAAAAAAAATCCCATTTGCTAATTGCAAATGGGAATACATATTTTTAGAACCAGCCTTTTTTTCCAACTTGATACGTTTGATAAAAGTCTTCTTCACTTTTAGTAAGGTAAATTATTCCTTCTATAAATCCTATTAAACTACCTAGTCCACATAAAAGATTAAGAAGTATTTGAATTATTCCTTCTTTCGTGTAACCCAAATAGAATTTATGAATTCCTAAAGCTCCAACTAAAATTCCTAAAATTCCGGCAGCAACTTTTTTATTTTCTTGTCTTGGAGCTGACGGAGTATTCCAAGCTTCTGGTTTTGTATTTTCCATGTTTATATTATTGTATTTTAGATTATTTATATTTCAGCACGTCCTATTTCGTTTATTTCTTCAAAATCGTCCTTAGGATCAGGTCCGTACGCATTTACACCGCTATTACCTTCTGTACACAAGACAATAAGTAACCAGATAACTCCCGCTAACGGAATAAGTACAACCAGAAAAAACCAACCGCTTTTACCCACGTCGTGTAAACGTCTTACCATTACTCCTAAACCAGGTAAAAAAACCAATAAGCTATAAATCGACGATAATATTCCTGAATCTGCAAGACCAAAAGTCAAACCAGCAATATTATCCAAAGTTGAAAGTATTATAGAAACAATTATAGAAGCTAGTGTATAATACCAATACTCACTTCTTCTTGCACGACCTGAAAAATTCGCATAGTTCTCAAAAACTACTTTCTTGTACCACTCAATCATAAATAATAAATTAGTTTGTTAATATTTATCGCATTTGAAGACTTTGATTATTTCTTCCTTTAATTTTTGTTAAAATCGCAACAATATTATCAAAAATTAATTTTATAAACTAATTATGACGTGAGTTTTTTCACAAGAAAAAACTCGTTATAAAATGTTAACTATTACAGTTGTCTTTGTTTACTTTTTATAAATGGCTTTTATCTTATCTACAATAACCTGCGCAAGGCGCTCATGGCTTTCAAAAGTCCATCCGGCAATATGCGGTGTTAAGATTACTTTTCTTCCATCTAAAAGATATTGGAAGGCTTCTGGTGTATTTTTGTCTTGAAAAAGCGTTTCAAAAGACAGTTTTTCATACTCTAAAACATCCAAACCTGCACCCAATACTTTTCCTAACTTCATTGTTGCGACCAAATCTGCCGTTACAATATTTTTACCTCGTGAAGTATTAATGATCCATATTGGCTTTTTAAACTCATTAATAAATGCCGCATCAACCATTTTATCCGTTTCAGGAGTCCACGGAATATGCAAACTCAATACATCGGTTTTTTCATGAAGTTCTTTTAACGATACTTGTCTGGCATTTTCATCACCTACATTATCTTGAATGTCATAACATAAAACTTCAACATCAAATCCTCTCAGTTTTTTGGCAAAAGCTTTACCCATATTTCCATATCCAATAATCCCAACGGTTTTACCATCAAGTTCATGACCACGATTACTTTCTCTATTCCATTGACCTGAACGAATTTCATAATCAGCAATATTCAATTTATTAAAAAGAGAAAGAATCATTCCTAAAGTATGTTCTGCCACGGCATTGCAATTTCCTTCAGGAGCAGCAATTAATTCAATATCTTTATCCAAGGCGTAATCACAATCAATACTTTCTAAACCTGCGCCAACTCTTGCGATAAACTGCAAATTGACCGCTTTATCAAGAAACGTTTTGTCGATTTTGAATCGGCTGCGAATTACGATTCCATTATAATCTTGAATCTTCGCCTCAATTTCTTCTTTAGAAGAAGTAAAATCGGCATAATTTTCAAAACCAGCCTCTTCCAACTGTTTCCATAAAATTGGATGGTTACTGTCAATATGTAGAATTTTTACACTCATTTTTATTTAATTTATTAAAACAAAAATACGGTTAATTCTCTTAGTTTTTTATTGATTTATTAATCTCATAAACACTGCCCGTTTTCACTAAACCTGCACATCCTATTCAATAATTTAAAGAAATCCCTTTCAAGCCAACTAACGGCTTCCGCATTCCTTAACTTTAACATCACAAAAATTAAATCACTAATAAGAGTTAATCAATTAATTTTCATAATTTTATAGATACCTGTTACTTTAAAAACAAATCATAAACCTGCCTCATTTTTTCTTAACCTAAAAAAATAATTGACCAATCGTTTAAACAAACTGATATTAAATTCTAATTAAGCAATTTACATTTTAACCACTTAAACAATAAAACAATTATGGCAACACAAGATTTAACCATTATTTTGGTTCACGGAGCATGGGGAGATGGATCACATTGGCAATATGTAATTCCTGAACTGGCAAAAAAAGGATACAAAGTGCGCAGTGTTCAAAATCCTTTAACTTCTTTACAAGACGATATAAATAAAACAAAAGATTTAATTGATGCTCAAGAAGGCAAAGTACTTCTGGTTGGTCATTCATACGGGGGAGCTGTAATTTCTGGAGCGGGAAACCACGACAAAGTTGCGGGTTTAGTTTATATTGCTGCATTTGCACCAGATGCAGGAGACAGTTTAGGAGCGCTTTTAGGACGCAGAGCCGGCTCAGGAGGCGCCAGTATCTATCCTGATCCTAAAGGATTTTTGTGGATCAAGTATGATGAATTTCACAAATCGTTTGGACAGGATTTAGACGAAGAAAGAGCTTTAGTTATGGCACTCGCTCAAAAACCAATACATGGTCAATGTTTTGGAGATCAAGCAGGCGAACCTGCTTGGAAAACGAAACCTAGCTGGTATCAAATTTCTAATCACGATAATATGATTCCGCCAGAAACTCAAAAAGAAATGGCAGAACAATTAAATCCTAAAAAAATTATTCATTTAGACGCTGGTCACGCATCTCTGGCATCAAAACCTAAAGAGGTAAGTGCTTTAATTCTAGAAGCCGCAGCAGCTCTCTAAAAAAACTTAAAACCGCCAATTTAGGCGGTTTTTTTATGGCTTTGGAAAAGAAATACCTCATTACAAAACATCAGAATTTTTTATTGGTTATATTTTTTTAACTTTGAAAAACAAGAGTTAAAGAAAATTCTTTCTTTCTAAATTATTATACCTTTCAAATGAAACTAACCAAAACTTTTAAAGCCTTTTTTGAAAACGAAAAATCAGGCGGGCTGCTTCTATTATTTGTTACGATTGTTTCGTTGTATCTTGCTAATTCTTCTTATTCTGCTGAATATATATCGTTTTGGGAAAAAGATTTCAATGGTCATTCTATCACGCATTGGATTAATGACGGTTTAATGACTATTTTCTTTTTATTAATTGGTTTAGAATTAGAGAGAGAAATTTATCATGGTGAATTGTCCAGCATAAAAAATGCTTCACTGCCTATAATGGCCGCTTTTGGAGGAATGCTGGTTCCTGCCGCTATATTTCTAGCGTTAAACTTTGGAACAGCAACTCAAAACGGCGCAGGAATTCCGATGGCAACTGACATTGCTTTTGCAATTGGTATTCTTTCCCTCTTAGGAAGCAAAGTTCCGTCGTCGTTAAAAGTTTTTTTAACAGCTCTTGCTGTTATTGATGACTTGGGCGCTATAATTGTAATTGCAGTATTTTACACCACTTCGATTGCTTTTGTAAATCTTGCTATTGCTTTAGGAATATGGGTTTTCTTGTTTGTTTTGAATCGAATGAAAATTCACAATCTAATTCCATATCTAATTGGTGGAGTTGTTATGTGGTATTTTATGCTTAATTCAGGTGTTCATGCAACTATTACGGGTGTTATTCTCGCTTTTGTAATTCCGTTTGGCAATGGAGATGAGCAATCTTCTTCTTATAAGCTGCAGCATTTTTTACATAAACCTGTTGCCTTTGTAATTTTACCTCTTTTTGCTGTTGCAAACACTTGTATCGCGATTGAATCTGACTGGCATGAAGGATTAAATCACCCAAATACTTTTGGAATTATTCTCGGATTGGTCGTTGGAAAACCTTTAGGAATTTTACTATTTTCGTCAATTGGTGTTAGTGCCGGATTATGCGCTTTACCTAAAAACTTAAAATGGGCGCATATTTTAGGAGCAGGAATGCTTGGAGGTATTGGTTTTACAATGTCTATTTTTATCACAATTCTTGCTTTTACAGATCCTGAAACTATTGTATTTTCTAAAATAGCGATTTTAATTGCTTCTGTTCTATCTGGTCTATTTGGTTTTGTTTACCTCAAATATGTTTTAGGAAAGAAAAAAGTCTAAAAAATAAAAAATCCTAATTCCCCACTTATCAAGTTTGGAATTAGGATTTTTAAATATTGATTTTATTTATTCTCAGCCTTTAATTTGTTTCAAAGAAGTCTTAATTCCTTTTATCAATGACGAACTGAAACCATTGTGTTCCATTTCATTTAAACCAACAATTGTACAGCCTTGAGGCGTTGTTACACGGTCGATTAATTGTTCTGGATGTACTTTTTCTTCTAATAACATTTTTGCTGCTCCTTTTACGGTTTGTGCCGCAATTGCTAAAGCTGTGTTTGAATCGAATCCAATCTCAATTCCTGCCTGCATAGAGGCACGAATGTAACGCAAAGCATACGCAGTACCGCACGCACCTAAAACAGTCGCTGCATCCATTAATTTTTCATCAATTACTGGAGCTGTTCCTAAATCTTGAAATAGATCAACAATTGGCAGCGCTTTTTCACGGTCTTTTTCTGGAAAAGAAATACAAGTTGCCGATTCTCCAAACTGCGCCGCAATATTTGGCATAATGCGCACAACTGGATATTCGTTATTTGTTTTTGATTGAAGAATATCCAAAGACAATCCGCTTACTGCCGAAGCAATTGTTTTATTTTGAATAACTGGCAGAATTTCAGCTAAAACGGTATCAACTTGATACGGTTTTATCGTTAAAATCACTACATCAGCTTCCTGAATATTATGTTTATTGTCATTAGAAACTGTAATTCCATATTCAGATAAATATTGAATACTTGCAGTGTTTCTTCTCGTTACGGTAACTTGATTGTTTTTTGAAAATTTTGCAATTCCTAAGGCAATAGAAACGCCTAGGTTTCCTCCCCCTATAATGTGTACTTTCATCCTGCTTGGTTTTAATTTATTGTTGGCTGATTAACAGCCTGTTTTTCGGCATGTAAATTACGTAGATTTTACCCATTTTAAATCACTGTAACGTATCAATTTGTGGCAAAAATCTAAAGTCGAGAATCCTTTAGCGGCTGTAAAAACCCTAATTCAATGCAGTAAACAAACTTATTTTATTTTATAACAACTTCCCTTTTAGGAGTAAGGACGCAATTGTAAAGTAAATCACTAATCCGGTTACATCAACCAAAGTAGCTACAAAAGGTGCTGATGAAGTTGCGGGATCCAGTTTAAGTTTTTTCAATAGAAAGGGTATCATTGATCCTGAAAGTGTTCCCCACAAAACAATAAATACTAATGAAAGTGAAACTGTCATTCCTATCGCCAACCAATGCTCGCCATATTCATACAATCCGCTTTGCTGCCAAACTAAAATTCTAATAAAACCAACAATACCTAAAATCGCACCAAGCAAAAATCCAGATGCAATTTCTTTTTTCATTACATACCACCAGTCTTTTAAAGTAAGTTCTTTTAAGGCCATGGCACGAATAATCAATGTTGCAGCTTGCGAACCAGAATTTCCTCCACTCGAAATAATAAGCGGTACAAATAAAGCTAGAACAACGGCTTTTTCGATTTCTCCTTCAAAAAATCCCATTGCCGAAGCGGTAAACATTTCACCAATAAACAGAACAACTAACCAAGTTGCTCTCTTTTTTACCATTTCACCAAGTCGGGTTTGAACGTAAGGAAGTTCTAACGCTTCAAGTCCTCCAAACTTTTGAATATCTTCGGTATCTCTTTTTTCAATTTCATCTTTGATTACGTCGATAATATCATCAATTGTAATGCGACCTACTAAACGTCCTAATTCATCTACAACAGGAATTGCTTCTAGATCGTATTTATCCATCATTCGAGCAACCTCAACATCTGGTGTTTCAACATTTACATAGTATAATTTTCTAATGTAAATATCTGAAATTTGTGTTTTTGTAGAAGTAGTCAGCAAATCTTTAAGTGATAATCTGCCTTTAAGACGATTTTCATCATCGACTACATAAATAGAATGTACTCTTGAAACATTTTCGGCTTGAATACGCATTTCCTTCACACAAGTAAGAACGTTCCAGTTTTCATTCACTTTCACTAACTCTTTATGCATGATACCTCCGGCAGTATCCTCATCGTAACGAAGTAAGTCTACAATGCTTTTTGCGTGCTCAACATCCTGAAGTTCCGAAATTACTTCAGCTTTTCTGTCTTTCGAAAGTTCACCAATAATATCTGCCGCATCATTTGTTTCAAGCTCATCAAGCTCTTCAGCAATTTCCTTTGGCGAAAGTCGGTTTAAGATTTTCTCACGCAAATCATCCTCTAATTCTAAAAGAATTTCGGCTGTTTTTTCACTGTCTAAAACCTTAAAAATATAAGTAGCATCTGCAATGTCAATTTCGTCAAGTATTTCGGCGAAATCAGCATGGTGCATGTCATTCAATAAAATTTCTAGCTCTTTATTGTTCTTAGCTTGAATAAGCTGTGCTATTTCCTTAATGAGCTCTTTACTGATTTTAAACTCCATCGGCTTCTATTTTTTGAGTCAAAACAATAAATTCCTCGACACTAAGCTGTTCCGGACGTTTATCAAAGATAGTGTCTTCTCGCAGATTATCAGATAAATTTAATGTTTTCAAACTGTTACGTAATGTTTTTCGTCTTTGTTGAAAAGCCGTTTTTACTACTGTAAAAAATAACTTTTCACCACAAGGAAGGCTATAATCTTCCTTTCGGGTCATTTTCATCACACCCGACTTGACCTTGGGCGGAGGAATAAAAACATTTTCATCTACCGTAAACAGATACTCAGTATCATAGAAAGCCTGTGCTAAAACAGATAAGATTCCATAGGCTTTGGAGCCCTTTTTCTCGCAGATTCGTTCTGCAACTTCTTTTTGAAACATTCCCGAAAACTCAGGAATCTGATCTCTAAACTCTAATGTTCTAAAAACAATTTGAGTAGAGATATTGTAAGGGAAATTTCCAATTATTGCAAATTGTTTATCTCCGTATACTTCATGTATATTGTATTTCAGAAAATCTTTAGAGATAATCTGATCTTTTAGTTTTGGATAGTTCTCACCTAAATACGCCACAGATTCGGTATCAATTTCGATCACGTGAGTATTAATTGGTTTCTCGAGCAAATACTTAGTAAGCACACCCATCCCAGGTCCTATTTCTAAAACCTCTTCATATCCTTTTAAGCTCAAAGTATCGGCAATTGCTTTTGCGATGCTTTCGTCTTTAAGGAAATGCTGTCCTAAGTGTTTTTTGGCTTTTACTTTTTCCATTTTCTATCTTGTTTTGCCGCGAGGGCGCAAAAGTATTCTTTTTGCTGCAAAGGCTCAAACTTTTTTACTACTAAGACTCAAAGACACAAAGTTTTATTTAGTTTTTGTCTCAATTCTCTAACTAAAAATGCAAAACCGAGGTTAAAACTCAAACTTAGTGCTCTGAAATCAGCTCCAACTCTGTTCTAAAAGAGAGCATTTTATCAGCAAATAATTCTAATGCTTCTTGTCGTAATTTAGGCGCATCTTCAAGATAATACCTTTCTAAAGTAGCCTTGCTGTCTGTTATATATTGAACGGAATATGTGATACCTCCCATTTCTTCTTCAACTAAAACTCTCACAATTCTTGCCGATGAGAATTTTTGAGTTGCCAAAACTTCTGGTATGTGTTTTTCCTGCATCCATTTTAACCATTGGTCGTGAACGCTTTCGTGTATATTGGTTGTAACGTTGTAAATAATCATTTTTTCTAAAGATTCTGAGATTCTAAGGTATCAAGTTTCTTTTTAGGCACTTAATCCCTTATTGAATCATCGTATTATTAATTCTTTTCTTTGGAATTTGGAATTTATAAATTCTTATCCCCTCTTAACTCTCGGTATTTTTTTCTGGCATCAACAAAGTAAATACTATCCTGATGATTAAAAATTACCTTTTCATATAAAGGCTTTGCCTTTTCTGTATCATGCAATTCATCGTTGTAAATTTCTGCCGAAAAAAACAGCGCTTCATCAACATAAATTCCGTCACTGTGGTGATCGATAATTTGCTGGTATTGGCTTAAAGCCGAATTGTAATCCTTCAAACTTTCGTAAATCTTACCTAAACGCAACATTGTAACAGCTTCAATTTCCTGTCCTTTATAAGCCTTTAATATGCTTTGAAACTGTGCAATTGCTTCTTGTTTTTTATTCTGATAAATTAAAAAATCACCTTTTGCAAACTGTTTCAAAGCGGTTTGTGTCGAATCTGCAGCTTTATTATCGTTTATTAACAAAAAATACTCTAGAGCATCATTAGCAATCAATTGAGTGTTTGCCGATTTTAATGCTTTAAACTGTGTTAAAGCCCACTCAAAATCAGTTTTAAAATAACTTGTTTTAGCGGCTTTTAAACTTGCTTCATACACCATAACATCATTCTTTAGATCTAATTGAATCTGCGAATAATAAATTAATGCCTGATTAAACTTTTCTTCCAATAACAAAATATCTGCAAGTTCCATTTTAGCGTCTGCCTGCTGATATGCGTTCAAGTTTAATTCCAGCGCTTTTTTCACAATTGCCTTAGCTTCTTCTGTCTTTTTTAGATTAAAAGCTAAAAAATGCGCTTGAATTAATTGCAAAGATAAGGTAAAAGGAGTTATTTCATAAGTTGTGAGCAATTGCTGTAACTCATTTGTAATTGCAGGATAATCTTTTTCCTGCGCTTTATCGATTTTAATCTGCATTAAACGGGCGTTGCTTTCTACCAATAAATCTAAATCTTTGGTGTTTTGAAGAATGAAATTCAATATTTCTTCTGCCGTGTCAGTATCATCTTCGTTTATAGCAAACTGGCTCAGATTTACAATGCTTATTAATGATTCTGGTTCGCGTTTGTAAATTGCTTTCTCTTGAATAAATGCTTTTCCAAATTCTTTTTGCTGTACATAAAACCAGCTTAGATAATGATTCCAAAAAACATCTTGATCTTTTTGTGTTTTTAAAATCAAGGCTTTTCGC
The DNA here is from genome assembly GCF_004119495.1 of Flavobacterium sp. YO12. Classification (GTDB taxonomy): domain Bacteria; phylum Bacteroidota; class Bacteroidia; order Flavobacteriales; family Flavobacteriaceae; genus Flavobacterium. Next base: position 64,537 of record NZ_NRQU01000018.1, read on the forward strand.
ATAGCATCTTTAAATGCAGTATTATCTGTTTCCCCATTCATAAAACGGGAAAGCTGTGTTTGTATCAAATTGGCGTTTTGCGGATTCTGATACGATTCTGTCAGCAGCATATCGATCATTAGATCTGTTTTCCCAAGCTGACCGTATAACATCCCGATTTGGAAGTTAAAATTATAATTGGGCTGCACCTGCATTCCCGTTTGATATGCTTTCACCGCATATTCAAGCAAAACTTTTTTCTCAAAAGAATTACCAATTCCATAAACATCATTAGGACTTGTTTTGATTTTATCGATTGCCTGCTCGTAATACGATTTAGCCTTAGAATCATTTTTTTGCAACTGATAATTATATCCTAATTCAACTAAAAAAACACCTTGCTTATATTTATTATAGCGATCTTGAATCGTTTTTTCAGCAACATCAAACATTTGCAGCTGTTGGTAACAGTCTACTGTTCTTAAAAAATACTGAGTATTAGAGGGAGAACCTTTTAAAAGCTCTTCATAAATCAGTTTAGCTTTCTCAAAATCGCCTTTCTCGTAGTAATTATTTGCCAGTTGCTCGTTTTGCGCGAATACAAAACCAGACCACAACAAAACGATATAGATAAAGATGTTTTTCATATTCAGCTTATTAAGTTGCCGCTTTTTGTTGCCTATTGTAGAATCTGAACACAGCAATTATCAAACTCCTGCGTAATCATTTTTTTGTCTTGATTTTAAAACAATCAAAACTATGCCAATAATTATAAAAGGAATACTCAATAATTGTCCCATATTAAAAAGCATATTATTCTCGAAACTTTCTTGATTTTCCTTAAAGAATTCAATTATAAATCTAGCTAGAAACAATAGTGTCAAAAAGGTTCCAAAAATTAATCCGTTGGCATTTCTAATTCTTTCTGATTTATACATTTTAAACAAAATACCAAAAATCACTAAATAAGCAAATGCTTCATACAGTTGGGTTGGATGTCTTGGAATCATATCGTCTCTTTGAAAAACAACGCCCCAATTTCCGTTAGTAGCTTTTCCGTAGATTTCAGAATTCATAAAATTCCCAAACCTGATAAATGCTCCTGTTACTGGGACTCCAACTGCCATTTTATCTAAAAGCCACAAAAACTTTACATGATATTTTCGACAATATAAAACCAATGCAATAAGAACTCCTATTGATCCGCCATGACTAGCTAAACCTTGATATCCAACAAATTTATAAACTCCTGCCGTTTCTTTTATCGGCAAAAGAATTTCTACCGGATGCTGCATAAAATATTCAGGCTCATAGAAAAAAACATGCCCTAATCTTGCACCCAAAATTGTTCCAACAATTACATAAACCAGCAGACTGTCAAGATTCTCGATAGAAAGATTTTCCTTTTTATAAATATTCCTTACGATATAATATCCTAATAAAAGTCCGCAAGCAAAAAGCGCTCCGTAATATTTTAAAGGAAAACTATCTGTTATCCAATAAATAACAGGGTCTACATTCCAATTTAACACTCCATTCATCCTCTTCAATTTTAATTATGCTGACCGTTACAATTAAGAAAACCTAACAAGTTTAAAAAAACCTGTTAGGTTTAACCCTAAATGTACGAAATTTTTAATTTATGATGTCAAAACCGCAGTAAGGGCGTAAAACTTCTGGAATTACGATTCCTTCTGGTGTTTGATAATTTTCTATAATTCCTGCTAAAACTCTAGGCAAAGCCAATGAACTTCCATTTAATGTGTGTGCCAATTGGTTTTTACCATCTTTGTCTTTAAAACGCAGTTTTAAGCGATTTGCTTGAAAAGTTTCGAAGTTAGAAACTGAACTAATTTCTAACCAGCGATCCTGCGCTGTAGAAAACACTTCAAAATCATAGGTTAAAGCTGATGTGAAACCCATATCACCTCCGCAAAGACGTAAAATTCTGTATGGCAATTTCAGTTCTTGCAAAATATCCTTTACATGCTCAACCATTCCGTCAAGCGCTTGGTATGAATTGTCTGGGTGTTCAACACGAACAATTTCAACTTTATCAAATTGGTGCAAACGGTTTAATCCGCGTACGTGCGCTCCATATGAACCTGCTTCACGACGGAAACACGGTGTATAAGCAGTGTGTAAAATAGGCAATTCGCTTTCGTTTAAAATAACGTCGCGGAATAAATTGGTAACCGGCACCTCAGCTGTTGGAATTAAATATAAATCATCAACTCCAGCGTGATACATCTGCCCTTCTTTATCTGGCAATTGCCCAGTTCCATAACCTGAAGCTTCATTTACCAAATGCGGCACTTGAACTTCATTATATCCTGCAGTTGTATTTTTATCTAAAAAATAATTGATTAAAGCACGTTGTAAACGAGCTCCTTTTCCTTTGTAAACAGGAAAACCAGCTCCTGTAATTTTTACACCCAATTCAAAATCGATGATGTCGTATTTTTTAACCAATTCCCAATGCGGTTGTGCACCTTCGTGCAAAACTGGAATATCACCTTCTTGAAAAACATTCAAATTATCATCTGGAGTTTTTCCTTCTGGAACAATATCAGCTGGAAGATTAGGTAAAGTGTATAATTTATTAGTCAGCTCAACAGCCAAAGCTTCTGCTTTTTCGCCAAGTTCTTTGCTTTTTTCTTTTAATGAAACGGTTTTTTCTTTTAAAATTGCGGCTTTCGATTTCTCTCCCGCTTTCATTAATTCGCCTATGTCTTTGGACAATTTATTAGATTCAGATAAAATATTGTCTAGCTCAACTTGCGCAGCACGACGGTTTTCATCTAATTTCACCACCTCTTCAACAACGCTTTTAGCATCGATATTTCGTTTTGCTAAAGCCTTGATTACTTTCTCCTGATTTTCTCTAATAAATGCGATTTGTAACATAGCTTGTTTTTTATAACTATTGTATATTTTTTATAACGGAAGCAAATTTAAGCAAATGTTTCCTAAGATTATGACAAAGTTTTTGAGGAAAGAAATATTTCGCACATCTACATGCAGTTTCTTTAAAGGTTTGTAAAGCGTTTTTAAAGTTTACTCTTTTATCATTTTAAAAGTTTGTACTGAAGTGCCAACTGTAACTTTTAAAATGTAAAACCCAGAAAGCAGTCCAGAAACATTTATCGTTCCGTCGCTTGTTTTTCCTTTTAAAACCGACACGGATTCAAAGTTAAAAAACTCAAAATCAAAGCTTTTAGAATTCAAATTCTCAATTGTAATGGTTGTTACCGCAGGATTTGGAAAAACAAAAGGTTTAGTTTTTGCATTTTCTTTTGGCGGCATATTATTACAGGCACTTTCTAAAAGCATCTCCAGATCAAATTCATCATACGTCAAAGTATAATTTAGTTCTTTTGCTTTTGTAAATAAGGCACAGGCTTCTTCGTACTTTTTTTGATCCAGATAAATGATTCCGAGGTTTTTCATAGCATACGAATTGTTTTTATCCATCTCCAAAGCCATTTTTAAATCTGCAATTCCTTTGTCCGATTCTCCAAGTTTATGATAGATTAAACCTCTGGTCGTTCTTAAATCACGTCCGCCGTATCCTGTTGTTCTTTCGATAATGGCTTTTTCAGATACAAAAGCAAACATGATATTATCCATTGCTTTTTCATACTCACCCATATCACTGTACAATCTGGCAAGTCCCCATCTCGCGTGGGCATGATCTGGTTTTGCCGCTATAATTTTCTCTAAATAATAACGTGCCAAATCATACGATTTTCTCTGCTGCAACAATGTTGCAAAATTATATAGAATGCGATAATCATTGGGCGCATTCTGGATTGCTTTATAATAATAGTGAAACGCGAAACTTTCCATTTCAAGCGATCCATATATACTTGCGATACGATCGTAAAGTTTACTTCGAAAGGAAGCCGCTTTCTTTTGTGCAGAATCCGATAAAACTAAATTCTTGTTTTTGGGATCTTTGTCAATCGCATATTCAACCCTTTTTAAATCCTCAATTGCCAATGTTGTATTACCAAGACTGATTCTTAAAACCCCGCGATTGTAGAGATCATTAATTTTTGTTGGATTAAAATTAGTCTTTGCATTAATTTCAGTCAGCATTTTTAGTGCTTTCTTGGTAGTTTCTTCTCGATCTTTATTAAAAGGCAGTTTATGATCTACTCGACTCGTTAATTTTCCGTGCACAAAATTCCACGTTACGAGTTTTTCACCTTGTTTGTTGAGCTGATAGCAATCTCCATCTTTTTTACCCTCTTTATCAAAATAGAAAACTTCGTTTAGTTTTCCACTCGAATAATAGGTTTTAGAACTGTCTGGCTTTTTATCAGCACCATACCAAATCTCGATCGAAACTACTTTATCGTCATAAAAATAACGCGTCACATTATCCGACATTTCTTTTTGTTTTTCTTGAGCCAACAAGAAAACAGGCAAAATCAATAAAACAAAAAGTATTTTTTTTCGCATTTTTTTTTCGTTTCTATAAAGACATAAAATTATAAAAATCGGTTTTGATCGTCTTTTTTAAACGAGTAGATTTTACCATTGTATCGCAGCCTTTGAAATTCTTTTTTAACTTTTAGATCATTCATTTTCTGAATATCATTTTCTAAATCTTCTTCGGCAGCGGCCTCGTATGAAAATATTTTTGAAACCAATAAATCATAAAACCCATTTGACTGAGCATCAGAAATGCTAATACCGGTTTCGAGCGTTTCGATTTGATAAGTACCGCTTCCGTCTGAATCTCCATTTACTGATCGAATTGGATATTCGTACAACAATTTCTTCATTTTATTTCCGTCGAATATCATAATCGTTAGCTTTTCCTCAGAATACACTACAACTCTGCTGTTTGAATATACTGCTGTAGTAAAAGCAATTGCTTGATTTTTTTCATCCAGTTTCAATAGATTTTTCAAAATATACGTTTTGCCGACTCTTAAACCTTCATTTTCATAATAACCAAGACCAGCGTCAGATTCTTCTGCCAGAATTTTCCCGTCGCTGTTGTTTACGAAAACAAATTTTCTTTCGTAAAAATTACCTCGATTTTCATCTTTTGATTTTGATTTGTTCTCTTTTCTAATAATACAAATCGCAAAAAAAGTTATTTCATCACTGTATTTAATCGAACTGACATCTTCAATTTTAACAGCTTTGTATTCGATTTTCAAATTTTCGGATGCTTTTTTGAGCAGACTTAAATCTAATTCGTCAGAAGAAATTATGTATTCACTATTCTTGAAAATCAGTTTTTCAACTGGTTTAGGTGTCTCTGTTTTTAGAGCCAGCGATGAAGCATTTTCCTCAATGATTTCTTTCTCTTTTTTTCCACACGAGGATAAAAATAGAAAAATGCCACTGAGAATTAAGTAGGTTTTAATTCTCATTGTTCTTGATTTTAATAATTAGGGGCTTCCAAATATAAAATAATCTGCTTACCCTTTTTAATTAAAATCACTTTTTTAAGAGAGCTCTTAATTTAACCCACCGGCTGTAATTATTTTCAACACATAGAAACATAGCTTTTGCAGTCTAAATTAGGCGCTTCACTTTTTTTAAATACTCATAGTTGCGCTATGCGAAAGAAGCGTGTTTCTTTTTGTCTTCTTTTTTACATACAAAATCTATGTTTCTATGTGTTTAATTATTGTTGTTTTGCAGTTACAATCAATGAGTTAATTTACTTATATTCTACAAGCAATTCTCTTAATTCATTCGTTTTCAAAAATACCGCAAAGCGTCCGGATAAAAGTAAAACATCTCTTTCCTGAGCGGTAATTCGCAATTTTGTTTCAACATGAGAAGCATATTCATACAACAGTAAAACTTCGCTAGCAGTCAATTCTGGAAATTTATCTTTATCAAGCGTTGCCACTATTATTTCGCCATCTTTATCTTTTTTAAAGGCGCTTTCACCAAATCTAGTGACTAAATCTTCTTTAAAATTGGCAAAGAGCTTAATCCAGCTGCTGGAATCATCGTTTGTTTCTTTCAATACTGCCACTAAATCATTGTAATCTTGATCTTTCTCCATTTTCAGCAAATGATCTCGAATCGTAGTAAAACCAATTATCTGATAATTCTTAACAGGAATCTTATATCTTTCAAAAGTACTTTCTACATCTTTATCAAAAGTCATATATCGGGTTTGAACGGTATAAAGCGAAGCCGTTTCAAACAATGAAAGAAGACCAATTTTTGTATCGTTTATATAAGGCTCCTTTTTTCCTTGACCAAGACAGTCAATAAAAACGGCTTTTTTATTTTTATCATTTACTCTGGTATCGCTGTGAAGTACTTCCGCCAAAGTTTTGTATCCCATATTGTCCGAAGCACCGCCGTCTATAATACACAATATTTTACTTTGATCTTTGACACCAAATTTAACCTTTGGCAAAACGCCTGGAAAGGCAGAACTTGCCGTAATACCATACGTTACAGGGAAATTATATCCGTCATTAATTTCACTTTCGTTTAATGGCAAAGCAGCTCTATTTGGCGCAAGCGATGCATTAAGTTTTAATCCTTTAATAATATGCGGCATAAACGGAATTCGTTCTCCGTTATTAAAAGCAGTTCCGTTTGCAATAAACATTGGCATCAAAGGCGCAACAGTACTCTCTTTTGGAATAAAAAAATCAGACAGCAGCATTTGTTTTCCAAATTTATCTTTGTTGTCAGGATTTATAGCATCGTATTGCAAAATATCAGCATCTATACGCTGTGTCATTGATACGCGATCTCCTTTTTCGTTACGACTGTTATTTAAAAGCGACAATATATTGGCCGATTTATCGACATAGTCTTTGTAAGCATCTGCTTTTGAAAAATAAAACTCGTTGAAAGAACAGTTGTCTTGAAATAATTTATTCTTGAGAATGGTTAAATAATATCCTGCCGAAAAACAGCCGCCAGAAACAGTAGAATAATAATCGATTTCATTCAAAAAATTGCGCTGCAGATTGTTCTCGCTAATTTCTTCAAGTCCAAGGAGAACGCCCATACTAAAAAACTGCGCTCTTGAACCACCGCCAGAAATACTTATTCCGAGTGCAATATTAGGATTCTGAAAACTGGGATCTCTTTCCTGAACCGATTTATAATCATTTAAAGAAACTGCAGGAATGGAGCTGTAATTGATTTCAGAAAAAAGATTGATTTTATTTTGAGAAATTGCTGCTTGAACAAAAAGAATCAGCAAAATTTGGCAGTATTTATTTCTCATTTTGGGCCTTTTTAAAATCTGTAAAACACTCAAAGCGAAATTAATAAAGTTATTTCACAAAATAATAGCAGGACTGCGTAAAGATTTGTTAAGTTTTACTCTTAATGAGATTCGACTATTTTAAAAGGCTTGTTTTAAAATAGTCGAATCTCATCAAAATCATTAAAACTTTTATTCTTTGAACCTTTGCTGCTCTGAACCTTTGAACCTTAAAAAGACTAAGCTCTTGTTATTTCATGCCCAACAAACTCTTCCAAAACTGCAAATATTTCATCTACAGGAAGCACTTCAAAATCAGGATGATTTTTTAGGAAATTGGCATTTAGTTCGACCAAATTTTCGTCTAATTCAAAATAAGTATTATTGTTCAGCAAGTCTCTTGTTGGGTTTACACCTTCGAACTTTCCTTTAAGAAATTTAGCAATTTTTACGCTGCTCAATAATTTGACTCTTTTAGCTTGCGCCTGAAATAACTCCAAATGTTTTTCGGCACCAATCAAAGTCAAACCTTCTTCAATCAATTCGTTTAATTCTTTGTTCCAACCAGAATTATAAACAAACTGCGAAAAATTACCAGCTGCATATTGCGACGCATAATAATCTAAATAATAACTCAACAAAGCATCTTCATGAATCAGATCGTCATCTACTTTTTCTTCACGCATCAGATTGATTACCGAAATATTAGAGTTGATAATATCCTGCGGATTTTCACTTTCCATTGCTGTTTCAGAAACTATAATTCTACCGAATTCCTCCATTTTGTTTTGTTTTGAGATTATTTTAAAATTAAAGACTTAAGAAATCTACTAATCTAAACAGCGTCAGATTCGTCATTCTTCTTCATTTCGTTCATTTTCGCAACTAAAGCTTTCAATCGTAAAGCACGTTCTCTCTTTTCTTCTTGAAGTTTAGCCTTTTTACGATTTAGTAATTTGGTATGTAAAGCCTTGTTTTTAGTATTCTTTTCGGGTCCTTTTGCCATGATTCACATCCTAACTGTTTTGCTTTGCAAATTTCGTCGAAATAATGATATAATCAATACTATTTTAGGCGTTTTTGCAACGACGAGTAGAGCTGTTTATTAGTAACCCTAATTAAAACTGTATATATTCGAACCATATTTTTTTTGTAAGTTTATTACGAAATTAAAATTTCACCTATCAAAATCTTAAAACTGCCAATTCTATGAGCCTACCAAAAAATCTAACCTTATTCTATGTCGCAGGAATTCTCTCTATTATTATTGGAATTATTTACGCAGTAATTCTTATAAACGGAAATTCTGCGCCAGATGGATTAATGGGGATTTATATTTTATTTTGGTTAATTCCCGTTTTTGCGGCTGTATTGATAGATCGTTTTCTGGTCAAGAAATTTGGAACCCAAAAAGTAAATAAAGTTCAATTCTCTTTTTTGTTATTCATTGTACTTTTATGGATTATTAGGGCTATTGCTAATTTGTAGAAATCTTATAACCGCTTAAATCATGACACCAATCTTCTTTGCAACTCCAGAAAAATTTAGAGCATGGTTAGAAAAAAATCATGATAAAGAAACCGAACTTATAGTAGGTTTCTATAAAATGAGCACCAAAAAACCATCAATGACCTGGTCTGAATCTGTAGATCAAGCGCTTTGTTTTGGCTGGATTGACAGTGTTCGAAAATCAATTGATGAAGAAAGTTATTCGAACAGATTTACACCCAGAAAAAAAACAAGCAATTGGAGCGCCATCAATATCAAAAAAGTCGAAGAACTTACAAAGGCAGGACTTATGAGAGAAGCCGGATTAAAAGCTTTTGAACTAAGATCTGACGCAAAATCTGGAATTTATTCTTATGAAAAAGAACCAGAAGTTCTAAATCCAGAATTTGAAAAACATTTTAAAGCCAATAAACCCGCTTGGAACTTTTTCGAAAATCAAGCACCATCGTACAAAAAAGTTATGATTCACTGGATTATGAGCGCCAAACAAGAAAAAACCAGACTTTCGAGACTAGAAAAAGCAATAGCAATAAGTGCTGAACAAAAACGAATGTTGTAAAAGCTGTTGTTTTCATATTTTTTAAGCATTAACTTTATTCCGTCTAAAAGTTTAAGCTAAAAAAGAAAAAGGAATGGAAGGAAGAAAAGCATTAGAATATTATGTTTTAGATGTATTCTCAAATGAAAGTTATAGAGGAAACCCACTTTCGGTGGTTTTTACAAACGGTAATTTAGAATTAGAAACGTATCAAAACATCTCCAAAGAATTTGGCTATTCCGAAACTTCATTTGTTTATTATTCCCCAGCACAAAAAGCATTAAATGTACGCTCGTTTACTCCAACCGGAATCGAAATTGACGGCGCAGGACACAATTTATTAGGAGCGGTTTGCGGAGCTTTATTAAAAGGAATACCCATATTTAAAGACCAAGAAGAAAACGCTCGTTTCGTAATCATGAAACACGCTGCAATTCCGTTGACTGTAAGTTTTGATCCCGTAAGCTTTTATCCTGTTGTGCAAATGCATCAAAAGTCGGCAGTTTTAAGGCAGGAAATTCCAACATACAAATTAGCGGTTGCACTTGGTTTAAAAATCGAAGATTTAGACAGCAACGACTTTGTTCCCACAATCGTTAAAACTGAAGTTTCGCATACTATGGTTCCCATTAAAAACAGTCAAATCCTGAACGATTGTATTCCAGATCCAAAACTGTTAATCGAAATTTCGAAAGAATATCAATCTGAAGGTTTTTATTGCTTTACCATAAAAGGTCAAAATGAAGAACATATTGCCGAGACCCGATTTTTTAATCCAATAATCGGAATTTATGAAGATCCCGCAACAGGAACTGCCGCAGGTCCATTAATTGGATTTTTAACTCAAAAAAAACAAGCAAAACTCAATCAAGAATATAAAATCCTGCAAGGTGTAAAATTAAATCAGCCTTCGATTATTGAAGTTATGAATCGCGAAAATGATATTTTGGTTGGCGGTTCTTCGATAATTACGATGAAAGGCGAACTTTATCTATAAAAAA
>NZ_NRQU01000019.1 GCF_004119495.1 Flavobacterium sp. YO12
ATAATATAGTATTTAGATATAGTTTCTTATTTTTAATTAAAAATTAAAGCTATGGAAATTAATTGGGTTGTAATGGCGGTTGTTGCAGTACTAGTAGTTATTTTAGTTGTACTTACAATCAGAAAAAATCAAAAAGAGAAAAAGAAACTAACAGATTTGTTGAATAATGATTTCAAGAAAGCTGTAAAAGATAGAATAGACGCCGATGACGCGGCAAATGAGAAATAAGAAGAAACTATAAATAAAAAGAGTTCTCGAATTAACAACGAGAACTCTTTTTTGCTTTTGTATTGCTGGTTTTATTTATGGCCTAAAGAATATCCATTTCCAGTTAATTTTTTTATAATGTTCATGGCAGTAACGTCTTGGCTCATTTTGTAACCAATAAAATTTCCTCCGTTATTAAATTCTACTTTAAAAACTTTTCCATCGTAAGTATAAATTTCTTGATTTAAAGCTTTGCTGTAACCTTGAACCATTCCAAACTTTCCATACCAAGTTCCAATTACTTTGTAATCTAGATTTGTTACTTCGTATTTTTCAACAGCACCACTGGTAGTTCCATTGTTTGTAATCATTCTGATATAACCGATTTTTTCTTTTTTACTAAAAACATTTCCGTTATCATCAATTGTTAAGGCCAATGCATCTGTTATTGCTTTTTCTGCACTTTGTTGTTTACACCCGTATTTTTCGCCTAAACCAGTTGGTTCGCCATTTAAAAAAGTGTTTACTTGTTCTAATTGAATTCCGTTTTCTGTAATCATACCTTTTGCAAATAAGGTTTGAATAATGCTTCGGTCAACGTTGAAAGGTGAATATTTTGCAAAATCAAGATCGTTTGCTTTCTTCTCTTCATTAGCAATTTCAATATAAGCTTTTCCAGGTGCAGGATTTTCACAGACTCTCATGTATGCTGTAATTGTATTTGTTCCGTCCAGATTTGAAATTTCATATTGGCGAAGTACTTTAGCTGACATTTTAGCAATAGGTTTACCATCTAGTAAAACTTCACCTTTTTTAACTTTGAACTCTTGTGCAAAAGAGCTTGCGCCAGCTAGAGTAAGTAATGCAATCAGAATGCTTTTTTTCATGGGGTTTTGTGTTGGTTTAAAGTTGATTGTGTTTAAAATAAATCATAAAAAAAAACCGTATTTCAATTAAGTAATACAGTTTTTGTGGAGAATATCGGATTCGAACCGATCACCTCTACGCTGCCAGCGTAGCGCTCTAGCCAAATGAGCTAATCCCCCAAAGTCATAGCAAATAAAGTCAATTAATTTTCAATAAACAAATTTAGAAAAGGATCTGAGTAAAAATAGTTGTCAAAACCGTAACTTTACATTTAAAACTATTTTTATGAGTTTAGAAACAACAAAAGGATCGCTTTCGACTTCTTTTCAAGATACAATTGCAACGGTGCAATTTGGGCATCCTGCAAGTAATTCTTTTCCGCGAGAATTATTAAATAAACTTACATTAGAAATTAATTCATTGAGCCGAAACGATGCAGTTTCCCTTATTGTTTTGAAGAGCGAAGGCGAAAAAGCTTTTTGTTCCGGCGCTTCGTTTGATGAACTTCTGCAGGTAGAAAATGAAGAACAAGGAACAGAATTTTTTTCTGGTTTTGCACATTTGCTAAATGCTATGCGCAGCTGCAGCAAGCTTATAATTGGGCGAGTTCAAGGAAAAGCAGTTGGAGGCGGAGTAGGAATAATTGCGGCGTGCGATTATGTTTTTGCAACTCCTCAAAGTGATATCAAATTATCTGAACTTGCAATTGGTATTGGTCCGTTTGTAATTGAGCCGGCTGTGTCTCGAAAAATCGGAAAAACTGCGATGACAAACATGACATTAGCCGCACATGAATGGAAATCGGCAGATTGGGCTTTTGAAAAAGGGTTATATTCTGTTTTGATTGATTCAGAAAATCTGGATAAAGAAGTAGAAAATTTTGCTCAAAAATTAAGTTCATACAATCCAGAAGCATTGCACGAAATGAAAAAGATCATTTGGGAAAATACTGAAAACTGGGAATCACTGCTTTTTGAACGTGCCGCTATTACAGGTAAATTGGTTCTATCTGATTTTAGCAGAAATGCTTTAATGCAGTTTAAAAAATAGGCATGACATAAGTCATTGATTTTATACAAATAGTAACATAGTTTTGAAAAAGGATTTAAAACCAACTTTTCATCATATAAATTATTGAATATGACTATTATTTCTTTATTCCAAAAGGGTGATGTGGCAGAGAAAATTAAAAACGCTCCAGACAGCGGATATCAAATAGGTGTTGTTATAGGATCGTTTATTCCGTTTGTCGTTTTAGTAGGAATTGCCTATTGGATGTATAACCGTGCTAAAAAAAGAGACGAAAACGGTTATTAATTTGTAAATTTGCAAGCTTAAATTAAAAATCGATGAGTAATATTAGAATTACAAAACAATTTAGTTTCGAAACTGGACATGCATTGTACGGTTACGACGGAAAATGCAAGAACGTTCACGGACACAGTTATAAATTGTCGGTAACTGTTATTGGTTCGCCAATTACAGATCGATCGAATGTGAAATTCGGAATGGTAATTGACTTTTCTGATTTAAAGAAAATTGTAAAAGAAGAAATCGTCGATCAATTTGATCATGCGACTGTATTTAATCAAACAACGCCGCATATCGAATTAGCAAATGAATTGAAAAATCGCGGACATCACGTAATATTGGTTGATTATCAGCCAACAAGCGAAAATATGGTAGTTGATTTTGCTGATAGAATTATCGCAAGACTGCCAAAAGGAATTTCGCTTTTCTCTCTTAAACTTCAAGAAACGGAATCGTCGTTTGCAGAGTGGTATGCAAGTGATAACATTTAATATTCAAAAAAAGAAATTCCAAACTCTTCGACTTCGCTCAGAGAGACAAAAGTCTAAAATTCTAAGAAGTCCAGTAATCTAAAAATCTAAATGAAAAAAGTATATTTTGCTTCAGATCAGCATTTTGGTGCGCCGACTCCTGAATTGAGTCTACCGCGCGAAAAGAAATTTGTGGCTTGGTTAGATGAGGTTAAAGAAGATGCCGAGGCGATTTTTTTACTTGGTGATTTATTTGATTTTTGGTTTGAATATAAAACAGTTGTACCAAAAGGTTTTGTTCGAATTTTAGGAAAATTGGCTGAAATTCGCGACAGCGGTATTCCAATTTACTTTTTTGTTGGAAATCATGATCTTTGGATGAATGATTATTTTGAAACCGAATTGAATATTCCGGTTTATCATGATAACAAAGAATTTACTTTTAACGGGAAAACTTTCCTGATTGGTCATGGTGACGGAAAAGGTCCTGGCGATAAAGGTTATAAAAGAATGAAAAAGGTGTTTACTAACCCGTTTTCAAAATGGCTTTTTCGATGGCTTCATCCTGATGTCGGCGTGAGTTTAGCGCAGTATTTATCGGTTAAAAATAAACTGATTTCTGGTGACGAAGATGTAAAATTTCTTGGTGAAGAAAACGAATGGCTCGTGTTGTACGCCAAGCGCAAACTCGAAACCAAACATTATAATTACTTTATTTTTGGACATCGCCATTTACCAATGATTATTCCTGTTGGCGAAGATTCTAATTATGTAAATCTAGGCGATTGGATTGGTTATTTTACCTATGGCGTTTTTGACGGTGAGAATTTTGAACTTAAAAAATTCGAGAAATAAGTAAGTCAAAAGTCGAAAGTTGCAGGTCGCAAAGTTGAGGCTTAGTGGCTAAAACCAAAAGCTAAAAAATGTCTTATTTTGTACTTGTTGGATAAATCCCAATTTTGTGCGTTCTCAAAATATATTCTGAAAGTTGCTTGCTGTTAGAAAGTTGAAATTTAATTGCTCCTGATGCTTTTTTCGGCATATGACATTCCACACAATTAGCAGCCAGTAATTTTTCAGGCATCGTTTTTAAAGTCGTTTCATTGTGTTTTAAACCTTGATGACAACTCATACAAATTTTAGAATATGATGCCATATTCTTAGAAGCATTTTCATGCGGATTATGGCAAGTTATACAATCCATTTTGTCACTTTTTATAAAACACTTACTTTGCGCCATTAAGCGAAATTGGTTTCCGTGAACATCAAATTTCGCGGTATCAGTTACGCTTCTTGTTTCTCTATAAAAATCAGAAAGATTATCACCCGGTTTGAAGTCAAAGCGAGATTTCATTTTCATTCCGTCATTTCCAGCGTGGCAAAGCGCACAGGCATCTAATTTTTGTTGTCTGTTAAGCGTTTTAAAACTAGTAATGCTATTTGCAACTTTGATATTTGGGTTTTTTAGATGAAAATCAACATGCTTTTTCGCTGGCCCGTGACAGCGTTCACAATCAATTCCGTAAACAATCGTTTTTTTATCAATAATATCTTCAACCTCCATCGATAAAAAGTTTTTATCTGTAGAATTCTGATTAACATTTCTGCTGCTGATGTTTGAACTATGACAAGAATAACAGTCTTTTACGACCATACGGTCAAAATAAGGTTTATCGGCTGGAAATCCTGGACTTGTCGCCCAATTGTTTATTGATCTATAATAAGAAACGGGTAATTCGTAGGTATTGCGATCTCGCCAATATACTGAAGTTTGTGCATGTTTAATTCCAAAAACAATCTCAAAACGATGCGCTTCAACCTCTTTTCCGTTTTTATATAGAACTTGATACAAGCTGTCGTTGCGTTTTTCCATGACAATTTTGGTGTTTTTATCATAGATAAAAGTGTGATTTGCCTTGTCAAAATCACCTAAAATATTTGCCGGAATTGCGGGAGCAGTTGCTTTAAAGTGAGCGCTTTTTACTGCCATGTCATATTGAGTCTGGTGACATTGAATACAGCTTTCAGAGCCTGCATAATCAGTGCCTCGCGGATCAATATACTCTTCAGAAGCGTCTTTGCAGTTTGTAAAAAAGAGTGCTAGAATAGTAAAGGCAATAAGAATGCTTATTTTTTTCATTGCCGTAAATATACTTTTTTTTGAATAAAATCAAAATATATTTCAATAATGAAAAAATGTTGTTAAAATATTTAGAATGTTTCTTAGTTTAATCCAGGACCATAAACATATTCGTCTAATTCGATTTTAAACAAAGAGCCTTCAACTAAATCTTTAATTGATTTTAGTTCTGTCATTGAAACCGCTAAATCTATTGACGAACAAGGAGTTTTTAGTAAAAATTTATGACAAGAATATTTTAACTCACAAGCTTCGCAACAAGCGTTCTCGATAATGCTGTCTTCGATTAAATCGCAAAACATATTCAATTCTGAAACTGTAAAATAGAAGCCTGTTTCTTTAAAAACCAACTGTACTTTGTCAAGAATTGTCTGGCTGTTTTGTTTCCAGTAAAAGGCTATGCCGAAGCTGTTGTGATATATTTGTTGTATTTCTCTCATTGTAAATCCTTTTATTCCAGCAAATATAAATATTATTTATATTAATTCTAAATAAAAAAATCATAAAAATTTGAAAAATGTTTTACCATATAAGTACTATAAGTTCGTAGTAAAGGCTTTCTTGTTTTTGCTGGATGCAAAAATAAAAAGACCTCCAATAAAATGGAGGTCTCTAAAATTAAGATCCATTTTTTAAATGAACTTATATATAATTTATATGGTTTAAAAATTAATTACTCCAATTTGTGATGTTCTTCCATATCTTTATGAAGATCTAAATCTCTAAAAGTTGGAGATATAAAACCAAAACCTAAAACGGTCAAAAGTGTAACGCTTCCGCCAAACACAACAGATGTTACTGCTCCCATTAATTTGGCAGTTGCACCACTCTCAAACGCACCTAATTCATTAGAAGAGCCAACAAAAATCGAATTTACAGCACCAACACGTCCACGCATATGATCAGGAGTTTTAAGCTGTAAAATGGTCTGGCGAATTACTACCGAAATTCCATCAGCAAGTCCGCTCAAGAATAAAGCAAAAACAGAAAGCCAGAATGACGTAGAAAGTCCAAATAAAATAATCGACAATCCAAAAACAAATATGGCTACTAAAAGTTTTTTTCCGGCATTTTTGTATAAAGGGATATACGCCGAAACAATCATCGTAATAAAAGCACCCACGGCAGGCGCGGCTCTTAATATACCAAAACCTTCAGAACCCACTTTTAAAATATCTTGTGCAAAAACAGGTAACAATGCTACTGCACCTCCAAAAAGTACCGCAATCATATCAAGTGACAAAGCACCTAAAACAATTTGGTTTTTAAATACAAAAGTCAAACCTTCTGTAAGACTGTCTTTTATGGATTCTCCGATCTTCGGATTTATGATTGGTTTTTTACTAATTTGTGATAAGGCAATTAAGGAAAGAATTGAGAATCCGAAAACGAGACACATTGACCAGTGAACACCAATCCAGTTAATTGAAAATCCTGCAAGTGCCGGTCCCATAACCGCACCAATCTGCCAAACCGAACTGCTCCAAGTAGCGGCATTTGGATATGCTTTTTTAGGGATAATAAGTGATAGTAGTGAGAAAATAGTAGGGCCAAGAAAAGCACGAACTAATCCGCCAAGAAATACTAAAAAGTAAATGGAGTATAAGATAGACTCTGTCGACCAACCGCTGACAATTTTTGGCCAAGTGAGTAAAAATAATCCAAAACTAATTACTGAAAATCCTAGAATACATTTTACCAATAATCCTTTCTTTTCTCTTTGATCAACAATATGTCCTGCAAACAATGCCATTGAAACCGCTGGAATCACTTCCATTAAACCTATAATTCCTAACGAAAGCGGATTTTTAGTTAAACTGTAAACCTCCCATTCAATAACAATAAACTGCATCGACCAAGCAAAAACCATCGCAAAGCGCAATAGTAAAAATATATTAAACTCTCTATAGCGAAGCGCTTGATACGGATCTGGTTTTGTTGATTTAGTTGTCATTTGTTCTGATGTCTTTCAGCATAAGCTGTGTTGATATGGTTCCGTTCCATTCGTTTTCAGCTAAAGAATAAGCCAGCTGAAACAGATTCTGATTTTGCGCTATACTTAATTTTTTTCCGAGTCCAAAGCCAATTGCTGCAATTCCATCTGAATTAGATTGTTTTACAAAAAGCCTTAGATGTTCTTCCTCAGAACCTAAAGTTTTGGCGTAACCAGTATCTTTTATATTTTTTGTCATGAAAACCGGCGTCATGTTCTGCGGGCCAAAAGGTTCAAATTGTTTAAGAATACGGATGAGTTTTGGAGTAATATCAGAGAAATTAATTTCAGCATCAATTTCGATTTCAGGAGTTTGCATTTCAGGTAGGATAGTTGAGGAAACCTGTTTTTCGAAAGCGTCTTTAAAAATCTGATAATTTTCAGCTTTTAAAGTCATTCCCGCCGCGTACATATGACCTCCAAATTGTTCCAAATGTTCTGCGCAGGCATCTAATGCATTATAAACATCAAATCCTTTTACAGATCGGGCAGAAGCCGCATATTTATCGCCGCTTTTGGTAAAAACTAAAGTTGGTCGATAATAGGTTTCAATTAATCGAGAAGCAACAATTCCAATAACGCCTTTGTGCCAGTCTTCTTGAAAAACAACGGTAGAAAAACGTTCTTCCTCATTGTTTTCTGTAATTTGCAGAAAAGCTTCTTTTGTGATTTTTTTATCGAGATCTTTTCGATCAGCATTATATTGTTCAATTTCAGATGCAAACTGCTGTGCTTGTTCAAAATCAAATTCGGTCAATAACTCAACCGCATGATTTCCGTGTTTGATTCTTCCAGCTGCGTTTATTCTTGGTGAAATAATAAAAACAACATCGGTAATGTCTAAAACTGTCTTCTTAACCTGATGAACCAAAGCTTTAATTCCAGGTCTTGGTTCGCTGTTAATTACTTTTAAACCGAAATAAGCTAAAACACGATTTTCTCCTGTAATAGGAACAATATCTGCAGCAATTGCAGTTGCAACCAAATCTAAATATGGAACTAAATCCTCAATCGTTTCATTTCGGTTTTGGCCTAAAGCCTGAATCAATTTAAAACCAACTCCACAGCCGCATAACTCATCATACGGATAAGAGCAGTCTTCTCTTTTTGGATCAAGAATCGCAACCGCGTCTGGAAGAAATTCACCAGGTCTGTGGTGATCACAAACAATAAAATCGATGTTTTTTGCTTTTGCGTAAGCGATATGATCTATAGATTTTATGCCGCAATCGAGTGCAATAATCAATGAAAAGCCATTATCGTCAGCAAAGTCAATTCCTTTAAAAGAGATTCCGTAACCTTCATCATAACGATCCGGAATATAAGTTGCAATATTTGAATAGTATGATTTTAAATACGAAGAAACCAAAGAAACCGCCGTTGTTCCGTCAACATCATAATCGCCAAAAACTAAAATGTTTTCCTGATTTTCAATTGCCAATTCTATTCTTGCAACCGCTTTCTCCATATCTTTCATCAGATAAGGATCGTGAAGATGTTCTAAAGAGGGACGAAAGAAATTTTTAGCATCTTCAAAAGTTTCAATGCCGCGCTGAATCAAAAGCGTTGCAACAAAATCTTCTACATTTAAGGCTTGCGCCAAATGTTTGATTTTATCCTCAGAAGGTTTTGGTTTTAAAGTCCAACGCATTTTCATTGTAGATTTTAGATCTTAGATTTTAGATTGAAGAAATCGAAAATCGTTTAATCTGGATAGGTAATTTTTTTTGCCACTCACGATAGCTATCGGGATAGAGGACTTAAAAGTTTTTTTAATCTGTGTTAATCAGTGAAATCTGTGGCAGAATATTTTGTGTTATTTCGCTTCTAAAGCATTTCCTTCAAACTTAATTCCGTCCCAGCCTAAGTTGATGAAATTTCTAATATTTTGGTGATTTGTTCCGTTTGGATCTCCTAAAACTTCTTCAAAATAGAAAGCGCCAAAACAAGCCAAAGTTTCTTCTTTGCTTAAGTTTTGCAGTTTTGCAAACGAAAATAATTTACAAGAACCAGAATTTTCTCCGGCAGTGTTATGCTGTGTTCCGTTTTGAAAAGCAGTTGGAGTAAAGCTGTAATTTTCTTCGATTACGGCAATAGTTTCAGGAAATGTGATTTGTGTTGGAGTTTGTTTTACTTTTTCTAAAAAGGCTTGAATGCTCATGATTTGTATTGTTTATCTGCTTTGCAGTTTAGGTTTTTGCCACAGATTAAAATGATTAGAATGATTTTTATTGTTTTTTCGCCACGAATTGCACTAATTTACACTAATTTAATTCGTGCTAATTCGTGGCGACTTAATTTTTAATCTGTGTTAATCTTTTTAATCTGTGGCTTAAATAAATTATTCTTCATCCTTAGAAAACTTACTTTTCTTAGGTTCTTTTGTTATTGTTTTTCCTGCAACCACAACTACGATTTCGCCGCGTGGAGCTGTTTTTTCAAAATGTGCTAAAACTTCTTTCGCTGTTCCGCGTACATTTTCTTCGTGCAATTTTGATAATTCTCTTGAAACGCAAACTTGTCTGTCTTCTCCAAAATATTGAATAAATTCACTTAAGGTTTTAACGAGTTTATGTGGAGAAACGTATAAAATCATTGTTCTGGTTTCTTCGGCTAAAGCCAAAAATCGAGTCTGACGTCCTTTTTTATCAGGAAGAAAACCTTCGAAAACAAACTTGTCATTTGGAAGTCCGCTGTTTACAAGAGCTGGAACAAAAGCCGTTGCGCCCGGAAGACATTCTACTTCAATTTTATTTTCGACACAAGCGCGTGTTAACAAAAATCCAGGATCTGAAATTGCCGGAGTTCCTGCATCAGAAATTAAAGCTATAGTTTCGCCGGCTTTTAAACGGGCAATTAAATTTTCGGTGGTTTTGTGTTCGTTGTGCATATGATGGCTGTGCATGTGCGTGCCAATTTCAAAATGCTTCAACAATTTTCCGCTCGTTCTCGTGTCTTCTGCCAAAATCAAATCGACTTCTTTCAAAACTCTAATAGCTCTGAAAGTCATGTCTTCAAGATTGCCAATTGGCGTTGGAACGATATATAATTTTGACATAGTTGTTTTTAATATTTAAACACAGATTACACGAATTAACACGAATAACTAAAGTGTTGAAATTTAACGAATATAAATTAGTGTAAATCTGTGGAATTCGGGTTTATGCGAATTTCTTCTCGATAATTCCAAGGAAACGTTCTGCATAATCATCTTTTCCGTCCCAATTGTTGTAATCAGGTTTTACCATATCGTCAATAAATTCTTTAGCTTCTGCATAAGAATCAAATGTTAAAAGCTGATTTAGAACACGACTGTAATCTTCAGAACTGTTTCCGAAAAGGTTTTTTGTAAATGCAATTCGATCATTCAAATCAACATGGAAACCTTTTGCCAGTTTTTCGTTTAATGTAACAGTTTTAGGTTCTGCTGGAGTTTCTAAAATGGCTGTTTCCGTATTTTTTTTCTCTTTAGATTCTGTAGTAGTTGTGTTTGCAGAAACATTCTCAAAACTATCAACTTTCACAAATTGAGCATCAGCATAGTTTACGCCTAAAAGCTCTTCTAAAGTCATATGAACTGCTTGAGGTTTTGTCTCTGTTTCGATTTTTGGCTCTTCTTTGATTTCTGCAACTATTTCTTCCGTTTCTAATTCGAAAGCAGGTATGAAATCAGGAATTGGCTTTAAATCGCTGATAGTAGTAAACGAAAGTTCGTCA
This sequence comes from Flavobacterium sp. YO12, assembly GCF_004119495.1. Taxonomy (GTDB): domain Bacteria; phylum Bacteroidota; class Bacteroidia; order Flavobacteriales; family Flavobacteriaceae; genus Flavobacterium. The sequence continues at coordinate 10,706 of NZ_NRQU01000019.1, forward strand.
GCGGCTTCGATATCTTTTTTGGCTTCAAAAATAGGCTCTTCAATTTCTTCCGCTTCAGGTTCTTCATTGATTTCTGCAACAGTTTCAGGAATAGTCTCAACTTCAGTTTCTAAAATGATTTCCTCAGAGATTTCCGCAATAATTTCAGGTACAGTCTCTTCTATAACCTCTTCGGTTTTTGTTTCTTCCGCAATTACGGTTTCAGTTACAGTTTCTTCAACTGCAATTGGTTCTTTGGCTTTAGCTTCTGTAGGAATAATCTCTTCTTTTTCAAAAATAGTTTCGATTTCAGAAGTAATTTCACTGTGGTTTATTGTAGGTTTTAGGCTGTCGAAATTTTCATCAACAAATTTTAACACCGCTAGTTTCTCATATAATTTCTGAGTTTCAAGATATAATTGATTGATATCGGATTTGTTTTTAAGTTTTAAAATTCGATGTGCAATGCTGATTAAGTCGGCTTCCAATTTTTTTTTCATAACTGTTGAAATTATAGTGAATAGGGTAATTTATTATGTTTTGTATCTGAATGTCTTTATTCTGGGAGAAAATCAACGAATTAATTTTTTATTTCTGTTAATAAGCGATTGCGAATCTCCGTTTTGATAAAAATTTTCTACTTTTGAAAAACCGAAAAACAGCAGTTTTTTGCGTCAATTTATTACCAGTACAAAGTAATAAAAACTATTCATTTTTAAAGGTAGAAAAATACAAAATGTTTCTCGAAAATACAGTAAATCACAAAGAACAATTTGGTTGGATTGAAGTTATTTGTGGATCAATGTTTTCGGGTAAGACCGAGGAGTTAATCCGCAGATTAAAACGCGCCCAATTTGCCAAACAAAGAGTCGAAATTTTTAAACCCGCAATCGATACTCGCTATCATGACGAAATGGTGGTGTCTCACGATGCCAACGAAATCCGTTCTACGCCAGTTCCTGCCGCTGCCAATATCTTAATTTTAGCACAAGGCTGCGATGTTATTGGTATTGACGAAGCTCAGTTTTTTGATGATGAAATTATTACGGTTTGTAATGATCTTGCCAATCAGGGAATTCGTGTAATTGTTGCAGGACTTGATATGGATTTTAAAGGAAATCCTTTTGGACCAATGCCGGGGCTTATGGCAACTGCAGAATATGTTACCAAAGTTCATGCGGTTTGTACGAGAACAGGAAATCTTGCCAATTATAGTTTTCGTAAAACAGATAATGATAAGTTAGTAATGCTTGGGGAAACAGAAGAATATGAGCCATTAAGTCGTGCAGCTTATTTTAACGCTATGAAAAAGAGTCAAGAAAAATAGATTTAAAATTCATTTAAGCCTGATAAACCATGCAAGAAAAGCAAAGTAAAAGAAAACAGAATATCATACTATTAGTTATAATTGGAATTGCGATAGCTCTGGCTGTTTATTTTCAATTTTTTCTTTCTGAAAAGGCAGATGAAGTAAATACAGAAATAACAACATTAGTTGAAAAATACAACAAAAACTGTCCGCTGAAAATTCAAGAAGGGATTCGTCTCGACAGCGTAAGTTTGCCTGAAGAGAGAGTTGTTCAGTATAATTTGACACTGTTGAATGTAGAAAAAGTAACTGCTGAAGTCGATGTAATACAAGTAGAAATGGAAAAAAGTCTTTTAAGTACCGCGAAAGCAAATACGGGACTGCAGGTTTTTAGAGATAATGATTATACTTTGATTTACAGCTACAGCGATAAAAAGAAGACGTTTTTATTTAATGTGAAGATATTGCCAGATCAATATAAATAAATTAACGTTCTCTAAGACGTTGTTAAAACGTTTGTCACCCTGAGCGAAGTCGAAGGCTCGATTAATGAAAAAAGGTTTCTCCCGAAGCCTCGGGATCGCTCCGCCTGACAAACTTAATCTTTAGATTGTAAAAATACTTATAAAACAAAACCCGACAAGTGTTAAACCTGTCGGGTTTTGTTTTTTTATACTTTCGTTTTTTAAACTGGATTAAAATCCGGCCCTACAAAATAATTCGTTCCTTCGGAACTAAGAAAGAGCCAAAGGCTGGATCCATATTGTAGAGCTGGACTTCAGTCCAGTTTAATAGTATGAATAAGAAAGGAAAAACAAAACCCGACAGTTTTTTAAACTATCGGGTTTGTTTTTTTAAATGAACTTATATTTCTTATATGGTTTAACAAAAAAAATCTAAATCTTCTTTCTCATTCTTGCCACTGGAATATCTAATTGTTCGCGGTATTTTGCAATTGTTCTTCTTGCAATTGGATATCCTTTTTCTTTTAAGATTTCTGCCAATTGATCGTCCGGAAGTGGTTTCTTTTTGTCTTCTTCTTCAATTGTATTCTTAAGAATCTTTTTGATTTCTAAAGTTGAAACATCTTCTCCTTGGTCATTTTTCATCGCTTCAGAGAAGAATTCTTTAATCAGTTTTGTTCCGTAAGGTGTTTCAACATATTTACTGTTGGCAACACGTGAAATTGTCGAAATATCCAAACCAACCATATCGGCAATGTCTTTTAAGATCATTGGTTTAAGCTTGGTTTCGTCGCCATCAAGGAAATATTCTTCCTGATAATGCATAATCGCATTCATCGTTACAAAAAGTGTTTCCTGACGTTGTCTGATTGCATCGATAAACCATTTTGCCGAATCCAGTTTTTGTTTGATAAACTGAACCGCATCTTTTTGTGCCGACGATTTATCACGAGAATCTTTGTACGTCTGCATCATTTCCTGATAATCTTTAGAAACGTGCAGGGAAGGAGCATTTCTTCCGTTTAAGGTTAATTCTAATTCGCCGTCCACAATTCTGATCGCGAAATCAGGAACTACGTTTTCAGTGACTTTATTATTTCCTGTAAAAGATCCGCCCGGTTTTGGGTTTAATCTTTCGATTTCGTGAATCGCTTTTTTAAGCTGTTCGTTCGAAACACTGTATTTCTGTAAAAGTTTATCGTAATGTTTCTTCGTAAAAGCATCAAACTGATTTTCGATAATATCAATCGCCAAATCAACATATTCGGTTGGTGTTTTATGCTTTAATTGCAGTAATAAACATTCTTGCAAGTCACGCGCTCCAACTCCCGAAGGTTCAAGTTCGTGAATTACAGTCAACATTTTTTCGACCATTGCTTCATCAGTATAAATTCCCTGAGTAAAAGCCATGTCGTCTACAATATCTGGAACGCTTCTGCGGATGTAACCCATATCATCAATACTTCCAACAAGGAATTCGGCGATTTCGCGTTCTTCATCATTCAAAATAAAAGTATTCAACTGATTGATTAAATCCTGATGAAAGCTAATTGGTGAAGCAAAAGGCGTTTCGCGTTCTTCATCGTCACTGTAATTATTCACCTGAGTTTTGTAATCAGGCGTATCGTCGTCGCTTAGATATTCGTCAATGTTAATGTCGTCTGCTTCGATTCTGTCTGATTCTGCATCATCATAATCGTCGTAGTCTTCATTAGCAAATTCATCCGCTTCGTATTCATCTTCTTTTCCAGCTTCAAGAGCTGGATTTTCGTTCATTTCTTCTAATAAACGCTGTTCAAAAGCTTGCGTAGGCAATTGAATTAACTTCATCAGCTGAATTTGCTGTGGAGATAATTTTTGGGATAATTTTAAATTTAAAAATTGCTTTAGCATTTATACTGTTTAATCGTTTATTTGTTTAATCGTTAATTCGTTTAATCGTTAATTCGTTTCTTCGTGAAAATCGGTTAACCGAATGAACGATTAACCGATTAAACTTTTTTAGAATTCTGCGCTACCAGGAGTTCTTGGGAAAGGAATTACGTCTCTAATGTTTGTCATTCCTGTTACAAACAATACCAAACGTTCAAATCCTAAACCGAAACCTGCGTGAGTTGCTGATCCAAATCTTCTGGTGTCTAGATACCAGTATAATTCTTCTTCGTCGATTTCTAAAGCTTTCATTTTTTCGATTAAAACGTCGTAACGCTCTTCTCTTTCAGAACCACCTACGATTTCTCCAATTCCAGGGAAAAGGATATCCATTGCGCGAACGGTTTCTCTTCCTGGTTCAGTGTTGTCGTTCAAACGCATATAAAACGCTTTAATGTTTGCTGGATAATCAAATAAAATTACCGGACATTTAAAGTGTTTTTCAACTAAATAACGCTCGTGTTCTGATTGTAAATCAGCGCCCCATTCGTTAATGATATATTGGAATTTCTTCTTTTTATTTGGCGTTGAATCTCTTAAAATATCAATTGCTTCCGTATAAGAAACACGTTTGAAGTTATTCTCTAAAACAAAGTTCAGTTTCTCTAACAAAGCCATTTCGCTTCTTTCAGCCTGTGGTTTTGATTTTTCTTCTTCAAGAAGTCTTCCTTCTAAGAATTTCAAATCATCTCCACAATTGTCTAAAGCATATTTAATTACATACTGAATAAAATCTTCAGCCAAATCCATGTTGTCATCAAGGTTGTTGAAAGCAACTTCCGGCTCAATCATCCAGAATTCTGCTAAGTGACGAGAAGTGTTTGAGTTCTCAGCTCTAAACGTTGGTCCAAAAGTATAAATCTGACCCAAAGCCATTGCAAAAGTTTCACCTTCTAACTGTCCAGAAACCGTTAAGTTGGTATGTTTTCCGAAGAAATCTTTTTTGAAATCAATGTTTCCTTCTTCGTTTTTTGGAAGATTATCCAAAGGCAATGAAGTTACCTGAAACATTTCTCCAGCACCTTCAGCATCTGCTCCAGTGATAATTGGCGTGTTTACATACACAAAACCTTTTTCCTGAAAATATTTGTGAACTGCAAATGACAATACTGAACGCACACGCATAATCGCACCAAAAGCATTTGTGCGTACACGCAAGTGAGCGTTTTCACGTAAAAACTCTAAAGAGTGTTTTTTAGGCTGCATTGGGAATTTCTCCGCATCAGAATCTCCAAGGATTTCAAGTTTGTTCACCTGAATTTCATATTTCTGACCTGCACCTTTACTTTCAACCAAAGTTCCAATTACAGAAACCGCAGCTCCAGTCGTGATTCTTTTTAAAGTTTCTTCAGGTGTATTTTCAAAATCAACAACACATTGTATATTATTAATGGTAGAACCGTCATTTAGCGCGATGAACTGATTATTTCTAAAAGTTCTCACCCATCCTTTTGCATTCACTTCCTGTAGCGTCGTCGTACTGTTTAATAAGTCTTTAACCTTTGTGTGTTTCATTTTATATAATATTGATATTAAATTATTTGTTTTTCAACAACTGCAAATATAAACGATAATAATTAATTTTTGAAGCTGTTTCCTGCTATCCGCTGTATCTTTATGTTTTTAAAGAAAAAACATAAAGGATGCCGCTTCTATCAGGGCTAGGGCACTCGGTTTCAGGATAGGTAATTCTTTTTATGAATTTATATTTATCCTCATTATTGTCATTTCGACGAAGGAGAAATCTTCGTAAGAAACTCGACAAAGTTTGGAATTGCAGTGCGGAGCTACTTGCGAAGATTTCTCCTTCGTCGAAATGACAAACTGTGTGTCAACCTTTGATAAAGGTTTTTTATTTTTAATTCGTGTTAATTCGTGAAATTTGTGAAATTTGTGGCAAAAAAAATTTTCTTATCCAAATTCTCCAATTCCTCTTTCTTAGTTTTCTTCTTCTCAAAAGTCAAAACCAACGAAGGTAAAACCACCAAATTCGCAAACATTGCAAAAGCCAAAGTACATGAAATTAATCCTCCAAGTGCAATAGTTCCGCTAAAGCTTGATAAAGTAAAAGTTGCAAAACCTAAAATCAAAACTACTGATGTGTAAAAAGTACTAATTCCAGTTTCTCTTAAAGCACTGAAAACTGATTTCTTTACCTTTCCGCCGCTTTGAAGCAGATCATGTTTGTATTTTGCCATAAACTGAATCGCATTATCGACCGAAATTCCAAATGCAATACTGAACACTAAAATTGTTGACGGTTTTAACGGAATTCCGAAATAACCCATCAATCCAGATGTAATGCAAAGCGGTAAAATATTTGTGATTACAGATGCCATTACCATTTTAAATGATCTGAACAAATATAACATCAATATGGCGATAACTGCGATTGCAAAAATCAGTGATTCGATTAAATTATCTACTAAATACGACGTTCCTTTTTGGAAAACCAATGCTTTTCCGGTAACAGTTACTTCATAACGGTCTTTTGGAAAAATTTCATCTATTTTAGTATGAAGTTTTTTCTCCACTTTTGCCATTTCATCCGTACCAATATCTTTCATGAAAGTGGTGATTCGGGCATATTGTCCAGTCGAATCAACGTAAGCTTTCATTAGATTTTCTTTGCTGTTTTTAGTTGCGTTTTTAGCGTAACTTAAAATAAAAGCCTGTTCTTGCGAAGTTGGTAATTGATAATATTCTGGATTTCCGTTGTAGAAAGCCTGTTTCGAATATTTAACTAAATTTACAATTGAAACTGGTTTAGCTAATTCTGGAATCTCTGCAATTGTAGTTTGCAATTCATCCATTTTGCGAATGGTTGATGCTTTCATAACACCTTTTTTCTTTTTGGTGTCAATCATAATTTCCAAAGGCATTACTCCGTTGAATTCTTTTTCGTAGAATAAAATATCTTTAAAGAAAGAAGCGCTTTTTGGCATTTCGCCTATCAAACTTCCCGAAACTTTCATTTGCGAAACTCCAATTACACTGAAAACTAAAAGTAAACCGTAAACAATATATACTATTTTACGTTTTGTTTTAACTAGATTTTCAACAACATTTAAAAGTGTCGAAATATATGTTTTAGTTAAATGATATAAGTGTTTTTCTTTTGGCAATGGCATAAAACTGTATATAATCGGCACAATAAAAAGTGTCAATAAATACACAGAAATTACGTTGATTGAAGTTACCAGACCAAATTCAAAAAGCAAATCATTTCCTGTAATCATAAAGGTTGCGAAACCAATTGCTGTTGTTAAATTCGTCATTAAAGTCGAAACTCCAATTTTTGAAATTACACGCTGCAATGCTTTTGCCTGATTATTATGTAATTTGATTTCCTGCTGGTATTTGTTGATCAGGAAAATACAGTTTGTAATACCAATTACGATAATTAACGGTGGAATAATGGCTGTTAAAATCGTGATTTTATAACCAAATAATCCCAGCGTTCCAAAAGACCAGATTACGCCAACAATTAAAATACAAATTGAAATGAATGTTGCTCTGAACGAACGGAAAAAGAAAAAGAATATTAAAGAAACAGTAAGTAAAGCTGCACCGATAAAAAGACCAATTTCACCTTTCATATTGTCCGCATTGATCGTTCTGATATAAGGCATTCCAGAAACGCGAAGATCAATTCCGGTAGTTTTCTCAAATTTATCGATTTTCGGAACTAAATTTTCTAGGATAAAAGTCTTTCTTTCAGCAGTATTTACTAATGCTTTATTGATATAAATTGCAGAACGAACACTACCGCTTTCTTTATTGAATAAAAGACCTTCGTAAAAAGGTAAATTATGAAATAAATCGTATTGAACTGTTTTTAAATAAGCTGGATCTAAAGCTTTACTTTGATCAATAAACGGTGATAAAACAAATTTTTCGTTAACGGTATCTTTTTCAAGTTTCTTTAAATCATTTAATGAAACTACTAAATCAACTTCCTTAGATTTTTTTAAACCCGTCATAAGCTCATTCCAAGCCGCATAATTTTTTGGAGTAAAAAATTTAGGATCTTTAAAACCAATTACCACAAGATTTCCTTCTTCACCAAACTTGTCTAGAAATTTTTGATAATCTTTATTTGCAATATGGTCTTTCGGAAGCAGATTTGCTTCGGTATAAGTCATTGAAAGATTCTTCCATTGCAAAGCAAGGAAAATGGTTAAAGCAGAAAGTACAATTAGAATTGTTATTCTGTTTTTAAGTATAATTCGGGCCAGTTTCTCCCAAAATCCAACTTGGATAGTGTTTTTCATAAATTCTTTAAAAATGGATGCAAATGTAGTGAAAAGTGCTCAAAATCATAAACAATAGATTGTATTTTACTTAATGTTAACACAAATATTCATATCGTTTTTTGTGATAAATTTCTTTCTTTTCACTGTTTAATCATCAGCTTTTCTCATATTTGCAATTAATTTAAAAGGAAAAGAAAATGAGTTGGATTTTATTAATTATAGCAGGACTTTTTGAAGTTGGCTTCGCATCATGTCTTGGAAAAGCAAAAGAAACAGCAGGAATGGTGTCTACTTACTGGATGATTGGTTTTTTTGTATGCCTTTCGATCAGTATGATTTTATTATATAAAGCGACACAGGTACTGCCAATTGGAACGGCTTATGCGGTTTGGACAGGGATTGGAGCTGTTGGAACTGTTCTGGTTGGAATTTTAATTTTTAAGGAACCAGCTACTTTTTGGAGAATATTTTTCCTTTCAACATTAATTGCCTCAATTATTGGGTTGAAATTCGTTTCTAGTCATTAAAAAAAATAAGCCACAGATTACAGTGATTCTCACAGATTTTTTTAAGTATAGAAAAAAAATCATTTTAATCGTTTTAATCAGTGGCATAAAAACAAATTAACCAATGCAAGAAAACAATACCACAACATTTATTTTTTTAGCGATTCTTTTACTTCTCATCATCATAATTTGTTTTATGATTTACCAATTAATGCAGGCGAAGAAGGCAAAAGACGATGCCGAAAGGAGTTTTTATGCGCTTGAAGTTAAGGTGAATGATTTACAGTTAGAAACATTAGAGTCCAAACTCAATCCGCATTTGTTTAAGAATATTCTAAATTCAATTCAGTCACACGCTTATCAAACCTATTTTGCTTTAGATAAACTGGCGAATGTTTTGGACTATATTTTATACGAAAGCAAAAAGAAATTTGTTACCGCAAAAGAAGAAATTGATTTTGCATTGAATTTAATCGAAATCAATAAAATCAAGATTAGTCCGCTTTTCGAATTGAAGATAAAAACCAACATTAATAAGGAAGATAAATTGTACGATCAGCCTTTGCTGGCGCCTTTAATTTCGATTGACTTAATTGAAAATGCCTTTAAACATGCTGATTTGCAAAGTGCAGATGCTTTTATATCAGTTGTTTTTGAGTTTCGTGATAATGCTTTTTTTATGACGGTTTCAAATAAAATCTCAGATAAAAAAGTACTTAAAAAAGAACGAAGCGGTTTTGGTCATGCTACTTTGGAACATCGTTTACGAATTATCTATAAAAATAATTTCAAACTGGACAGGTTTGTAGAAAACGATATTTATATTGCTCATCTAAAAATTGATCTCCTTGAATACAAAACTGAAATGCTTGCTGCTGGACGATGAGCTTCCCGGATTAACGTACTTAAAAATGCTTTGTGAACAAATTCATGAAGTCGAAATTGTAAAAACGTATAATAATCCTGAGAAACTTTTATCAGATATTCCGAATCTCGATTTTGATCTGTTAATATCAGATATTGAAATGCCGGGGATGGATGGACTTCATTTAGCGGAAATGCTCAGTGATAAAATGGTTATTTTCTGCACGGCTTACAAAGAGTATGCAGCCGACGCTTTTAATATTGATGCGATAGATTATATTACAAAACCTGTAAAATTAGAACGTCTGCAAAAAGCAATTACAAAAGCTGTAGAACATTTCGAAAAGCCTGATGCAGCTAAAAAGTTTATTCAGCTCAATACAGATAAAGGCAAAACACTGCTTTACTTTAATCAAATTCAATATATAAAAACGGCTTCAAGCGATAGTCGTGATAAAACGGTTTTGCTTACAGATGGAAGTTTCTTGAACTTGAAGAATGTTAAATTCGCTACACTTTTAGAGGAGCTGCCTGATGCCGATTTTTGCCGCGCAAATAAAAAAGAAATTGTGGCTGTAAAAGCCATAAAATTCTTTAATCATAATGAAATTGTATTGCATCATACGGATGAAAACAACAAAAATGGCACTATAATTTTAAGTGAAACGTATCGTTCTGATTTTTTGAAAAAAGTAAAACTATAGCCACTTGTAATAAATTGTTTTCTGTAATCCTGAGCATATTCTAAGCCCGATGAAGAGTGTTAAGCCTTCGACTTCGCTCAGGATGACAATCATTTTTATAACTTATTACAAAGTTTTTCCCACTTGTTACATACATTGAAAATTAGGTGTAGTTTTCCTTTTTCACTTAAACCTCAGTTATGATATTTGCTGCAATAAATCAAAAGAACGAGTTATGAATAACATTAAAAACTCTTTATTTTACGTTACAATTATCGGCGGTTTTACAGCGCTGATATATTGGGTAATTTCAAAAGGCGCAGCGCTAGAAGTGGGGCGTAATATCGTTAAGAAAAAGATCGAAAGTAATCATTGGAATGATTTCCTACATTCAATGGTCGAAAACTTGCAGCATCCGTTAGCTATATTATTAGCACAGATCGTTACTATTATTTTAGTAGCACGTTTGTTTGGGTGGGTTTTTAGAAAAATAGGACAGCCATCTGTAATTGGCGAAATGATTGCGGGTATTGTTTTAGGACCGTCACTGGTTGGAATGTATTTTCCAGAGTTTTCGGCAGCTTTATTTCCAAAAGAATCCTTAGGTAATTTACAATTTTTAAGCCAGATTGGTTTAATCCTTTTTATGTTTGTTATAGGTATGGAACTGGATTTAAAGGTTCTAAAAAATAAAGCACATGACGCCGTTGTTATCAGTCACGCAAGTATTGTAATTCCGTTCGCCTTAGGATTAAGTTTAGCCTATTATATTTACCATACGTTTGCGCCAGTTGGTGTTGAGTTCTCTTCTTTTGGACTTTTTATGGGAATTGCCATGAGTATTACTGCGTTTCCAGTTCTAGCTAGAATTGTACAGGAACGCGGAATGCAGAAAACAAAACTAGGAACCATTGCCATAACCTGTGCTGCGGCCGATGATATTACGGCTTGGTGTATTTTGGCAGTTGTAATTGCGATTGTAAAAGCGGGTTCTTTTACCAGTGCTTTATATGTTATTGGACTGGCCATTTTGTACGTAATTATAATGTTGAAAATTGTTCGCCCGTTCCTAAAACGTGTTGGAGATTTAAATTCAACAAGAGAAAGTTTAAATAAACCTGTTGTTGCTATTTTCTTTATTACCCTTCTTATTTCTGCGTATGCAGCAGAGTTAATTGGTATTCATGCTTTATTTGGTGCTTTTTTAGCAGGAGCTATTATGCCAGAAAATAACAAGTTCAGAAATATATTTATCGAAAAAGTTGAAGACGTTTCTATAATTGTATTATTGCCATTATTCTTCGTGTTTACAGGTTTACGTACTCAAATTGGGTTGTTGAACGATCCTGCTTTATGGAAAATTACAGGATTGATTATCGCTGTTGCCGTTGCAGGTAAATTCTTTGGAAGTGCATTGGCTGCAAAGTTCGTAGGACAAAACTGGAAAGATAGTTTAGCTATTGGAGCCTTAATGAATACTCGTGGTTTAATGGAATTGGTCGTGTTAAACATTGGTTACGATCTTGGAGTTTTATCTACAGAGATTTTTACTATGATGGTAATTATGGCTTTAGTAACGACTTTTATGACTGGTCCAGCTTTAGATTTTATCGGATTTATATTTAAAGATAAAGAAACAGTCGTGCCGCAGGAAATAGGAAATAAAAGCAAATACAAGATTTTATTGTCGTTTGCAACTCCTGAAAGAGGTAAGAAACTGTTGAAGATCGCAAATAGTTTGGTTAAAAAACAAGGCGACAATTCGATCGTAACAGCAATGCATTTATCGTTGAGTACAGAAATACATTCGTTTGATATAAAAGATCATGAACGTAAAATGTTGGTGCCTGTTGTTGAAGAATCTCAGCGTTTGAATCAGAACATGGTAAGTGTTTTTAAAGTTACCAATGATATTGATGCCGAAATTATTGATTCAGCAAACCAAGGGGAATATGATTTATTGCTAGTTGGTTTAGGACAATCTATTTTTGAAGGTACATTGCTGGGAAAAATACTTGGGTTTACCACCAGAATAGTAAATCCAGATCGTTTAATAGATAAGTTTACAGGAAAAGAAGGATTGTTCGAAAATTCTCCTTTTGATGAAAGAACGCGTCATATTATTGCCAAAACTAAAATGCCGGTTGGTATACTTATCGATAAAGATTTAGAAGAAGTCAATCAGATTTTTATGCCTGTTTTTAGTAAAGAAGATGCTTTTTTAATTGAATATGCTAAGAAATTAATCAATAATAATGGTTCACAGATTACAGTTTTGGATGCCAGCGGTGATGTAAAAAATACTCGCGAGATTCAAGAAACAATTCGATCTATTGAACAAATTGCCCCAAATCATATTATGATTATGCATGACAGAACAATTAAAAAAGAGTTTATTGAAAGCCAGAATTTAATGATTATTAGTTTAGACAGCTGGAAAAAACTAATAGAATCTCAAAGTACTTGGCTGAATAACACGCCTTCAGTTTTGATTTTGAAGCCATAAATTTTTTAGAAATTACAATTTAGAAATCCCAAACTCCAATTTTACGATTGGAGTTTGGGTTTTTTTCTGTTTTGTCATTTCGACTGAAAGGAGAAATCACACTAGAAATTCCGCAAATAAAATCGCCAATCTTTGTCGAGTTACGAGTGTGATTTCTCCTTCAGTCGAAATGACAAATAATATGTGAAATTAAAATCTTATAACCCTAAATCAATCACATAAGAAATCTTAACGGCTATATTATCTTCAAACTTCATAAGTTGATTTGGTCCATAACGGTAGAATCCGCCTAAACCAAAACCTTTGAAAATTTTATTTAACTCAATTCCCGATTCAAAAAAGCCTTTGTCTAATGTTTTGTAAGTTGGTCCTACGTGTTGTTCGGGATTTTCCATATTTCCCCAAGCCATTCGTGTTACTAAAACCAAAGAAGGACGTACTTTTTTCATAATCTTGATTCTATCAAAACCATGTTTAACTTGAAAGAATACATATTGACTAGAGAAAAACTCATTAAAAAACATGGTTTCAAAACTGTTTCGTCCTGCAAAAGTAATACGCTGAATTACGGTTTCTTTAGTTAAGTTATTCGGCATTGTATTGTATAAATGCGTAATTGGAACATCGCCAATTGCATAACCTCCCTGCAGTAAAACACTGGTTTTTTGACCGTTTAAGTATTGTTTTTCGTACTCCGTTTTAAAATCTATTTTTCCAAAAGTAAAATCATTATCTAAAACATTTGGCAGGGATTGCGTGAATTGAAAAGTAAACCTTGGAAACTTTTTATCAGATTCATTTCTTCCTGTCGGCGTTTGCATAAAATTACTGAACGGAGCCCAAACAATCGAGAGCATTGCTGTTGTCATTACATAACTAGAATACAGCTGACCGTTGTAGTTAAAGAGATAATCAAATTTGGGTTCTACAAAGCTTCTTGATAATTCGAAAACAGCTTCTGTCTTAGGAATAATTTTCGTTTGAACATTTGCTTTCCAACTGTCGTATTTATAGAACGTACTAATGTTGATTGGTCTTGGATCATAGATTTTAAATACCCGTTTATCAACAGCAAAAAAAGTACTCGCAATTTCCCTGACATCATCAGTATAAGATCCGTTTAGCCAAGTATTGGTGCTTTTATCAAGCAATACACCTACACCTAAATTATATTTAAGAGCCCCGTCTTTTGTACCATAAGCTGTATATCCTTCAATTCTGAAGTTTTTAGAAAAACGATCGTTTGTTATACCGCCAAGTCCTAATCGGAAACCTTCGTAGTTATTGTAACTGATTATTTTTTTTAAATCAAGATCAATTGGTCCAATTGGCAGATAACCATTGATGATTTTTCGCCCAAGTCCCAAGCGTTTTTCAATTCTCTTGCTTACAGATAAACTGTCTAGTAATTGATACGTTTTTTGACCTTTTAAATCTAAGCTGTCTTTTCGGTATTCGTTCCAGAAGCTTTCGGGTTTTTTATTAGCATCGTCTTTAATTTCGATATAAAGCGAAGGATTTTTTATAGACGGATTTGTGTTGTAATGAATGTCAAAATTATTACTCTCAGAAAGCAAATACGTAAAATCTGAAGCTGTTTTTTTTCGCGGTTCGTAATTGTCTGCAACATCTCCGTCAAACTGAATCGTTCCGCCTAGAATCTTAATGTCATCATCATTTTTCCCTTTTACAATTTTAAAAGTGGTGTTACTCTGGAACCATATTTTCTCTTTTGGAACATATTCAAATTCATGAATTCCGCTAATGTCCAGAACGCCTTTTATACGCATAACAGCTTTTGCAATACCAAAGTTTTCTGCGTCAATATATAATACGCCTTCTAATCCAGAAGCTTTTCGTTTTTGCTTGTTTTTAAAATAAATCATAAAAGTTTCTCGACCTTTTATGTTCACTGTATCCAGCAGTTTATAATTGTAATTTGAAGGTGCCGATCTCGAAATTGGATTTTCATATTTGGTTTCAAACAGCTCGTATTTATTGTCATAAATAGATATAGATTGCAGGTTGAAAGCAAGAACTTCGTAAATCGGGTTTTTAAAACCTGCAATTTTAGTCGCCAAAACAGTTTCTTTCAGCTTGTTTTCTCCAAATTGATATTGTGATACTTTTTCAGTTTGAAACAAATGCTGTTTGCTTATAATTTCTTTAAATTTATAATCAGATGAATCGATGTTAATCTTCTTTTTATTAAAGTCTTTATATACGGCAGAAGAATCTATCCTTCCGTCGATAGAATCAGGATTTGCAGTAACGAGCAGTTTGTTATAGGTTTTGTATTCAAAGCTGCTGAGTTTTTTTTGTGGATCGTTTTTGTCTTTATTGGCGATTACTTTTCTAATAATCGTTAAAGCAGGATTTTCATTTGAAACAATAACTTCTTGTAAAGCGTCTGTTTTTTGAGATAACGAAATTGGATAGAATTTTTTATTTTCTGTAATACTTATGATTTTAGTTTGAAAACCAATGTATGAAACCGCAAAACTTCCCGTTTTTGAGTCGATGTTAAAAATAAATTTTCCATCTACATCCGTAATTGTGTTACTGCTGTTTGAAGTAGTTATTGTAGCAAACGGAAGTGCTTTGTTGTTTGAGTCAGTTACAATTCCGCTTATTTGAACTTGCGCCTGTATGCTAAGCGTAAAAAGTAAAGTCAATAAGCAAAATAGCCTCATAGAGAATAATATAGATTCAAAAACGAAAAATATGTCATTTAAGTATGCAAAAATAAGAATAAAAAAATCCGTTTGGTAAAATTTAACCAAACGGATTTTATTTTGTTATGAAATACAATTACACCTTCATGATTTCAGCTTCTTTTTCAGCTAATAATTCATCAATTTTTTTAATGTATGTATTGGTTAGATTTTGAACTTCTTCTTCAGCAGATTTACAAATGTCTTCTGATGTTCCGTCTTTTTCTAATTTTTTAATTTCGTTGTTAGCGTCTTTACGTACGTTACGAACACCAATTTTAGCATCTTCAGCTTCAGATTTTGCTTGTTTTGCTAAATCACGACGACGCTCTTCAGTTAAAGGCGGTACGCTTATGATAATAACATCTCCGTTATTCATTGGGTTAAAACCAATATTAGCAACCATAATTGCTTTTTCAATAACTTGCAGCATATTTTTTTCAAACGGCTGTAAAGTGATTGTTCTTGCATCAGGAACACTGATTTTTGAAACTTGCGAAAGCGGAGTTGCTGAACCATAATAATCTACAAAAACACTTCCCAACATAGCTGGAGAAGCTTTTCCTGCACGAATGTTTAGAAATTCTTTTTCTAAGTGTGCAATAGAACCGTTCATTGATTCTTCAGTACTTTCTAATATAAAATCGATTTCTTCAGTCATTTTTTTATTTTTTTAGATTTTTAAACGATTGGATTTTAGATTAAAACAGATCATTTAATTTACTAACTAATATAATTTTATTTTTTGTTTTTGAAGATTATTAGAATTTCAATCTAACAATCTAAAGCAGCTTAAACGTTTACTACAGTTCCAATGTTTTCGCCTTCACAGATTTTCAATAGGTTTCCTATTTTATTCATATCAAAAACAACAATTGGTAATTTATTTTCCTGGCTTAATGTAAAAGCTGTTGTATCCATTACGTTTAGTCCTTTTTTAAGAACATCATCAAACGAAATCATATCAAATTTTACCGCTGATGCATTTTTTTCAGGATCAGAATCGTATACACCATCAACACGAGTTCCTTTTAGGATAACATCTGCATTAATTTCGATTCCTCTTAAAACCGCTGCTGTATCAGTTGTAAAATATGGATTTCCTGTTCCGGCACCAAAAATTACGATTCTTCCTTTTTCAAGGTGACGGTCTGCTCTTCTTTTAATATAAGGTTCTGCAATAGACTCCATTTTCAAAGCCGTTTGTAAACGCGTCTTCATTCCTTTGTCTTCAAGTGCGCCTTGCAAAGCCATTCCGTTAATTACAGTAGCAAGCATTCCCATATAATCGCCCTGTACTCTATCCATTCCTGCGCTTGCACCAGCAACGCCTCTAAAAATATTTCCTCCTCCAATAACGATAGCAATTTCTACTCCTTTTGCGTGAATCTGCTTAATTTCGTCTGCATATTCGCCTAATCTTTTAGGGTCAATTCCGTATTGTAAATCACCCATTAAGGCCTCGCCGCTAAGTTTTAGAAGAATTCTTTTATATTTCATGTTTGTGTTGCGTTAATTTGTGCAAATATAGACATATTCTGATTTTTAAAAATAATGTTTACAAAAAATTAATTGCTCTTTTGTTTTAATTTATGCGGGTTTTGATTTTTTTCTATGGAATGTGATAAAAGTCATTTCTGCATCTTCTTAAAATCCGTATTTTTATAGTAATCAAATAATTATTTATGAAAAACTTTATAGCAAAAGCATTATTCAATAGCCATTCCTATGCCGAATATCGAAAAATAGTCACTGATTTGTTGTATGAAGGAAAGTCAACAGGCAACGAACAGTCTGAAAGTTTGACCAATTATTCAAAGTTGAACGAGGCTAGAATGAATCGGCTGGATAAAACAGTCAAGATTTCTGAAGAAGTGATTTCGAAGCTTCAAAATTTAGACAATCATTATTTTTGGCTGGTTATTTCTGAAGGCTGGTGTGGTGATGCGGCGCAGATTCTTCCAATTTTAAATAAAATGGCGCATGATTCGAATAAAAAAATAGATCTTCGAATTGTCTTTCGTGATGAGAACACGGAGTTGATGGATCATTATTTAACAAATGGAGGAAGAGCGATACCTAAAGTAATTATTGTTTGTAAAGAAGCCGGAATTGTTCGTGCAGATTGGGGACCAAGACCTAAAGGAGCGTCTGAATTGATGGAAAACTATAAAAAAGAGTTTGGTGTAATCGACGAAAAAATTAAAACAGATCTT
This sequence comes from Flavobacterium sp. YO12, assembly GCF_004119495.1. Lineage (GTDB taxonomy): Bacteria > Bacteroidota > Bacteroidia > Flavobacteriales > Flavobacteriaceae > Flavobacterium. Next base: position 28,135 of record NZ_NRQU01000019.1, read on the forward strand.
CAGTTATGGTATTTGGCTGATAAAGGAATTTCTGTTCAGGAAGAATTAATAGAGATTATGGAGAATATCAAATACGATAGACTTTAATTTTGAATATTTTTAAAATGAATTCTTAAGCTGATTGTTTGTAACTTGTTGATAACAAATGTTATAATGCTCTTAAAAACGTATTTGTATTCTTTTTTTTAGCATTATTTTTGTATCTTAGTAAAGCAATCCCACTTCTATTATTTACTTTTTGATTTACTCTTTTTATTGGTGTTTATTTAATGTCTAACAATTAAAAAATGCACTATTATGAAAAAGTTATTCGAAAGGTTTTACGATTTTTTTTCGACCTTTTTATTTGGAGGAAAGAATGTTCATCATTATTAACTCCAAAAGGAATTGCGTATGAAATAACACTACTTTAATTAAAGAGGTGGCACATTACGGTTTGATTTGTAATGTGCTTTTTTTATTCAGCCGTTTGAAATTCGATCAAATACGGTTTTAATCTTACTCCGTTTTGCTTTCTGAAATTACTTGTAATTAAGATTTGATATTTTTTGTTTGGGAGCAAATCAGCTTTGAAAGTCCATGTTTTTTTATCAGAAGACCAGATTTTTTCAGAACTTAACTTTGGACAAAATTCTTTGCCAAGTGGACCAAAATCAATACCTGTATTACGGCCGTTTAACGGTTCTGAAAATGTAATTGTAATGTCTCTTAATCCTGATTTTACTTTTTTACTTCCGTTTTTAAAACCAGATATTGTTAGTACAGTTGGTCGTTGTTTTTCGTAATCCTGATTTAATTTCTTTACACTTTTTGAAAATAATTTTGAGGCATCAACGATTTGCTCCATTTCTTTTTCGTTGTGGTAATCAAGCTCAATAAGCGTTTTTATGGCTTTTGCTTTGTCTTTTGATGAATTGTAATAACGTTCAGAAATTTCATAGCCAATATAATAACCGAGATCTCTAATTTTTAAATCATTTCTGTTTTCACCCCATAACCAATTATAATTATTGCTCATGATATACAAATCGGCAATAAACTGATTGATTACTTTTTCCTGGTTGTTTTTTCCAAATTCTATTGCAGGACTGCTAGATTTTTTGCCAGTTACTTTGCAGGAAATAAATTCTGCGACACCTTCATACAAACACATAGCAAGCAAGTTTTCCACTAATTCTTTTTGCTGCGTATGAACATATTCATGAGTGCATAATAAAGCAATGTTTTTTCTTGGATTATATTCTTTATAAAAAGGCTGTCTCCATGCAGGAAGTTCGTCGATAATAGTAGTTTCATCTGCTAATGAGAGTTCGCTTCCAATTAAAATGCGATCATTTTGTATCGTTCCGTTTGTTCTAAAAGCACCAATTGAAAAATAAATAGTCGATGGTTTTAATTCAGGATATGCTTCTTTTAATTTACGAATGTCAGTTTCGATTTCAGGATAGAGATTGCCGACATTTGTGGTATTTGCTTTTAATGAATTCCAGAATTTTGGGTATTTTGTAATTGAGTTAAGAAACTCTTTTGGAGTGTAATTACGAACTTCAATAAGGCTTTTTAAACCAAGCGAGGCTTTGTCAAGATAAAATTCATTTAGAAATTGGTATTGTTTTATACTGTCAGAGGTAGAAATAACCTTTTCATATGCTTTCCAAAAATTGTCGATATCAGTTGATACAAATTTTTGGTCAGCGGTTTGACTAAAAGAAACTTTTGCGGAGATTAAAAATAACGCTAAAAAGAAATTTTTCATTTTGTAAATTTTAAAGCAAACGACTAAATTACAAAAATCAAAAAAATATAATGTTATAGATTTTCCTCAAAAAGAGTAATATCAATTGCGTTTTTTACATCGTAATCGCCAATCTTAGTTCGGCGTAAAACAGTTAAATGCGATCCTGAATTCATGGCTTTTCCAAAATCGTAAGCAAGAGAACGAATATAAGTTCCTTTACTGCAAACTACTCTAAAATCAATTTCAGGTAATGCTATTCGGGTAATTTCAAATTCGTGAATTGTAGTTTTTCTGCTCGCAATTTCGACAGTTTCACCAGCACGTGCATGCTCGTATAAACGAACTCCGTCTTTTTTAATAGCAGAAAATATTGGCGGTTTTTGATCGATTTCGCCTAGAAACTGTTTAACTGTTTCATGAATAAGCGCTTCATCGATATGTTCCGTTGGAAAAGTCTGATCGATTTCAGTCTCTAAATCGTAAGATGGAGTAGTAGCTCCAATATAAAATGTTCCAGTATATTCTTTGGCTTGACCTTGAAGCTCAGAAATTCTTTTGGTAAATTTTCCAGTACAAATTAATAAAAGCCCAGAAGCCAAAGGATCTAAGGTTCCAGCATGACCAATTTTAAACTTTTTTGGCAGGCCGACTTTATTAATTAAAAGGTATTTTAATTTATTGACAGCTTGAAACGAACTCCATTTTAAAGGTTTGTCTATCAGTAAAACTTGTCCGTCTAAATATTCTTCAGGTGTCATTATATAATGGTAAGCGGGTGAATGAAAAAGTGAATCAATAATAAAATGATTCCAGCAATAATTCGGTAATAACCAAAAACCTTGAATCCGTTTTTAGTTAAAAATCCAATAAAGGTTTTGATAGCAAGAAGCGCCACAATAAAAGCAACAATGTTTCCTATTATCAATAAGTTGATTTGATCGTGAGATAATTCGAATCCCGCTTTGTAATAATCGTAACATTTTTTTACCGTTGCACCCAACATTGTCGGTACAGCAAGAAAAAATGAAAACTCAGCAGCAGTAGTTCTTGATAATTTTTGAGACATTCCGCCCACGATACTTGCACCGCTGCGAGAAACGCCGGGAATCATGGCAAGACATTGAAATAAACCAATTTTAAAAGCTTGTAAATAGCTGATTTCTTGTGAAGTTTCGGTACTGTTTGGTGTATTAAACCATTCGTCGACTTTTAATAGAATTAAACCTCCAATTAAAAGAGAAATTGCTACAGTTACTGGATTTTCTAATAAACCATCAATAAAATCACTTAATAATAATCCTAAAACAACGGCAGGAATAAAAGCAACTAAAAGTTTAAAGTAAAAATCAAGTGTTTGAAAGAAACGTTTGAAATATAGAATTACAACCGAAAGAATTGCTCCAAGTTGAATAACAATAGTAAAAAGTTTAGTGAAATCGTCGTGTGCAATTCCAAAAAAAGAAGAGGCAATAATCATGTGTCCAGTTGAAGAAACAGGTAAAAATTCTGTGATTCCTTCAATAATAGCAAGAACGATAGCTTGTAATGTATTCATTTATTAGATTGTTAGATTATTAGAATGTTAGACTTCTTAGATTTTTTTAGAAAAGAATATTCTAAAGATCTAAGTTGTCTAAGATGTCTAAGTTGTCTATTTTGATTTTTTGAAAATAGAATAAATCGTAATTCCAAAACCAATTAAAACGGTAGTTGGAGCTAAACGAATACGTCTGAAATTAAAAATATCTTCATTAAAAACATTTGGATCATGACTTCCTCCGCCCGACATTAAAATAAAGCCTAAAGCGATAACAGCAATTCCGATCAATAAGATTTTGTAATTGACACTGTCAAAAAGGAATTCGTGTTTTGGAGTTTCTTCTGTATTATTGTTTTTCATTTTTATTTATTTTGTGAGCCTGTAAAACCCAATGTTTTAGGATAAGGCAATTATTTTAATCTAAAATCTAAAATTAGTAAAGATCATCAGTTCTTAAATTCAAGAAACGTTGCGTTGCAAAGTGTGTACTTACCCACGTAATTAAAACTCCTAATCCAAAAACGGCTAATAAAACCAATCCAATTAAAGCCTTATCTTCTAGAATTCCTAAACCAGGAAAATTAGTTTCAACGTAGAATAAAAGTCCAATTAAAGCAATAATTGCCAATCCAGCACCCAACATTCCTAGTTTTACACTTCGCATTACAAAAGGTTTACGAATAAACGATTTGGTTGCGCCAACCATTTGCATGGTTTTAATAATAAAACGGTTTGAGTGAATAGAAAGACGCAATGAACTGTTGATTAATAAAACTGCAATTATCGCTAAGAAACCGCTGATAATCAAAATCCACATACTTACTTTCTTGATGTTATCATTTACCAGATTTACCAATTGTTTGTCGTAAACAATATCTTCGATCATAGTATTTTTACGCAAACTGCTTTCGATTTGCAGAATGCTGTCTCTTTCAACATAATCTGCTTTTAAATGAATGTCGTATGAATTCAATAAAGGATTCTCGCCTAAAAATGTCAGGAAATCTTCTCCAATAATATCAGTATGTTCTTTTGCTGCTTTTTCTTTAGAAACATAAGCATAAGATCTCGCAAAAGGCGCTCTTTTTAATTCCGTATTAAATGCTTTGATAACGCTGTCGTTTGCTTCATTTTTAAAGAAAACCGTCATAGCAATTTTTTCTTTAAAATCGTTTGCCAGTTTTTTAGAGTTAATAATAAATAATCCTAATACTCCCAAAAGGAATAATACTAGAAATACACTTAATACTACCGAAAAATAAGAGGAAATTAACCTGCGTTTTTGAAATTTATCAAAGTTAGAACTCATAGTTTGCTTAAATTATGTGGTAAAAATAATAAAGAATTTCTTTATTTAAAGTTATTAACGAACTTTTATACCATAAATGTACAATTCCATATTGAATAAAAGTTTATTTAACAGCAAAGTGCATAAAATTTTTGTTGATTTAAGTAGAAAGTGCATTATGGTTTATTTGATGATAATAAAAAATTCGCAAAGCTTTTTGTAGATCAGCTTTGCGAACTTTGCGGTTAAATAGTAGAAAAAACTTTCAGCCTTAGAATCTCAGAACCTTAGAATCTCAGAGCCTTACTTAACTCTATAAACCTCAATACTTTTTAGCCAGTAAACATGACGAGGCCCAGTTTTAATATCATTTTTGCAAATAGCAATCATTTCGCCGCTTTTTAGTGGTTTTCCGTTTTCCTCAAAAAGAACAAAAGCATTTTCTCCGGTTGGATTGTTGAAAATTTCTGCCCATGAAAAAGTGGCTTTGTAATCATCAGAAGCTCGAGCCACAATATAAAAATTGCGGTCCTTATGTCCGTCTTGTTTGATTTTTGCCTTCTCTAAAATATCTTTCAAAAGAACACCTTTGCATACTTTATTGTCTTTTTTAACTTCGCCGCTTTGGCAAACAACCTTAAAATTATCAATAGTTACCACTTTCATCTTTTTTAAAGAATCAACACTTAATTGAAGTGGAAATTCGACATCGCCTTTAACTTCAATAGTGTGATTTACCATTTTTAAGCTGTCAGCCGGCGTAAGAACAGCATGTTTATCATTGTCTGTTTTAGACACCTTTTCTGTAGCAATCGAATCTTCTTTTTCCTTTTTAGATGAATTGCACATTGTGCATGAAAATGCAATAAGAAGTACGAGAATATAATTTTGAGCTTTCATATAAAATTATTTTTTAGGTTTAGTTATTAAAAAAACGAAGTGTTACAAAAAAGTTGCGGCCTTCTTCAGGATAACCTTCAACAAGGCAATAGTTTTTATCGAAGATGTTATTAATTCCCGCATCGATGCTGAAATTTTTAGCTATTTTGCCCGAAGCATAAAAATTTAAAAGCGTGTAATCAGGAACTCTTGCACCATAACTCGTGCTGAAACGAGATGAGTTAAATTCAGAATTAGCAATTAATCGCAATATTTTAATCGGTTTATATTCTAAAGTTCCCATAACCTTAGTATTTGGAACATCGGTAAAATGAATATTCGGATTTGTAATATTGTTTCGTTCAATGTAAGTGTAGTTTACATTAAGCGATAAATTAGATAAGATTTCGTAGTTTATTTGAGCTTCAACGCCAAGATATTCTGCTTCGCCAAAATTTTGCATTTGAGATTTTCCAGGTTGAACGTTGCTTACATTTAAGATCGCATCAGAAAGTTTGCTGTAAAAAAGCGCAGTCTGAAAAGTAACTTTATTAAAAAGTCCCGCCGTATAATTCAATTCGTAATTTACAGCTTTTTCAGGTTTTAAGTCCGGATTTGGGATTGCAGTTCCCATTCTGTACGAATAACGATCTTTGATTGTTGCAAATCTTGTTTTTTGTGAAACTGTTGCGCCCAACTTCTGCGCTTCATTCAACTGATAAAAAAATCCAATTTGAGCATTAAAAGCATCACTCGCACCAGCGGATGGATAATCTGAAATCACTTTTGTAGTACTGTTGTAATCTTCTGCTTCAGTATTTTTTCTAATGTTGTAACTCACACCCGGAATAACAGTAAATTTTGGAGTAACTTTATAAATATCTTCAATTCCTACCAAAACCGTATTGTCTATAAAATGGCGAACAGGTTCACCAAGATTGTTTTCGCGGTGTACATCTTCTTTAAAATGAAAAGCAATTTTCAAATCATTTTTTGGAATAAACTTCGTGTTGTATTCTAGATTTCCACCGTAAGTGTAATCATTGTAAATACTTTCAAAAGCATACGGTTTGGTTTGTTTCGTATAAGTTGCGTCATCATAACTGTCAAGAGTATTCTTGAAACGGTCAAAATACAACCTTGTTTTTAAGCTGTTTTTGTCATCAAAATTAGAATTTGAGATGAAGTAAAAGCTTTCTTTATCCCAGTTTGGCCATTGCCAGTAACGAGGTTTTAGTAAAAGTGAATTCAAAGGATCGCTTCCTGTATAAACTGGATTTCCTTTTTCGCCCTGCTGATTGATGTAGCCAATCGCATATTCGCTTTTTTCAGTTGGAGTCCATCCAATTTTAAAACTAATTTTCTGATCCGTGCGATATGAATTGTCTCTTTGTCCGCCGTTTTCATTTGCTGTTGGAACAAAATTAGATGACATTCTAGTTGAATTTCTATCCAAATACGAAAATCCACCTTGAAAATAAAACTTTCCAATGTTAGAACCAATGTTGAGGTTTCCTTTATAGCCATTTTCATTAATCATTCCAAGCGAGCCGTCATATTCTAATTTTTGAGAAGGTTTTCTAGAAACTAAATTTATAGCGCCGCCAAGTGAGTTAGGACCATAAAGTACAGACGAAAATCCTTTTGAAACATCAATTGCAGCGAGATCAAAAGTGGTAAATCTTGCCAAGTCAACGTAACCGTCATAAGGAACATAAACAGGAATACCGTCCATATAAACCGGAACCTGTCTTAAATCGAAACCACGTACAGAAACCATCGATTCGTTTCGTGGTCCAGAAGCCGTTAATGTAATTCCTGGCAGCATATTTAAAGCTCTCGAAACATCCATTTTGTTTTGAGAAACCATTGTTTTTGAAGTTACTCTGTTTAAAGTGTCTTTGTTTTGATGATTGGTAACAATTACTTCTCCCAGCATAAAAACGTTTGATGGTTTTATGGAATCTGTTGGCGTTGAATTGTTTTGTTGGGAAAATCCGATTAGCGGAAAGAGTAAAAAGGCGATAAATTTTAGTTTCATAAGGATACGATTTTTCAGTATGTTTTAAAATGAATACTGATAATTAAGAAATTTGTTTTTGGTTTGTATGTTTTTTAAAATAAAAATTCAGTGTGTTTTTTCAGGAATACTGATTTGCACGACAAAAAAAGCAATTTCTACACATTTAAATTATGACCAAAATCATATTTGTGAATTTCAATGAAAACGATCTATGAAATTGAAGCTGTTTAAAACTTCAAATTTTGAGTTTCCTTTTCGGCGAAATCTTTAATGCGTTTTTCTACTTCATAAAAAACTGCAATCGCTTTTTCTCCAGCATCAGTCAATTTTGCACCGCCGCCGCCTTTTCCGCCCAATAATTTTTCGACTAACGGACTTTGAGCACGCTGATTCATTTCTTCGACCAACTGCCAAGCCTGTCTGTATGCCATTTTCATCTCCTTAGCTGCATTTGTTATAGAGCCTGTTTTGCGAATATTTTCTAAAAGCCAGATTTTTCCAATACCTAAAAACGGACCTTCAGCTTCTTCAATCCAAAGTCGTACTTCAATAGAATATTTTTTATCATTACCCATTTCATTCTTAAATATATCCTTGTAAAAATAATTGTTTTTACTGTAATAGTATTCTTCTATTATTAAAAAATAAACAATTAAAAACACCTTGGCTAAGTATTGTCATTACAAATATAAGTATTTTTACTTAATTTAAAATACGTATTTTGTTATTTTATTTGTTTGTCAGTGAAATAGCTTTGGTACAAACGACAATAAATGTAAATTTGCGCCTAATAATTAATTTAGTGAAAAGCCTTAGAACCTTAGTAACTTAGAATCTTAGTCACTTAGAAATGAAGTACAATCCAAACGAAATTGACGCCAAATGGCAAAAATATTGGGCAGAAAATCAAACTTTTGCAGCAAAAAACAACTCTGAAAAACCGAAACATTATGTACTCGATATGTTTCCTTATCCATCTGGAGCAGGACTGCACGTTGGGCATCCGCTTGGTTATATAGCTTCAGATGTGTATTCTCGTTTCAAAAGACACCAAGGTTTCAATGTTTTGCATCCAATGGGTTATGATAGTTTCGGATTACCGGCAGAACAATATGCGATTCAGACAGGACAACGTCCAGAAGATACAACACGCGTAAATATTGATGGCGGCGTAGACAAAGAAGGAAAACAAATTGCAGGATACAGAAAACAATTGGATAAAATTGGTTTCTCATTTGACTGGGCGCGTGAAGTGCGAACTTCAAATCCTGATTATTACAAACATACACAATGGATTTTTATTCAATTGTTTAATTCTTGGTATTGCAAAAAACAAGGAAAAGCTTTTGAAATTTCAGAGCTTGTAAAAGTTTTTGAAGAAAGCGGAAATGCATTAGTTGAAGCAGTTTGCGATGATAATGTTGCGATTTTTACTGCTGCGGAATGGAACTCTTATTCTGAAGATCAAAAAGAAAAAATCCTTTTGCAATACAGAATGACGTATTTGGCTGAAACCGAAGTAAACTGGTGTCCCGGTTTAGGAACTGTTTTGGCAAATGACGAAATTGTAAACGGAGTTTCTGAGCGTGGAGGCTTTCCTGTTATAAGAAAAAAAATGACACAATGGAGTATGCGAATTTCTGCTTATGCCGAACGCTTACTTCAAGGTTTAAATGATATCGATTGGAGCGAGTCTATTAAAGAATCTCAAAGAAACTGGATCGGTAAATCGGTTGGGGCTTTGGTGACTTTTAATGTAAAAAATCACGATGAAGTTATCGAAGTTTTTACCACTCGTCCTGATACTATTTTTGGAGTAACGTTTATGACTTTGGCGCCAGAACATGATTTGGTTGCTAAAATTACAACTCCAGAACAAAAAGCGGCAATTGAAGCTTATATCGAAAAAACATCAAAGCGTTCTGAGCGTGAGCGTATGGCCGATGTAAAAACAATTTCTGGAGTATTTACAGGAGCGTATGCAGAACATCCATTTACAAAAGAAGCGATTCCGGTTTGGATTGGAGATTATGTTTTGGCAGGTTACGGAACTGGTGCTGTAATGGCGGTTCCTTGCGGAGACGAAAGAGATTATGCTTTTGCTAATTTCTTTAAAGGTCAAAACGGAATGCAGGAAATTAAAAACATTTTTGCAAATGTTGATATTTCTGAAGCCGCTTACGGATCAAAAGATAACGTTGAAATCGCTAATTCTGATTTCTTAAACGGACTAAATTATAAAGAGGCAACTCAAAAAGCAATCGCTGAATTAGAAAAATTAGGACAAGGAAAAGGAAAAACAAATTACCGTTTGCGTGATGCTGTTTTCTCTCGTCAGCGTTATTGGGGTGAACCGTTTCCGGTTTACTACGTAAACGGATTGCCTAAAATGATCGATGCGCAGCACTTGCCAATTATTTTACCAGAAGTAGAAAAATATTTACCAACAGAAGACGGTTTGCCTCCATTAGGAAACGCAGCTGTTTGGGCTTGGGATACAAAACAAAATAAAGTTGTCAATACAGATTTAGTTGACAATGTTTCAATTTTTCCTTTAGAATTAAATACTATGCCAGGTTGGGCAGGAAGTTCATGGTATTGGATGCGTTATATGGATGCGCACAACGAAAATGAATTTGCAAGCAAAGAAGCTTTGGCTTACTGGGAAAGTGTAGATTTATATATTGGAGGAAGCGAACACGCAACGGGTCACTTATTGTATTCTCGTTTTTGGAACAAATTCTTAAAAGATAAAGGTTTTGCTCCAACCGAAGAACCATTCAAAAAACTGATTAATCAGGGGATGATTTTAGGAACTAGTGCTTATGTTTATAGAATATTACCATTTCTCCATGTAAAAAGTTTAGATATTAGGTTTGTATTACAACCAAACAATGATTTGTCTTTCTTTATTACAGCAAAATATAATGATCCTATAAAATTTCGCGATGTTATTGAAAAACAAGTCATTTCAAAAGGCTTCAATAAAATAATAGATCGTTTACTTAATGATGAAGTTCTTTTTAAATTTAAAGAGGAGATATTGAATTTAAAAGAAGATGATATTTCTTTGGAGAATATTCAAATTAATGCACTTCGTGTTGATGTTTCAATGGTAAATTCTTCTGATGAGTTAGATGTAGAAAAATTTAAGGCGTGGAGAGAAGATTATGTAGGTGCAGAATTTATTACTGTAGATAACCCAAAATACATTGTAGGCCGTGAAGTCGAAAAAATGTCGAAATCATACTATAATGTAGTAACGCCAGATGATATTTGTAATGAATATGGAGCAGATACATTACGTTTATACGAAATGTTCTTAGGTCCGTTAGAGCAGGCAAAACCTTGGAATACTGCTGGAATTTCGGGAGTTTTTGGTTTCTTGAAAAAATTATGGAGATTGTATTTTGATGATAATGGTTTAATTGTAAACAATGACGAACCAACAAAAGACAACTTGAAATCATTACATAAAACAATCAAAAAAGCAGCAGAAGATATCGAGAATTTCTCTTTCAATACTTCGGTTTCTCAGTTTATGATTTGTGTAAATGAATTGTCTGCTCAAAACTGTCATTCAAGAGCCATTTTAGAGCCGTTAGCAGTTTTGGTTTCTCCTTACGCTCCTCATATTGCAGAAGAATTATGGTCGCAGTTAGGACATACAACTTCAATTTCAGAAGTTGCTTTCCCTGCTTTTGAAGCAAAACATCTAATTGAAACAAATAAAGAATATCCAGTTTCTTTCAACGGAAAAATGCGTTTTACAATCGAATTGCCTTTGGATTTAACCAAAGAACAAATCGAAGAAATTGTAATGAAAGACGAAAGAACTCAAAAACAATTAGACGGCAGAACACCAAATAAGGTGATTATCGTTCCTGGTAAAATTATCAATTTGGTTGGGTAAACCAGTTTGATTCTTAAATATTAAAAATTCCAAATTCCAATTTTACGATTGGGGTTTGGGATTTTTTTTTGTCTTGCTTTGTCAGTCTGAGCGAAGTCGAAGACCACACAAGTAACTCTACAAAGATTGGCGATTTTGATTGTGGAGCTTCTCGCTGGTCTTCGACTTCGCTCAGACTAACACTGTGAATACGCATAGTTTGTCATTTCGACGAAGGAGAAATCTTCGCAAGTAACTCCGTTCCAATAAGTCAATCTTTGTCGAGTTTCTCGTGGAGATTTCTCCTTCGTCGAAATGACAAACTATGTGTTTTTTCGAAATGAAAATTAGTGAAAATTCGCGTAATTAGTGGCAAAAAACCTAGCGTTCCTTGCGTAAACCTTTGCGCACTTTGCGGTTAAAAACCCGCACCAACATTGGGATTTCAAACTTAATGATTAAAAATTTAAAAACTTTTGTAACATTTTAATAGTTCTCGTATCCAAAAGGCGGATCCGATTAAATTAACAACTTAAAACTATTAAAAAATGAAAAAGTATATCATCTTAATTATCGCATTCTTATTCTCAGCTTTATGTCTAAATGTTTTTGCACAAACAAAATCATATCCTTTCGAAGTTATTAAAACGGGAAAAGGAAAACAATCAATAATTTTCATTCCTGGATTTGCTTCTTCTGGAGAGGTGTGGAATGAAACCAAAACAGCTTTCGAAAAAGACTATACTTGTTATACGCTTACAATGGCAGGATTTGCGGGAGCAAAACCACAACAGAATCCATCATTCGAAAATTGGAAGACAGAAATTGCAAATTATATTAAAGACAATAAAATTGAAAAGCCAATTTTAATTGGTCACAGTATGGGTGGCGGACTTGCACTTGCAATCGCGGCAGATTATCCAGAATTAATTGGAAAAATTATAGTTGTAGATGCGCTTCCGTGTTTGGCAGCATTGATGGATACTTCTTTTAAATCAAAAGAAAATAATGATTGTACGGCAATGGTAAGTCAAATGACTGGAATGACAGATGCGCAGTTTCTTGAAATGCAGAAAAAAACAATGCCAAGGCTTTTGGCAGATACTTCAAAAATGGGTACAGTTGTAGACTGGAGTGTAAAATCAGACCGAAAAACATTTGCTCAAATGTATTGTGATTTTTCAAATACCGATTTGAGAAATAAAATTGCTGCTATAAAATGCCAGTCATTAATTTTATTAGAATCTTATTTTATAAATTTAAAACCAGCAATCGAGGAACAATATAAAAATTTAAAAACAGCTGATTTTCAGTATGCGAGCAAAGGTCTGCATTTTATTATGTATGATGATACGGCTTGGTACTTGGCGCAATTAAACACTTTTGTAAAATCGTAAGGATGGAATTTGAAGAAATCTATAAGACTTATTGGGATAGAATATTCAGGCTTTGCATGGGTTTCGTAAATGATTATGATGCGGCACAGGATTTGGCTCAAGAAACCTTTATAATTGTATGGCAGAAATTGGAAACTTTTCGAAACGAATCGGCTATTGGAACTTGGATTTTTAGAATTGCGTCTAACAATTGTTTAAGGCAGATTGAAAAAGAAAAGCGTTTCCCGAAATCCGATTTACCAATTCATCTTTCAGAAGAGAAACAAACTTCGATAGAACCGCAAATTCAGTTTTTGTATAAATGCATAGCCGAATTGCCTGAAACGGAACGTATCATTATTTCGTTGGAATTAGAAGAAGTTAAGCAGTCAGAAATTGCCAAAATCGTTGGACTTTCTGATGCTAATGTTAGAGTGAAAATTCACAGAATAAAAGAAAAACTGACCGAAAAATTTAAAGAAAATGGACAACGATAACAATATAGATTTTAAAGATTTATGGAAAAGACAATCTGTAAGTCAGCCAGACATGAAAGATTTGCTGTCGAGAGTGAGTAAATTTAAAAAAGCAGGTTTAAGAAGTTTATGGATAACAAATGTTTTGCTTTTTTTGACAACCGCATTTATTGTTTTTATATGGATATATTATCAGCCAGAGTTTATTTCGACTAAAATGGGGATTGTTTTAACGATTTTGGCGATGGTTATTTATGTGTTTGCTTTTAATAAATTGTTTGCTCCGTATAGAAATATTGATGCGACACAAACGAATCAGGAATATTTACAAAAACTGATTTTGATTAAAAAGAAACAGCAGTTTATGCAGACAAAAATGATGACTTTGTACTTTCTGCTGCTTACAACTGGAATTTGCTTGTATATGTATGAATATGCCAGCAGAATGAGTGCTTTGGGTGCAAGTTTGTGTTACGGAATAACATTGCTTTGGATGGCGTTTAATTGGTTTTATATTCGCCCGAAACAAATTAAAAAACAGCAGTCCAAAATAAATACCTTGATTAAGAAGTTTGAAGAAGTAAATAATCAGCTGCTTTAAGGGATGATTTATGACCGTACTGTACAGACGCACCGAAGTGCGTCTTTTTTTGTTAAATTTTTAATATTTCTACTGCCGTAATTACTGTTTTAGATGTCAAAATGTCATTTTTTGAGTTTGGTTCAGAAATTGTGATTTGTTTTGTAACTTTAGAAATCAATCAAAAAAAGATAAAAATATGGGAAGTGGATATTTAATTATTGCCGGAGCTATAATGTTATTCAGCTGGCTGGTAAGTTCAAGACTAAAAAGTAAATTCGAATTATATTCTAAACTGCAATTACGAAACGGAATGAGCGGTGCGGAAATCGCTGAAAAAATGCTTGCTGATAATGGTATTACAGATGTTCGTGTAATTTCGACTCCAGGTCAACTAACAGATCATTATAATCCTGCAGATAAAACAGTTAATTTAAGCGAAGCGGTTTACAATCATCGTAACGCGGCTGCGGCGGCTGTTGCGGCGCACGAGTGCGGGCACGCAGTTCAGCATGCTATTGGTTATGAGTGGTTAACAATGCGTTCTAAATTAGTGCCTATTGTAAGTGTGGCTTCAAATTATGTGCAATGGATTTTGCTTGCGGGAATCTTAATGATTAGAACTTTTCCTCAATTACTGCTAATTGGGATTGTTATTTTTGCGGCAACTACATTGTTTACAATTATTACGCTGCCAGTAGAATATGATGCAAGTAACAGAGCCTTGGCTTGGTTAGAAAATAAACATATGTTGACTCAGCAAGAACAGGCTGGAGCGAAAGATGCCTTAAAATGGGCGGCACGAACTTATGTTGTTGCGGCTATAGGTTCAATTGCAACGCTGTTGTACTATATCTCGATTTATTCAGGAAGCAGAAGGAATTAATTTGATAATTGAGATAATTAGTCAATTAGATAATTTGTAGCAAACCCGACAGGTTTTTAAAACCTGTCGGGTTTTGTTTTTTTATTTAGCTTTCATTTAATTGCAGAAGAACAAAAAGTAAAGCCCAAAGTCCTGCAAGGGTATAAATGGAATATAAATATTGATTTTCTTCAGATTTATATAATTTGTAAAAAAGAACAATAGTATAAATTATGCTTATCGGAATTGCAAGAAGAAATAGAAAAGCACCCATTCCGGGAGCACATGGACCTCCTGCATCAATTTTGGTATAAATAAAGGTTATTGAGAAATAAACAATGAAAAAGAATATGGTCTTGTATTCTGATCTAATATTTAACATGTAACAGTGAATTATCTAATTATCAAATTTTCTCATTGACACATTTATAATTGTATCTGCCTATCAATCTGTTGATCTAACGATATAAAAGTTTCAGTTCTTGAAACACCTTCAATCGCCTGAATTTTGGTATTTAAAAGCTGCATTAAATGTTCGTTGTCGCGACAGATAATTTTAATTAATACAGACCAGTTTCCTGTGGTATAATGGCACTCTAGAACTTCTGGAATTTTTCTAAGATCTTTTACAGCTTCGGAGTTTCGAGAAGCTTTGTCAAGATAAACGCCAACAAAAGCCATAGTATTGTAGCCTAAAACTTTTGGGTTAACAGTAAACTTAGATCCTGAAATAACGCCGGATTGTTCTAGTTTTTTTAAACGCTGATGAATTGCAGCTCCCGAAATGCCAATTTTATTGGCAATTTGCAAAATAGGTTTTCGGGCATCATCCATTAAGTAGCGAAGTATTTCTTTGTCGATACCGTCAATTTCAATTAATAAGGAGTTGATTTTCATAACTTGTAATTTGAAACTAATTCTTTTAATTTGGTTTAGAATAGAAATCAAATATAGTTAAAAGGAGGGGAAAATAAAATTCCAATTTTTTAAATCCCAAATTCCAAAAATACAGCTCGTGGTTTCAACCATGGGAAACGAAAGGGTGTAAAACAAAAATTCCAAATCCCAAGTGATTAAGTTGGAATTTGGAATTTTAATATTTTGTATTCTTAAGGTTTTATTTTCCTTTGTTTGCTTCGGCGATGTATTTTTCAAGAGCCATTGTCATAGAAGGCGTTTCAGGTGTTGGAGCAAGAATATCAATTCTTAAACCGTGATCTAAAGCTTCTTTTTGAGTTGTGCTTCCAAATACAGCGATTCTGGTATTGTTTTGTTTAAAGTCTGGGAAGTTTTTAAACAATGATTTAATTCCTGTTGGGCTGAAAAATGCCAAAACATCATAATAAACATCTGCAAGATCAGATAAGTCGCTCATTACAGTTCTGTAAAAAACAGCTTGTGCCCAATCTACTTTTAGACTATTTAATGTTATTGGAGCGTCTGCATTTAATTGGTCAGATGCTGGAAGTAAAAACTTCTCGTCTTTGTATTTTTTAATTAGAGGCGATAAATCAGCAAAATCTTTAGCACCAACGTAAATTTTACGTTTTCTGTATACTACATACTTTTGCAGATAAAAGGCAACTGCTTCAGATTGACAAAAATATTTCAATCCTTCAGGAACTTTGTAGCGCATTTCATCAGCCACTCTAAAAAAATGATCTACAGCATTTCGACTTGTTAAAATGATAGCAGTATAGTGGTTAAGGTCGATTTTTTGTAATCGAATCTCTTTTGCACTAACCCCTTCCACATGAATAAATGGTCTGAAATCAATTTTTATTTTGTGTTTTTGTTGGAGCTCAAAGTAAGGAGAATTCTCCACTTTAGGTTCAGGCTGTGACACCAAAATTGTTTTCACTTTCATATTATAAACATTTACTAAGCACTCCCTTTTGTCATCCAATAATAGAGAAAATAATAAGGGGCTATTTCAAGAGCGCAAAGATATAAAATAAAATAAAACAACTTGTCGATAATTGCGTTTTGATACGTTTTAATTGAAATAAAATATGAGTATAGGCTGATACACAGTGAAATACCTATGATCGCAAACGGAACAATTATTGGAATATTGTTATAATAGAACAAAATAGCATTGATAGGAAGTATTAAAACACCAATGTAAGTTCGGTAGGTTACTTTTTGTAAGTTAAAAAGTTCCATAAATTCATCAATATTGAACGAAGCTGCTACAATTTTTTCGATCAAATATTTTGCAAGAATAAAATAAAGAAGAAAAGTTGCAATTCGAATAAACAATAAATAATCTGTTTTTGATGCCGTTCCATAAATGCTCATCGTAAGTTGAATAAAAAAAGCAAATGAAATAATTTGTACAAAAAACAAACCAACAGTAAAGCTGCTGTTTATATGATTATTGTCGCGATAAATTTTAGCGTATTTATCTGAGAAAATCAGCCTGCTGAACTCAGAAAAGCGAGTTTCGTATGCTGATTTTGTTATAGCAACAATCGCAAAGGTCAGGATGAATAAAACAGTTGCCCAATCTTTGTTTTCAATAATTCGAGGATGAAGTTGTTCAATCATAGCGCACAAAATTAGTAATTTTTTGGATCAATACTTTTATTATGTATTTATTATGAACCAAATGCTATAAAAAGTTTACTTTTGCGGTGAAATTACCAAGAAAAATGAGTGATAGTATTGTCATAATTCCAACTTATAACGAAATTGAAAATATTGAAAGTATTGTGAGAGCGGTACTTTCGCAGCATAAAGCGTTTCATCTTTTAATAATCGATGATAATTCTCCAGACCATACTGCTGATAAAGTGATTGTGCTGCAAGAAGAATTTTCTGGAAGATTATTTCTTGAAAAAAGAGCCAAAAAAGCGGGTTTAGGAACAGCTTATGTTCATGGTTTTAAGTGGGCTTTGGAGCGTAAATATGATTTCATTTTTGAAATGGACGCTGACTTTTCGCATAACCCAAATGATTTAGAGAAATTATATGATGCTTGTCATTTTGGCGGAGCTGATTTGGCTATTGGTTCCCGTTATGTAAAAGGTGTAAATGTGGTAAATTGGCCATTAAGTCGTGTATTGATGTCGTACTTCGCTTCAGTTTACGTAAAGTTTATTACCGGAATGAAAATACATGATGCAACTGCAGGTTTCGTTTGTTATAAAAGAGAGGTTTTGGAGAAAATCAATCTTAACAAAATAAAGTTTGTGGGATATGCGTTTCAAATCGAAATGAAGTACAGAACTTATTGTGCTCAATTTGAAATTAAAGAAGTTCCAATTATTTTTACAGATAGAACAAAAGGAGTTTCGAAAATGAGTAACGCCATTATCAAAGAAGCAATTCTTGGAGTGATTTCGTTAAGATTAAAAAAATTAGTCAATACATTATAAAGATAGAACATGAATAGGATTTTAATTAAAAATGCAAAAATTGTAAACGAAGGGTCTATTTTTGATGGAGATGTTTTTATAGAAAACGACATGATTGTTGAAGTCGCTGATAGTATCAGTTTAAAATCATCTGATTGTATTGTTGTAGATGCCGAAGGAAGTTATTTAATACCGGGCGCAATCGATGATCAAGTTCATTTTAGAGAACCAGGTTTAACGCATAAAGGCGATATTGAATCAGAATCAAGAGCTGCGGTTGCGGGAGGAATTACTTCTTTTATCGAACAGCCAAATACAGTTCCAAATGCCGTTACACAAGAAATATTAGAAGATAAATATCAAATCGCTGCTCAAAAATCATATGCGAACTATTCGTTTATGATGGGAGCTACTAACGATAACTTAGAAGAGGTTTTAAAAACGAATCCTAAAAATGTTGCTGGAATTAAGATATTTCTAGGTTCTTCAACAGGAAATATGCTGGTTGACAAAGAAGAAACTTTAGAAAAAATTTTCTCAAGCACACCAATGTTAATCGCTGTGCATTGCGAAGATGAAACTACTATTCAAAATAACTTAGCAGAGTTCAAAGAAAAATATGGTGAAGATGTTCCGGTAACAGCGCATAATTTAATTAGAAGTGCTGAAGCTTGTTATATTTCGTCTTCAAAAGCCGTGGCTTTGGCAAAAAGAACTGGAGCGCGTTTGCATATTTTTCATTTATCGACAGCAAAAGAAATGGAATTGTTTACAAACAAAATTCCATTAGAAGATAAAAAAATTACTGCTGAGGTTTGTGTGCATCATCTTTGGTTTACCGATGAAGATTATAAAACAAAAGGAAATTTCATTAAATGGAATCCTGCTGTAAAAACCGAAAGTGATAGAAAAGCACTTTGGGAAGCTTTGAATGATGGTAGAATTGATGTTATTGCAACAGATCATGCTCCTCATACAAAAGAAGAAAAATTACAATCTTATTTAAAAGCACCTTCTGGAGGTCCGCTTGTGCAGCATGCCGTTGTAGCAATGTTCGAAGCGCATCATCAAGGTAAAATAAGCGTAGAGAAAATTGTAGAAAAAATGTGTCATAATCCTGCAAAAATCTTTAAAATTGAAAAAAGAGGTTTTATTAAAGAGGGTTATTATGCTGACTTGGTAATTGTAAATCCGAGTTTGCCTTGGAGTGTAAATCAAGATAATATCTTATATAAATGCGGTTGGTCTCCTTTTGAAGGCACAGCTTTTAAATCGAGAATTACGTACACTTTTGTAAATGGTGAAATGGTTTACAATAACTTTAAAGTAAAAGATATCCGTGCTGGAAAACGTTTATTGTTTGATAGATAAAAAGACGAAATGAAAAATTGTTTTGTAATAGTATTGGTTATATTTCTTTCTGTAAGTTGTAAAAGAGAGGTTGTAAAACAGCCTGCTAAACTTATTGAGAAAGATAAAATGATTGATATTATGTATGATTTGTCTCTTCTGGAAGCAATGAAATATCAAAATCCAATTTCGTTAGATTCTACAGAAACAAATCCAACGAAGTTTATTTTAAAGAAATACAAAGTAGACAGTCTTCAATTTGCTCAAAATAATATGTATTATGCTGCAGATTATGAGAACTACAAAGAGATGTTTGATGAGGTTGGAAAACGATTAGCAAAAAATCAAAGAGACACAGATTCGATCGTTAAAATTGAAGAGAAAAAAGCGATGAAAGCGGTGAATCTTAAGGATAAAGAAAAACCTAAAGATTCGATTAAAAAGACAAAGAGTCAAATAAATCTTGACTCGATAAGACGACAAATGAAACCGCAGCCAAAAAAATAATTCTATAGTTTAGAAATATCCTTTACATATTGATGTACATCTGTAAAAACCGTTCCTAGAGCGGTTTTTATTTTTTCATTTGAATACAAATTTTTAGAATAAGAAGCTTTTGCAGTTGCTTTTGTCAGGCGTCTTTTTTGAAAAAACAGAGTTGAAAATATTCCGTCAGCCATCCATAGGAAATTCATAAATAAAGGTTTTGCATGACGGCTTGGTTTTTTTACTTTCAAAACCTCGGCAATTGTATCAAGAATATCTTTAAAAACAATATTATCAGCTATTAAAGTAAAACGCTCATTTTTAATTTCACTATGCATTAATTGACGAGAAATTTTTACAACATCGTCAACGGTAATAAAACCAGTGCTTCCAAGAGTGTAAAACGAAAGACCATTAGCAACTTTTAAGTACAATTCGGCGCTTCCCTGCTGTTTGTTTTTTGTTTTCGGAATTGGTCCTAAAATTACACCGGGATTTACAATTATAACATCCAAACCTTCTTGATGAGCGCGCCATACTTCCATTTCAGAACCGTATTTAGAAATAGAGTAATCGCTGTGTGGTTTTTCAGGATTCCAGTCTGTTTCCTCAGTAATATAAGTTTCGTGCGATGCCAAATCGCCAAGTGCAGCAATAGAACTTACAAAGCAAAATTTCTTTATACCTAGTGCAATCGAAAAATTAACCATATTAGCAGTTCCTTCGATGTTTATTTTTCGAAGTGCTTCTTCGTCTTTTGGGTCAAATGAAATTAAAGCGGCGCAGTGGTAAACGTAATCAATATCAATAAAAGCAGTTTCTAAAGAAGGAACATCCAAAATATCGGCTTCAAGCCATTCTATTTTTTCAAATAAAGCTTCTTTTTTATAAAGTTCAAAAATCGATTTTGCTTTTTGAATGTTGTTTTTGGTTCTGTAAATTGCCCGAACATTTTCTCCATTTTCGATTAAATGAAGCAATAAATGTGAGCCTACTAAACCTGTTCCGCCAGTTACTAATACCATTTTGTAAATATAAGTTTTTGTTGGAAAGGTGCAAAGCTGCAGAGAGACAAAGTTGCAAAGGTTTTTTGCAAAGGTTCAAAGTTGTAGAGGAACAAAGTTGCAAAGGTTTTTTGGTTTTTGCCGCAAAGGCGCAAAGTTTTGATTTTTTTGAAATAATATTTGTGTCTTAGCGCCTTAGTGGCATAAGTTTTTGCCATTGCGATTACCATTGATTATATTTGCGCAAAATATTTTAAAAATGAAGAATCTAGTTGAAGAATTAAAGTGGCGCGGTTTGTACCATGATAGCATGCCAGGAACGGAAGAACAATTGCTAAAAGAGGTAACTTCGGCATATATTGGTTTTGATCCAACAGCAGATTCACTGCATATAGGCAGTATGGTTCAGATTATTTTATTGGTTCATTTAAAGAATTTTGGTCATCAGCCAATCGCTCTTGTGGGCGGCGCGACTGGAATGATTGGTGATCCTTCTGGAAAATCTGACGAAAGAAATTTGTTGAACGAAGAGGCTTTGGCTAAAAACGTTGCCGGAATTAAAAGTGTTCTGTCTCGTTTCCTAGACTTTAATTCAAAAGAAGCAAATGCTCCAGTAATGGTAAATAACTATGACTGGATGAAAGAATTCTCGTTTATTGATTTTGCTCGTGAAGTTGGAAAACGTATCACGGTAAATTATATGATGGCGAAGGATTCTGTTAAAAAGAGATTTAGCGGAGAAGGTGAAGGAATGTCTTTTACCGAATTTACATATCAATTAATTCAAGGGTACGATTTTTATCATTTGTATAAAAACAACAATTGCGTTTTGCAAATGGGAGGTTCTGACCAATGGGGAAATATTACTACAGGTACAGAATTAGTGCGCAGAATGGGTGGAGAAGGAGCAAAGGCTTTTGCTTTGACAACACCTTTAATTACAAAAGCAGACGGATCTAAATTTGGAAAATCTGAAGGTGGAAATGTTTGGTTAGATGCTGATAAAACTTCGGTATATAAGTTTTACCAATTTTGGGTAAATTCAACTGATGTTGATGCTGAAAAATACATTAAAATCTTTACATTCTTAGACAAAGAAACTATTGAGGCTTTAATTGCTGAGCATCAAACGGCGCCGCATTTAAGAATCTTGCAAAAGAAATTGGCGGAAGAAATCACGATTTTTGTTCATAGTAAAGAAGAATTAGAAAAAGCGATTCAGGCTTCGAATATTTTGTTTGGAAATTCTACTGCTGATGATTTGAAAAAATTAGATGAAGTGACTTTCTTAGAAGTTTTTGATGGAGTGCCGCAAGCTGAAATTGCACAAGCTGATTTGGAAAACGGATTAGATATTGTAACGGTTTTAAACGAAAAAACAGGTTTCTTTAAATCAAACGGAGAAGCTAGACGCGCGTTGACTGCTAACTCTATTTCTGTAAACAGAGAAAAAATAAAAGAAGATTTTGTATTAACTGCAAATGATTTGATTAACAATCAATTTGTGTTATTACAAAGTGGAAAGAAAAACTATTTTGTGATTAGAGTGGTCTAAATGGTTTAACTGTTTAATCGGTTAATTGTTTAATCGAGTTTTATGCTGATTAAACGATTTAACAAATCAACGATTAAACATTAAAGCACCATCAAATTACAGCCACGAATATCAGAATTATCAAAACGTCCCAATACCTCGAAAGAGTTGTTGGGATTTTTTTTGCCTAAATCCTGCGTTGCAATAAAAGAACAAGAATTGATATTGGCTAAATCAATAACGTTGATTCCGCCGGTTTTTCCGTCTTTTATATATGTCAAAGCATCTTCTGGATCGCGAACTAAAATATGCATCCAAGAAGGGCATTCAAATACACCTTCGCCTAAAGAATAAGCTTGCGCTAAAAGTTCTGTCATTCCGTATTCTGAATGAATTGCATTTACACCAAATCCTTTACAGAGTTGTTCGTGTAGTTCTTCGCGAATCATTTCTTTGCGTTTTCCTTTCATTCCTCCAGTTTCCATAATAATGGTATTTTGAAGGTTGAATTGGTGTTTTTCTATTAAATCTAACAAAGCATAAGTAACACCAATTAAAATTACGTTTTGACCTGATTCGTCAAGTTCAGTCAGTTTTTTAATTAAGTCGTCGTGATTGTGCAGATAAAACCCGCTTTCAGGCTGATTGGATAGTTTTATTAAGTCTTCGACCATATAAATAAGCGAAGATCCCTCGCGCTCTAAATAGGACGGTAAAAGGGCTAAAACAACATAATCTTCGATATTGCCATAGAATTGAGAAAATCCTTTTCGGTAACTTTCTTCATAAAGAGAAACATCAGTTACCAAATGCCTGCTGGTAATCATTCCAGTCGTACCGCTGCTGGTAAAAGTAACTTCGGCAGGATTGGTGTTTGATACTACGTCATGGCTTTTAAAAAACTGAATAGGTAAAAATGGAATTTGTGCCAATGTTTTTACCTGCTGTACATTTGTTTTAAGGAAATCACAAAAATCACGATATACTGGATTGTTTTCATATTGAAAGCGAAACACTTTTAGTGCTGTTTTTTCAAATTGCTTATGGCTGGAAATCGTAAATATATCGCTGGCTGTAATCAAAACTTTTTTTGTGCAAAGATATTTATTTTTTGGCGTTCAGTGTTGCCTTTTTTAGTTTCAGTATTCTTAAGTATCAAATTTCGTAAACGATAATGAGGCTAAATACTAAAAAGCGGAACACCGTAAACACAAAAAAAGCTCCATAAGAGCTTTTTTGTTTTATCGAATAATGAGCTTTCGGGTTGCCGTAGCATTTTGCTCGCTTATTTTTATAATGTAAACGCCTGGGACAAGATCTGAAACGTTTAGTTCTTTTGAGCTTAGATGCGTTTGTAATACTCTTTTTCCTAAGATGTCAAAAATGATGATTTCTTTTTCTAAATCATTTTTTGAGGTAATATATACTTTTCCATTGACCACTGGGTTAGGGTACAAGCTGAGACCCTCAATTCCTACGGACTCTTGAGTTTTTGGTAATTGCTTACTGTCTTGTGCTGAAACACTTACAGTAAAGAAAAAAGCCAATAAAAAAATAATATAAAAGTAGTTTTTTGCCATCGCATTTATTTGGATGAGTAAATATACAAAAAAAATTACAAAAACTAAGCCAAAAAAAACATCCTAAATTATTAGGATGTTTTTAACATTTTATATTTTAACTAATTAGAAACCTACTGACCATCCAGCAGCCCATGTTGGTTTAGCAATACCGTTTCCAGCTCCAGTTGCAGCTGCAGATTCAGTAATTACACCAGTAACACTAGCAGAAGTTCCATCTGTTTTCTTTCCTTTAGTTTTTGCAGGTACATCAGCAAGGAATAAGATGTTTGATACTTTTAAATCTGTACCAACGAAAGCGATAGTTTCATCGTTTTCAACATCAACACCAGTTGCCCAAGCACTAACTACTACGTTAGAGATTTTAGCTTTAGTTCCTCTTCTTAATTTGATAGCTTGATTTTCAGCAAAGTTAGCTGTAGCAGCAGTACTTCCAGGTCCAACAAGAGTTAAGTTTGTGATTGTTGGGTTAGAGATTGGAGCAAATGCATATCCAAATTCGAAGTTATCAGCTTCAATTCCTCTGTTTCCTTTTCCGAAATCTAATTTACCATACCAGTTTTCGTTTGTTCCGCTCCAACCTTCAGTCCAGTCAAATTGGTCATCCTCGTTACCGATAGAGATTAAGTTTTTTGTATTTACAGTTCCTCCGAAGAATTCGAAACCATCATCAGCACCGTAGTAAGCTTGTACGTTTTCTACAATTGTACCTGAACCAACTCCAAAGAATGAAAGTCCGTTGAATTCTTTTTCAGTATTGAAAGCAGCACCAGCGTACTCAATTCTTAAATATTTAATAGAACCAGAATTATCATTAGCAACAGTTCCACCATAAGTCAACTCAGCAACCTCAGATGTTGCAGTAGTAGTTTTACCATTATCACGGTTGATTGGCGCTTTTCCACAAATTACTAATCCACCCCATTTACCAGCAGCTTTAGTTGAAGCAGTCATTACAACTGGTTTGTCAGCTGTACCGTTTACGTTGATTTTACCACCTTGAGCAACTGCGATATAAGAAGCAGTTCCTCCTGTTCCTTCAATTGTTGTTCCAGCAGGAATTGTCAAAGTAGCACCATTTTCTACTCTTATTCCTCCAGTCAATTTGTACGTTTTAGTAGGATCAAGAATTACTTCGCCATCAGTAATTTTTCCTTGAAAATTAGCAGGATCTGCCGTAAACGAAGAACTTGGTTTTTTTTCGTCATCATTAGAAGAACAGCTTGTAAGCAAAACTCCTGATAAAGCAAAAACTGTAACGAAATTTAAAATTGATTTTTTCATAATCGTTTTAATAATTTTTTTGTGTGTTTAATTTCTTGTTGCAAAGATGGATTAGAAATCTTTTTTAGATGTTAAGCAAGTGTGATTGTTAGTTTAATAAAAAGCAGCTTTTATATTAACTAAATGTTAACGACTTAACACGTTGTTTATAGTTGAAAATGCGCAAAAAAAAGACAGCTCTAAAGCTGTCTTTTACTAATTAAACGGTATGTTTTATTTAAAATTCATAGCTAAATTGTAAGCTTAGGTTTAACCCTTTTTTGTAGCTCAAAATGTCAACATCTCCAGATTGATTTTCCTGAACTCTTTTTATAGTTGGATCAAGCATGTTTTTTACAACTAAACCAAGGCTGTAGTTTTTGTTTAGTTTTGATTTTGCAATGAAGTCTAATGAACCAGCAGCTTTGTCAACTAAATCACCTTTTTCTAAAGTACCAATTGCATTAACACGGTCAGAGAAATAAGTATAAGCTAAAGTTGTTGTTAAGTTGCTTTTTTTATCATTCCATTCATTGAAGAAAGATAAGTCAGCATTTAATAACAAAGGAGAAGCTCCTGTAAATTTACCAGTTGTATTAGTAAAAGTAGTTGGACGAGTTCCTTGTGTTTCTTCTTGAACTTTTTCGTTGTTTAATTCTTGTTTGCTATACAAATATGATACGTTGATTCCTCCAGTTAATTTTTTAGTGTTTTCACTGTCAAAAGTAAAAAGTGTTTTCTTGTATTCTAATTCAGCACCTGCTACATAACCATAATCTCCAGAGTTTACGTAAGAGATATCATTTGTAGAAGAGTTGATAACCACCTCGTTGATTGGGTTTAAGATGTATTTTCCGAAACCTGTTACAGAAAGAACTTCGTCGCTGTTAGGGAAAATTTCCCATTTTAAGTCAAAGTTGTAATCATCTGAAGCGTATAAAAATGGGTTACCAATTTTTGCTTGTAAAAATTCCTCATAGATAAAAGGAGATCTTTCCTTGAACTGTGGAAGTGTATATGTTTTACTGAATCCAAAACGTAAATTTTGTTTTTCGTTAAGTTCGTATTTTAATACCAAACTTGGCAAGAAAGCTGTTTTTTCTAGTTTGTCGCTTCCTCCAGCAGGATCCAATTGTGTACTCCAGTCAACATTTTGTATGATAACTTCAGCTCTTAATCCTAAAACTGCAGTTAATTTGTTGAATTTGTATTCAGTATTTAAAAAACCGCCATTGATAGTCAAATCACCGCTGTATGTTTGTGGATCAAGTGCGTTTGGAACTTCTGGTCCTCCACGGAAAGTTGAAATCGTAAAGAAGTTGTTGTCTAGATTTTGTTGGTTATAGAATAAATCCAGGTTGTTAGGATCTACGATATCACCTGTATGAGAAACAGGGAATGTTGTAGTTTTAAAGTTGAATTGAGTTGCCTCGAAATCTCTGTTTTTGAATCTTCCATTGTAACCTGCAGTAAATTTTCCTCTATAATCTCCATCATCATTTTTGCTGAATTTGTAGTTTACAGATAAATTTGCCGCCAATTCGTTTTCTTTTAATGTTTGGAAATAACGGTGGTTATTTGGAGCAGATTGAGAGTTAATTACATAACCGCCGTCAACAAGATTCATTGTATTGTATGTTCTGTCTGGAATATCTTGTTTTACAGTATTAAAAGAACCTCCCCAGTTCAAAGTGCTTCTTTCGCTCAATTTATGTTCTCCCAATAATTGGTTTACCCATAAAGCTGATTTCTCATATTCATTTCTGCGGATGTAACCGTTTCCTTCGTTTGCTAAGTCAACAATGTATCCTCTTGATTCTTCTTTTCTTTGTGAAGACGTGTTGATGTACAAACTATTGAAGTTAATTTTGTTTCTGTTGTTGATTTTGTAACCAACATTAAACATTCCAGTAGTATTGGTATTGTATGAAAGATAGTTGTAATCTAGATCTTTTCCGGCAACACCCGCAGCATTAACACTTCCTCTTGCAATACCTTGTGTTCTTGAAGCATATTCATTTGTGAAAGATGCAGTTCCGAAGATGTTGATTTTTCCTGCTTCACCAACATTATAAGAATCACCACCCGAAATTCCGAAAGAACCTCCAATTGGTGTTTTTTTGTCGAATTGTAAAGTACCGTAATTGTATTGCGTTAAAGGATTGCTTGGAATTTCAGCTTTACTGAATCCAAAAGCGTTTGGTCCTTTTTGTAAAGTAAAATTGTTTTCTCCAAGAGCATTCGTATTGCCTTTAGATTCTAAATCAATTTTGAAGAACCCGTTTCCTTTGTAATCTTTTGAAACGATATCAACATTTCCTCCAGCGAAATCTCCAAAGAATTTTCCGTTGTATACTTTGTCGATAGAAACGTACTCGATAATGTCTGTTGAGAAAATATCTAAGTTGATGTTTTTCTTTTCTGGATCGTTTGAAGGAATTGGAAGTCCATTCATTGTTGTAGAGTTGTAACGGTCTCCCAAACCTCTCACAAAAATGTTATTTGTTCCTTCTTGTTTTGTAATACCAGTAGTTTTTACAACTGCATTTGCAACATCACTTACTCCTTTTTTAGAAAGTTCTTGTGCACCAATTGCTTGTTTAATGTCGACAGCATTTTTTTGTTCCAGTAAAAGAGCAGTTTCTTTTTGTCTGTTTACTGCAGCCGATTTTACCACTACATCTTTAAGAGTGAAACTTCCCGAAGAAAGCGCTTGATTAACCACTACAGTTTCGTTTGCTTTTACCGCAACTGGAGTTTCTTTAGATTCATATCCTAAAAAACTATAAATAACGATATAATTTCCTGGATTTACGCTTAACGAATATTTTCCGTCAACGTCAGTATTTACGCTAATGTTTGTACCTTTAATTAAAACATTTGCAAAAGGTAAGGCTTCGTTGTTCATTTCTTTGTCGGTTAAAACGCCAGAAATCGTACCTTTGTTTTGTGCGATCGAAATCGTACAGATAAATAATGCAATAAATAGAAATTTTAAATTGAATTTCATTTCAGTGTTGTGTTTGATTTATTTTTGTGCAAAGAAATAACTGGGCTGTGAAGTCGATGTTACGAACTTGTTATGTTTTTGTGTGCTAAAGATTATCAAATTGTTACCAGATTAAATTACCGTTAACAGCAATTTTTAACGATTCATTTATTACTATATTTACCCTGTGAAATAAAAAACATCGGATATATATTAAAGAGAATTTGATGTAAAAATCTCAATTTTTGCTATTTATGAAAAAAACACAAACCAAGATTTTATTAGTTGACGACGAACCAGATATCTTAGAAATCGTTGGCTATAACCTTGCTCAAGAAGGCTATCAGATTGTTACAGCTTCTAACGGAAAAGATGCTATAGCAAAAGCTCAGAAAGAATTGCCAGAATTAATTATTATGGACGTGATGATGGCTGAAATGGATGGTATGGAAGCTTGTGAGCACATCAGAAAAATCCCCGAATTAAATAATGTTATCATAACATTTCTTACCGCAAGAAGTGAAGACTATTCGCAAGTAGCTGGTTTTGATGCTGGTGCTGATGATTATATTACGAAACCAATCAAACCAAAATTGTTAGTCTCAAAAGTAAAGGCTCTGTTAAGAAGGTTAAAAGAACAAGAAGTAGTTAGTGATACTATAAATGTTGGAGGAATCGAGATTAACCGCGAAGAGTATAAAATTATCAAAGGCAATGTAGAAATTGCACTTCCTAGAAAAGAATTCGAATTGTTTTATTTATTAGCTTCAAAACCAGGTAAAGTTTTTAAAAGAGATGAAATTCTTGATAAAGTCTGGGGGAACGAAGTGGTAGTTGGAGGAAGAACAATTGATGTTCATATTAGAAAACTACGCGAAAAAATAGGCGAAGATCTTTTTAAAACCATAAAAGGTGTAGGCTACAAATTTGAAGTTTAAGGATTCAATAGTAAGGAAACCATATAAGTGATATAAGCTCATTTAATTTCTGGTTTACCAATATTCACAATAATTATCTTTGTCAAAGTTCTGAACTTTGACAAAGATTTGCTTTTTTAAGTTCTTATGTAAATGCACACAATTAAGTTTTACTTTTAAATGAATTTATATCACTTATATGGTGAAAAAAATAATCCGTTAATGGTTCAATATTTTCAATGAAAATCAATTTTAAAAAAACATACAAATTTGCTGTAAAATCGGCATTATATATAAGTCTATTTGCAACAGGATTTGTACTCATATTGATGTCTTTATTTTATAAAGGTCAATTGAAACACCAAATTGCATTTGGAATAATTTTTTTAATCTCAATTTATATCTTCTCATTTCTGGTTTTACAATATCGTGTAGAACGTTTTATATATAGAAGAGTAAAAAAAATATACGATGAGGTTTCGCTGCTAGAATCAACAACACTTATCAATCAGCCCATAACGACTGATATGGAAACGCTGTCGCGAGAAGTGAAAAAGTTTGCGACAGATAAAAAGCTGGAAATCGAAATGCTCGAAATTCGAGAGCAATACCGAAGAGAGTTTCTAGGAAACGTTTCGCACGAATTAAAAACACCATTATTTACCGTTCAAGGTTACGTTTCGACTTTGCTTGATGGAGCAATGGATGATAAAAATATTCGAAAAAAATATTTAAAACGTGCCGAAAAAGGAGTTGAACGATTAATTTACATTGTTGAAGATTTAGATATGATTACCAAATTAGAATCTGGTGATTTAAATTTGATGATTACTGATTTTGATATTGTAGAGCTCATTCATAATGTTTTCGATTTGTTAGAAATGAAAGCTGATAAAAAGAAAATTAAATTGGCTTTTGAAAGTAAAAATGTACAATCTGTTATTATTCGAGGTGATAAAGACAGGATTCAACAAGTTTTAGAAAATCTAATTGTAAACTCGATAAAATACGGAAAAGAAGGTGGTTTAACCGAAGTTGGTGTAGTTAATTTAACTAAGAGAAAAGTTTTAATACGCATAAGTGACAACGGAGAAGGAGTTGAGAAACAAAACATTCCAAGACTTTTTGAACGTTTCTATAGAGTTGATAAAAGCGGTACTCGATCTGAAGGAGGTTCTGGTTTAGGTTTGGCGATCGTAAAGCATATTATTGAGGCGCATAAAGAGAAAGTTTATGTAGAAAGTGAGTTCGGAATTGGTTCAGAATTCTCTTTTACGCTCGAAAAAGCGCTTAAGAACCAAAAAACTGACGTTAAAAAATTGTAATTGAGTTTTTGTCAAACGCCCTAAAACAAAGGTGTTTAACAATAAATCAACATACAGATTTAGTCCATAACAATAAATTTTTATTATAGTAACATCTGGTTAATGATTTCTTAACATAGGTGATACATCTTTGCATTCTGAAATTAAGGGATTAAAGAAAGAATGATAAAAAGAAAAATAATTGCAGTTTTATTACTGTTGACTTGGGTATCAAATGCACAAGATGTGAACAAGCAAGAAGTAAAAAACGAAGTAATTCGTATTTTAGACTCTATAAATAAAGCGAAACTGCCAGATACTAAGTCAGGTGTAAGCGGCGAGGAACACTGGTACGACAGAATCTCTTTAAGAGGTTATGCACAAATTAGATACAATGGTTTGTTCTCTACAAACGATAAAGTTTCCTGTGAACAATGTGATAAATCTTGGGGAACAACTTCTACAGCTCCAGACGCAAAAGCAAACAACGGACTTTTTATTCGTCGTGCGCGTTTAGTCTTTTCAGGACAGGTTCATCCTAACGTATTCTTCTATTTTCAACCTGATTTTGCGAGTTCTCCAAGTACTGGAATTCAGAATTTTGTACAAATTCGTGATTTGTATTTTGACCTTTCTTTTGATAAGAAAAAAGAATATCGTGTACGTGTTGGACAGAGTAAAATTCCGTATGGTTTCGAAAATATGCAGTCAAGTTCACAGCGTTTAGCTTTAGATCGTAACGATGCGATGAATAGTGCCATTTTGAATGAGCGTGATTTAGGTTTGTTTTTTTATTGGGCACCTGCTGAAATTAGAAAACGTTTCGAAATGCTTGTAAAAGATGGATTTAAAGGATCTGGTGATTATGGAGTTTTTGCTTTTGGAGTTTACAATGGGCAAATTGCAAATAAACTAGACGGTAACAGAGATTTAAATGTCGTAGCAAGAGTTACTTATCCTTTTGTTATCGGAAGTCAAATTATAGAGCCAGGAATTCAGGCTTATACAGGTAAATGGGCTTTTACAGGTGAAATTTCTCCGGGAGTAAAAGTTAACGATCCACAATATGTAAAAGACCAAAGAGTAGGAGCTACTTTTGTTTTGTATCCAAGACCTTTCGGAATCCAGGCAGAATATAATGTTGGTACAGGACCTCGTTACAATACTTTAACCAATACTGTTGATGAAACAGACTTAAATGGAGGCTATGTATTGATGAGTTATAAACTTGATTTTAAAAAGCAACATCTTTATCCTTTTGCAAAATTTCAATATTATGACGGAGGTAAGAAATATGAAAAAGACGCCAGAAGTTATGTTGTAAGAGATTACGAAATAGGCATCGAATGGCAGCCAATTAAAGCTTTCGAATTAACTGCCGAATATGTAATTGCCGATAGAACTTTTGAAGACAGCGCACTTCCAATAAACAGACAACAAGGAAATTTACTGCGACTGCAAGCTCAGTTCAATTTTTAAATAATTAGTCCTCAAAAACAGTAAATAGCGAATCCCAGTCTATTTCTTCATTAAATTGAGACAAACCCTTAAACGACTTTACTTTTGATAAATCATCAATCGTAAAGTCGTCTTGCATTGCATATGGCACAAGATTTTCTTCCTGAAGTTTTACCGCCAGATATTCCTGTTCGTATTGTCCCGGAGTTGGAATAAAGAAAGCTTTTTTGCCCAGTTTAGCCAAATCCATAACAGTTGTATAACCAGAACGACATAAAACAAAATCACTTTCATTAAAAGTCTGTTCTAATTGTTTAGAATTCATGAAGTTGTAATAAGTAACATTTCCAGCCTGCCATTTAGTTTGCGTTTTCTCTACAATTCCTTGTACAAAAACTACTTTTCCTTTGTAACCCGCTATTTCTTTTTGCAGCTTTTCGTCAAGATAAGTACGCTGCGGTTCCGGCCCTGATAAAATAATCATTAAATCGTATATTTTAGGCGTTTCCTTTTTACGCATTCTGCTCAAAGGGCCAATGTATTTAAGATTTAAATCATTGCTTTTAAGATGACCTAAATCGCCAGTAAGATTTGTTTTTTCATTTGAATCTGGAACCCAGCACTGCGAATATTTTTTTATAAAATACTGATGGCATTTACTCGTAAACCAAGTGGTGTTTCCAGTCATCACATTCAACTGATGCGTCATAAAAACAGAAGGCACTTTTTTACTAAAAACACCCAATCTATTATCAGAAATAATTCCGTCAATACCATGTTTTTTAATCCAGCCGTTCACCATTTTTTTCTCATCTAAAATAGCAGCAATCATCTTCGGAAGGTTTTTAATTAACTTCCATTTAAAGTTTTTACCATTTTTAGCATATTCAATGTGGTAAGAAGGCAGTTCCAGTGTTTGTATATAAGGAAATTCTTTTCGCAGCAAAGCCAGCGCAACACCATCAGAAGCAATAATAGGAATAAAATTGTTTTCCTGAAGCGCCTTAATAATTGGGATACATCTTGTGGCGTGGCCAAGTCCCCAGTTTAATGGAGCAACTAAAATTGTTTTGTTAGCAGAATAGTCAATGCTCATAGTTTAACGCTTTTTGCAAACGAAGATAAAGAAATATGTTTTTTATGTTATTTCGCACATATTACTAAATTATTAACTCAATATTTTATTTAAGGTTCTAAGAGGCTGAGGTACTAAGGGGCTGAGGTTTATTTTTTTAGTAAATAAAAAAGCCGAACATAAGTTCGGCTTCAAAGTCTCATATCTTAGTCCCTCAGAACCTCAGTACCTTAATCTTGAATATAGGTTTTATTCCCATTTTTGTTGATATAGTATTTACCGCCTCTTGGCCCTGTATATACTTTTTTACCATTGTATTCACCAGTAACCTTATCAGCTACTTTTGGTGCTTTTTCATTCGTTTCTTTTAAAGTTTTTGTCGCAGTTTTTTTAGTTGCGGTTGCATCTTTAGTCGCTGTTTTAGCTGCGGCATCAGCTTTTGCAGTCGTTTTCTTTACGTCAGCCTTTGTACTTTCAGCTTTTGCTGTTGTTTTTTTAGCAGCGCTTGCTGTTTCCTTTTTTGCTTTAGCTGTTTCCTTGTCTGCTGTTTTTTTAGCAGCGTCAGCAGTTTCTTTTTTCGCTTTAGCGGTTTCTTTATCTGCTGTGCTTTTAGTTTTTGCAGCTTTATCAGCTGTTTTCTTTGCGTCTGCGGTAGTTTTATCAGCTTTAGCCTTAGTTTTCTTTGCAGTCGTTTCAGTTTTACTTTTAGCCGCTTTAGTTACAGTTTCCTGAGCGTAAAAATTAGTAGATAAAACTACTATAAAACAGAGCAATAATAATTTTTTCATAAGATTTTAGTTTAAATAGTATTATAAAATTAAGCAATTAATTCTTATGTTTTTTGTTAACCGCTAAAAATATGCACGAAGCTGAACATTGCCTGTATGCACAGTAGATCCAGCCTCACTTTTACGTCCTTGATAGTTTAAATTTACATCTAAAAACTGTGTAATATTCTTTTGCAGAAGCAGTTTCCAAACCAAATTTTGTCCCGCTTGCAAACCTTCAAGCATTTGAAATCCTACTGATGAAAATTCATTGCCAGTAAACTTGTTTTCATAAAAAGAAAACTCACCATTTAAAGTTACTTTTTTCTCTCCCGCAAAAGAAAATGAAGTTCCCAGACGGTTTTGCATCAATGTTTCAAAATTGCCAATCTGATTTTCTTTGTTTTGAAATTCATAGAAAAAATCTAAACTGGTATTTCTTGAAAACAAATAGCTGATTTTTGGCGCAAGCTGATACCCTTTTAAATCGTAGTTTTTCTCTGCAAAATCTTTAGAAATCAAGTTGGTGCTTATTGTTTTTGTAAAGAAATTAAACAGCCAGCTTTTTTGATACAAATGCGTGTATTGCAATTGATGCGAATTGTTTTTGACATTTTGCGAGCCAATTGAAAGTAAACTTTTTCCGTTATTGATAAGATACGAATAAGTAACAGAATGTTTTTGTTTGCCTCGATTGTAAAACAAACTGTTTCTAAAACTCGAATTCAAACCCAGAATATTTTCATCAGAAGAATAAAAAGGATTCAACTCCAGCTCACCATCGCTTTTTACCTTTCGATCCATCATAAAAGAAGTTTGGTTGTAGAAACAAGATATAATTTTCTTTAACCCTTTTTCATTTTGCCATTGCAGCGGATTCAGTACAACAGATTGCGAGAATTTATTTTGATTGGTTTTGATGTAAACTCGATTTGGTAAAAAGATTCGGATAAACTTTGCTTGATCCGGAAAAGCCGCAATTTCAAATTCTTCCAGTTCCTGAATCCCATTACCATTATAATCATTCCAAGTATAAACACCTTGCCCCGCAGGAACCTCAATATATGTAAACTCTTGTTGAGCGATGGTTCCAGAACTCGTTTCATAAGCGCTGCTTATTTGCATAAATTGGTTGAAGAATCGATCATTATAAAGAATCCTAGAGTTTAAAGAAGGTTCGTTTTTTCGGTTAGAATCTGTAAAATCAAGATTTCGATAACTAGCATAAACCGCTAAATCAGTTTTTTTATTCTGAATTAGTTTCGACTTTAAATAGTAAGTCTGCGAGTTATTTACATGCCGCAAAAGACCATTTTGTAAACTGTCATTTATTCGCTGTAAAAACCCTAGTTCAACAAAAACCTTTGTACTGTCGCCGCGCCCAACAAAAGTACCATATTCAGAAAATCGCTGGCTTATCGCCGAAAACTGATTGCTAACCTTATCTTTTTCCTGATTATCTTCAAGCTGCATACTCGCTCCAATCCAGTTTTTGCCAAAATGATATTTAGTTCTAGTTTGATTTCTAATAAACTTTGAAGTCGATGTCGTTGCGTCACTATTTAAAAAACTGCCTTGATTCTCGATTGTCCAATTTTTAAATTTGAATAAAGCGGTCGTGGTATGGCGAGCTCCTGAATAACTTTCGGTAAAATCCAATTTCTCAAACTGATAAGTAAACAACCCGATATTAGAAGTCTCTTTTTTGGAAAACAAATCAAAGTTTAAGCCCGTAACCAATAAACTTTGGTTTCCTAAAAGAGCCGTGTTTAAGTTCCAATCCCTGTTAAATTCGATATTGTACAAACGCTCTACAGATCTAAAATCCTTTTGAACAAATTGATAATTGGCAAAACCATCTAAAGTCCAATTTCTTGTAGAAAGTCTTTTTTTAATATTGGTTTTAAAAGCAATGCCTTCGTTGTCCGAATCATCAATTGGAGAAAATAAATTTTTGTCGTTATTGCTCATGGCAATTTCAAAATCAACCAATGTTTTTTCGTCAGGATTATATTTTCCTAAAAAAGTCGCCACCTGAATTTTTATTGGCGCGACCAGTTGTACAATTGGTTCATAGTTTCCTTGCGGAGTACCATTTATGGGTGGAACATATTCATAAATTCGTTCGACAGAAGTATTATTTTGAATGATGTAATTTCCGAGATTATTACCTACAAGACTAAATTTTACATTGTATAAAACATCAGCAGGATTTTTTGAGTATTCATAATATTCTACAGAATTGACACTGTTTTTTTTGTACAATATTTTATTGTCAGCATAAGCATCTTCATATGCCGATGGCGCTTTCATTAAATTCTGATTGTCACCTGCCTGCGCTAAAACCTGCACCTGTTCTGTAGAAAGATTTTGCTGTAACGGCTGGTTTTTCATGTCATTTTCTGAGTATAAATAACCGCCAAAACTCCAGCTTTTGTTTTCGTGCGTTGCACCGGCATAAGTCACTAATCGATTGTAATTGCGTTCAGAATATTGATATTCAACATTGATACGCATTTCTGAAGTTATCGTAAAAAGAGAAGTAAAAACAATTTCACCCGCATTATAGTCAATTACATAATCGTTGTTTTCGCCTCTTTTAAGTAAAA
The DNA here is from genome assembly GCF_004119495.1 of Flavobacterium sp. YO12. Taxonomy (GTDB): domain Bacteria; phylum Bacteroidota; class Bacteroidia; order Flavobacteriales; family Flavobacteriaceae; genus Flavobacterium. The sequence goes on from NZ_NRQU01000019.1 coordinate 64,487, forward strand.
CACCGTTTACATAAACGCGCTCTGAACCTGAAATTACCAAAACATACAATTCGCCATTTTGTCCCTTAAGTTTATACGGCCCTTGATTTCCTTCCTGACCTGTAAAAGTACTTTTCGCATATTGGCCTTTTACAAACGAAACCGATGCAAAAATAGTAGTCTTACTTTTTTCGGTATCAAAATCGAAACTGGCCGAAAGTCCTTGAACTTTTTTGTTGAAACTCAAGAATTGTGTTTTCCGATTTTCTAGAAAAACATCACCCGCCCGAATGTTCCAATCATCAGTAAAAAGTTCCATGAAAATATTGTCAAACTGATCTAGTTTTTGAGAATAACCGCCATCTTGAAGCGGAATATTATTGTCTTGCAGCGATGCACGCAAACTAACTTTGTCGGATATTTTTCCGGTAATCTGTAAATCTAAATTAGAGTTTAAAACCGTATTTTGATTATTCCCAATTGTTACACCTCGAGTAATACTCCCAGAAGTATTTAAGCCGTCAAAAGGAGTGGTTTTTTTAATATTGGAATTGTCAATTTTGTATAATTTTTCAGTATCAATATCGTTGCTTACCACTTGACTGTCTTTGTAGAAGCCGTATTCTTTTGTCAGGAAATCAGGATAATTGAGATAATTGACAATTAAAGTATCCGAAACAGAAGTGAATTTTTCATTTAAAAGTAATGTCCCTTTTTGAAAATCGACTCTATAAAAAGTAGAGTCTATAGGTTGTTTTTTGGAATTTAAAATCTCAAAAAAACTGGAGTTTATGCTGAAAGGTTCGAGATGAATAGTGTCTTTTGCTACAATGATTTTTTTTGTTTTGTACAGCGATTCAGTTTCCTGAGCCTGAAGCCCAGAATACCAAAACAGTATCACAAAAAACAGTAGTTTTTTCAACATAAACACTTTAACTCTCAAAAAATCAAAAGTAGTATTTATAATCGGGAATTATTACGTTGAATATTACAGTTTGAATTGAATTAATTAAGGTAACGACCTAAGGTAATAAGAACAGCCATTATCGCTAATAATACAAAAACAGAATTAGGATTGGCGAAGTTCGTGGTCCAGCCAAACTCTTTAATTTTCTTTGGAGGAAAGATTCTTTTGTCTTCTGGGTTATAATAAAAAATACCCCAAATCCAATTATTAGGATCTTTGATCCATCTTTCTTTTGTTTCTTCTGAAGGCTCTTTGTCGTTTTCCATGACTTAGGAATATTTGATCTTGTTTAATGTTTTTCTGTTAGAGTTATAAAATTAGTTAAATATTTTCAGCTATAAGAATAATCGCATTTTCTATTAAAATTAAAAAAGAAAGAAACCGAAATCATTTTTTTTTAGCTTTGTCAGAATAAACAAATTTGAATAATGGATACTGGTAAAGAACTTTTATTTTTTTTAGTGCATTGGGGGCTTTCAACGGAATTATTTTGGCCATTTATTTTTTCTTTTTTACGAAGAAAAAGTATTTGACAAATTACTTTTTAGGAACACTTTTATTTGCACTGAGCATAAGAATAGCAAAGTCGGTATTTGTTTATTTTCATCCAGAACTGCCAAAATTGTACTTACAATTAGGACTTACCGCTTGTTTTTTTATTGGTCCATGTTTGTATTATTTTCTAAAATCTGCCGTTGATGAAGTTACTGTTTTACCTAAATCTTGGAAATTGACCCTTTTGTTTTGGGGAATTTTAATTGCAGTTGTTGGAATAGTATATCCATATAAAACGTATCCAGAACTTTGGGGTACTTATTTTATCAGAACTATTTATTTTCAATGGTTTGTTTATATCCTTTTTTCTGCTTTTACCATTAGAAACATTTTAAAGAAAATCATCAATATAAAAGAAAAAACAACTCCGGCGGAAATGTGGTTTGGAATGCTTTTTCTGGCGAATTTTTTATTGTTTCTTTTTTATTTTTTAGCAATTATGGGAGCCAGAGCCGCAGTTTATATTGGCGGAGCAGTTGTGTTTTCGTTTATTTTGTATTTGATAATTTCGATTCTTCTGTATCGAAAAAGAACAGATGATTTATTTTTATTGTACGGACAAAAAGCTTCGGGAAAGAAAATGGAAGAATCTGAAGCCGCTCTTTTACTTGAAAAACTCCAGAATAAAATGATAGAGAAAAGTTTGTATAAAAATGCAAATTTGAGTTTGCAGGATTTATCAAAAGAATTAAATGTGACGCCACATCAATTGTCTCAGTTTTTGAATAATAATCTGGGGAAGAATTTTACAAGTTATATAAATGAATTGAGAATAAATGAAGCTTGTATAATAATAAGGTCAAATGATAAATTGACTTTAGAATCTGTTGGTTATGATGTGGGTTTTAATTCGAAATCGACATTCTTCGCCGTCTTTAAAAAACATACAGGAACGACACCTTTAAATTATCAAATTCAAGCTTTACAGGCTTAACAGAAGTATTAATTTATAAATTCGTACTCCTGATTTCTCTTTCGGTTACCTCGTTTAGTGGTTTAGAGCTGACTTTTGTCCCTACAAAAAGTCAAATCTTAATCATTAAATTTTATGAGGTTTTTAATTCTGGTTCTCGTTTACCTATTTTGTTTTCTTTTTAATAGTGCTTTTTCGACAGCACAGTCTATTCAAAAAATTTCTGGAAAAGTAGTCAATCGAAATAACGAATTGATGATGGGAACAGCTGTTGTTTTGTCTGTTCATGATTCCCTAATTATAAAACAACAGGATTTTTTAGACGGAGTTTTTCAATTATCCGATATTAATCAAAAAGAAGTAATTTTAAAATTGACTTCAGCAGAATTTACAGACAAGCATTTGAATATAAACTATTCAGATGCCGAAAATATTGATTTGAGCTCGATTATAGTTTTAGAAAGTAACAATCAGTTAAACGAAGTAGTCGTAAAAAGTCAGCCGTCATTGCTTAAATATGGTGCAAACGGAACAATCGATGTTAATGTAGCAGGAACTGTTTTAGCAGCGAGCAGTTCTGTAAATGAATTGTTAGGGCGAGTTCCAAATGTGGTAGTTGCCGAAGGACAAATAAGCGTTTTGGGCAAAGGTGAAGCGATTATTTATCTCAACGGAATCTTGATAAATTATGAACGTTTTGCAGCGATTCCTGTTTCGCAGATTGCAAAAATTGAAGTAATTTCAAATCCATCAGCAAAGTACGATGCCGAAGGAAAAGCGGTTGTCAATATTATTACAAAACAAAACATCGAAAATGGTACAATGGGAACAGCAAGTCAGCATGTTACCGTTTCTAAATTTGCAGGAACAAGTACCAATACTCTTTTAGATTTTAATTATACCAAAGGTAAATTTTCTTTTATAACCAATTACGGATTACAATTGGGCAAAGGCAGGGAGTTGTTGTACACTACCAGAACACGTCCAGATCCAGATGTTTATATGAAGTCTGCTCTAACTACAGATTGGCAGAGGCAATTTAATAATTACTCCAATTTCGGAGCTGGAATTCAATATACTTTTTCGATGAATAGTTATATTTCACTGGCTTACAGTGGAAATATCGAAGATTTAGGCGGAGCAGTAAAAAGCAGAAATGCAATAACGAATAATTCTGGGAATAGTTTTTATGCTACAGATATTGCCAAAAATGATGTGCTGCTGAATCAGTTTATTAATTTGAATTATAATCTGATAACAGATACCAAAGGCTCGTCATTGTTTATAGGAACACAATATTCAAATTACAACGGAACAGTGAGGGATTTTATTGAAGAAAATAGTATTGTTGAGGAAACAGATGGTAAAAGATTTCTAAAAAATGATGTTGGAAGCACCATAAACATTGTAATGTCACAAGCCGATTATTCGAAAAAAATTAGTGATAAAACTAAACTGGAACTTGGAGCCAAATTTAGTTATGCCGCTATAAAATCTGGGACTGATTTTTTTATTGCTAATACCGATGATTTTGAATTGGACGATACTCTTTCAAGTGATTTTACATACAAGGAAAAGATTAGCGCAGCTTATTTTAATTTTGGAAGTATGCTGGGTGAAAAAGTAAATTTTTCTATTGGAGCAAGGGTAGAAAGCACAAGTTATGATTTGTATACGAATGCAAACGGGGTTCAGAAATTTGGTAAAGATTATGAGAATTTTTTTCCAAACCTACTTTTAAATTTTAATCTATCTGAAGACTGGAAAGCTCATTTTTCATATGTTTCCAGAATTACAAGACCTCGTTATCAAGCTTTAAACCCGTATGTTATTTATCAAGATCCATTTACGACAATAGAAGGAAACCCGAATTTGCTTCCTGAAAAAACGCACGCTTTTGAAATTGGTACAATGTATAAAAAGTTTGATTTTAAAATTGGGTACACATACAAAATTGACCCCATTTCGGGCGCTGCATTGCGGGGCGATACACCAAATAGTTATATTTTAAGGTCTTTAAATATCGAAAAAGAACATACTTTTTTTACCTCGCTTTCGAGATCTTTCAATGTGAAATGGTGGAATTCTACTAATACTGTGAGTATGAATTTAAGCAAATCAGTCGATAATTTTTATGAATATACCTTGGGTCCTGTTAAACCTCAAATTTATTTGTATTCAAATAATACTTTTACGATTCCTGACCTTTTCAAAATTCAATTATTAGCTTGGTATCTAGGTGATAAAAGTTACGGATTGCGAAGTGAAAACCCGCGCTCAACTGTAACGCTGGGTATCGAAAGAAACTTTTTTAAAGAGGCGCTAAGACTAAATTTTACGGCAAATGATATCTTTCATAAGTTTATGGTTTCCGGTGATTACGAAGTGGGGCAGACTCAAATTTATTACCACAGAACCTATACTACAAATTACTTTAAACTAATAGCAACGTATAGTTTCGGGAATTCAAAAAAGACAACTTACAAGAAATCTGAAATTGAGCAGACAGAGAATAATAGGGCGAGGTAGAGTTTATTTAATATGGTTTATTAGAAAAGGTTAAACTTTTATTTGCCAAATCATATTCTTCACTATTTTTTATTAGTCGGATTTTTTTTGTTGTGTTTGAAAATTGTCAAAAAAACTACTGCCATTACTGCTGCGCCGTAGAGTTCTGGTTCATATCGAGCATCAATTATTTTTTGAATGGAAAATCGTTCTCCTTTAAAGAAAAATATCCAAAACATTCCTAATAGAACTGTAGGACTATAAAGATACTTATTGAAAAAAATAACTGCTTTTTGAATTTTTAATTTCATGATTTGGCTTTTAATTGTTTTCTTTCCAGTATTCACTATAAAAATTATTCGTTTGCATTAGTTCCTCATGATTGCCAAACTGAGTTATAGTTTGATTTTCTAAAATATAAATAGTATCAGCAATAGCTTTTAATTTATTTAAGCGATGTGAAATGAATAATACTGCGCAGTCTAGTTTTATTTTTTGCAGTAATTTTAAAGTGAAATTTTCTGTTTTTCTATCCATAGCAGATGTTGCTTCATCCAAAATTAGGAACTGAGGTTTTTTGTATAAGGCTCGTGCCAAAGCAATAATTTGCTTTTGACCGCCGCTTAAATTTATGCCTTCTTCGCCAAGAATAGTTTCTAATCCTTGTGGCAGTTGATTGAAGAAATGTCCAAATTCATATTCTTTAATAAACTGCATTACATTTTCTGGCGTGTCTATCGTTCCAAGCAGGATGTTATCAATAACATTTCCGCTGAAAATGGTAATCTCTTGCGGAATGACTCCTAATAAATCTCTATAATTTTTAAGTTCAATTTCTTGAAGCTGCTGTTTGTTGTTTAAAATAATATTTCCATTTTCGAATGGGTAGAAACGCTGTAATATTTGCCCCAAAGTACTTTTTCCAGATCCGCTTTCGCCTACTATTGCAATAAATTTTCCTTTTTTGATTTCGATATTTACGCTATGGAAAAGTTCGCTTCGACCTGCAAACCGAAATGATAGATTTTGAATGGAAATAGTATTAATTTCAATAATTTTCAGCCCTTCTTCATTTTCTTTTTTAATGGATGCAAATTCATACATTCTGTTAAAAGCTATTTTTGCTTCGTTTATTGGAATCGAAATTAAAGCCAAACTTGCAATTGAAGGTAATAATGAGCCGACAATTCCTAAAACAGCCATTAATTCTCCAATTTTAATTTCTTTATTAAATACCTGAATAGAAGTATAGATTAAGATTCCAATAACAAATACTACGCTTGCCAAGCCAGATTGCCAAGATAAGCTAATGTTAATTTTTCCAAGGTTAACTATTTTTTCCTGATAGTTAGCGAAAATAAATTGATTTAATTGATTGAATACAGCTTGTTTATTGTCATTTTTAATAGTAGATATACCTTGAATTGTATTAATGAAATTACTTTCATTAATAGCTGAACTTTCCATTACTTCTTTTTGAGAAAGCATGATTTTTTTATTGTGACGATAGATTATAAAAAAGTAAACAGGCAGGCTGAGAATACAAATTATTCCCAACTTCAATGAATAAGTTAGTAAGAAAACAGATGAGATTATAACAGCAAGAATGTCTATAATTAATGTGTTAGCTAATATTTTGATGACATTTTGTACTCGTTGTGTATCGTTTAGTCTTGAGACAAGTTCTCCTGTTTTTCTAGTGTCAAAAAAGAATTTTGGAAGTTGAAGCAAGGACGAGAAAAATGTATTATTAATACGGCTATTAAAATCTCTAGATTGTCGAATTGTAAAATGCTGTCTTAAAACAGATATTCCAACACGAGCAGAAAGTAAAATAGCCAACAGGATAATTCCAGAAATTAATTTATTGATGTTGTTTGATGGAAGTATATCATCAATAAGTTTTTGAGAAAAAAGAGCCATTGCCAACCCTAAACCAGCAACAAAAACACCAAGCAGTATAGAAATCCAAATAAGTTTATAATCTTCTTTTAGTATATCTAAAAACCATTTTAATTGAATGTTTTTTTCTGCTTCTTCTGTAACGAAATTTTTATTTGGTTCTAAAGTCAGGCAAGATTTTGAAATCCAAACTTTGTCTAGTTCTTGGATTGATAAAACAGCAATTCCTTTCGCAGGATCTCCAATCAGAAATCCATCTTTTTCATTGTAGCCATAGCAAATGACATAATGGTTTAATCGATTATCAATTAAAGTATGTAAAATAAGGGGTTGTTTATGATCAATCAAAGCCTGCATATCAGCTTCACAGCCATCAGCATTAAAGCCTAATTGATTGGCTGCCTGGTACAATCCTAACATTGTTGTTCCTTGTTTGGTTGTACCGCTTAATTCTCTTATTTTTTCTAAAGAAGTATTGCCATTATAAAACTTTATGATAGATAATAAACATGCTGCGCCACAATCTGACTGATCGAGTTGTAAAGAATGGGTTTTACGGATGTGTTTTAAATTCATTGCGATTAGTCGATATTTAATTTTCTAATCAAAATGGCAGGGTTTATTTGGCCTTTTATTTTCTCGATTAAATTTTGATTTTTATCATATAATACTATGCTAGGCAATGAATTAACGTCAAAAGTAGCAGCGAATGAAACTTTGTTGTCATGTAAAAAACGGACATTATCATAAGCTGTTAATTGATGTTTTTTAGCAAATTTTTTAATTTGTAAAGGTTCTTCAAAGGATATAAAAATGAGCTGAACGTCCTTAAATTTTTCCATGTTTTTTTGTATCATTTGTGTTTCTGCATCACAGTAGTCACATTCAGTATTGAAATAGATAAAAATTGTTGCAATATCCTTTTTAAGATTTTCATTTGTAAAAGTTTCTCCATTTATGGTTTGATAAGAGAAATTGGGAATGGTTTTGATGTTTTGAAGAATTTCTTTTTTGTGGTTTATTTTGGATGTTATTTGATAACCAAGAAAGAATAGAGCACTGATAAATAGTAATGCAAAGATTATTTTTAATGATTTTTTCATTGTTTTTGTTTTCTATTTAAAAGTAGGGATATGATTAAGCAAACCATTGATATTGCTCCAAGTCCTGCTTGAATGTAATCTTATTTGTAGGAAAAATAGTTGACTGTGTAAATAATGATTATGCTACAGCAGATGATGAGAAAAAGTTTTTGAATTTTAGACATTTTAAGAATAGTTTAATGTAAAAAACATTACTGTTGCAACCCATAAAAATAGTGCTGGAACATAGCTTAAGCCTAGAATTTTTAGTCCTTGATCAGTATTAGTTTCTGTTAATTTGCCAATTTCAAAACCTAAGTAAATGACATAAAGAAGCTCAAACAAATTAATGACCTGAAATGGATAAATAAACCAGACTTCAAGCCTTTTGTAGCCTGTAATGTTTAATGCTGATAAAGGATAAAAATATTGAAGATCTTTCAGGTTATAGTTTGTTTGAAAACAACAAAACCAAACTATTTTAAAAATACTTACCAAAATAAAAATAAATTCTGCCTTTAAAACATAATGCCAAACTAAGTTAAAATTCATTTTTCTGCTATCAAACAGCATAATTCCAACGTAGATTACACTTGAAATTATCATTGTTTTTATTAAAGTGATAATTGGGACAATAATATAGTATAACCACTTAATTTTTTTCTGGACTTCAAGTATTCTTTCAATTTGTTGAGAGGTTAGATGTACTGTA
>NZ_NRQU01000020.1 GCF_004119495.1 Flavobacterium sp. YO12
ATTTATTTGACAAAATTAAAACTAATAAAAATAACTGCAATGCCTTTTTAACAATTCATAAACTCAAAAAATTAAATAAAAAAAACCGTAAAGAATTACGGTTTTTCGGCAATTAACTAAATATATTTAATCAACTTTTTTCAACGAGTAAAATTCATTCATAAGCACGATTAATTTGCGATAATATTTTCGGGTATTTTTTCTTCGATTAAATCTAATAAAAATGGATTTCCATCTTCATCAAACATTGTCATATTCAACGAATCCAACAAGGTTAATCTTTTTGAAACAGCTCCTTTAAATTTATTGTACGAAAGATTCATCTCTGACAAATTCTTCAATTTCTCCAGTTCTTCAGGAATTTCACCATCAAAACTGTTATTAAATAAACTTAGGTTTTGCAAAGCATTTAAATTCAAAATCTCTTTACTCAAATTTCCAGAGAATTTATTACTGTTTAAAAGCAATACTTTTAAGGTTGTAATCGTATATATTGAACCCGGTAGTTGTCCTTCAATTTCATTGTCAAATAACGAAAGTATTTCTAACTTTTTTAAACTCCCTAAACTTAAAGGCAATTCACCAGATAATTTATTCGACGAAATGTCTAGAATTTCAAGTTCTTTAAAGCTATTTACTTCATTTGGTAATGTTCCTTCTAATTTATTTTTGTGTAGATCGATCCTTTCTAAATTGACTAAATCAAAAAATTCAGGTGGTAATTCTCCTTGTAAATTATTGTCTGGCAAATTGAGCGCCGCTACTTTTCCATCTTCTATTTCAACACCATACCAAGTCGAGACCGAAAGTGATAAATCCCACTTTATTTTCCAATTTGAGCCATTTGTAGCATGATAAAATTTTAGTAACGCTTCTTTCTCTTTATCTGAAACAGTATCTGCAAAACTATTTAGAGAAAAAACAAGCATTAAAAAAAGTGTGGTTAAGCTTTTCATAACTAATTTGGGGAATTAGGTTTTTCTATTTTCAAAATTAAGAAATTACTAGACATAATGCATGTATTGTCGATAAAGTGTTGATAAATAAAAAATACGTATTATTTTTACTACTTATTTAACTTTTAACAACCTAACCATTTTTTAACTATTTTTGAATCAACTAATTATAAAAAACCTCATAATATGGAAATTCACTTCACAGCGCTTTTATTAGCCGCAATTGTCACATTGGTAGTTGGTTTTATTTGGTACCATCCTAAAGTATTTGGTACAATCTGGATGAAAGAAAATAATTTTACAGAAGATGATCTTAAAACTGGAAATATGCTCAAGATATTTGGGTTTACTTATATTTTCTCTTTAATGATTACAGTAATATTAATGGGATTAACTATTCATCAATCTGGAGCCGTAGGAATGGTTGGCGGTCCGCCTTTGATTGAGGCTGCAAAACCTTCATTTAAAGCTTTTATGGCTGATTATGGTACTGCATATCGCACCTTTAAACATGGCGCACTTCATGGGTTTATGTCTGGCTTATTCTTTGCGCTTCCAATTGTTGGAATTAATGGTTTATTTGAAAGAAAGTCTTGGAAATATATTTTCATTCACGCAGGTTATTGGATGGTTACTCTTGCTTTAATGGGCGGTATTATCTGCGGATTTGCATAAATAACAAATAACTAACCCGTTTGAAAAAGTAAATTCAAACGGGTTTTTCTTAATAATAACTTAAACCAATTGAGTTATTATAAAAATTATCTAATTTTGAACAAATTAGCACTCTCTTTTGAATACAACTTATTCTTTTCAAATCTACAACAGCGCTTCGTTACTGCCTTTAGAATGGAACTCGCTGGCTGATAATAACATCTTTTTGACACGGGAATATCTCGAGATACTCGAAAATTCTTCTCCTGTAAATATGATCTGCCATTTTATTGGAATTTTTGATAAAGAAACTCTTTTAGGAATTGCATTAACTCAGTTTTTATTTGCTGAAAAGCTGGAATCTTTTGGTGAACGCGATCAATGCTTGAAAACTTCTGTGCGTAATTTTGCTTTCAAAAACTTTGCATCGCACGTTTTGTTTGTTGGCAACAATATGCTGACAGGACAAAATGCCTTTGCTTTTAGTCCAAATATAAAAGAGGCAAAAGCAATTAAAACACTTCATAAAGCAATTACACAACTCAAAAAAGATTTAAAAGTACAAGGCAAAAAAGTACATATAACGAGTATAAAAGATTTTACCGCAAAAGAAATTGAGCCTTTGCAAGCTGAATTTAAAAACAATTATACTTTTTCGACTCAGCCCAATATGGTTTTTGAAATCAATAAAAATTGGAAAACCGAACAAGACTATATCGATGCTTTGTCAAAAAAATATCGAGATCAGTACAAGCGGGCTCGAAAAAAATCGGAAGGAATTGAAAAGAAAAAAATGTCACTTTCTGATATTCGAAAATATGAAGATGTTATTTACGAGTTGTATTTTCATGTGGCAAAAAATGCGCCTTTTAATACTTTTTTCTTAGCTCGAAATCACTTTAGCTTTTTTAAAGAAATCATGAAAGATGATTTTTTGCTTTACGGTTATTTTCTAGATGAAAAACTAATTGGTTTTAATACATTGATAAAGAATGGAGCTGTAATGGATACTTATTTTTTAGGATATGATGAAAGTATTCAGCGCGAAAAAATGCTTTATTTAAATATGCTTTATGATATGATTGCGTATTCTATTAATCAAGGTTTTTCATCAATTGTATTTGCTCGAACTGCTCTTGAAATTAAAAGTTCTGTTGGCGCAAAACCAGTAAAAATGTACGGTTTAATTACACACAGCAATGCATTAATCAATCACAATATTGGCAGATTCTTTAATTATCTGGAACCTAAAACGGAATGGCAGGAACGAAATCCTTTTAAATAGTCCAGTAAAACTTTGATAAAGTTCAATTTTCACTTACGGAATTGCTATTTTCATCTGCTTATGCAAAATATGAACTTCTAGATTAGTCTGTGCTCCGCAATATTCACCATCAATCTGAAAATTGACCGGATAATCTGTTTTTATCGTTGCTTTATCTGTTGAAATAATAACAATATCATCAGAATCAATTGGCATATTACCTGTAATAATTTTTCCGATCAATAATAAATCAAGGCTTTTTAAAATTACTAATTCAAATTTTCCGTCATTCATTGCACCATTCGGATTAATGACTACTCCTGTTCCATACTTTTGCGAATTGGCAATTACAAGCATTCTTGCCGTATGCTCAACTTCTTCATTATTGGCTGAAATTGTTGCAACAAAAGGTTCCTCTGATTCTTTTAAAGCCGAAAACGCCTGCAAAGCATATCCCCAAAAGCCTCTCAAATCGCTTTGTTCATAGTTTTTGACCAAATTAGCATTTAAACCAAGATCGCTTAAATGAATACTTTTTTTACCGTTTATACAAATCATATCCATCTCGATATAATGGTGCAAAAATGCAATTCTAAGATTCTCTTCGATACTTGATGGTAAATTTAAATCGACCGAAAGACCATTCGCAGAACCTGCAGGTAAAATGCCAAGAATTATGTCATATTGCTCCATTGCTTCGGCTACCATTTTAATGGTTCCGTCACCTCCGGCTATAATAATTCGTTCTGGATTATATTGATTGTATAGTGTTTGTATCTCTTTTAGATCATTTTCTCCTGTAGTTTCATAAACCTTCAAATCAAAATGATTTACTGCTGCAAATTCTCTAACAGCATCAATTAAATCTGTTTTATCAAGATCTCCAGAAATAGGATTTACAACAAATAGTATATTCTTTTTCAAAATTTTATTTTTAAAACCAATTAAAATAATTAATTTACAGTACTCTATAAAAGTACGGAATTAATGAAACCAATTTTACAATTATATCGAGGTTATGCCAATGAAGAAGAATTAATTGTAATGGGGCATGTCTTTAAAAGAACTTATGACTACGATTTTCAGAAAAAAAACTTCAAAAATGCCAGCTCAATTATCAATCAGTTTAGGATAAAAACACTTGAAAATTTTGATGTTTATTTAAAGTATGGTAATCAAGAGATTCATACCAAAACGCTTGATGATGGTTATTTTAAATTTTGCATTCCGCTTGAAAAAGAAACTCATTTTGGATGGATCGAATATGAAGTAAGCATAAAATATGATTCGGAAATTATAGTATCAAAAGCAAATTTCATTAGACCGCATAAAGGAAATCTAGGAATTATATCTGATATTGATGATACTTTTTTGATTTCGCATACTCAGAATATCTTTAGAAAAATATATATTTTACTTTTTAAAAATGTAAACGACCGCAGAGTTTTTAAAGACGTTGTATCACATTATCAAGCATTAAGTTCTGCTGGACGTCATAATACTGAGGGCGAAAATGCCTTTTTCTTTATCTCGAGCAGCGAATGGAATTTGTATCGATTTATTGTAAAATTTGCCAAAATACACCGTTTACCGAGAGCCGTAATTCTGTTAAAAGATATTAAACGAAGTATTACTGACTTTTTTATGAGCGGACGTGGTAATCATGACCATAAATTTGATAAAATAAAACACGTTTTAGAATTCTATCCGAATCTTAAATATGTATTATTGGGTGACGATTCGCAGCAGGATCCGGTTTTATATGAACGGATTTGTAAAATTTTCCCCGTTACTGTAGTTGCTGTTTACATAAGACAAACTGGTAAATCACAGAAGAGTGAAGTAAAAAAAGTAATGCAAAATTTAGAATCTCTTGATGTTGCCGTTTGCTATTTTAAGGAAAGCAGCGAAGCCATTGCGCATTCTAAATCTATTGGGATTATTTAATCAAGTTGCCATCTAGACTAGTAAATCTAACCGCAAAGCACGCAAAGTTTTTTTGATGTGCGAGGTTTTATAAAACACAAAGTTCGCAAAGCTTTGTCAAAAAAACTTTGCGAACTTTGCGTAATCCTTTCTATGTTGTATGCTTTGCGGTTAAGCTCTACTTAAAATATTCAACTCTAAACTTGAAACTATTCTATATTAAGCATTAAAATTGTCGATTTCTTCCTGAACAATCTCCCAATCTAAAAGCAATTGATCAAGATCTTGTTTCTTTTTATTATAAGCCGTAAAAAATGAAGCGTCTTCGATATGTTTGTCATAATTTGAAGCCAGCATTTTATCATCATGCTGAATGTCTTTTTCTAACTGTTTGATTTGGCTTTCGACTTTACTCAAACGGTTTTGAAGTGCTTTTCCTTTTTTCTGATCTTCGTAAGAAGTTTTATTGTTTTCTTTAGGAGCTGCTGTTTTTACAACATCTTTTTTCTCGACTTCACGCATATTTTCTAAATTACGCTGCTCTAAGAAAAAATTAATATCTCCTAAATATTCTCTAATTTTCTGATCTTTAAATTCATAAACAATATTTGACATTCCCTGCAAGAAATCCCTGTCGTGAGAAACTAACAATAAAGTTCCTCTAAATTTTTGAAGAGCAGCCTTTAAAACGTTCTTAGATTTAATATCTAAGTGGTTTGTAGGCTCATCCATCAACAGTACATTGATTGGCTGTAATAATAGTTTACAAAGTGCTAAACGGTTACGTTCTCCTCCAGAAAGTACTTTTACTTTTTTCTCTACATCGTCACCACGAAACAAAAATGAACCTAACATATCACGAACTTTAGAGCGATTTGTATCTGTCGCCGCATCTTCCATAGTTTGAAGCAAAGTAATTTCGCCATCTAAGTATTCCGCTTGATTCTGTGCAAAATATCCTAGTTGCACATTATGCCCTAATTTGATATTTCCTTGGTACTCAAACTCATTAACCAATGCTTTAATAAAAGTCGATTTCCCTTGTCCGTTTTGACCGACAAAAGCAATTTTACTGCCTCGTTCAACCAATAAACTAATATCTTTTAAAATGGTTTTATCGCCGTAAGCTTTTGTGACATCTTCTGCTTCAATAACAACTTTTCCAGGTTCTTTTGAAACTGGAAATGAAATATTCATTACTGAATTGTCATCTTCGTCAACTTCGATTCTTTCAACTTTATCTAACTTTTTAATCAACGATTGCGCCATTGAAGCTTTTGAAGCTTTTGCACGGAATTTCTCGATTAATTTTTCTGTTTCTTCAATTTTCTTCGCCTGATTTTTTTGCGTTGCTAGTTGCTTTTCGCGAATTTCATGACGTAATTCTAAATATTGAGAATATGGTTTATTAAAGTCGTATGCTTTTCCTAAAGAGATTTCGATTGTACGGTTTGTAACATTATCAAGGAACATTTTATCGTGCGATACAATTACTACAACTCCAGGATAATTACGAAGGAAGTTCTCTAACCAAATGATACTTTCGATATCTAAGTGGTTGGTTGGTTCATCCAGAAGCAATACATCGTTTGCCTGCAAAAGTAATTTTGCTAATTCGATACGCATTCTCCAACCTCCAGAGAACGTTTCGGTTTGATTATTAAAAACTTCTCTTTTAAAACCAAGTCCTAAAAGAATTTTCTCTGTATCTCCAACATAATTATACCCTCCTAAAAGATCAAAACGGTGTGTATAATCAGATAAATCTTCGATGATCTGACTGTATTCTTCACTTTCATAATCAGTTCTGGTAACTAATTGATGATTGATTTCTTCCAGTTTTTTTTCTACAACCTTAATTTCGGTAAAAGCTTCATATGCCTCTTCAAGTACGGTTCTTCCCTGCTCAAAATCAATATCCTGACGCAGAAACCCCATTCTGATATCTTTCTCTTGAGAAATAACTCCAGAATCTGGAGCAAAATCTCTAGCTAACATTTTTAGCATTGTCGATTTACCAGCTCCGTTTTTACCAACAAGACCAACTCGGTCGCCGGCACCTAAACGAAAAGTAACTTCTTCAAATAAATATGTTCCTCCAAAAGAAACCGAAAGATTGTGTATATTAAGCATAATTTGTGACTATTGTTGCAAGCAGTATTCGTACAAAAATGTACCTTTGTTTTAAATTTTTTGCAAATGTTAAAAAAAGGATCCAAACTAAATAGTATTTTAACAGGAAGTTGTCCAAAATGTCAAAATGAGAGCATGTATTCAGACAAAAATCCGCTTCATTTGACTAATGTTCTAAAAATGAACGAGAATTGCAGCCATTGCGGTTTCAAATATCAAATAGAACCTTCGTTTTTTTATGGCGCAATGTATGTTAGTTATGGTTTAAATGTTGCCGTAGGAATTGCAGCATTTATTGTTTCTTTTGTGTTTTTTGGAGCCAATATTGAACAGTCTTTTATAGCAATAGTTATTACACTAATTCTATTGTTTCCATTTGTTTTACGACTTTCTAGAAATTTATATATCAATATGTTTGTTTCCTATGATCCAGAAACAAATCGAAAATAACTTATTTTCTCTTTTTATAGAATCGCTGAATATCAATTGTTGGATCTAATGGCTTTTTATTTTCAATAAAATCAAATAAATCTTTAGCCATTGCAGGACCAAGCATAACACCTCGCGTGCCTAAACCGTTCAGCAAATGAAGTGACTGCTGTTTATCATGTGTTCCTATAATAGGACGCCTATCGCGAACCGTTGGGCGAACACCGCCAAAATGAGATACGATTTCGAACTCACAATTGATAATTTCCTTAATTCGTTCGACTAATTCGGTCTTGCCTTCTTCCGTTGGCAGATCTGTTTTGTCTTTCCAATTATAAGTTGCTCCTACTTTGTATAAATGATCGCCTAAAGGCAGAATAAAGACGCTGGTGTTTACAATTACATCTAGATCTAGTTCTGGTGCTTTTATAATTAAAAGCTCTCCTTTTGTGCCATCAAGTGGTAATTCTTGAAAAAAAGGATTGGCATGAAGTCCAAAACCTTCTGCAAAAATTATATTTTTTGCATGATACTCTTTGTATTGAACTGAATTATCATTAATTATTAGTTTTGAGTAATCAAATGTCTCTTGCAATAACAAATTATTCTCTAAAAGATATTCCTTGTATTTATCTAATAAAAGTGAGGTATCAACATAACCTGTATGCAAAACTTCGCCATAATCGAATGGTGAATCTATTCCGAAATATTTTGTAAAAATTAAATTGGTTGAAAGAAATGGTGCCAAAAGAGGTTTATCTGAGGCTGCAAACCAATTGTTTTGTTCTTCTATAGAGAAAAACTTTCTAAGAATTGGCAGTTTAAAATTAAATTTAGCTTTTAGTTTAGTTTCAACATGATTATAAAAATCTTCCATTAATACAAGCTGCTCCTCCGCTTTCCAAACCTCGCTGAAGCGCTTTAAAATAACAGGATTATATAATCCTCCTGCAACTCGAGATGAATTTTGAGAATTATCACTAATTACTAAAATAGATTTGTTGTTTCTAAGTGCAATCTCTGCAAATGAAATTCCAGCTAAACCAGATCCAACGATAATATAATCAAACATGTTTTGTATAGATAAGATAAAAAAAACTCTTACTACAAAGGTAGTAAGAGTTTCGCTTATAATTTAATAGTAGAGTATTAGTAGTTCCACATATCTTCTTCGAAATTACGAATTTTCTCTTTTACTCTTTCTGATTCCAACAATTGCTGCTGGGCATTATCTTTCATATAATCTTTAATTTCACGATCACCATACATATTTTCTTCCTTGTAAATTATAGCATTAAATCGTCTAGAATTTAAAACCTGATCAAATGAAATTGGTGCTGCCGAATTCTTGTCATTAAAAGCTTTTGCCTGATTCAAAATATCACGAGCATTTGGAAAGAAGACCCAAAACAATTCGATATAATCTTTTTCGTCGCTATTCATTGTGTAAACGTCTGGCGTTACTGGGCAAATTCCAAGCAAACGATATTTTAATTCACTCTGACGTTTGTCAAAATACCAATATCCTTTAATTTTATATTGTGTAACATCAGCAGCCGTAAGATCCTGCTTCAAAATATATTCGGCAGGAACTGTTCTTGTTGGACCAACAGTTTGGTCTACATACGACACAACTTTCTTTTTACCAGTTCCAGTAACTACTTTTTTCTTTACAACACGAGTTTTATAATCATCTGGATATTGATTAATAAGTTCCCTCCCTGCATCTGTAGTATCAATACGTGTAAGAGATCCGGCAATATCCTTCATTGTTTTTTTGGTATTAAAATAACTATCCGAATATACCTCTGTTATTTTACCCTCTCTAATAGCTCTTGTCAAAACATCGTAAAGCGAACGCCTATCTGAGCCGATATTTGCTGTATCAACAGGAAAATACAACGGAAAATTGATCTTTTCATTTAGATCAATGATCTCCCAAGTTGTCTTCCCCATCAGTACATCCCGATCGTCTACATAACCGTAAGATAGTGGTTTATCATTATCAGAAATCAACCTTCCAGGAGATTTTTGCCCAATTTGAGCAACTGTCTTCGCATTAAGCAAATTTGATTGTGCATTTGAAGCAAAACTTCCCACAACAAAAACAAACACCATTAAAAATCTTGTTATTTTCATCATAATTTAATTATAAGACGTTATAACGCAAAAATACAAAGTTTGTTGTTATTTTTCCTACAACAAGTTAAAAAATAAATTTAACCTTAAAAAACAACAAAATTTGAAGCTTCTTAAAATGCAGGTAAAGTAAAAAAACTCTTACTACAAAGGTAGTAAGAGTTTTTCTTAAAATTTAATATAGATACTTAATAGTTCCACATATCCTGCTCGAAGTTACGAATCTTCTCTTTTACTCTTTCAGATTCTAACAATTGATTTTGAGCATTATCCTTCATATAGTCGCTGATTGCTCTGTCTCCATACAAGTTCTCTTCTTTGTAAACAACCGCGTTAAAACGACGAGAATTTAATATCTGATCAAATGAAATTGGAAGTGCCGAATTGTTATCATTGAAAGCTTTTGCTTCATGCAGCGCTTCACGTGCATTCGGGAAGAAAACCCAGAATAATTCGATATAATCCTTTTCGTCACTGTTCATTGTATAAACGTCCGGCGTTACAGGACAGATTCCAAGTAAACGATACTTCAACTCACTCTGACGTTTATCAAAGTACCAGTATCCTTTAATCTTGTATTGCGTAACATCAGCAGCAGTCAAGTCTTGTTTCAAAATATATTCTGCAGGTACAGATCTTGTTGGACCAACTGTTTCGTCTACGTAAGAAACAACTTTTTTCTTACCAGTACCAGTAACAACTTTTTTCTTAACGACACGTGTTTTATAGTCATCCGGGTATTGGTTGATTAATTCTCTACCAGCATCTGTTGTATCAATACGAGACAATGCACCTTCGATGTCCTTCATAGACTTTTTAGTATTGAAATAACTGTCGCTGTACACTTCAGTTATTTTCCCTTTTTTGATAGCTTTCGTCAAAACGTCGTAAAGTGAACGTCTATCTGAACCAATATTAGCTGTATCAATAGGAAAGTATAATGGAAAATTGATTTTTTCATTTAAATCAATAATTTCCCAAGTAGTTTTTCCCATCAAAACATCTCTATCATCCACATAACCATAAGCTAAGGGCTTATCGTTATCAGAGATAAGCTGAGCAGGAGTTTTAAGTCCAATTTGGGCTGGTGTTTTCGCGTTAAGCAAATTAGATTGCGCATTAGAAGTTAAACCTCCAGCGATAGAAACAATAGCTATTAAAAAATTTCTTACTTTCATCGTGGTATCATTATAAGATATTGAATGTAGTTTTCACTACTTATATTATTGTATTTCGTAAATTACCGGAGCAGTTCTTGGCAATAAATAACTACCAGCTCCAACAAGTTTAGTTTTAATTTCAGAAATAGTAACTTGGTCTCCTTTACCAGCTCTAGAAAGAACTTGTTTACATTGAGCATTTAATCTGTTTCCACTTACAACAACCGTAGGCTGTCCAGCAATTTTCATATTAAATCCTACAACATCTAAACCAACTTCAAAATCAAAATCAAGTAATTTAGCTCCAATAGTAGCAATTTCTAAGTTAGATTTAGGCCCTTTAACAACACCCATCTCACCTCTAATTGTTCCTGTTGGACCAGGAATACCTTTAATTCTGAACGTTTTCTTATCAGAAACTTTATCTCCATTTGGTAATGTTCCTGTTACAGAAATTGTAGCTTCTGTACCTGAACCTGGATTCATGTTATATTTCCCTGGTTTACCAGCTGATGATAATCCTGGAGCACTAGCTACAACTTTATTATCAGCAACACCTGCGAATGATACAGAAATTGGGTTAACAACTCCTCTATAAACAACATTCATTTTATCAGCAGAAATTGTAGCAGAGTTTGGACGTGGTACAACAACGTAAGTTCCGTTGAAAGGTAACTTGATTGGTTTACCATTTTCCATAAAATTGAAAGAACCTCCTATTTTTTGTTCTCCAACACCACCAGCAGTCATTTCTAATAGTGCTTGCCCGTTCACTAATTTACCCGGACCTTCAAATCCGCTAAACTGAGCATTTGGATCGTATTTTCCTAAAACTACTTTACCAGTAACTTTTTCTCCTTGGAAATAAGCATTTTTATCCAAAACTACGATAGCTTCAAATTTGCTGTATGAAGATTCATCAACAGCCGCTTTTCCTAAAGCACGGTTGTAAACATCCGCTTCAATTTTATTCACATCATTTTGCCAAGCAGAAAGTTTAGCCGCAGATGCAATTGCAGGAAAACCTTTAAAATGATAAGCTAAGTATTTTTCTTTTATACCTTCTTTGTTTTTTACGTCTGAAACATCAAATTTCTTAGAAACCTCATTAGAAATATCAGCATATTTAGATCCTAAAGCGGCTTTCATATCTGCTTTATACTTTTCTATTTTTGCAATTATTTCATTACCTTTTGCGGTGTAACCGTCTCCTGTAAACCAGTCATCGATATTATCACCTCTGTCCATAGACTCGTAAGGTAATTTTCCAGTTTCTTCATCGATTTCAAAACCATTAATAGACTGTGCTTTTAAAGTTCCGATGTAAGCATAAAAATCTTTTGAAATCGTTTGTACTTTATGTGCAATACCTGCAGCCTCAGTAAACTCTCCTTTAGATTCAGATGCTTTTAAATCTAAAGTTTTTAACAAATCTCCATTTGTTTTAACTGAAGAAGTGTTTGCTGCTTCAAATTTTTCATTCATTAGACCAAAAGCAGAAATAACTTCTTTTGATACGTTCATTGCCAACATTGCGATGAAAACCAGATACATCAGGTTAATCATCTTCTGTCTAGGGGTTAATTTTCCTCCTGCCATTTTTTCTAATTAGTTCTTATTAATAAATTTAATATAATAGTCTAAAACTAATTATCCTTTGTTACTCATTGCAGAAAGCATACCACCATAAACACTGTTTAATGAAGCAATGTTTGCAGTCATAGATTGCATTTGTTCTTTTAATTTAGAAGCATTTTCAGCGATTTCACTGTTTGCTTGTGCATTTCTTGAAGCACTTTCTAATTGTACTTTATATAAACTGTTTAATGATTCCATTTGAGCAGCAGCCATAGACATTTCTTCTGCATATTTCTTTTGTCCTGCGATAGAATCAACTGTTGGAGAAATTGCTTTTGCAGCTCCTTCAAAGTTTTTGATGCTGTTTCCTAAGCTTGACATTAACTCACCGTCAATTTTAGCTTCTTTCAACATTGCATCTAATTTTTGAGATAATAATCCTTGGGCATCAGTTGGAGTTTCTACTTTCTCAGCTTTTTTTCTCGCTTGACCGTTAGCTAATTCAGGATAAACAAGAGTCCAGTCTAGTTCATCTTCAACTGGTTCAAAAGCAGATAATGCAAAAATTATTGCTTCAGTAACCAATCCGATTGAAAGCATAACAGTTCCTGTTAATGGTCCCAATTCAAAGTGAGTAATTTTGAATAAAGCTCCAATAATTACTACTGCCGCTCCCATACCATAAGCGAAATTCATTGCTTTTTTACTTAATAATGCCATAATTCTTTTTTTTAGGTTTTAATTTAAATAGATTCGATTTGGATTTGTATTGATTTTAATTGTAATATACTATTTCTTTTTACTGGTTCCGTTTCCAGTTACTTGAGTTCCCATGTAATCTTGTACAGTTCTGAAACCAATATAACTTCTTGCTGAATCAGCGTATTCGTGATCACGTGTACTTACCTGTAGGAAATAAGCAACGTCTTTCCAAGAACCACCACGAACAACTTTTCTTTGATTGTTTCCGTCAATTACGTTAGGGTTCATTGTAGAAACATATTCATATGCGTTTGGATTGTAAGCTGAATCTGTCCACTCTGAAACGTTTCCTGCCATATTGTATAATCCGTAACCGTTAGGATCGTATGATTTTGCTTCAACTGTATACAAAGCTTCGTCAGCTGCGTAATCTCCTCTGTTAGGCTTAAAGTTTGCTAAGAAACAACCTCTATCACTTTTAGTATAAGGACCTCCCCAAGGGTAAGTTGCAGACTCAAGACCACCTCTAGCAGCATATTCCCATTCTGCCTCTGTTGGCAATCTGAATGCGTTAACTAAATCACGTCCTTTTTTCTTTGATTTGATATAACCATTTTTGTTTAATGTTCTCCAAGCACAAAATGCCTTAGCTTGTTTCCAAGTTACACCAACTACTGGATAATCTCCGTAAGCTTTATGCCAGAAATAATCATTATGCATAGGCTCATTGTATGAATAAGCGAAATCTTTAATCCAAACTGTAGTATCTGGATAAACGCTTACCTGCTCTGTTTTAACAAAGTCTTTTCTTTTTCCAACTTTAGCTTTTGCTGCAGCTTGGATATCCATCCAAGAATAACGGAATTTCAATTTATTTACATCAATTGTTCTTAAACCATTATATGATTCTTCAATTGGTAAATACATAGAATCCATTACCTCAGCATAATACTCATCTGGATAAGCTTTTGTATCTTTTATTAACTTAACTTTTTTGTTTAATTTTCTACCAGCATACGGATCATCTTTTGTTCCTACACTATAATAGTTATCATACATATATTTATCATAAGCTGTCATTTTATCCGGCTCAGAATCATTAAATGCATAATCAGCGATACTACCACCTTTACTGCCTTTACCACCAGTACTTTTTTGACCAGTTTCATCAGCTAAAATAGCCAAACGAACTCTCATTGTAGAATCTTTTACCCATTCTACAAACTGACGATACTCACTGTTAGTAATCTCAGTTTCATCCATATAAAATGAACGAACCGTCACTGATTTAGTTGGAGCATCTTCCACATTAGCTAAATCAGCATCTGATTTACCCATAATAAAAGATCCACCCGGAACCAATGTCATTCCGTAAGGCTTTTCAGGATGCCATTTCCCTCCTGTAACACCGACTAACTCACCTTTGTCACCTGACTTACCACAGCCAATTACTAGTGTTAACATTGCTGTAAATGCAATAAACTTCTTCATATAAATTTGGGATTATCTATTCATTATTATAGTTCGTAAACGTATTTATTATTTATCTAAAAAACAATACTACTCGCGAAATTTATTTTACCGTTCAAAAATAATGTTAAATAAAATAAAAAAAAATATTTCATCGACAAACTAACCGAAAAAATCGACGTAAAACACGTTTTTTTATCATATATAAACCTTATCTTACTAAAAAATATTTTGTAATATTTTGTAATTCAAAAAAATTAAGAATTCTATTGAATTTTTGTCCTATAAAGCATTTTTTCGCTGTGCTTTCCACCATCTTTCTGGCAATTCTTGGTTGCAAGCACTCAAATATTCTTCATATGAACATGGTAATAACGTATTTCTTTTTAGTTTATTGCTGCCATTTGTTTCGAATGGAATTTCTATCCACCATCTGTCTGTTTTATCACTTTTATAAAACACCAACTCCTCTTCTTCCAAAGGAACAATATACTTTAAGTAATTCGTTCTACTTCCAAAAGGATACTCTTTTGAACGATAATGATACCCTTCAATAAAATACCAAACAATTTGTGCAATAATAGGAGATTCCTGCGCTGTACTGTTGTGATTAAAAATTCCAAATGAAGAAACTTTATCACTAATTCCAGCATATCTCGCCAAAGCACAAATTTCTTTTCCGTTAAAACCATTTGGCTCAAAAGTAACAACATTACCTGAAGCCGAAGACTTAACAGAATTCAAATCAATACTCACTAAATCAGCATCTCTAAACACAGGTTCAGCCAAAGTAATTTTATTCGAAATTTCACCTAAACGATAAGCGTCAAAAAATAACTTCTCTATTAAATCAATTTCTTCTTGTGAATTATAATAAGTCTGGTAACCAATATTACAGTAATTAAAAAGGTTATTTGGCGCATCAATAATGATTTTAGTCAAATAAGAATTAGCCGAAACCAACTCATTTTCTTTACCAAAATCAAACCTATTATCTACAGAAACTAGATTTACCATTTGCTCTAAATCATCATAAGCACGGTACAAAGCATAGGTCAAATCCTGTGAACCTCCAAGGACTATAGGAATCACTTTATTCTTAATTAAAGTCGAAGTAACTTTTTTTACTGCGAAATAAGTATCCTCTACTGAATCACCTGCAAGAATATCCCCAAGGTCAGCTATAGACGCATCCCAATTACCAGGAAACATTCCGTACAGTTTTTTACGAACCGCATTAAGGTTTACTTCATTTATCATATTGATATTTCGGCGGTCTTCAAGAACGCCGACAATAGCAATATTAATTTTATCAATATCTGGAAATTGATCTTGTGTATGCAACACAATTTTACTGCCGAGTTCTTGTGAAGACAATGAACTAATGAAGTTTACCATACCTTCATTTAGCGGTTGTAGAAAATCAAATTCCATTTATTATTTCTTTTTAGCAGCTGGTTTTTTAGCTGGAGTTTTTTTAGTTGTTGCCGCTTTTTTCGCTGGCGCTTTTTTTGCTGGAGTTTTCTTAGCAATCATTTCTTGAACTTCTGCCAATGTTAATTTTGTCGCATCAACATCTTTACTCAATTCAATTTTGATTTTACCTTTTGTAATTACTGAACGCCCCCAACGTGCTTTCTCAACCAAAATCCCTTCATCTTCCCAATTGTGAAGTACTTTATCTATATTTTTTTGTAATTTATCTTCAATCAGCTCTTCAACATCAGCCTGAGATAGATTATCAAAATTGTATTTTTTGCTCACATTTACAAAAAGACCATTCCATTTAATGAAAGGACCAAAACGCCCCACACCTTTTTGAACAGCTTCTCCTTTATACATTGCAATTGGTGCATCAGCAAGTGCTTTTTCGTCAATTAACTCCTGTGCTCTTTCTTTTGAAACTCCTAAAGGGTCTTCTCCACGAGGCAACGAAATAAACACACTTCCGTGACGAACATACGGACCATATCGACCGTTGCTGACTTCTACTTCTTCTCCTTTATATTCTCCTAAATTTTTAGGAAGTAAAAATAAATTCAAAGCTTCTTCAAGCGTTATATTTCCAATATTTTGATCTGCCATTAAGCTTGCAAACTTTTTATCTTCGTCGTCTGCTTCTCCAATTTGAGCCATTGGACCAAATTTTCCTAAACGAACAGAAACTTGTCTTCCGTCAGCATCTTTTCCTAGAATTCTTTCACCGCTTTCACGTTCAGCATTTGCCTCAACTTCTTTTACATTTGGATGGAATTTATTGTAGAAATCCTGCATCATCTTTGCCCAGTCAATATTTCCTTCGGCAATTTCATCAAAATCCTGCTCAACTTTTGCAGTAAAATTATAATCTAAAATATTTCCGAAGTTTTTAACCAAGAAATCTGTTACAATAGTTCCGATATCTGTTGGAACCAATTTTCCTTTATCAGAACCTGTATTTTCTTTTAAAAGCTTCTCTCCTACTTTACTGTTTTGCAAAGTAAGCTGTGTATAATTACGTTCCTGACCTTCAAGAGTTCCTTTTTCAACATAATTTCTATTGATAATTGTTGAAATAGTTGGCGCATAAGTTGACGGACGCCCAATTCCAAGTTCCTCTAGTTTCTTCACCAAAGATGCCTCAGTATAACGTGCCGGCGGTCTTGAATATCGTTCTGTAGCTGTAATATAATTATTTGCTAGTTTTTCGTTTACTTTTAACGCAGGAAGCATTCCTTCTTGCTCCTCTTCATCGTCATCGTGACCTTCTAAGTACACTTTTAAGAAACCTTCAAAAAGCAACACTTCTCCAGAAGCTGTAAAAATTTCGCTGTGATTATCTGCTTCAATTTTCACGTTTGTTCTTTCTAATTGCGCATCACTCATTTGTGAAGCCAAAGTTCTTTTCCAGATCAAATCGTACAAACGAGCCTGATCACGATCAATATTTACAGTATGACGCGACATATCTGTTGGACGAATTGCTTCGTGCGCTTCTTGCGCTCCTTTATTCTTGTTTGCAAAAACTCTCGGTTTCGAAAATTCTTTTCCGTATGATTTTATAATTTCAGCTTCAGCCGCATCCATTGCTTCTTTTGAAAGATTCACAGAATCTGTTCTCATATAAGTAATAAGTCCCGCTTCGTATAAACGCTGTGCTAATTGCATTGTAATTCCAACTGGTAAATACAATTTTCTTGCGGCTTCTTGCTGAAGCGTAGAAGTTGTAAAAGGTGCTGTTGGAGATTTTTTGGTAGGTTTAGTTTCTAAATCGGCTACCTTATATTTAGAACCGATGTTTTGATTTAAGAAATCTTCGGCTTCTTTTTTAGTATTGAAATTTTTTGGCAGTTTTGCTTTAAACGCTTTTCCAGCTTCGTTTACAAACTCGGCAACAATTGAATATGTTGCAACTGCATTAAAGTTTTGAATTTCGCGTTCTCTTTCAACAATCAAACGTACAGAAACAGATTGTACACGTCCTGCTGAAAGTCCGCCTTTAATTTTTCTCCATAAAACTGGCGATAATTCGTAACCTACTAAACGATCCAGAACACGACGTGCTTGTTGTGCGTTTACTAAATTATAGTCTATTTCTCTTGGATTATCAATTGCTTTAAGAATCGCAGATTTTGTAATCTCATGAAAAACAATACGTTTTGTTTTCTTTTTATCAAGTTTCAATTCTTCCGCCAAGTGCCAAGAAATAGCCTCTCCCTCGCGGTCCTCATCGCTTGCTAACCAAACCGTTTCGGCATTCTTAGATAGTGTTTTAAGTTTACTTACCAAAGCTTTTTTATCTGGAGAAACTTCATATTTAGGTTTAAAACCATTCTCTACATCTACTCCTATTTCCTTTGATGGTAAGTCGGCTATGTGACCATAACTTGACTCCACCTGAAAATCGTTCCCTAGAAATTTCTCGATTGTTTTCGCCTTTGCAGGTGACTCCACTATTACTAAATTCTTTGCCATTGCTCTATTTTTCTGCAACAAAAGTATTTATTTTTTTTAAATATTAACCTCGTCAATTCATTTTTGAGTTATTTTAGTATTATGTTTCTTAAAATTGAAGATTTATCTGAACTATTCTTTATAATATATATAGGTGTAACTTTTACTATTCGATAACCGAGAAATATGCTTTTTATTTATGAGTTTAAACAACCACCTACATCACTTTTCTAATCTTCAGATAGAGCTATAATCCCTGAAAATTAAATTTGTTAATTCTTTCCCTGCCATCTTGTCATATTGACCGCATTTACGCTATCTTTGCACTTTGAATTTTTACAATGGAAAAGATTATTGAAGAAAGCAAACAAGGCGAAAGTCTTGTTTTAGAAAATAAACCTGAGAATACTAAAAAACTTTTTATAGAAAGTTACGGCTGTGCGATGAATTTTTCGGACAGTGAGGTCGTAGCTTCCATTTTGTCTGATGGAGGATACAATACTACTTCAGTTCTTGAAGAAGCTGATTTGGTTTTGGTAAACACTTGTTCTATTCGTGACAAAGCCGAACAAACGATTCGTAAACGTCTAGAAAAATACAATGCAGTAAAACGCATTAATCCGAAAATGAAAGTAGGCGTTTTAGGCTGTATGGCTGAACGTTTAAAAAGTCAGTTTTTAGAAGAAGAAAAAATAGTCGACCTTGTTGTTGGCCCTGATGCTTACAAAGATCTTCCTAATTTATTAGCAGAAGTTGAAGAAGGACGTGACGCTATTAATGTCATTTTATCAAAAGAAGAAACTTACGGAGATATTTCGCCTGTTCGTTTAATGAGTAACGGTATCACTGCTTTGGTTTCGATCACTCGTGGATGCGATAATATGTGTACGTTTTGCGTTGTGCCTTTTACACGCGGACGTGAGCGCAGTCGTGAACCGCAAAGTATTATGGCTGAAATTCAGGATTTATGGAATAAAGGTTTTAAAGAAATTACACTTTTAGGTCAAAACGTTGACAGTTACCTTTGGTACGGCGGCGGTTTGAAGAAAGATTTCGTAAACGCTTCTGAAATGCAAAAAGCAACTGCGGTTGATTTTGACCAATTGTTAGAAATGGTTGCGGTTGGTTTTCCTAAAATGCGTATCCGCTTTTCGACTTCAAATCCGCAGGATATGCATGAGAGTATCTTGCATGTTATTGCGAAATATCCAAATATCTGTAAACACATTCACTTGCCTGTTCAATCTGGAAGCAATAGAATTTTAAAAGAAATGAATCGTCTGCATACTCGTGAAGAATATATGACTTTGATTGACAAAATTAGAGCAATTGTTCCGGATGCTTCGATTTCGCAAGATATGATTGCCGGTTTTCCAACTGAAACGGAGCAAGATCATCAAGATACAATGAGTTTAATGGAATATGTGAAATACAACTTCGGTTATATGTATTCGTATTCTGAGCGCCCAGGAACTTTGGCAGGACGAAAAATGGAAGATGATGTTGAAGAAGAAACCAAAGCCAGAAGATTACAAGAAATTGTTGATTTACAACAAAAACATGCATGGTTTAGAAGTGAAGAGTTTGTTGGCCAAGTTGTTGAAGTTCTAGTAGAAAAAGTTTCTAAAAAATCAAAAGAAGAATTCTCTGGAAGAAACTCTCAAAGTATAACAGTGGTTTTCCCAAAAGAGAATTATAAAATTGGAGATTTCGTAAACGTAAAAATCACAAGCTGTACTTCAGGAACCTTAAAAGGGGAAGCTGTAGGCTTAAGCGGCATGAATTAATTTTTTTTTCGCCACAAATCTCCCTAATTTACACGAATTTTCTTTCAATATTTTCTATAGATTTGTTTTAAAAACAAAGCATGGAATTATATAGAAAAGAAGAATATTATAAAATTGTCGGGATTTGCATGGAAATTCATAGAATATTGGGCGGCGGACTTTTAGAAATTGTTTACAAAGATGCATTAGAATATGAATTTAGGAAACATAACATTCCGTATGAACGTGAAAAAGAATACAACATCCAATATAAAGAGATTGTTTTAGCACATAAATTCTTTGCTGATTTTGTAGTTTATGATGAAATCATTTTAGAAGTGAAAGCATCAAAAGATATAATTGACGAATACACAGCTCAAACAATAAATTATTTAAAACTAGCTGATAGTGATTTAGGAATTATCGTTAATTTTAATAAAAAGACATTACAACACAAAAGAGTTATTCATTGACCCAGTTTCAAAAATTTGTGAAATTCGAGAAATTCGTGGCAAAAGATAAAATCTAATATGGAAACAGTTCAAGCAATAAAACAACGATTTGAGATTATTGGTAATGACCCAAAATTAAATCGCGCTATCGAGAAAGCCATTCAGGTTGCTCCTACTGATATTTCGGTAATGGTAACGGGAGAAAGTGGTGTTGGTAAAGAAAACATTCCAAGAATTATACACTCGCTTTCGCACAGAAAGCACGGAAAATATATTGCGGTAAACTGTGGTGCAATTCCAGAAGGAACTATTGATAGTGAACTTTTCGGACACGAAAAAGGAGCTTTTACTGGCGCGACAAGCACTCGTGAAGGTTATTTTGAAGTTGCCGACGGCGGAACCATTTTTCTTGATGAAGTTGGAGAATTGCCTTTGACAACTCAGGTTCGTTTGCTTCGTGTTTTAGAAAATGGTGAATTCATAAAAGTAGGATCTTCTCAGGTTCAAAAAACCAATGTTCGTATTGTTGCGGCTACCAATGTGAATTTGTTTAATGCTATCGAAAAAGGAAAATTTCGTGAAGATTTATATTATCGTTTAAGCACGGTCGAAATCACATTACCTCCTTTACGTGAGCGTAATGATGATATTCATTTATTGTTCAGGAAATTTGTGGCAGATTTTGCTCATAAATACAAAATGCCTCCTTTAAAATTAGATGATGATGCTGTAAATGTATTGCAAAAATTTAGATGGAACGGAAATATCCGCCAGCTTCGAAATGTAGCCGAACAAATTTCGGTTTTAGAAACCAATCGCGATATTTCGGCAGCCACTTTACAATCGTATCTTCCTGCAGAAGGAAGCAACCTGCCATCTGTAATAAGTGACAGTAAAAAAGAAAGCGATTTTAGCACCGAAAGAGATATTTTGTACAAAGTCCTTTTTGATATGAAAAGCGATCTGAATGATCTAAAAAAATTGACTTTAGAATTAATGAAGAACGGCTCTTCAAAAGTGCAGGATATTAATCCAAATTTAATTCAGAAAATATACGGTTCACAGGAAAATGAAAGCGAGATTGATTTTGAAGAAGAACCAAGAACGGCTGTTATGACTCCTGCTGGACGCGAAGAAAATTATCAAATGCCGGAAGACAATTATTTGTTTGCCGAAACTATTGAAGAAGAAGAAATTTTACGCCTTGAACAGAAAGAAATCGAAATGATCAAAAAATCATTAGAAAAAAACAAAGGGAAACGTAAAGCTGCTGCTGATGAATTAGGTATTTCTGAAAGAACTTTATACCGAAAAATCAAACAATTTGATTTATAGTTTTAGTGCAAAGTCAATAAAACACCAAAACATTTTAAACCAAAAATGAATACCTTTGATCCAAGCGTCAATAAACTGACGAATCAATACTGAAAATAAAAAATGAAAAACTTAAAATATCTTTTTATTCTATTAATAGCAACCACTTTCAGCGGTTGCGGCGTTTACAACTTTACGGGAACGGGAACAATTAACGCGAAAACTTTTCAAGTTAACTTTTTCCAAAATAACGCTGATTTGATTGAACCTGGAATAGACAGACAATTTACATTGGCATTGCAAGATTTAATTCAAAACCAAACCAATTTGAACTTGGTCAGCACTGGAGGAGAATTAACATACGAAGGAGAAATTACAGATTACAGAATAACGCCAATGACAGCCACCGCTGATCAGCAGGCTGCACAAAACCGTTTGACGATTCGTATAAATGTTCGTTTCACAAACAAAAAGAAGGAAACAGATGATTTTGAAAGAACATTTGAGTTTTATTACGATTTCCCTGGAAATGAATTACCAACAGGCAGTGTTTTAAACACAGCAATTCAAACTATTTTTGAGAGAATTACTCAGGATATCTTTAATGAATCATTAGCAAAATGGTAGTTTTTTGGTTTAACTGGTTAATTGTTTATTTGTTCAATCGATGACCTATTAAACAAATACAAGGATTAAATAAATTAAACGATTAAATAAAAAAAGAAATGAATGTGACTGATTATACTTACTTAATGAACAAACCCGATGCTATTACAGAACAGCAGGCAGAAGCATTAGGAAGTGTTTTGAATGAATTTCCGTATTTTCAAAGTGCCAGAGCACTGCGATTAAAAGGGCTTTACAATCAAAACAGCTTTAAGTATAACTACGCCTTAAAAGTTACTGCCGCTCACACAGCTGATCGTTCGGTATTATTTGATTTTATTACCTCAGAAAATTTCACCACAATTCAAGGTGAATATTACGATCGTAAGCTTCAAGATTTACTAGAAATAACTGTTGTTGACAGCGAAATTGTCGCGCCTAAACCAATCGATAAAGTTGCATTTACAAAAATCGATCCGATTGAACAGTCTATTTTAGACTCGATTAAAGAAGCTTCAAATGTAGTATTTGAAGAACCTGCAAAAATTATAGAAAAACCTATTGATCCCATTATTGAAAAATCAATCTTAAGTTCGATAAAAGAAGCTGCAGCAAATACTTTTGAAGAAAAAGTAAAAACAGAAGAACCAACAACTTCTGTTAGCGAATCAATAATTGCAAGCCCTAGCGAAGAAGAAATTTTAAACACTTTTAAAGAGGCTGAAAAAACAGAGAGCACTCCAACAGAAACTATTATTGAGTCCTCTATTATAAGTCCTACTGAAGAAGAAATATTAAATACTTTTGAAGAAGTGACAAAATCAGAAGAAAAAACAATTGAACCTGCAACTGAACAGAAAGCGGTTACACCTATTAAAGGAGCAATTCCAACTTTCTTTGAAGAAATTGTAGACGATGAAATCGAAGAAGTAAGAGTATTATCTCCAATCGAAGAATCAATTTTGAGTTCAATAAAAGAGGCATCAACAGTTGTATTTGATAAGGTAAAAACAGAAGAAGAACCAAAAGAAACAGAGAGCTCTGAACCTGTAAAAAATGCCGAGAAAAATCTTGAAATAGGAAAACCATTAGATTTCTCTGATAACGAAAAGCATTCTTTTCAAGAATGGCTGCAATTGGCAAAAACGGAACCTATAGATAGAACTGAGGATACTACAAATAATAATGAAACCAAAACAGCTGAAGAAGTTGAGAGAATTGAGGAAGAAAAAAAGAAAAAGGCAGAAATAATCGATAAGTTTATCGAAACCAATCCTAAAATATCTCCAATAAAACAGACTGCAATAACCCCTGCAGTACAATTTGACATCAACAAAGAAGATAATTCTTACTTAATGACAGAGACTTTGGCCAGAGTATATTTAGAACAAAAAAAATATACCAAAGCGATACAAGCATATGAAATATTAATTTTGAAATATCCAGAAAAAATTACTTTCTTTGCAGACCGCATTTCGGATATAAAGATTTTACAACAAAATAACAATAACAATTAAGCAATGAGCACATTTTCAATTTTTTTAGTTTTAATCACAATAGTTTGTTTTCTATTGATCGTAGTAATCATGGTTCAAAACCCTAAAGGAGGAGGATTATCTTCTACTATCAGCGGAACTCAAATGTTAGGTGGTGTTCAAAAAACAACTGACTTTTTAGACAAGAGTACTTGGACATTAGCAACTATTTTGATTGTTTTAATTTTACTTTCAAGCTTAAGCTTTACAGGATCATTAAACGACACAGGATCTAAAATTATTGAAAAAACAGAAGCTCCTGCTGCAACTACACCAGCTGCACCAGCACAGCAAACTCCTGCTCCGGCAGCACCTGCTACAAAATAATAATTTTGATATAAATTAAAATGCCAGCCTGTCAAAGCTGGCATTTTTTTTAAGAAATAATGTCAGTTTTATGAGCATGGCACAGTTTCTGAAAGTTTTTAGAACATTAAAAAACGTATAACCTAATAACATAATAAAATCATGGCTTTAAACATAAAACCGCTTTCAGACCGCGTACTTATTGAGCCTGTTGCAGCTGAAACTAAAACTGCTTCAGGAATCTTTATTCCAGATACTGCCAAAGAGAAACCACAAAAAGGAACTGTAGTTGCAGTAGGAAACGGATCAAAAGATCACACAATGACTGTAAAAGTTGGCGACACGGTACTTTACGGTAAATATGCAGGAACTGAATTAAAACTAGAAGGAACTGATTATTTGATTATGCGTGAAGACGACATCTTAGCGATAATCTAAAAATACATATTGTATTAAGTACGAAGCCTTAAGAATTAAGAACTTCAATAACTTGAAACAAATCAAACTTTAAACAAAAATTAAAATGGCAAAAGATATAAAATTTGATATTGAAGCACGTGACGGATTAAAACGTGGTGTTGATGCATTAGCAAATGCTGTAAAAGTAACTCTTGGACCAAAAGGTCGTAACGTAATTATCGGAAAATCATTTGGTGGACCAACTGTTACTAAAGATGGTGTTTCTGTTGCAAAAGAAATCGAATTAAAAGACCCATTAGAAAATATGGGCGCGCAAATGGTTAAAGAAGTAGCTTCTAAAACTAATGATTTAGCGGGTGACGGAACTACAACTGCTACTGTTTTAGCACAAGCTATCGTAAAAGAAGGTTTAAAAAACGTTGCAGCTGGTGCAAATCCAATGGATTTAAAACGTGGTATCGACAAAGCTGTTGAAGCTATCGTTGCTGACTTGGCTTCTCAAGCTAAAGTTGTTGGAAGCGATTCTGACAAAATCAAACAAATTGCTTCTATCTCTGCAAATAATGACGAAGTTATTGGTGAATTAATCGCTACGGCTTTTGCTAAAGTAGGTAAAGAAGGTGTTATCACTGTCGAGGAAGCTAAAGGAACTGACACTTTTGTAGATGTTGTTGAAGGTATGCAGTTTGACAGAGGATATCTTTCTCCTTACTTCGTAACAAACCCAGAGAAAATGGAAGTTGAATTAGACTCTCCATACATCTTATTATACGACAAAAAAGTATCTTCTTTAAAAGAATTACTTCCAGTTTTAGAGCCGGTTGCTCAATCAGGAAAACCATTATTAATTATTGCTGAAGATGTTGACGGTGAAGCTTTATCTACTCTTGTAGTAAACAAATTAAGAGGCGCTCTTAAAATCGCTGCTGTAAAAGCGCCAGGTTTTGGAGACAGAAGAAAAGCAATGTTAGAAGATATCGCAATCTTAACTGGTGGAACTGTAATTTCTGAAGAAAGAGGATATACTCTTGAAAATACAACTATCGAAATGTTAGGAACTGCAAAAAGAGTTTCTATCGATAAAGACAATACTACTATTGTAAGTGGTGCTGGTGAAGCTGATATTATCAAAAACAGAGTAAACCAAATTAAAGGTCAGATGGAAACTACAACATCTGATTATGATAAAGAAAAATTGCAAGAGCGTTTGGCTAAATTAGCTGGCGGTGTTGCTGTTCTTTACGTTGGTGCTGCTTCTGAGGTTGAAATGAAAGAGAAAAAAGACAGAGTTGACGATGCATTACACGCAACTCGTGCTGCTGTTGAAGAAGGAATTGTTGCCGGTGGTGGTGTGGCGCTATTAAGAGCAAAAGCTGCTTTAGCTTCTCTTAAAGCTGATAACGCTGACGAAGCAACTGGAATCCAGATTGTATCTCGTGCTGTTGAATCTCCGTTAAGAACAATTGTTGAAAATGCAGGTCTTGAAGGTTCTGTAGTTGTAGCAAAAGTTGGTGAAGGTTCTGGAGATTTTGGATACAATGCAAAAACTGACGAATATGTAGATATGCTTAAAGCTGGTATTATCGATCCTAAAAAAGTAACTCGTGTAGCTCTTGAAAATGCTGCATCTGTTTCTGGAATGATCCTTACTACAGAATGTGCATTAATCGATATTAAAGAAGAAAACGCTGGCGGAATGCCAATGGGCGGCGGAATGCCAGGAATGATGTAATTCATTCTCTTCTTAAAACTCAAAAGCGCTGGATTTTTATCCGGCGCTTTTTTTGTTTGCCACGAATTGCACTAATTTCCACGAATGATTTTGCTTGTAAAAAGTTGCCACAGATTACACAGATTAAAAGGATTTCTTTATTGGAAACACTAAAAAAATTTCACGCAGATTTTACTGATTCAAGCAGATTAATTTAATTTTTATAATCTATGATCTGCATAAAATAAAAATCCTTTTAATCTGTGTAATCTGTGGCTAATTAAAATATGCGCAAAAGATTGAAAAAAATTAATTCGTGGAAATTAGTGCAATTCGTGGCAACTCTCTTTATTTAACATTCTCTTTTTCTTTAAAAAATCTGTTATTTCTACCTTTGCAGTTCTATTAAAATTACAAAATGAGAAAATTCACAACTCACCTCTTATCTTTTACACTCTTACTTCTTACTACTTTTTTACAGGCTCAAACCAACAAAGATTCTTATGTAGTTTTAGTTTCTATGGATGGATTTCGCTGGGATTATGCAAAACACTTTAAGCTTCAAAATTTAAAGCAAATCGCAACTGAGGGTGTTCATGCAAAATCAATGAAACCTTCTTATCCGAGTAAAACTTTTCCAAATCATTACTCTATTGTTACAGGGCTTTACCCTGATCATCATGGTATCATCAATAATGTTTTTTATGATGCCGCTTTAAACGAATCTTTTTCATTATCAAGTGATGCCAAAACTGATTCTCGCTATTACGGCGGAAATCCTATTTGGAATCTCGCAGAGCAGCAAGGTGTAAAAACGGGTTCTTTTTTCTGGCCGGGTTCTGACATTGATAAACGAAATCCAAGTTATTTTAAAAAATACGACAGTAAAATTCCATACGGAGCTCGAATCGATACTGTCCTAAAATGGCTTCAGCTTCCAGAAAAGCAACGACCTCATCTTGTCACTTTGTATTTTGATGAGCCAGATCATACAGGTCATAATTTTGGACCATTATCGGCAGAGACTAAAAAAGCGGTTATAAAAATGGACTCGATTATGGGCGCATTGTCTCGCAGATTAGATCAATTAGAAATTGGAAAAAAAATCAATTTGATTATTGTTTCAGATCACGGAATGGCGAACATCAGCAATGATAAAAAAGTGGCTGTTTTAGATTATTTAAAACCAGAATGGCTTGGATACAAAGCCGTAGTTAACCCAATTATGAGTCTTCAGGCAAAAACCAGTTGTCAAGATTCAATCGCAAAAGCCTTAAAAAAAGTACCGCATATTAAGTTTTGGAAAGCAGCAGAAGTTCCAAAAAGACTTCATTACGGCACCAATCCGCGTGTACATGATTTTGTAATCGAAGCAAAAAAAGGATACAGCCTAGTCAGCAAAGAAAGTCAAAATATAAAAGGCGGAACTCATGGTTATGACAATAACGAAAAAGATATGCATGCCATTTTCTATGCAAAAGGTCCTGCATTTAAAGTAGATAAAACGGTAAAAACTTTTCAAAACGTTTCGGTTTATCCTTTAATTGCTCATATTTTAGGCTTGCAAATAGGCGAAATTGACGGAAAGTTCAGCGACGTAAAATCGATGCTTCGTTAAATTTGATAATTAAGAAACGACTTTATACGTAGGATCTTCTATTACATTTACGTTGATAACAGCATCAGCATTTTTAAGCAATTGCCTGCAATCTGCACTTAAATGCTGTAATTCTACAACCTTGTTTAGCTGATTGTATTTTTTAGTCAAATTATTTAACGCTTCGATTGCTGACATATCTGAAACTCGGCTTTCCTTAAAATCTATAACAATATGATCTGGATCGTTTTTGATGTCGAATTTCTCTGTAAAAGCAGCTATCGAACCAAAAAATAACGGCCCATAAATTTCGTAACGTTTTATTCCGTTTTCGTCTACATACTGTCTTGCTCGGATTCTTTTAGCACTTTCCCATGCAAAAACCAAAGCAGAAATAATTACTCCAATTAAAACTGCTAAAGCTAGATTATGCAATACAATTGTAATAAGAGCGACTAAAATACCAACGAAAATATCATGTTTAGGCATTTTATTGATAATTCTGAAACTCGACCATTCAAATGTTGTAATTGCAACCATCATCATAACACCAACCAAAGCCGCCATTGGCAATTTACCAATAACAGGAGCTCCAAAAAGTACAATCATTAAAATCGTTAAAGCAGCAATAATTCCAGAAAGTCTTGCTCTGGAACCGGCACCAAGATTTACCAAAGTTTGTGCGATCATTGGGCAGCCGCCCATTCCGAAAAAGAAACCGTTTAAGATATTTGAACTTCCTTGCGCAATGCATTCGCGATTACTATTCCCTCGTGTTCCTGTAATCTCGTCAACAAGATTCAGTGTAAGCAAACCTTCGGTTAAACCAACGGCTGCGACAATTACAGAATAGGGAAATATTACTTTAAGAGTTTCAAAAGTAAAAGGAATATTAGGAATATGAAACGGAGGAAATCCGCCTTGAACTGAGGCGATATCTTCGACTGTTTTAGTCTCAATATTAAAAATAAGTACGATGGCAAACACTACCATAATTGCCACTAAAGAAGCTGGAACTGCTTTTGTAAGTTTCGGAAAAAGGAGAACGATACTAATTGTAAGTGCGGTTAAACCTAACATTATATACAGCGGCGTTCCTTGCAGCCAAGTTGTTTCGCCATTTACAATAGTTTTAAACTGCTCGAGCTGCGACATAAAAATCACAACTGCCAGTCCGTTTACAAAACCAAACATAACAGGCTGCGGGACTAAACGTATAAATTTTCCGAGTTTAAAAAGTCCAATAGTTATTTGCACCAGTCCGCCAAGCGCAACCGCCGCAAAAACATATTCTAATCCGTGCGATTTCATTAAAGCAATTAAAACAATCACTGTTGCTCCCGCGCCTCCAGAAATCATTCCAGGTCTTCCGCCAAAAACTGCAGTAACTAATCCAGCTATAAAAGCAGCATACAAACCAACTAAAGGCGGAAATCCAGCCAAAATTGCAAACGACAAAGATTCTGGAATCATAGTCATTGCAACGGTTAAACCTGCTAAAATTTCGTTTTTGTAATTGACTTTTTGAGTAAAATCGAAGAGTTGAAAAGCTTTTTTCATAGGACACAAATGTAAAAAATAATGCCCATAAATGGAATAAAGCTTTGTTCTATAAAAAAACTAAAGTGATAGCAATAAAGAAAATTTCAACTTAGAACAACTGCTTTAATACCAAAACTAAAACAGAGAGTATAAAATGTATCATAATCTATTTTTGACTTTTATAAGAAATTCAAAATTATTTATAAAACAGTACAAACAACTAGGTATTTATACCTGTTTTCGTACTGTCGCATCTCCTTCTTGTTACGGAATCAAAACTGAATCAAGCGCATTTTGCTTTTGGTAAAGAAAAAAAAACTTGTCGCTTAAACAACTAAAAAACAGAACTTCTTACTTCTGATCTCCTTCTGCAATTTGTGCTTCTAAATATTGAATTACTTTTTGAAGGCTTTCAATTGTCTCTTTTCGAGCTTCTGCAAGATCTTTGTAATTGATTGCTTCTTCGTCTTTGTCTGTCTTCTCTGTTTTGTAATATATAACAGGTTCTTCACGAAAAGCATCTAACCTTATCATACTGCCGGTACCTTTTAAAAGCCACTCGAGATTGATATCTGAATATCTTCTTAGGATATTTTCTAACTTATCGAGCCCTATTGTTTTATTTCTTTTTAATTGGCTCGCAAAAGATCCATTAGACATACCAATCTCTCTTTCAAAAGCACTAACTCTAATACCCTTGTAATCAAGATACTGCTTTATTCTCTGTAAGGTGTTTTCTGACATAAATTATTATTTTATTAGAAAATATTCTATTTATTTTGTAATTAAGAAATATCTTACTATATTTGTCTCGTTTTTAATACAAATTAAGCAATGGACAAAAATATAAAAACTAAACCAAGTTACAATCAAGATGTCTTAAAGATTATCAAAAATAGATACGGATATTCTTACGATTATATTCGAAAGTCTATTCGAGGTGATAGAACCGGGATAACCTGCGATCTTATTAAAGCTGAATATTCCAAGCTTGTTAATGAGTATAAAAAACTAATGGAAAGCCAAATAAGCAAATTAAAGGATGTGAAAAAATAACCGCTGCCATTAAAATTTATTCGATTTTAAACTGATAAAAACTAAATTATATAAAAAACAGACCCTACACTAATCTCCGTAATAGTGCTTATAATATAACACAGAAGAATCCTCACTCTCTGCTATTACTATTATAAGAAGGGTCGATGTAAATCTATTCATGCAATAGAAACAATTTTAGATATGTAACTGATCCGCACATATCTAAGGTACCCTCTCAAGGAAGTCAAAGCTGTAAAGAAATTCTTTACGGCTTTTGTCTTTTTATAGAGATTCTTATTTTTGATTAAATGAGTATCAAAATCTTTATTCCTTTCTAAAAAAACTTAAAAAATCAAATTTGGAGCAGTATTTTTGCGTTACATATATACTTCAAAAATTAAAGCCTCAAAAATCGATATGACACGAGAACATTATATTCCTTTTAACAAGGAATTTTTACTCGAACAACAAATTACTGCTTTCGCTGAAGACTCAAATAAAATTGACGATTTCAAGAAATTATTCGACATTATAGAACATTATTATCATTACGAATCTTTTAATCTAAATCGAAATTTAAAACAAAATTATTCTCTTTTTGACCCTGATTTGAGCGAAAAAGAACGCGAGGGCTTTATTGGAAAAAGTGATTTTTCTGTTTTTAAAAACACTTTACTTACGGTTTTAGAACGCGGCAATTATCATCGTATAGACAAAGAAACACTGGAAGTTGCTTTTAAGGAATCTGACTTGATTGGACTCGATTTATCGATCGATTTTAATGCTTTTAAAGATTACGAACTTTATGTTCGCGGTCATCATAAAGCTAAAGAAAAAATTACAAAATACATTTTCTGGAAGAAAGAAGTTGAGATCGAATATTACGATCGGGTAATGATTTTTCTTAATTATAATGAGGCTGATTATTTGAGTGAAAAGAAAGTGAAGTTAGGAAAAATGCCAATTGATCCGGGTTCGATTGCATTGAAAATCTTTAAACGCGTTCCTAAAAATGATCTTGAAACTATTTTTCCAAATGCCATTCCGAAAATGTCTTTAAAAGACAAATTACTGCTTTGGGTTCCTGGAATTTTTGGAGGTCTTTCATTATTAAGTGCGAAAGTGATTCCAGCTTTAATTAATATGTACGGCGCTTATGAAACGAGAGAAGCTATTGATTTACTTAACAGCAAAACCTCGCTAAATCAAGGTCTGATTGCCTTAGGAATATTATCTGCTTATTGTTTTCGACAGTACAACAACTTTGTAAACAAAAAAATCAGATATTCTAAAATGCTTTCAGACAGTTTGTATTTCAAAAACTTAGGAAACAACAGCGGTGCTTTTTATTCGCTTTTAAATTCGTCTGAAGAAGAGGCTTTGAAAGAAACCATTTTGGCTTATTCTTTTTTAAGCAGAAGTCAATATCCGTTAACTGCCGAAGAATTAGATCTACAAATAGAAGCTTGGTTTGCCTCTGAATTAAAAACAGAATTGGATTTTGATGTGAACGATGCTTTATTCAAATTAAAAAACATTGGAATTGGAATTGAAACTAGCGGAAAATGGAGCGTTATTCCGTTAAATGAAGCCTTGATAAAGATTGACGAATTGTGGGATGGCGTTTTTGATTATAATGAGCATAATAAAATGCAAACTGAAGTTCTCGCCTAAAAAAACAGATCAAGAATTACAGTTTTAGAAATTCTATCTGCCTATTTAGTATTACCATTCTCAATGAAACATTCAAAA
Organism: Flavobacterium sp. YO12; assembly: GCF_004119495.1. Taxonomy (GTDB): domain Bacteria; phylum Bacteroidota; class Bacteroidia; order Flavobacteriales; family Flavobacteriaceae; genus Flavobacterium. The sequence goes on from NZ_NRQU01000020.1 coordinate 32,384, forward strand.
CGGAATAAGTAAAATCTAAAGAAAATTTTACTAGATTTACAAATACCTAAATCCAAAGAGAATGAGAACATTAGACCAATGGTTTACTGAATACGCTGTAAGTCATCAAAACCCACAGAACAAAGCGATACACTACATTTGTGTGCCCGCAATTTTCTTTTCTATCGTTGGTTTATTAATGAGTATTCCAAGCGGTTTAATCGCAAATACACTAAAACTAAATGCTCCGTTTATCGAGAATTGGGCATTTGTCGTTTTACTTTTTGTTCTAATTTTCTACATCCGATTATCGATTGCGATGGCGGTTAAAATTGCCATTTTTTCGGCTCTTTGTTTAATAGCGAATTAATATATCGGACAGGTTTTTCCGTTATGGATTTTCTCGATCGGCGTATTTGTAATTGCTTGGATTGGGCAATTTTACGGACATAATATTGAGGGCAAGAAACCTTCTTTCTTAAAAGATCTTCAGTTTTTATTAATTGGTCCGGCTTGGGTGGTTGAAAATTTATTTTCTAAAAAACAATAATCATTATTTACTTACTTCAACAAAAGTAAACATCCACTTTACTGGATTTTGCCAATCTTTACCTTTAAAAACTCCAACGGGCAGTTTAATTCTCACTGTATTCCATCCTTTTTTTAATGCAATTTTTGTTGGATCTCTAAATTCATATCCTTCGTCACTCAATGGAATTTCTGAATTACCTTTCATATCAGGATGTTTCCAAATTGGTGGATTTACCAATAAATTATTCACCCAAACTGCGCTGTTTAAATTACTCCAAGTACCAGCAGCCGGCGAATCTGTACTCATTGAACGTGATAAATTATTAAAGCCTATCCAAAATTCCTGTTCTTTGTCTTCATCACTCCAAATTTGAGTTTGAGCATACCAAGTTGTATTTTCTTGCGGCTTCTCGATCACGCCCGAAATTTGCGGTGCCCACCAATGTCTCATAACCAAAGCACCGCCAACAGCTTTGTAAACTGTTTTTTCTTTTACTGTATTAAATGACTGTTTTTCGAATGCAAAAGCTTTTGACAAATCTCCTTTATTATCATAAGGTCCATAAATATCCCAAACTAAATCTGCCTGCTTAACATAATTAAAAGGCAGGTTTTTAAAATATTGTTTTTTTTGATCTAATAAACGGTTTTCAAACACTGCAAATGATTTAGCTCTTTCGCTTTCGGGCTGACCAATAACTGCCGTCCAGCCTGCATAACCGCCGCCTTGCCAACTGCGTTCTGCAAAAGCCAGCATACCGGGATAAACGGGATTCATTTTCATAACATCTTCTTCATTCGCCGCAGCTCTATCGTTCCATACACAAACAGTGCCTCCTAAAGCATTTTCATTACCCTCAGTTAAATTACATATTTGACGATTAAAAATTGTAACAACACTTTCTAAAGGATCCATATGATTTAGATACAAGTGTCTAGAATCTAAATATTTTATGTTTTTATTTTTACTAACACTTGTCGCGCCTTCCATCCAAAGCTGACGAATTACTCCATCGTTAAAATTCCCACCGGGCTCCCATCCTATTACTTTTTTACCTAAACTTTCAGTCAAAGCAATAACTTCTGGCAAAAATTTCTGATTGGTTATTTTAACTTCATCGGCACCTAAATGCAGATAAGGAACATCATAAGTCGCACAAAATTCTTTGATTATATTTTTTACAATTTCTAAACCTGCATCACTTTGCATATCGACTCCCATTGCTCTTTTGAACGCTGCACTATGTCCAGGCATATCAATTTCAGGAACCAAAGTTATGTATCGCTCTTTGCAATACTTAATAAGTTCTTTTAAATCGCTTTCTGTATAATACTCTCCTTTATCACGAAGCATATATTCTGGAGCTGTTAACTGCGGATATAACTTACTTTGCAAACGCCATGCAATATCTTCTGTAGGATGAAAATGAAAGATATTTAATTTATACGCTGCCATAACATCTATTTGCTGTTTCAAAAGCGCAACAGATTGGTAATTTCTTCCCACATCTACCATAAATCCGCGCCATGCAAAGGCAGGCCAATCGGTAATATCAGAAGCATCTACAAAGGTATTATCCCGCATTAATTGCAGTAAGGTTTGAATACCATTAAAAATTCCCTGCGAAGTATTGGCTGTAAGAATTATTCTATCTGATGTTGCTTCTAAGTGATACGCCTCTGACTGATTTTTTGGAGCGGAAACATTCCCTAAACACAGCTGAATATATTTTTCATTGTATGCCGTTTTATTTGTCACTTTTACCCTCAATCCTTTTTGCTCCATAGCTTCTTTCAACACCAAAGCTTCTTTCTCTAAAGCTGGATTATCAACGAGAATTGCTGTTTCTGCAGTTAACGAAAAAGCACCTGTTTTCCAATTCAACTGTTGTGGCTTTGGCAGTAACGAAGGTTTTGATTCTAGATCAAAAACATCAGGATAAACTAAATGCTTCCACAACAAATAGCCGTCTCCCTTAAGATGCAAACCGTCATTAGTTAACTCTTTTCTTAGCTTTCCGTTTTCATCACAAAAGGAAGTGTGCAAATCAATATAAGTATATTGATAAACAGCCGAATTTTGTTTCAAAACAGCATTTAAGCGCTTTATCTGTTCTCCTTTGCCTGTATGGTTTTCAAATTTTTTATAGAAATCATTTACAGGTAATATGCTTTGCACAAACAATTTTGTCGATGGAGATTCTTGTTTTAAATACGAAACAATTTTTACAATATTTTTAAAAATACTATCGGTCGAAATATTCCTTGACAAATCATTAACTCCAATCAATAAAAAAACTTTTTCAGGTTTTCTAATGGCAATTTCATCAATTCGATTCAAAACTGCGGCACTTACATCACTGCTTATTCCACGATTTTTTATCCGATTATCTGCAAATAATTCAGCCCACTCTGCGCCATTTGTAATACTGTTTCCAACAAAAACAATGTCGTTTTTTGTCAATGGAAGTGTTCTAAAATGAGAAACGCGCTGATGATAAAAAGTAGAAAACAAACTATCCGGCAATACTGTTTTTTTTATCTGACCATTTGCACTTATCGTGGCACACAGCATAACAATCATTGCAAAATGAAACCAGTTGTATTTTTTATAATAATTCATAATTCAATTCTAATTTTCTCATTTTAAATAGTCGTTCTTCAAATCTAATTTAAAAACATTCCAAAATAATTACTTCTTCTCCCTTAATTATTCTTTTACAATCACACTGTTAATTTAGAGAATTATACATCAACAAACCTGCTCGATCCTCCTTTGGCAAGATTATTTTCAAACTCTCATTATCACAGTGCAATTACAGCTAGTCATTATTAAAACTTTTTATTTCATTTTTCTTTTTCTTTCATTTCATCAAACAAATCCTCTTCTTTTTAGTCTTTTTCATTTCAGTAAATTGAATATTTCCTAAATATCATTCCTCCTATCTGATTTTCAAAAACATTATTTTTTTAGCTGAAACAAAAAACTAAAACCCGTTTTTATTTAATAAAATATTTTAATATTTAACAAATGTATATATTATTATTTAAGAAAAAAAGCAAAACAGTAAAAATGTGTTCGAACACATTATACATAAACACGAATTAATAAAAATATTTAAAATGTTTTATTTTAAGATAAAAAATTACAATACAACAATATAAGCGTTATTATCTGATTTCTTTACGGTTTACCTCATTGTTAAAAAATACTTAATAAATTTTTTTTAATAATTAGATTGATTTATTAAAAACATTTCATACGTTTACAACCTAGAAAAACGTTTTAGTCAAAATCATTTAGTTCTTTTTTGATCTTTTGCTCTTTTATGCAGTAAAAATGGAACCATAATATTTTAGCACAATCAACTAAAACCAACATAGAAATACTATCGCAAGAAAAGAATCCTCCCTTCTTTGAGCAATAGGTAATCTTGAAAGTTATTTACATTGAAATAACTGACTTGATTTGATTATAAACAACACATCAAAAAGGAAAAGAAGTTTTACTGGAACGTTTTGATTGAAGTTTATAAGTACTAAAAGAACACTAAACCAGTATTTAGAAAGAAAGGATATCAATATAAAAACAACAAGCCAATTTGACTAAAACGGGGAAACCCTTTTTTATACTTTTTTTTCATAAAAAAGCCAGCAGATGCTGCGAACACTACTGGCCGATTTCTTCTTATTAAGAAATATAGATTGGAAAAAATAAACATGACCACGAAGGAAAATTATTATTAACCAAACCATTACAAAAGTATGAAATTACTACCAAAAAGCAAGCCTGAGAATTATTGGCTTATGCCTAAATTAGGGAACGTTATCAAATTAACGCCCTTATTTTTGATACCTTTTACTATACAGGTATCGGCAGCAAAATCTACTGCAGCAACTATTTTATCAGAAAAAAATGAAATAGTAAAAGCAGCAAATGACAGAACGACAATTAAATCATCTTTATTTCAAAAACAAATAAAAGGAAAGGTACTCGACGAGGCTGGAAACCCACTGCCTGGAGCAAATATTGTTGTTAAGGGAACTAAAGTTTCAACTCAAACTGACTTCAACGGTAACTTTGAATTAAATGTTCCTGAGGGCGCTACAAAACTTATTGTTTCTTACATCGGTATGGATCAGCAGGAATTAACTATTGGAGCTTCATCAATTACAGTTGTCTTAAAAGAATCGGGACAAAAATTAAACGAGATTGTTGTTGTGGGTTATGGTACTCAGAAAAAATCTAAAATAACGGGTTCTGTATCAAAACTAGATAATAGAGTTTTAGAAACTGGAGTACGTTCTAATCCTGCTTCGGCTCTGGCTGGTACAATCCCAGGCTTAAGAGTGCAGCAAGCTTCAGGAAGTCCTGGTGCTGTTCCTGTCATCACTTTACGTGGAGGAACTAATTACGACGGAAGCGGATCTCCATTAGTAATGGTAGACGGTTTTTTGAGAGCTAGTTTCAGCGAAATCAATCCTGATGACATTGCTTCTATCGAAGTTTTAAAAGATGCTTCGGCAACTGCTATTTATGGTGCTAGAGCCAATAATGGAGTTATTTTGATTACTACCAAAAAAGGTAAAGCGGGTGTTTCGAATATCACTATAAATACAAATCTTGGTATCAATACTTTAAATATACCATTTGATTTTATCAATGCACAAGAATATTTATACTGGTCTAGAAAAGCTATTCAGACTTCTGGTTCCTATGACGCCAGCCGTCTTAGTCAGTTAAATTCTACTGGGCCATTTGGTACTGGAAATTTATATAAAGATGCATCTGGAAATATTCTTGATGGTAATAAAAACGCATCTGCTGTATGGAGCCCAATGTTTAGAAACCCAAGTAACGAAGAGTTATTGGGACAAGGCTGGCAGAGTATGACTGATCCTGTTCGTACAAATGCTGCTGGAGCTTACGACCCGAATGGTACCAATAAGGAAATCATTTTCAAAGATTTTAACTATAAAGACTACGCTCTTCGACCTCAGGGTATAACTAAAGATATTAATTTATCTATGACAGGCGGAAGTGAAAAAGGCAGTTATTATGCCGGTATTGGTTCTTATAACGAAGAAGGTTTACCAATTAATACTTTTTACAAAAGGCTGACTTTTGTTTTTAATGGTGATTATAAAATAAAGCCTTGGCTGACTTCTACTTCTGGCTTGAACTTCGCAACAGCGCAATGGAGAGGTCCGCAAACAAATGGCGAAAGCAATTATTTAACTCGTTCTCTAGGCGCACCGCCAACAATGAGAGGAACGAATGCTAATGGAGATTTATTAGTAGGAAGAGATTATACAGATGGTAATCCAGCTGTTAATGATGATAAGTTCATCCGCAAAAACCAAACTGATAAATTTACAATGACCCAATCTTTTAAAGCTGATATATTAAAAAATCTATATTTTAGAACTAGTGCCAACTGGTTTTATAATGAAGGTTTTTATGAATCGTTCAATAAAGATTTCTTATCAAGCCCTAACAACATCAACAAAACCCGTTCTTCGTCGGCTCAATTTGACCGATCATTCAGCCAGACTTATAATGGTACTTTAAACTACAATACTGATTTCTTAGGAAAAAATCATGTTGATGCTATGATTGGAGCAGAATACTACGACATCTATTCAAATGGTGTTTCCGCTGCAGGTTCAGGCGCACCATCTGATGATTTTATGGATTTACAGTACACAAGTTCAGACAAAGACAAAAGAAGTATTGACACTTACCACACGCGTCAACGCATTTTATCTTTCTTTGGCCGTGTCACATATGATTATAATGAAAAATACTTAGCAACTTTTACCATCAGACGTGACGGATACTCTAAACTGCTAAATAATCGCTGGGGTAATTTCCCTGGAATATCTGTAGGTTGGAATGTACATAAAGAAAGCTTCTTAAGCGATTCTAAAATAATCAATACTTTAAAACTAAGAGCGAGCTATGGTCAAAACGGAAACGTGAGCGACAACCTTATTGGCCCATACCAATTGCAAGGATCATACGGAAGCAGTAAATATGACGGAACTGTTGGCTATCAGCTTAACGGACTTCCTTTTCCTGATTTATTATGGGAACGTTCTGCAACATATGAGTTTGGTCTAGACACGCGTTTATTTAACAGATTAGATCTTTCGCTAGCTTATTATAATAGACAAACACAAGACAAAATTTCAAGCTTCACTCTGCCAGCTACCTCAGGCATAACATCAATTACTACAAACTTAGGTAATATGCAAAACAAAGGTTTAGAGGTTGATTTGAATTACAAAGTCATCAAAACGGCTGATTTCTCATTAGATTTTAATGCAAATGCAGCTTACAATGTTAACAAAATATTGAAACTGCCAAACAATGGTTTAGAAAACAATAGAGTTGGCGGAAGTCAGGTTACAGATAAAGATGGTAATTTAATTTGGGTTGGCGGTCTGCAAGAAGGTCAAGATCCAAACGTTGCTTATGCTTATGTTGCCGAAGGTATTATTAGAACTCAAGCTGACTTAGATTCTTACGCTTTAAAATTAAGAGATTTAATTGGCGCTAAAGTTTTGGTTCATCCAGATGTTTATAATGCAATGAGTTCTTCTGAAAAAGCGCTGGCTTACCCTATAGCTTTAGGTGATGTAAAATGGAAAGATGTAAACGGAGATGGCATTATCAATAGTTATGACAGAGAATATATGGGACGAACTGTTCCTAGAGTAACTGGTGGTTTTGGTTTTTACACAACTTACAAAGGTTTTGCTTTTAGCTCTCGTTTTGACTATGCTTTAGGCTTTGTTCAATATGACGGTCCTAGATCTTGGTTTTTAAGTAATGCACAAGGAACATTTAATACGACCAAAGAAGTTTTTGACACTTGGACTCCTGAGAATCCAAATGCTAAATACCCAACATATTACTGGGCTGATCAATTGTTTAAAAACAATACTATGCGTACTTCGAGCATGTTTTACAATAAGGCAGATTATCTATCCTTTAGAGAAATCAGTTTATCGTATTCATTGCCTGCTGACTTATTAACTAAATTAAAAATAGAAGGAATCAAGCTTACTTTAACTGGACAGAATTTAGGTTACATAAGTAAATCAACTTTGTTTTCGCCAGAGAAAACAGATCAAGGGATAAATGTTACTGGGGGCTATCCGTTACCTCGTACTATGGTTTTTGGTGTTCAAATTATTTTATAAAAAAAAGATATGAAAAAGATATTAATAGGAATTGCATTTTTAGCGTTGTCAATTACGTTTAATGCCTGCGACAAACTGGATTTAGCTCCAGAAGATTATTACGCTAGTGAAAGCTTTTGGAAAACTCCTTCTCAAGTAGATGGAGCAATGGTAGGATTACACAGCCAACTAAGAAGCTATCAATTTACATTGTTTACATTAGGAGAACTTAGAGGAGGAACATTAAGAGACGGAACCAGCTTTACTGGAACTGCATCTTTAAACTCAGGATCTATCGTTCGTCAGGATATTAGAGAATCATCTCCTGGTATTACAGGCTGGGCAGGACTTTACGCACCTATATTTCAGGTAAACAATTTTATCTATCAAGTAGAAAAAGCCCAATATTTGACTGCTGCCGACAAAAGTTATTATCTTGGTCAAGCTTATGGTTTAAGAGCGTTTTATTATTTTCAATTGTATCGTACTTACGGGAGACTTCCTGTAACCAAAGAACCTAAAGTAGCTATTACTACACCTACAACAGCTCAAGATGCTTATTTGCCCCGTACAAAAACAGAAAAAGAAACTTTAGACTTTATCAAAGAAGACGTAACGAAATCTATTGCAAGTTTTTCTGGAGATTACACCCCTAAAATGCAAAAAGGACAATGGTCTTTGGGAGCTTCACAAATGCTTCAAGCCGAAGTATACCTATGGTCGGCTAAAGTAAAGATTGATGGAGCCAATCCAACATCTACAGCTTCTGATTTAGCGATTGCAAGAACTGCAGTAGAAGCGGTTATACCTAAATACAGCTTACAATCAAGCTTTGCCAATGTATTTAACTCAGCCGCTACAGCTTCAATAAAAGGAAATAATGAAATTATTTTTGCTTTGAGATTTGGTTTTGGAGAAGCAACAAACAGCTATGGTCAATTTATTTACGCTATTACAGATCCATTAGCGGGTTATGTTGATGACAAAGGTGTTGCAATTCCTTCTAACGATCCGTTAAAGGTAAATGGAGGCGGAACCATTATAAGATACGAGTACAAATATGACTTATATCAAAAATATGAAGCAGCCGACACAAGAGCAAATGTTACTTTCTTAAACTTCAACAAAGGAACAGTTCACGCTACCAACTTGCGTAAATTTATTGGAACTATTGTTGATGGCGCGCGTACTTTTTCAGACGACTTCCCTGTTTACCGTCTTTCTGAAGCTTATTTAATGCTGGCAGAAATAAAAAACAAACAAGGACAAGATCCTTCTGCCGAAATCAACATTATTAGAACCCGCGCTTATGCTGGCGGCGGCGGTACTGCTCCTGTTTATGCAAATGGTTCTTTTGAACAAAACGAATTGGCAATTTTCGCTGAAAGACAAAAAGAATTCGTAGCCGAAGGAAAAATTTGGTACGACTTACGCCGTATGCAAGATGCAACTGGAACTCCTTTAGTATTTAGAATAGACCTTCCTTTAGTTGGTGTACTTCAAAATATTGACGGAATAAACCATAAAATAATATGGCCAATAGATGTTCCTACTTTGAACAGCGATCCAACTTTAGAACAAAACCCATTATACAAAGGCACTTAATGCTTTTTAACTCAAAGCCCCAGCAAAAATGTTTTGTTGGGGCTTTTTTATTGACCTTGACGGTACAGAATTCGAACCATTTATTAGAAGATCTAAAGATTTTAAATGATGTTTAATCTAATATCATGTTTCATTAGGACATTAGTTTAAATATCTAGATATAATTTTAAAAATAATTTATTCTAAAATTAAATTGCAAACCATTAGCTGTCAAAGAAAATGAGATTATAAAGGACAATTTCATAATTTGAATTTAGAAGTTTCTAATCCTGTTGGAATTTACATTTTTAAATTTTTATAATAATTTTATTGGTATATAGATATCAATAATATGAAGATTTTCAGGATGTGATTTAGGATCATTTAGATGACTTAAAAAGAAATTTCTATTATCAGGCTGATAACCATTTTCTTCAAACCATACTTCGTAAATGTAATTCCATGTTTTAAAACATTCAGACATTGGTGCTTCTTTATGGAAAACAGCATATAATCCACCCGTTATTGTAGTACTGCCAACTATCCCTTCTCCTACTATGTTATCAGGAACAGACAAACATACATCTGCTTGAAGCATTCCAGATAAATTAGCATTGCTTCTATAAACAGTTAATGCTTTAGTCTCAGGAAAATTAACTAAATTTCTGTGAGTAGCCCAGCTAAAAAGCTGCTCAAACATTTTACCAAATGTTTCACTATCATGATTATGGATATTGAGATTTCTGATATAAATAACACTAAATTCTTCAATTTTTTTGATTTCAAAATCAAGCTTAACAATTTCACTCATTTCATTTTTTTTTAAATTATTTAATTTGAGTGCAAGGTAGTCCTCGATTTTTGACTGCATTTTTCCAATATTGCTATCCATTATACCAATATTGCTATTTTTATGACGCTTTCGCCATTCACTTGGCGTTAAATGCTTTACTTCACGAAAAGCCCTTGAAAAAGATGACATACTTAAAAAACCACAATCAGCAGCAATTTCACTAATCGTTTTTGATGGATTATTCATTAAGAAAAACAAAGCTCTCTCTATTTTTGCGTTTTTTATAAATTCATTGATTGTCGTTCCAGTTACAGATTTAAAAATTCTATGGAAATGAAATTTTGAAAAATTAGAAAGACCAGCCAATTTTTCCAAAGAAAGTTCCTCATGAAGGTTTTCTTTTATATAATCTATACTTTTATTAATTCTAAAGTAATACTCTTTAATAGACTCTTCCCTTGTCATACTTGTTGATATGTAATACCTTTTTAACTAAACATTTTAAAATACGCAGACGAATATTGAAGCAAAGTTAAGAATGTACCAGAGACATAATATGTTTTTTTAAAGTGATTTTTCAAAGTAAAATTATTCTGTTTATAATTCAAAACCCCATGATCGTGTTCGAACCAAAATCAACTATAAATATTGAGCTTGTTAATAGTAAAAAATACGGACAAAATTTTCAAACCATAAAAAAAGCCTGAGAACATAAATTCTCAGGCTTTTTGCTTTATTATAGTGACCCCGGAGGGGTTCGAACCCCCAACCCTCAGAGCCGAAATCTGATATTCTATCCAGTTGAACTACGAGGTCGATTGATTTATGATTTTAGAATGTAGATTTTTAGGTTACTGATTGCAATCTAAAATCTACATTCTGAAGTCTAAATTTATTTAAACTAAAAGTTTCTTTACAATTGCAGAAATGGTTTTTCCTTCAGCAGTTCCGCCTAATTGAGCAGATGCTAATCCCATAACCTTACCCATTGAAGCAATTCCTGAAGCTCCAGTTTCAGCAATAATTTTTGCAACCACAGCTTCTACTTCTTCTTCACTTAACTGCGCAGGTAAAAACTTCTCGATTACTGCAACTTGCGCTAATTCTGGCTCAGCTAGATCAGGACGATTTTGCTCCGTAAAAATTCTAGCACTCTCTTTACGAGTTTTTACTAATCTTTGAAGTAATTTAATTTCTTCATCTTCTGATAGATCTTCTTTAGATCCTGAAGCTGTCGAAGCTAACAACAACTCAGATTTAATAGCTCTTAATGATTCTAGCGCCACAGTATCTTTTGCTTTCATGGCCGTTTTTATCTCGTCCATGATTTGTGTTTGTAAACTCATGTTTATGTTTTATTTAAAATAAGCAAAATGCCTATTAATTGATATATTAATTTGGAATTTTTATTAAACTAATACTATAGTTTATCAGGCTGAGTCCTTCGTCCTCGCTCAGGATAAACTTAGTCGAAGCCTTTTCCAATAAGAAGCCCTTCGACTACGCTCAGGGTGACAATATTGTTTTAAAAGTACTATTTACGAGTCAAATTTCTAAATTCTGTGCGAAGATAAAAAAAATAACCCGAAAATTAAATCCAATTTTCGGGTTACCCTAATATTATGATTGTAAAATTAATCTACGTTGTCGTGCAAAAATGAATTATTTGAACGTAATTGAAGATCATTATTACTATCTGTTCCAACTGAAATTCTAGAATTTGTATTGTTAGATTGATTATTTGACAAATCAATTCCTAATCTCTTATAAGCTGGTTCTTTTTCCAACTCATCAATTCTAGAAACATTATTATGAAACTTATAGTTAAACTCTTTTAGTTTCTTTCTTCTTTCTTCAGCTCTTAATCGTAATGTTTCTTCAATTGTTAATTCCATTGGAGAAACTTCCGAAGTGGTTGTATAATCTGCATCTGTTGCAAAATCTACTCTTGGCTTCAACGTAATGTTCAGTTCTTCTGGAACTACATCTTCGATTACTTTTTCAGCAGGTTTTGAAGACAATAAGTCATTCTCTACCTCCATATATTCTTCTAAAGAATATTTTATCACACCTTTATCTGAAAGTTCAGTTACCGGCACAAATTGCACAGGATCATTTACTTTAATGTTGCGAGTTTCATTACTCAACTCAAACATAATTTTTGATTCCTGCTCAGCAACCGGCTCTCTTTTAACTTCAGGCTCTGATCTAAAAAGAGGAAGATCAAAAGAAAAAGTCGTTTGTTCTTCTTTCTCAAATGTTCTTTGTTGTACTGGTTTTACTTCTTGAACGATTTCTGCTGCCGGCGTTGAAATTTTGAAATCAATATCTGTAATTGGCGAAACAATTTCAAAAGTCACGTCAAGGTTTTTAATAAACTCAGACATTACCACCAATTCTTCTTGATTAATTGTTGGTGCTGTTACAGGAGCAGCTGGAATTTCATTTACGGGAGCAACCGTATCCGTATCGTCCATTAAATCAAAAATAACTTTTTCCTCTGATTTTGCAATAGGTGTATCTGCATTCAAATCAAAAGAAGCAAGCGTTTTATTTGTTAAATTATGAACACTTCTTTGCTCATCTTCTAACGTATGAATTATTTTTTTAGGCTCTGTATTAACAATTTCATTTTGTTGTTCAACATCAAAACCAGTAGCGATAATAGTTACTGCAATAGCTTCACCAAGAGTTTCGTCTTCACCAACTCCCATGATAATATTAGCATTATAACCTGCTTCTGCTTGAATATGATCATTGATTTCTCCAATTTCGTCAAGCGTTATCTCATTAGATCCAGAAACGATAAGCAACAATACGTTTTTGGCACCTGTAATTTTATTATCATTTAATAATGGTGAATCTAATGCTGATATAATCGCATCTTTAGCTCTATTTTCACCTTCTGCCACAGACGAACCCATTATAGCGGTTCCGCTGTTTGCTAAAACTGTTTTAGCATCACGTAAATCGATATTTTGAGTATAGTGATGCGTAATTACTTCGGCAATACCTCTAGAGGCAGTTGCTAAAACTTCATCGGCTTTAGAGAATCCAGCTTTGAAACCAAGGTTTCCGTAAACTTCTCTTAATTTATTATTATTAATTACGATTAAAGAGTCAACTTGTTTACGTAATTTTTCGATTCCTAATAACGCTTGCTCTTGACGCACTTTCCCTTCAAATTGAAATGGAATTGTCACGATACCTACGGTAAGGATTTCTCTTTCTTTTGCTAATTGCGCGATTACTGGAGCAGCACCTGTACCAGTACCACCACCCATACCTGCGGTGATAAATACCATTTTAGTACCACGATCCAATACTTTTTCGATATCGGCAATACTTTCAATAGCAGACTGCTGTCCTACGTCAGGATTTGCTCCTGCTCCAAGACCTTCTGTCAAATTCATACCTAACTGAATTTTGTTAGGCACTGAACTGTTTTGCAGCGCTTGTGAATCGGTATTACAAACGATGAAATCAACGCCTTTAATACCTTGTTTAAACATATGGTTGATAGCATTACTACCACCTCCACCTACACCTATTACTTTGATAACATTTGATTGGTTTTTTGGTAAATCAAATGAAATACTTCCAAATTCTGAGTTGCTCATCATCTTTTTGGTTTTTGAAATTCTTATTTAATACATTTTTTACTTCTTGGCTTGGGGCAAAGAGTAATCCTTTTCTTTTATTATTCTGCGTTGTCTAAAAAATCTTTGATTTTGTCGACATATCTATCAAAAAATGATCTTCTTATTTTTGTTTCTGTAGATTCAGGTTTTTCAACTCTGCTTACTGTTTCTCGAGTATCTTCAATAGTTTCTACTCTTTCAACGTAATTTTCTTCTACTTCGTATCGCTGCACTGGCGGAGGAACATTTCTGTAAACAACTTTTGGCTGCTCGTTTACAATTTCCATCCTAACGGCGCTTTGTGTACTGTTTTCAATACTGTTCATTACTAAACCAACAGCTGTTGCAAACAATGGACTTGAAATTTCTTCGCTTGAATTTCCAGCTAAATGCTCGTTTGGATATCCTATTCTGGTATCCATTCCAGTAATATATTCTACTAATTGTTTAATATGCTTTAATTGAGCACCACCTCCAGTTAGAACAATTCCTGCAATTAACTTTTTACGAGGATCTTCGTGTCCGTAAGCTTTGATTTCTGCAAAAACCTGTTCTACAATTTCCACAACACGTGCGTGAATAATTTTAGATAAATTTTTAAGCGAAATCTCTTTTGGCTCTCTGCCTCTTAAACCTGGAATAGAAACAATTTCGTTGTCTTTATTTTCTCCCGGCCAAGCTGATCCGAATTTTATTTTTAAAAGCTCTGCTTGTTTTTCGATAATCGAACAGCCTTCTTTAATATCGTCTGTAATTACATTTCCTCCAAAAGGAATTACGGCTGTATGGCGAATAATTCCGTCTTTAAAAATAGCCAAGTCTGTTGTTCCGCCTCCGATGTCGATTAATGCAACACCCGCTTCTTTTTCTTCTTGACTCAAAACTGCATCTGCCGAAGCTAATGGCTCCAATGTCAATCCAGACAATTCGATTCCTGAACTTTGAATACAACGTCCCACATTTCTGATTGAAGACGCTTGACCAACTACAACGTGAAAACTAGATTCTAATCTTCCGCCGTACATTCCGATTGGCTCTTTAATTTCAGATTGTCCGTCAATTTTAAACTCTTGCGGTAGAACGTGAATAATTTCTTCACCTGGCAGCATCGCCAATTTATTTACCTGATCGATCAAAAGCTGAATATCTTTCTCTCCAATTACCTCTTCTGGATTATTACGGCTGATGTAATCTGTATGCTGAATACTTCTGATGTGCTGTCCGGCGATACCCACAACAACATCTTTTATTTTATAACCTGAATTGTTTTCTGCTTCAAGTATAGCCTGCTGAATTGATTGAATAGTTTGCGTAATGTTGTTTACAACTCCTCTAGCAACTCCTAAACTTTTAGATTTTCCAATACCTAAAATTTCAAGCTTTCCATACTCATTTTTCTTGCCTATCATGGCAACTATCTTTGTCGTTCCAATATCTAGACCTACTGCAATGTTATCTTTTTCCATTTTCTATTATTTTGTGCAAACTACTTGTTCCGTAAACCTAAGGTCAATTTTATTGTACTTATATAACGAACTATCCAAAACCGCTTTTTGAAAAAAGGCTTTATAGTTTCTAAATTTTTTATCAACATTCATCATTCTGCCAAAATCGATGAAGTAATTATAATTTCTATTAAACATTTTTAGGCTGCCATTCGGCATAATCTCTATTGCAATGATGTTTTTTCTCAAAAACGCATCGTCATAAATTGTGCGAAATAAAGCAGCTAAATCTTCGTTATTTTTTTCATTTATTGCCCCTGAAACAAGAGGAACTCTAGCAGTAAAATTGTCAGACAAAGGCATTTTACCACCCTCATAGTCAATATAAAAAGACTGATCGCCATCATAAACTCTTGCTATGGCTGTCTTCTGTTTTACTACCGCTTTTAGAACACCATCGATACTTACAAAAACATTTGACTTTTCAATCATGTCTTGCGTATCAAGGGTTTTTTCAATCTTATTCAAATCTAACTCATCTTTTCTAATACTGGAAGCGTCTCTTTTATTTTCTATCAACAATTTATTAACCGTTTCCGGCTTCACAAAAAGCGTATTTTCTCCTACAAAAACGACCTCGGATTTCTTTAATTTTCGCTCCCCATTTCGATGTTGTGCGAAAGAATATAAAAAAAGTACCAATCCAAAAATTAGTATTAATCGAATATTTGTCCAATTAAATATTTTCATGCAGCATTTTTTTGATTGACGGCACCATCTCTCCAATATCTCCAGCTCCTATTGTTACAATTATTGGCGCATCACTGGCTTTGATTTCCGCTAATAAATCATTTTTTGCAACAATTTTTTTGTTCGAATTTGTCATTTTACCCAATAACCATTGCGACGTAACCCCTTCCATCGGTAATTCGCGTGCTGGATAAATATCCATTAAAAACACTTCGTCAAACTGAGAAAGACTTTCAGCAAATCCGTCAGCAAAATCTTTTGTTCTGCTAAACAAATGAGGCTGAAAAATCGCCAAAACTTTTCGTCCAGGATACAACTCTCTAACCGCCTGATGAACAGCATTTATTTCAGTTGGATGATGTGCATAATCATCTATATAAACCAACTTATCCGATTTGATCTGATAAGAAAAACGTCTTCTGATTCCGTTAAATGAAGCAATGGCTTTTGCGATAGCACTGGTCGGGGTGCCATAAGTTTTTGCCATCGCAATAGCCATTAACCCATTCATTAAATTGTGTTTACCAGGCAGTCCAAAATGAAGATCTTTCATAATTTCTGATGGCGTCTGCACATCAAAAACATAAGCTCCATCTTCGATTCTGACATTATATGCCTTATATACAGCATCTTCGTTTATCGCACATTGAACGCCTTCAAGAGGTAATTCTTTTGTGATAAACAGATTATTCTTGTCTTCTATTTTGTCTGCAAATTCAACAAACGAAGCTTCAATAGCTTCACTTGTTCCATAAATATCCAAATGATCTGCATCCATTGAGGTTATGCACGCAATATTTGGGTGTAAATGCAAAAACGAACGATCGAATTCGTCTGCTTCAACAACGGTAACTGTTTTTCCAGTTCCAATTAAATTAGAGTTGTAATTCTCTACAATTCCGCCTACAAATGCAGTAACATCTGCACCGCTTTCATATAGAATATGTCCTAAAATACTAGACGTTGTTGTTTTACCGTGTGTTCCTGCAACTGCAAAACTAAAGGTGTCTTTGGTAATGATTCCTAAAACCTCGGCACGCTTTTTAATTTCGTAATTTCTTTCAATAAAATAATTCCACTCCGAATGTGACTTAGGAACCGCAGGCGTAAAAATTACCAATGTATTTTCTACATGATAATTTGCTGGAATTAAATTAATATTATCTTCAAAATGAATATCTATACCACTTTCAATCAATTCACTTGTAAGCATTGACGGCGTTTTATCGTAACCAGAAACCTGTTTCCCAATATATTTGAAATAGCGGGCCAGGGCACTCATTCCGATGCCTCCAATACCAATAAAATAAACGTTTTGTATTTGATTTAAATTCATTTCTTTTTGCTTTAAGCATTAAGTTATAGGCTTTAAGCCTTCAACTTTTATCTTTATTACTCTCTATTATATTCCTTTTACACTTTGCTACTCTGTAGACAGCGCATCAAGCTTAAAGCTTATTGCCTATAGCTTACAGCTTATTGAATTAACTTGACAATTTCAGCAACAATATCTTGTGTTGCTTTTGGCATTGCCAATTTTTTAATATTTGCACTCAATTGTTTTTGTTTTCCTTCATCTTTCAGCAGCGCTTCAAAAACAATGCTAAATTCATTATCCAATTCAGATTCTTTCAACAAAATTGCACCTTTAGCCTCTACAATAGCTTGTGCATTTTTAGTTTGATGATCTTCAGCTACATTGGGTGACGGAATAAAAATTACCGGCTTCCCGACAATGCACAATTCTGAAACTGATGATGCTCCTGCTCTTGAAATAATTACATCCGCAGCAGCGTATACAAAATCCATTCTTTCAATGAAATCAACCACTTTTACACCTGGCTGATTGTATTTTTTATAGTCTTCAAAATATAATTTTCCACACTGCCAGATTACCTGAACATCTTGCGAAAGAAAGTTTGGCAATTCTTTTTCGATCAACTGATTGATTCTTCGAGCACCTAAACTTCCACCTAGAACCAACAATGTTTTTTTGTTCGAATCTAAACCATAAAACGCAATTGCTTCATCACGCTTACTTTCAATATCGATTAAATCCTGACGAACTGGATTTCCTGTCAAAACAATTTTCTCTTTTGGAAAAAATCGTTCTAAGTTTTGATAGGCTACGCAAATTGCATTTGCTTTTTTGCTCAACAATTTATTGGTAATTCCTGGGAAAGAATTCTGTTCCTGAATTACTGTTGGAATCCCTGCTGAACCAGCTGCCTGCAACAATGGACCACTGGCAAAACCACCAGTTCCAATAACTACATTTGGTCTGAACTTTTTAATAATTCGTCTTGACTCTAATAAACTTGAAGCCAATTTTAAAGGAAACATCATGTTTTGCAAAGTCAACTTTCTTTGTAAACCAGCAATCCAAAGACCTTTTATTTCATAACCTGCCTGCGGCACTTTTTGCATCTCCATTTTATCTTTGGCGCCCACAAAAAGAAATTCAGCATCAGGAAATTGTAATTTTAATTCGTTTGCAATCGCAATTGCAGGATAAATATGTCCTCCTGTTCCTCCTCCGCTTAGTATGAATTTATACTTTGTCATATTTTTAATAGCTATTATTATAAACTATTTTATCCTTTCTTATTTGTTTAAAACTGCATTCATTGGATTTTTTGAACTATCCTCGATCGAATACATATCTGCATCTTGATAAACTTCTTTTTCATCAACAGCTAAATCTTCTTCAGCCAATTCTTTATCAATTAATCTTTGAAGTGCTTCTTTTCGTCTTTCTTTCTCCTCCATTTCTTCCGCAATCTCCTCGTCTTTCTTGGTTACACTTATGATAATTCCAAGTGAAAAACAAGTCATCCAAATCGAACTACCTCCAGAACTTATCAGCGGAAGCGTTTGTCCTGTTACGGGCAGTAATTCTACTGCAACCGCCATATTAATCATTGCTTGAAATATCATGGGGAATCCGAGACCGACGACGACTAATTTTCCGAATAAGGTATTGGCTTTATGCGATGCAATCACAAATCGGAATAATAACAATAAATAAAGAACCAATATCGAAACTCCGCCTACCAAACCATACTCTTCTACTACAATTGCATAAATAAAATCTGAAGATGATTGCGGTAAAAAGTTTTTCTGAACACTTTTCCCAGGACCTAATCCGCCTAATCTTCCTGATGCTATTGCAATTTTTGCTTTCTCAATTTGATAATCATCTTCATCTGGTTTGTCAGTGGTAAAGTTCATAATACGACTTTCCCAAGTTGATACCCTACTGAAGAATCTTGAATCTGGAAATGCTTTTGCCACCAAAAGGAAAAATGCCAGCATTGCAATTCCTGAACCAATGATAAATCCAATATATTTTAATGGATACTTACCAATAAACGTTAACATCATAACCATCGAAAAAATCAACGCTGTGGTCGAAAAGTTAGCTGGTAATATAAGCGCCAGAGTGATAAAAACCGGAACCCAAAGCTGAATAAACGAGGTTTGAAACGGCTCGTTTTCTTCTTTAGTTTTCGACAAATAACGAGCCACGTAAATAAACAATACGCTTGCCGCTAATGTTGATGTTTGAAATGTAATTCCAATGAACGGCACCTGAATCCAACGACTTGCATTTGCTCCCGCAATTACGGTTCCTTTCAACAAGGTGTATAATAACAACAACCAAACTACTGGAAGCGCCACTTTAGAAATTGCTCTAAAATAATGGTACGGCACTTTATGAACCCAGTAAATAATCAAAAAACCAATACAAACGTGCGCTAAATGCTTAACCAAATAACCTAATGTATTCCCAGTTCCATGACCTATATATGCTAGATTACTACTCGCACTAAAAACCGGCATAAATGAAAACAACGCCAACAGAGCCACGAATGACCATATTACTCTATCTCCTTTTAGTTTGTTAACTAACTCCTTCATTGTTGTTTTGTTTCAAGTTTCTTTTGTTTCAGGTTTCAAGTTTCAGGTCATTAGCCTAAATTTTGAAACTTTAAACTATTTTCTACAAGTTATGAACCGCTTGCTTAAATTGCTTTCCACGATCTTCGTAATTTTCGAATAAATCGAAACTTGCGCAAGCTGGAGACAATAAAACAGCATCTCCTTTTTCTGTTAATCTTTGCGCCGTTTTTACAGCGTCGTTCATATTATTCACTTCAACCATAATATCAACAACGTTTCCAAAAGCATCAATAATTTTACGATTATCGATTCCTAAACAAATAATTGCTTTTACTTTCTCACGAACTAATGACATTAATTCATTGTAATCGTTTCCTTTATCAACGCCGCCGACAATCCAAACTGTTGGAACATTCATACTGTCTAAAGCAAAGAAAGTAGCATTTACATTTGTTGCTTTTGAATCATTGATATATTGTACGTTCTGAATTTTTAATACTTTTTCTAAACGGTGCTCAACACCTTGAAAATTAGATAAACTTTCGCGAATTGTTGCATTTCTAATCTGCATCAATTTAGCTACGGAGCTTGCTGCCATTGCGTTTTTCATGTTATGTTTTCCTTCTAACGCAATGTGTTCTGTTTCCATTGTAAACTCTTCTTGGTTGATCTTTATTTCCATTTTGTTGTTATTTATAGAAGCCCCTTCATCAAATTTCTGAGTCAATGAAAAAGGAATTAATTTTGCTTTTGTTTTGTTGTTCTTTAACCATTCTGCACTTGCTTCATCATCTGCATCGTAAATGAGATAATCACTTTCAGTCTGGTTCATTGTTATTCGGAACTTCGAATTGATATAATTTTCATATTTATATTCATATCGATCTAAATGATCCGGGCTTATATTTGTTATTATCGCAATATCCGGTCTGTAATCTATAATTCCATCCAGCTGAAAACTGCTTAATTCAAGAACGTATGCATCGTATTTATTTTCGGCAACCTGCCAGGCAAAACTCTTTCCTATATTTCCTCCCAAACCTACATTGAGTCCAGCCGATTTTAGTAGATGATAAGTCAACATTGTTGTCGTTGTTTTACCATTACTTCCCGTGATTCCCACTGTCATTGCTTCTGTAAAAGGAAATGCAAATTCAATTTCCGAAATCACTTTTATTCCTGCCGCGATCAGCTTTTTTACTATCGGAGACTTCTCAGGAATTCCAGGGCTTTTCATTACCACATCAGCATTCAGAATCAAATCTTCAGTGTGCTGTTCTTCTTCCCAAGGAATTTTATTTATGATAAGAACTTCTTTATAACTCTCTTTTATCTTTCCGAAATCAGATACAAAAACATCGTAACCTTTTTTCTTCCCGAGGATCGCGGTTCCAACTCCGCTTTCTCCTCCTCCTAGTACTACCAATCTCATCTATCTTAATTTTAAAGTAATGATTGATAAAATGGCTAACATAATTGCAACGATCCAGAATCTTGTAACGATTTTACTTTCATGGTATCCTTTTTTCTGATAGTGATGATGCAATGGCGACATTAGGAAAATTCTTCGACCTTCTCCAAAACGTCTTTTTGTATATTTAAAATAAGCTACCTGAATAATTACCGAAGCACTTTCTGCAAGGAAAATTCCACAGAACAAAACGATTAATATTTCTTTACGAACTGCAATTGCTAAAACTGCAATGATCCCTCCAATTGTTAAACTTCCTGTGTCTCCCATAAAAACAGATGCCGGATAGGAGTTGTACCAAAGAAAACCAATCAGTGCCCCAACAAAAGCAGAGATAAAGACGGTCATTTCTCCCGAATTGGGGATATACATTATATTCAAATAATTGGAGAAAATAATATTACCCGAAACAAACGTAAAAATTCCGAGGGCAAGGACTGAGATCGCCGAGGTTCCGGCCGCGAGACCATCTATTCCATCTGTTAAATTAGCTCCATTAGAAACTGCCGTGATAATAAAAATTACTACGGGAATAAATACCAACCAAGCCCATTTTTCATATCCATCTCCTAAAAATGATAAAACTTCAGCATAATCAAATTCGTTATTTTTTACAAACGGAATTGTTGTTGCTGTAGATTTTTCTTCAGCGGGAGCTGGCAATATTACAGTGGTGCTTGCATTTACTTTAAAAATATCTGCTCTTCCTGTATCCGTTCTAACGGTAACTGCAGGATTAAAATAAAGAACTGCTCCTACTATAATACCAAGACCAACTTGTCCGATAACTTTGAAGATTCCTTTAAGTCCTTGTTTATCTTTTTTAAATATTTTGATATAATCGTCAACAAAACCAATCGTACCCATCCACAGCGTAGTTACAATAAGCAATACGATGTAAATGTTGTGCAGTCTTGCAAATAACAAAACTGGAACTAAGGTTGCAAAAATGATAATCAGACCTCCCATTGTAGGTGTTCCTGCCTTTTCATTTTGCCCCGCAAGACCAAGCTCACGAACTGTTTCTCCTACTTGCTGGTTACGCAAGAAGTTAATAACTCTTTTTCCGTAAATCGTTGATAAAAGCAGCGACAGCATAAAAGCCAAAGCTGATCTAAAAGTGATGTACTGAAAAACTCCTGTTCCTGGCCAATCCAGTGTTTTGTCAAAATATTCAAATAAATAATATAACATATATCGTGGTTTATTTGTTTAATCGTTGGTTTGTTGATTCGTTAATTGCTCATTTAATAATTACTCCATTAAACGAATAACCAATTAACCGTTTAAACTTTACTTTGCTAATTGATCTAAAATTTCTTTTACGGTTTCCATATCATCAAAATGATGACGAACTCCGTTTATTTCTTGATAGGTTTCATGACCTTTTCCTGCAATTAGGATAATATCATTTGGCTGAGCCAATTGACAAGCTGTTTTTATAGCCTGTTTTCTATCAGTAATTCTTAATATTTTTTTGTAATTATGTGCTTCTACACCTTTTTCCATTTCATCCAAAATCACTTCAGGATCTTCGTTTCTAGGATTATCAGATGTTAAAATTGCTTTATCACTAAGATCTGTAGCAATTTTTGCCATAATTGGTCTTTTTGTCTTATCTCTATTTCCGCCGCAGCCCACAACTGTAATCAATTGCTCGTTTTTAGTACGGATGTCTTCAATTGTTTTTAGAACATTTTCTAAAGCATCTGGTGTGTGTGCATAATCGACAATTGCTGTGATTTTAGAATCAGTAACAATATATTGAAAACGACCTGAAACACTTTCTAAATCAGACAATAAGCGCAACGCTTCAAGACTATCCATACCCAATTCTACAGCTGTTCCATAAATAGCTAAAACATTGTAAGCATTAAAAGTTCCAATTAGTTTTACCCAAACTTCATTGTCATTTACTTTTAATAATAATCCTGATAATTGGCTTTCTAATATTGTTGCTTTAAAATCTGCATATGTCTTTAAAGCATAAGTAAATTTTCTTGCAACCGTATTTTGCAGCATTACAGTTCCATTTTTATCATCGATATTCGATAAAGCAAAAGCTGTTTTTGGAAGAGAATCAAAAAATGATTTTTTCACATCTCTGTATTCTGCAAAAGTTGGATGATAATCCAAGTGATCATGTGAAAGATTCGTAAAAATTCCACCTACAAAATGCAATGCTTCTGTACGTTTTTGATGAATTCCATGTGAACTTACTTCCATAAAGCAATGCGTTACTCCAGCTTCAATCATCTCATTTAAATAATGATTGATCGTAATTGAATCTGGCGTTGTATGCGTTGCAGGATATTCCGTATCATCCACCATGATTTTTACAGTTGATAATAAACCAACTTTAAATCCTGCTTTTTGAAACAACTGAAATAACAATGATGCAATTGTTGTTTTACCATTTGTTCCTGTTACTCCAACCAATTTTAATTTTGCTGACGGATCTTCAAAATAATTCGCCGCCATAAAAGCTAAAGCCGTATTGGTGTCTTTTACCTGAACATAAGTAATTCCTTTTTGAGTTGTTTCAGGAAGTGTATCGCAAATAATTGCAACCGCTCCTAACTCAATAGCTTTATTGATATAATCGTGACCATCAGAAAGTGTTCCTCGAATTGCCACAAAAACATCGTTTGCTTCAACTTTACGCGAATCAAATTCAATTTTATGGATCGGTGTTTCTGTTGAACCTATAACAGATTCAATCGCCGCTTTGTATAATATGTCTTTTAGTATTTTCACGATAATTCTAATACTATAATTGAGTTTTTACTAATGTTTTGTCCCGCCTGAATCGATTGATTCTTAACCTTTCCTACTCCTGTTACTTTCACTTTTAAACCTAAATTTTCTAGTAAAGCAATTGCATCCATTCCCGGCATTCCTTTTAAATCAGGAATTTGTTTCGATTTTTTATTTGATTCTACATCATATTTATCGTAACTGCTTTCCTGCTTTGCAATTTTAGAATCAAGCTGTTTAATTTTATTTGTTGATGGCGCGTCTGTAAATATTTTTTGAGCAATTCTTTTAAAAACTGGTCCTGCAACGTCTGCACCGTAATAATTATTTCTAGATGTATTTGGTTTATGAACCACTACAATACATGAATATTTAGGATGATCTGCTGGGAAATATCCAACGAAAGACGACGCATAATACATAGCAGACTTACCTTCTTTTCCGCCATAATTTACCTGAGCTGTCCCTGTTTTTCCTGCCATCGAAAAATCCTTCGAATACAATTTTGATCCAGTTCCTTTTTTTACCACGTTTGCTAAAACTGCTTTCACCTTTTTTATGGTTTCAGGCGAACAAACTTTTGGATTTATTACTTCAACATCAAACTTTTTAATCGTTTTATTCCATTCTTTAATTTCCGATACAAATTGCGGTTTTACCATTACACCATTATTTGCAACGGCATTATACAAGGCTAAAGTCTGCATTGGCGTAACCGAAACATTATAACCAAAAGCCATCCACGGAAGCGAAATTCCCGACCAGTGTTTATCTCCAGGTTGTGGAATATAAGGTCTTCCTTCTCCTTTAAAATGCAGTCCTAATGTCTTATTTAAACCATAACTATTAATATGATTTACAAACTTAGATGGGTTGTTTTTGTAATTTTCATAAACAGCTTGAACCATTACTGTATTTGAAGAAAGCTCAAATCCACGTGCCAATGTAATTTTTCCATATCCTCCTCTGTGCGAATCACGAACAGCACGGCCATAATATCTAATTTCACCTCCATGACTGTCATAAACCTTACTTGTATCAGCTACTTTATCTTCTAAAATCGCCATTAAATCAACTAATTTAAAAGTTGATCCTGGCTCTTGAGATTCTGCAATTGCATAATTTGTGGTTTCATAATACGATCCATCTTCAGCTCTTCCTAAGTTCGAAATTGCTTTTACATGTCCCGTTTCTGTTTCCATTACCACCACACAACCATGATCTGCTTCGTAGTCTTCTAGTTGTTTTAATAAGGCGTGATGCGCAATATCCTGAATAAAAACGTCGATTGTCGAAATAACATCATAACCATCAATAGGATCAACTTCGTTCAAATCACGAATTGGTTTCCATTGCCCTTTTGCGATTTTTTGCTTTAGGATTTTCCCGTCTTTTCCGTTCAAATAATTCTTAAAAGCCCACTCAATTCCTTTTCCAACTTCAACTCCTGTTGCTGGATCAATTCGGTCATATCCAATTGTTCTTTCAGCAATTTTTCCTATCGGATGTTTTCTAACTGTTTCTTGCTCAACAATAATTCCACCTTTGAAAGCTCCTAAGTTGAATAATGGAAAACCTTTTATTTTCACATATTCAGTATAACTTAAGTTCCTAGCAATCAAATAATAACGATTTTTATTTGCTCTGGCTTTTCGTAATTCTTTTTCAAAAAAACTTCCAGATTTTCCTAAAACCGTTACAAGAGAATCTGATAATGCTTTTACATGTTTCTCAAAAGTTTCTGTTTTTGGAGCTTTAGCATCAAAACGAATCTCGTAATTCGGAATTGAAGTTGCTAATAAACTTCCATCAGCAGAATAAATATTTCCTTTGTTTGCCGGAATTACAAAATTTCTAACGGTACGCTGTTTTGCTAATTTTCGGTAGTAATCTCCTTCAACCCATTGAATATTGGTCAATTTAACAACAATAGCAATTGCCATCAAAAAGATGAAAACTGCTACGAGGTAAATTCTGTAGGATATATGTTTATCGTCTACTGCCATATTCTTTTAAAGAAACTTTTTTCTTCTTCTTTTTCAACTTCTATTTTCACTGGAGGAACTGTCGACGGAAAAATTTGCTTTTCAAGCATCTTGTTCGATATTGTTGACTCCATTTTTAACTTCATCAATTCTGAACGTCGATCTACAAATTCAGATCTTAATTCTTTTACTTCGTTATTTAATTTTGCAATTTCAAAAACCTTTTGCTCGTAACGCTGTGTATTTGCAATCATCAAAATTGCCAGCAGAATTATAAAAACAATGAATCGCCAATTCTTTACCGCATCATCATTTAGCAGAAATCTCGCTTTTAATATTCCAAATACTCCACTCTTCATTTTCTACCTATATATATTATATCTTTTCAGCTATCCTTAATTTCGCACTTCTCGCTCTATTATTGATTTTAATTTCAGCGTCATCAGGAACAATCAATTTTCCGATAGTTTTAAACGGTACTGAAAAATTCCCATAAAAATCGCGTTCTGGCTCTCCTTCAAACATTCCGTTTTTAATGAATCTTTTTACCAGCCTGTCTTCTAATGAATGGTATGAGATTACTGAAAATCTTCCGCCTGGTTTCAAAATTTCTAAAGACTGCTCAATAAACTCTTTCAAAACATCCATTTCTTGATTTACCTCAATACGAATCGCTTGATAAATCTGAGCCAATATTTTGTTCTTAACTCTTTCTGGTAAATATCTCGCAAGAACTTCTTTTAATTCATCGGTTGTCTTGATTGGGTAATCGTGTCTGGCCTCAACAATCGTTCTTGCTAGAACCGGTGCGTTTTTCAACTCGCCATAATCAAAAAAAACACGACGTAAATCCTGTTCTTCATATTCGTTAACCACTCGATAAGCATTTAAATCATTTTTTTGACTCATCCGCATATCTAGTTCGGCATCAAATCTGGTTGAAAAACCTCTCTCTGGAACATCAAATTGATGTGATGAAACTCCTAAATCTGCCAAGATTCCATCTACTGCTTTAACACCATGAAAACGAAGAAATCTTTTTATAAATCTAAAGTTCTCATTAATTAAGGTAAATCTTTCGTCAGGCAATGCATTCGCAAGCGCATCCTCGTCCTGATCAAAAGCAAATAATCTTCCGTTTGGCCCCAATCTTTTCAAAATTTCTTTTGAGTGACCGCCGCCGCCAAACGTTACATCTACATAAATGCCGTCTGGCTTAATATTTAAACCATCAACTGTTGGATGAAGTAAAACTGGATTATGATATTCCATTGTCGTCGTCATTAATATTTCCCATTACTTCTTCGGCTAAATCTGCAAAATCCATATCTTCGCCGCTTATTGATTTTTCGTATAAATCTTTATCCCAAATTTCCACAATATTAACCGCAGATGAAAAAACAACATCTTTAGAAATACCAGAAAACGTCACTAAATCTTTTGGTACCAACAATCTTCCTAATGCATCAATATCTACCACTTTAACTCCGGCAGTAAATCTGCGAATGAAATCATTATTCTTTTTTACAAAACGATTCAGCTTATTAATTTTTGCCATCATTAGATTCCACTCTTCCATCGGATACAATTCTAAACATTGCTGAAAAACAGAACGCTTCAAGACAAAACCGTCCTGAAGAGAAGAAGCCAATTGCTTTTTTAAAGGTGCAGGTATCATTAACCTCCCTTTAGCATCGACTTTACACTCATATGTTCCAACAATTGTATTCAAGAAAAACGTACTAATATGTTACACAGCAAAAATATAAAAAAAAATACCACATATTACCACTATATACCACTTTGTTAATAAGTTTAACCACTTTACTACCACCTCAGCTAAATCATAAGCAATCAATACGTTAGACAAAAATCAGTTTCAAAATCTTTTCATTTAAGAATTACAAAAAATCTGCTTTATTTCTCTTAAAAAAGTAAATATTCTGCAATTATTTTAACAACTCATTTTTTCACAGAACAAACACTAAAAGCTGATTTATAACCACTTAGTAATTACAACGAAATAATCTAGTTAAAAAAGGGCAGCAAAAATTCATTTTTATTTATTTAACCCTATATTTGTCCCAAATGAAATTGGCATTAGATTAGATGGACAAAAACTACAAAAAAGAAGGCAAATACAGCTATTATGAAGCTGGAGAGGGGACTCCTATCGTTATTTTACACGGGTTAATGGGAGGCCTTAGTAACTTTGATGCTGTAGCGGAATATTTTCCAACGAAAGGATACAAAGTTGTAATCCCAGATTTGCCAATATACACGCAGAGTATTTTAAAAACAAACGTAAAAAGCTTTGCCAAATACGTAAAAGACTTTATTAATTTCAAGGGTTTTGACCAAGTTATATTACTGGGAAATTCACTTGGAGGACATATTGCACTTTACCACACCAAACTATATCCTGAAAAAGTAGCCGGACTTGTAATTACAGGAAGCTCTGGACTTTACGAAAGCGCCATGGGTGACAGTTACCCTAAAAGAGGCGACTACGAATACATCAAAAAGAAAGCTGAAGATGTATTTTACGATCCAAAAATTGCGACACCAGAATTAATAGATGAAGTTTATGCAACTGTTAATGACCGCATAAAATTAATTAAAACATTAACGATTGCCAAGAGTGCAATTCGTCATAATATGGCCAAAGATTTACCTAAAATGACAGTTGAAACCTGTATTATCTGGGGTAAAAATGACGCCGTAACACCACCTAATGTTGCTGAAGAATTTGACAACTTATTGCCTAATTCAACTTTGTATTGGATAGACAAATGCGGACACGCTGCTATGATGGAACACCCTCAAGAATTCAATAAAATTCTTGAAGAATGGCTTGTTGCAAAGAATTTATAGCATCTAACTTTCGAATTTAAGAAGGTTCTAAAACAAAAAACATGAAAATTAATACCGCCGAATTTATTATCAGTAATTCTGATGCTTCAAAATGCCCGGCCGAATTTCTGCCGGAATACGCTTTTATAGGCCGATCAAACGTTGGTAAATCCTCTTTGATCAACATGATTACGAATCATAAAAATTTAGCAAAAACATCTGGAAGACCAGGAAAAACACAATTAATAAACCACTTTAAGATCAACAATAATTGGTTTTTAGTCGATTTACCTGGATACGGATATGCTAAGGTTTCTAAAAAAACAAAATCTGTTTTCCAACAATTTATCACTGACTACTTTGAAAACAGAGAGCAATTAGTCTGCGCTTTTGTTTTGATTGATATTCGCCATGAAGCTCAAAAAATCGACATTGAGTTTATGTCGTATATGGGTGAAAGCGAAATACCATTTTGTATTATTTTTACCAAAGCCGATAAAATCAGCAAAGTAAAAATCGACTCGCATGTTGCGGCATACAAAAAACAAATGTACGCGAACAACTGGGCCGAAATGCCGCATTACTTTGTAACCTCATCTACAGAATCGATAGGAAAAGAAGAACTTTTAACTTACATCGACGAAGTAAATCAGGAAGTTTTTAAAAACAACAACCAATTTTAAATTCCAAATTTTAATCCTTCGACTTCGCTCAGGAGAACAAAAAAGGTTTACATATAAAAAATCCCAAATTCCAATTGTAAAATATGGAATTTGGGATTTTTTTTATTTGAAACTTTGAGACTACTTAGTCAGTTCTAATTTTTCTGCAAAGTAATCACAGAAATCTTTCATCGTGTCCGACATTTTTTCATCATCTGTTGCACGTTTAAAAGTGTCCGCCATTGCCACTAATGTTTGATGAAAGAAAATTTTCATTTCGTCTACAGGCATATCTTTTGTCCACAAATCGATACGCATGGTTTCTTTGGCTTTACTATCCCAAATAGACAACATTATCGCCTTTGCTTCTTCAGCCTGAACACCGCCGTCTTGCGCACTCCAAGTTAATTTTTCTGGAACACGGTTTTCATCTAATTCTATATTGAATTTAATCTCTGAGTTTATTGTATTTGACATTATTTCTTAGGTTTATATTTTGACTTTTCAAAAATTTCTTTTGCATTCACTTTTAATAATTCCGACAGCTGTACATTATTGTTCTTCATATAAGAACGAACAATCTGCCAGCCAATCCACGCTCCCACTCTTCCAGGAGAATCGTTATCAATCTCTAAATAAAATTTTGAAAACGGAGCCGGCGCAATAAAACGTGTTGTTAATTTAGGATCTGTACTGTACAACATTTCTTTTTCTAAAAAATAACGCCACATATAGGCTTCATTTTCTTCGCACCATTTAACCTGCTCTGGCGAATAGCCAATTTTTTCAGCATCTGTATATTCTGGCAGCAATAAATCTTTTGCGTACAATTGTTTCCCTTCAAAAATCATTTGAGAAACTAAATTTTTATCAGGATACGCAGGAATGTTTCTATAAGCAAAACTAGAAACAACATCCGGCATAATTTGTTTTTCCTCAAAATTGTATTTTAAATAATTTGGAAATTCATAGAATTTATGTTCTTTTCCTAAATACAATTCTAACGCTACAATAACCAAACTATCTGCATATATTGCTTTTGCATTATAGTCCATTTCTCCAATAACAGTAATTACTTTTGGCGTTTTTGTTTTAGGAAAATAATATTTCACATGTTGAAAAAGTGAATTAAATTCCTGACGAACCGGCTCAAAATTGGCGTATTTTTTTTGCACTTCTTCATAAACTTCACGCCAAATTGGTTCCTGCATTTTCTTTAACCAAACTGAATCGTCATTACCTGCTGGAAAAAAGAAAGGATACTGTTTTTTTACTTTTTCCAGATCTTCTGGTTTAGTTTCAAAAAACGCCTTATCAAAACGTTCTACTTTAATATCAATTGGAATTTCTTCGACTTCTTTTTCAACCTTTGTTTTCTGGCTGCAAGACAAAAAAAACACGCACAGAACCACTGCAAAGCGATATATTTTCATTTTATTTTAATTAGATTTGTGTTGCATAAATTTAAATAATCGCTTACTCAAAAATATTTGTGCAAATATACATCCCTGTATTTTAAAACTTAAACTATTATGGCTAAAAAAAGCACTATTCAAACAGAAAAAGTAAACAAACATATTGTAGAATGGTTAAAAAATTATGCTGAGAATGCAAAAGTAAATGGTTTTGTTATTGGAATTTCGGGCGGAGTCGACTCTGCTGTTACTTCTACATTGTGCGCACAGACCGGCTTACAAGTTTTATGTGTCGAAATGCCAATTCACCAAGCTGAAAGCCAAGTTTCTAGAGGGAGAGAACATATTACACAATTAAAAAAACGTTTTGCAAATGTTTCGAGTGTAGAAACTGACTTGACAGCTGTTTTTGAAGCTTTTAAAGCTGCAGTACCAGAAACTGATGATCTGGCAAAGGTAAATTTATCATTTGCCAACACACGTGCTCGTTTACGAATGACTTCTTTATATTATTTAGCCGGAATTCATGGATTACTGGTTGCCGGAACTGGAAACAAAGTAGAAGATTTTGGCGTAGGATTTTACACAAAATATGGTGACGGAGGTGTCGATTTGAGTCCAATTGCCGACTTAATGAAATCAGATGTATATGCTTTGGGAGAGTTTTTAACAATTCCTGAATCTATTTTAACTGCAGCGCCAACAGATGGTCTTTTTGGAGATAATAGAACCGATGAAGATCAATTAGGAGCCAGTTATGACGAACTTGAATGGGCAATGTTAGCCGCGGAGTCAGGAAATACGGCGGATGACTTTAGTGGGAGAGAAAAATCTGTCTTTGAAATTTATAAAAGATTAAACACCAGCAACAAGCACAAAATGGATGCAATACCCGTTTGTTTGATACCAAAAACGTTAAAATAAAACTTTTAACATTCATCTGCAATTAATTACAGAATTTATTTATTAATTTTACAGTTCCAAAAACATGAACAATTCTAAAAAAGGTAAAAATTATGATTAAAGTATGTCTTGCAGACAATCATCCTGTGACTCACTTTGGCGTTAAGTCTTATTTTAAAGACCACGATCAAATTTCAATTGTTGCCAATGTAGGCAATTTTTCAATGGTTAGAGATATCCTTCAGACGAAGGAAATTGACATTTTAATTCTAGATCTAGAATTAGAAGGTCTTTCTAGCATCTTCGAAGTGAAATCAATCTTGAAAAATTTCCCAAAAACAAAAATTGTAATTTTCAGTGACTTAGCTGAGCAAATGTATGCTCCAAATGCTATTAAAGCTGGAGTATCTGGGTATGTACACAAAACAGAAAAACTTGAAACTTTAGGTCTTTCTATTATTAAAGTACACGAAGGAAAAATTATTATCAACGAAACTGTACGTAAAAACATGGCACTTATTGCTAAACAAAGCAAAAGTGAGCGTTTGTACAGAAAACTTTCTAATCGTGAAATCGAGGTTTTACGTTATTTAAGTGATGGTAAGAAAAACAATGAAATCTCTAAAATCTTAAATCTGAACGAAAAAACGATCAGTACTTACAAATTAAGATTATTGACAAAATTGAATGTTACTAATTTAGTTGACTTAGTAAACAAAGCTAAGACTTTAGAAATTATTTAATTTACAGGCATCTGATTTTGCTTTGGTAAAATCATAAACCTAAAAAAAAGCTCTATAGTGTTTAACATTATAGAGCTTTTTAATTTTTATTGATGATAAGGAACTACTACTCTTCCTAATTTTCGAGAAAAATTATTTAGTAACTTAGAATAATCTATAACCATAGACAACAATTCTGAATTATCGTCTTGCGGATCTGTCAGGAGCGAGTGTTTTAAATCATGAATGATTTTTGAAACCAAATACCATCGCAAAGAAAATATCGTATCAGAAACATTTTGCTCAATAGTTTCATTTTTATGCTTTGGAAAAATATTCTGCCCTTCCCAGTTATGAACGGTTAATCTTTCGTCTTCCATTAAAATATTGGTTACTTCCTGCGCAAATTCTGGCTGCAGGTGCATCAAATATTTATCTAAACTAAAAGTCTCATTTTGATTGTAAAAATCAATTAACCCTGTAAAAATATTTTGAAACAATACATTTGAAAGTTCTACCTCATCTTCCTGCAGACTTAAATAGATTTTTTCATATACTTTGTATTTTCGCTTTTCGCTGACTTCTTTTACAACACCTTCTTCATCAGCTTTTAAAAATACATCTTCAAAATCCTCTAGAACACTTCCGTAGAGCAGTAATATTTCAATAATTTTTCTTTCAAAACCGTATAAAATATCTACTTTCTCTGCTTGCTCTTGAGGATAGCTTGGTTCACCTGGATAATAATCATCTGGCGGTCCTGTTCTTGGATCTTCTGGATCTCCTCCTGAAAAACTAGCATTTTTTGGAGGTTGGTTTCTAAAAACTTCAAAAGGTTTTTGTTCCTGTTTTTGTTTTTTAGCCACTTCAGCCAAATCTTTTTGAATCAACTGCGCCAAAGTACTCACTAAAACCTGCTCAGAAATTTCCATAATTCTGGCACATTCCTGAATATAAACTTCACGCTGAATACGATCTGGTATTTTAGAAATACTGGTTACCATATCCCGAATCAGATCGGCTTTTTTAATTGGATCGTTTTTAGCTTCGTTCATCAAAATTGAAGCTTTAAACTGTATA
Organism: Flavobacterium sp. YO12; assembly: GCF_004119495.1. GTDB lineage: Bacteria > Bacteroidota > Bacteroidia > Flavobacteriales > Flavobacteriaceae > Flavobacterium. Next base: position 66,046 of record NZ_NRQU01000020.1, read on the forward strand.
AAGTCTTTACTATTGTTTTCTAAATAGGCAACTAAATCATCATGCGAATTTTTTCGTGCAAAACTATCTGGATCTTCTCCGTCAGGAAAAGAACAAACTCTTACATTCATCCCTTCCTCCAGAATCAAATCGATTCCTCTAATAGAGGCACGTAAACCTGCGGCATCACCATCAAAAAGCACTGTAATATTTCGAGTCAGACGATTAATCAATCGAATCTGATCTGGCGTTAAAGCTGTTCCAGACGAAGCCACAACATTCTCAATTCCAGCCTGACTAAACTGGATAACGTCGGTATAACCCTCAACTAAATAACAGTTATTTTGTTTCGCTATAGATTGTTTGGCATGATAAATTCCGTAAAGGACTTTACTTTTATGGTAGATATCACTTTCTGGTGAATTTAGATATTTTGCGGCTTTTTTATCATTGGTTAAAATACGCCCTCCAAAACCTAAAACTCGACCCGACATACTTTGAATTGGAAACATTACACGCCCTTTGAATCGATCAAAAGGACGATCTTCTCTCGCAATGGTTAAACCTGTGCTTTCTAAGAATTCCAATTTATATCCTTTCCCTAATGCTTCTTTAGTCAAAGCATCCCAAGTTTCTGGAGAATATCCTAAATCGAATTTTTTAATGGTTTCATTAGTAAAACCTCTTTCTTTAAAATACGAAAGTCCTATCGCTTTTCCTTCTTCAGAATTTACTAAAACATCTTGAAAATACTTAGCTGCAAATTCAGAAACCAAATACATACTTTCACGAACATCAGTCATCGCTTTTTCAGCATCTGTTTGTTCGGTTTCTTCGATCTCAATATTATATTTTCTAGCTAAATAGCGAATGGCTTCTGGATAAGTAAACTGAGAATGTTCCATTAGGAATTTTACAGAATTCCCTCCTTTTCCTGTACTAAAATCTTTCCAAATTCCTTTTGCAGGCGACACCATAAACGATGGAGAACGCTCATCTGAGAAAGGACTTAGACCTTTGAAATTACTTCCTGCACGTTTTAAATTGACAAAATCACCAATAACCTCCTCAACGCGAGCAATTTCAAAAACAGTATCTATTGTATTTTGTGAAATCAAAACTTAAATTATTTTTAAAAATGAGAGCTTGTAAAAGTACATAAATCCTACTTGAATTTTTAGAATTTTCGAGCAAAAAAAAGCGCTTCTTTCGAAACGCTTTTCTTCTCAACTAAACTCAATTTTATACTAATTAAAATCAAAACGAATACCTAACGAAACATTATTTTCGTCAACTGCATTATTTTTAAACAAAGGATTCAAATCGTATTTTAAGTACAAACTTATTTCCTTGTAACCTACGTAAGAACTCAGTCCGTAAATAAAATTGTTTACATTATAATCTCCTTTTGTTTTTTGTGTTGTTTTATAGTCGTTGTCTTCAAATTTTAAAATCTGTTTTGATTTTACATTGATTCCAGCATATCCGCCAAATCCTGCACGAAAACCTTTATGTGTTCTATAATAGGTTTTTCCATTAGAATGACCATCTTTTGAAAAATCGAATTCTAAATGAACAGGAGCTACTAAATACACATTTCTAAAACGAGATTCTTTTAAATTTATCGGGTTTGTAACTAAATTTGTTTGATCTCCATTTACAACAAAACTGCGATTATCTGTCGGACGAAGGTTGTTATACATTAACGAAAGCCCATATTTTGCATGCAATAAATTATTGTCTTTCAATATTCTCGAATTAAACGTAAGACCCCATTCGTAAAAATGCGATCCAATAAAATCATAATTTGAATCTTGAAGCTTACCATCGACCATTGCGCTATTTAAACCTGCGGCAAATACAAATTGTGAAGTCGTTCTTTTTTCGCCTCGAATTGAATCTTTGGTTTTTTTATTATTCCAGTCATTCTTATTCCAGTAAATAACAATCTTGCCTTTCTTTGTTGAATCCTGCTCTTTCAGTTTTCCGTCTACTTTTTGCTGAACCAAGTCATTGAGTTCATTTTGCGCCAAAGTCACTTTTTCTTCAATAATTACCGCTCTGGCTTCTGCCAATTCTTTTTTGCGTTTGTCTGCCTGCTCTTGTGTAATTTTCCCTTCAGACAATTGCACATTTACAGCTTCAACTTCCTCTTTCAGTTTTTCTTTTTCTTCTTTGGTAACTTTTTCTATTTGATTTGCAATTTTCTTTGCTTTTGATTCGAAAGTTTCCTGACCAAAAACTTTACTGACAAATAAGAAAATTAGAACTACTAGATAAATGGTAAAATTTTTCATGATTGATTTTTTAATTTGATTGTTGATTGATGATGATTCTTTAATTATTAATTGTTAATTCTCTACTCCATATTCATCATCGGGTTAAAACCCGACGCTATAATATGAATCGTTCCTTCGGAACTGAAAATCTATATCTTTTCTTGTTTCTTCATTCTCTGTCTCATCGGGTTAAAACCCGACGCTACAATATGGATCGTTCCTATGGAACTGAAAACCTATATCTTCTTGCTTCTTCATTCTTTGTCCCATCGGGTTAAAACCCGACGCTACGATATGAATCGTTCCTTTGGAACTGAAAATCTATATCTTTTCTTGTCTTCTTCATTCTCTGTCCCATCGGGTTAAAACCCGACGCTACAATATGGATCGTTCCTATGGAACTGAAAACCTATATATCCTCTTGCTTCTTTGCTCTTTCTTCTCTATTCGTTCTTTATTCTTGTTGATTTCGGTTTGCCAAAGCTACTTTTACCGATTGATAATTTTTGTTGACTTTTGTCACTACCTTTTCTCTAAAGGAAAGCTCCAATTCGCCATCGACCTGATTAAGTAAATCAGCAGCATTTACTTTTACTTTTGATTTTGGCTTAGCCGAATTTTCTGCTATAATTGTTTTTTCTGCTGAATCTAATAATTGATCTACGCTCTCTTTTTTTGTAGTATCAGCAATTTTAGTTTGATTTGTTTTTGATTGTTTTTCTTGATTGTTTTTGATGATGATTGAAGACTCCGCTACTTGATTTGATTTATTTTTATTTGATTTTTGACCCGAAACTTCTAAATATTTATCTTTTAGTATTTCTTTTTTCTCAATAGATTCTTTTTCTGAAACTACAACTTCCTGCTTTACTGAATCTATGGCATTTAAAACGGGTTGAACAATTGTATCTTTCACAATATTCTCTTCTATTACAACATTCTTCTTTGGAGTTTCAACTAAAGCTTCCTTTTGATTAAAAAAGAAAGTTCCAACTAGCAAAAACCCGACGATACTTGCAGCTATGTAAAGCCATTTTCTTTTTGAATCTTTTTTTGAGCGAGGTAAAACTATTGTTTTCTCTTCTTCAGCTACACTCAACATTGCATCCAATCGATCCCAAGCTTTATTACTTGGCTCAATTTTGCGTTGATTTAGTTTGTCACGGAAATCCTTTTCAAAATTATTCGGTGCCATTATCTTGTTTTTTTAAAATAGTAATTTGTGTTTGCAGCATTTTTCTAGCGTGCGATAACTGCGATTTTGATGTTCCTTCATTAATTCCTAACATCTTGGCAATTTCATTGTGTTTATAACCCTCGATTGCATATAAATTGAAAACCATTTTATAGCCATCGGGCAAAGCATCAATTAAAAACTGAATCTGATCTACAGTAAATTGACTGTCGATTGCGTTGAAACTTTCTTCAACAAAAAATTCATCTTCGGCAAATTTTACTTTTTTCTGAACTCTTAAATACGAAATGCATTCGTTAACCATGATTCTACGAATCCAACCTTCAAAACTTCCTTTATTTTCAAATTTGTTTAAATTGGTAAACACTTTCATAAAGGCCGTTATCATTACATCTTCTGCCAGCTGAATATCTTTTATATATTGACGGCAAACGCTCAGCATTTTTGAAGAAAACCTGCTGTAAATCTGTTGTTGTGCCTGCCGATTATTTTCGACTGCCAACTTTATGATTTCGGTTTCTTCTTGATGTAACGGAATAATTTTCATTAATAAGCTTTCGGTTTTTGATTGTAGAAACAGTCTTCTATTAGCATAGACGATTGTCGATTTAAAATGGTTGCATCAGAGATAAAAAAAAAATTAAAAAGCTCCAATATACACAAAACAAACAACTGATTTACAATAAAGTAAACCAATTATCTAATTAACAAATTTTCTAATTTTCTAATTATTTTTTTCTTTCAATAACGTAGTTTACCATTAAAGTAAGTGCTGCTTTGAAATCAGAATCAGGGTAATTCTCTAAAAGTGAAAGTGCTTCTTGCTGAAATTGCACCATTTTATTTTCGGCGTAAGCCAAACCATTATTATTTTTCACAAAGGCAATAACTTCTTTTACGCGTTTTTTGTCTTTGTTGTGGTTTTTGATGGAGTTTATCAGCCACTTTTTTTCTTGCGGAGTACAAGTATTTAAAACATGAATTAAAGGCAAAGTCATTTTTTGCTCTTTAATATCAATTCCTGTTGGTTTACCGATTGCTTCTTCACTGTAATCAAACAAATCGTCTTTGATTTGAAAAGCCATTCCGATAAGCTCTCCAAATTTTCGCATATTCTCAACTTGAACATCATCTTCAATTACAGATTTTGCGCCAAGCGCGCAACAAGCTGCAATAAGTGTAGCAGTCTTTTTTCGGATGATTTCGTAATAAACATCTTCGGTAATATCGAGTCTGCGGGCTTTTTCTATTTGAAGTAATTCTCCTTCGCTCATTTCGCGAACGGCAACAGAAATAATTCGAAGTAAATCAAAATCTCCATTATCAATAGAAAGCAGCAACCCTTTTGAAAGTAAATAATCTCCAACCAGAACAGCAATTTTATTTTTCCAAAGTGCATTGATCGAGAAAAATCCGCGACGGCGATTACTGTCGTCTACAACGTCATCATGCACCAAAGTTGCTGTATGAATTAATTCAATTACGGAAGCTCCTCTATACGTTCTCTCGTTTACAACACCTCCAGAGACCATTTTTGCGGTTAAAAACACAAACATTGGACGCATTTGCTTACCTTTGCGGTTGACAATGTAATAGGTAATTCTGTTCAGTAACGCCACTTTTGAAGTCATCGATTCATGAAACTTTTTTTCAAAAAGTTCCATTTCGTTAAAAATGGGCAGTTTTATTTGTGAGGTAATATTCATTTCGATTCCAAATATACTATTTTAAATAAAAAAACGTTGTGTATTTTATGTTAGTATATCAACATTTTTCTCTACCCGCCTAAAAAAAACACCAAAAACACATTCTAGTTAAAGCCTAATTTGTATTCATTAATTAAAATCAAGAAAACTATTTATTATGAAAACAAAATTTTTATTTATTGGAACATTAGTCGCTTTATCTTTTTTTATCAGCTGTAATTCTGATGAAAAAACAAATGACGGATCATCTGACGCAATTACAAACACTGAAATAGTTACAAATTCTAAAATTGATGCCTCAATTGAAGATGTAACTGCTATTGCCGAAGATCAATTTACTGCACAGCAAAATCTAACTGCAAAACCAAGCGGACCGGTAAAAAATTTCCTTCCGAGCTGTGCTACTATTACAACAGCATTAACTAATAACACCTGGACAATTACTGTTGATTTTGGTGTAGAAGGCTGTACTCTGGAAAACGGAAATACGGTGAAAGGAAAAATGGTTATTTCTTTCTCTAATGATTTTTCAGCGTCAACTCAAACCATTAGTTATACTTTTGATGGATTCTATCACAATGGCAAAAAACTTCAAGGAAGCAAAAGCATAGTTCGATCTGTAAAATCAACAGATTTACTTGCAGAAGCACATCCGGTTTCAACAGCTGCAATAGATATGACTATTACTTTTGATGATGGAAGTGTTTACACCAGAAAAGGCACTTTGGTTAAAGAAATGACTGCTGGTTATAAAACTTGGTCTGATTGGGAAGATAATGTTTATGTGGTAACCGGAAGCGGTACAACTACTTTCCCAAATGGAGATACTTTTTCGGCAGAAATTACAACCCCTCTAGAATTTAAAGCTTCATGCAAAACCCCATTCCCTGTAAAAGGTATTGTATCAATAACTAAAAATGATGCAAAAGCAATTATTGATTATGGCAACGGAGACTGTGATACACTTGCTAAAGTAACAAAAGATGGAGTAACGGAAGAAATCGATTTGAAAAAATAAGAATCCTTTTTGCCCAGAAAAAAAGCATTAAAAACAAGACTATTTTTGTTTTTAAT
>NZ_NRQU01000021.1 GCF_004119495.1 Flavobacterium sp. YO12
CTTTACATCTGCTTCTGAAATTGTAATCATATTATATTCTGAAATTTCTTTTAATTTGTAAAAACTTGATTTTCTTGTTCACTCACTCTTATAAATGTTGTTCGCTTAGAAAGTTCTTTTAATCTTGGAGCGCCAACATAAGTACAAGCACTTCGTAATCCTCCTAAAATATCCAAAACAGTCTGAATTACATTTCCTTTAAAAGGCACTTGAACTGTTTTTCCTTCACTTGCTCTATATTCTGCAACTCCTCCAACATGTTTGTCCATTGCAGTTGCCGAACTCATTCCGTAAAATTGTTTAAATTTTTCGCCGTTTATTTCGATTAGTTCTCCTCCGCTTTCAGTATGTCCAGCTAACATTCCGCCTAACATTACAAAATCTGAACCTGCTCCAAAAGCTTTTGCAACATCGCCCGGAGTTGTACAACCTCCGTCACTTATAATATGTCCTCCTAATCCGTGTGCTGCATCAGCACATTCGATAATTGCAGAAAGCTGTGGATAACCAACGCCTGTTTTCACTCTTGTTGTACAAACAGAACCGGGCCCAATGCCAACTTTTACAATATCGGCACCAGCCAAAAGTAATTCTTCTACCATCTCGCCTGTAACAACATTTCCGGCAATAATAACTTTATCTGGATATTGTTTTCGTGTTTGCTTTAAAAACTGAACAAAATGTTCTGAATACCCATTGGCAACATCAATACAAATAAATTTTAAGAGCGGGTTTGCTGTAACTATTGTTCCAATTTTTTCAAAATCTTCTTTTCCTGTTCCTGTGCTTATGGCAATATAGTTGTAGAAATCTGGTGTAACATTCTTTAGAAAATCATTCCATTGTTCTAAGGTATAATGTTTATGAATTGCGGTAAAAAGTTTTTCTTTTGCCAAGACCTTAGCCATTTCAAAAGTACCGACTGTATCCATATTTGCTGCCATAATCGGAATTCCAGTCCAATCTGCCGTACTGTGTAAAAACTTGAAATTTCGTTCGAGAGAGACTTCAGATCTGCTTTTTAGTGTAGATCTTTTGGGGCGAATCATTACATCTTTAAATCCTAATTTCAGATCAGTTTCTATTCTCATAGTTCAAGATTTTGGTTACTCTCAAATATAAGGAATTTTAGATTGAAGGCTTTAGATTTTAGATTATAAAATCCTAAAATTTTGAACGCTGATTAACCTGATTCGCTATCGCGAAAACGCGGATGGAAACGGATTTTTTCTTTCTATACTTTTAATAGGCTTCGACTTCGCTCAGCCTGACAAACGTAAAAACTAAAAAAAAAGCACTGCAACTGAATACTAAAATCTGAACACTGAATACTTAAAAAATCTACCCGTGAATAGTTTCTCCTTTTCCGTAATTGGTAATGATTGATTCTTCAAATTCCAACCATTCTCTCCATCGTTTTTCAACGTCTATTCCAACGCCGTATTTTCTAGCATAAGTAATAAAAGTTGTATAATGACCCGCTTCGCTTTCCATTAATTCTCTGTAAAAAACAGCTAGTTCTTCATCTTTAATATTTTCAGAAAGTACTTTGAAACGTTCACAGCTTCTAGCTTCGATCATTGCCGAAAATAATAATCGCTCTACTAAACCTGAAACACGGCTTCCGTCGCCGCTTTTCTTCATATATAAATAAAGTTCATTTACATAATCGTCTTTGCGTTCGCGACCAAGTTTTAATCCTCTTTTGATTATTATGTTATGAACTTGCTCAAAATGATCAATTTCTTCTTTGGCTAAAGCCAATAAATCCTGAACTAAATCTTGATGCTCAGAGTTGTTGGTAATAATTGTTATAGCATTTGTTGCTGCTTTTTGCTCGCACCATGCATGATCTGTTAAGATTTCTTCTATATTTTTCTCAACAATATTTACCCATCTTGGGTCAGTTGGCAATTGTAATCTAAGTACGCCCATTTTTTTAAAGTCTTAAAGTTTGAAAGTCGAAAGTCATTAGGTCAGTGGAAAACCTTAAAAGAAAAATCGAAGATCGAAAACTAAAGTTAGAAATTTACATTCCAATTTTAGACTTTCAACCTTCGACTTTATAACTTTTGACTAATTTTTAATATGCAAAAATTGGTCTTTCGCTCATCATTTCGTTTACTTGTTCAGCAACTTCTTCGATAACATCTTCATTTGTGTGATCTGTAAGTACTTTATCGATTAAAGCAACGATAGTTTCCATGTCTTTTTCAACTAAACCACGAGTTGTGATTGCAGCTGTTCCTACACGAATTCCAGAAGTAACAAATGGTGATTTGTCATCAAATGGAACCATATTTTTATTTACTGTGATTTCAGCTTTTACTAATGCATTTTCAGCTTCTTTACCAGAAATATTTTTATTTCTTAAGTCAATAAGCATCATATGGTTATCAGTTCCTCCAGAGATAATATTGTAACCTCTTTTTACGAAAGCATCTGCCATTGCGTTTGCATTTTTTTGCAATTGCATTGCGTATGTAAAGAATTCATCTTTAAGTGCTTCGCCAAAAGCAACAGCTTTTGCTGCAATAATATGCATTAAAGGTCCTCCTTGATTTCCAGGGAAAACAGCTAAATCTAACAATGAAGACATCATTCTGATTTCTCCTTTTGGAGTTTTTAAACCTTGTGGGTTTTCGAAATCTTTCCCCATTAAGATCAAACCTCCACGAGGTCCGCGTAATGTTTTGTGAGTTGTTGTTGAAACAATATGACAATGAGGGATTGGATCATTCATCAAACCTTTTGCAATTAAACCTGCAGGGTGAGAAATATCAGCAAACAAAATTGCTCCTACGCTGTCTGCGATTTGTCTAAAACGAGCAAAATCCATATCACGAGAATAAGCCGAAGCTCCTGCGATGATTAATTTTGGTTGCTCTTTTGTAGCAATTTCTTGAATTTTGTCATAATCTAAACGACCAGTTTCAGCATCTACACCGTAGAAAACCGGGCGGTACAAACGACCAGAAAAGTTAACTGGTGAACCATGAGTTAAGTGACCACCATGAGATAAATCAAATCCTAAGATTGTATCACCAGGATTTAAACAAGCATGATATACAGATGTATTTGCTTGTGAACCTGAGTGAGGCTGTACGTTTGCATATTCAGCACCAAACAATTCTTTTGCTCTGTCAATAGCAATTTGCTCAATAACGTCAACTACTTCGCAACCGCCGTAGTATCTTTTGCCAGGATACCCCTCGGCATATTTATTAGTTAAAACAGACCCTGCTGCTTGCATTACTTCATCACTTACAAAATTTTCTGAAGCGATAAGTTCTAATCCGTGAATTTGTCTATCTTTTTCCTCTAGGATAAGATTAAAAATTTGTTCGTCGCGTTGCATTTTTTCGTTTTTCGTTAATTTCCTGCAAAAATACAAAAAAACGTTTGTGATACTGTTAGATTATGATATATTTGACAAGTAATTTTTCAACAAATAATTAACATTCAACATGCCAATAACCGCCAACGATACCAAAAGAAAATCATGGTTAGAAGTACCAGAAAATAGCGACTTCCCTATTCAAAACATTCCTTTCGGTGTATTTCTTACTAAAGAAAATATCGTGACTGTAGGAACACGAATTGGCGATTACGCTATAGATTTAGGGGCTTTACAACAATTGAACTATTTCGCAGGAATTGATTTGACTGACGATATGTTTATACAAGATACGCTTAATGATTTTATTTCTGACGGAAAAAAAACATGGCGTTTAGTTCGAAATCGCATCGCAGAGATTTTCGACGAAACCAATCCACAACTTAGAGATTCAACAAAAGACAGAGATATTGTTATTTTTAACATCGACGATGTAGAAATGCAGCTTCCTGTTTTAATTGGTGATTATACGGACTTTTACTCGAGTAGAGAACACGCAACAAACGTAGGTAAAATGTTCCGTGATCCAGAAAATGCGCTTCTTCCAAACTGGCTGCATATTCCGGTAGGTTATCACGGCAGAAGCTCAACAATTGTTCCTTCAGGAATTCCTGTTCACAGACCAATGGGACAAACTTTGCCTGCAGGCGAAAAATATCCTGTTTTTGGACCATCTCGTTTAGTTGATTTTGAATTGGAAACTGCTTTTATTACAACTGATGTTAATGTAATGGGCGAAAACATTTCAACATACGAAGCCGAAGATTATATTTTTGGTATGGTTTTACTAAATGACTGGAGTGCGCGTGATATTCAAAAATGGGAATATGTGCCTCTTGGGCCATTTTTAGCTAAAAACTTTGCGACTTCAATTTCTCCATGGATTGTGACTATGGATGCTTTAGAGCCTTTTAGAACAAAGGGACCTAAGCAAGATCCTACTCCGCTTCCTTATTTACAAACAAAAGGAAAAAAGGCATTTGATATTCATTTAGAAGTTTCGATAAAACCTGAAGAGCAAGAAGAAACTGTAGTTTCTAAATCTAATTTTAAATATTTATATTGGTCAATGAGTCAGCAATTAGCGCATCATACTTCAAACGGATGTCGTGTAAATTCTGGTGACATGATGGGTTCTGGAACTATTTCGGGACCAACTCCTGATAGTTTTGGTTCTATGCTTGAATTGACTTGGGGTGGAAAAAATCCGCTTAAGCTAAATGACGGCAGTGAACGTAAATTTATTGAAGATAACGATACAGTGATTATTCGCGGTTTCTGTGAAAATAATGAAGTACGAATTGGATTTGGAGAAGTTTCAAGCCAATTATTACCTCCATTCATCAGACAATGAAGAGCAGATCAATCTGAAGAGATATAGAAATAGAAAAACCTTGGTAAGAGCCAAGGTTTTTTTATATACAATGTTTACCTCATACAATAGTTTCAATTAGCTCACGTATTGCGGAGGTTTTCCAGACAATACCTAAGTCTGACTCTTTATTTATTCGTCCACTATAAATCCCTAAAAATTTAGTCGTAGGGCCTGTACGCATAAACATCCTTCCATCCTCGCCTTGCATAATCCCTGTATTTCTGTGAGCAATTACTGCTGATCCAGATTGCCCTTGCCTTGCGCGACAATCAATTAAAAAAGTAGGTAATCCTCCATAATCTATATCATGTTCTGTAGCCATAAAACCAGTTGCCCAAATACCTAAAGCTCCACCACCAGTCAAACCAAAAGGAAAACCTATAACACTAATATTATCAGAAGGTTTCACAACAATTTCATTTTCATTGGGTAGCAAATCATAAGGATAAAGCTTTACTCCATCCAAATTAGTTAACTTTAAAGCAACAAAATCAGCTCTTGTTCCTAATGTGGGATGTTCAATCCATAAAGGATTATAATCATTTAAAATTGGTTCACTTTTAGAAATCCACACTCCAAATTCTCCTTCCTTGTTATGCATTATTATTATTTCGTCAGGAATATGACCATTCTCAGACAACAATTCATTTGTTGAATTATTACGACCAGTAACATTATGTCGATTAGTTATTAAAACTGGACCTTGTGGTGCATTTACAACAAATGCTGTACCTGTACTTAATTTGTGGCCATTCATACGCATTTCTATAAATAATGACTGAACAGATTGCATTAATATACTCATAGGCATATAATAAAAACTTAAAATTTATAATTAATTATACTGGAATCTGCTGGCTCAAACAATGTAGTGTTCCAAATCCCCAAATAAAATCAATACAACTTATTCCGATTACTTCTCTATCAGGAAAACACTCAGCTAAAATATTTAAAGCTACACGATCGTTGCTATCGTTAAATGTTGGTACTAAAACACAATTATTCAAAATCAAGAAGTTCGCATAACTTGCTGGTAAACGTAAATCTTCAAAATCAACACGTTTTGGCATTGGTAATGCTACAATAACTGGAGATTTTCCGTTTTCTAATTTTGCATTTTGCAAACGTTTCAAATTATCTTGTAAAGGTTTGTAATTTGAATCATTTTTATCAGTTTCAACAATGGTTACAATTGTATCTTCATTTACAAATCGGCATAAATCATCGATATGACCGTGAGTATCATCGCCTTCGATTCCATCACCAAGCCAAATTACATTCGTAACGCCTAGATATTCTTTAAAAACAGCTTCGTAATCTTCTTTTGTAAAACCTTGATTTCTCACCTGAATTGTTGGATGCATCAAACATTCTTCAGAAGTTAACAAAGTCCCTTTTCCATTAACATCAATTGCGCCACCTTCTACAATTACTGGTTTTCCTTTGTACATAACCTGAGTTAAAGGTACATCAATAAAATCAGCTACTTTACCTGGAACGAATTTATCTAATTGATAGTTTTTGTATTTAGCCCAACCATTGAAGTTAAAATTTAATGCTTCACGTTTTGAACCATTTTTTACAATAATTGGTCCAGAATCACGCATCCAGCTTCTATTTGTTTTATGAATGATAAAAGAAACATTTTTAATGTTTACACGAGCTCTTTGAAGCATATCGGCAACTTTTTCTTTTAATTTCTCGTCGGCAACAACTAAAAAAACAGTTTCAAATGTGGCTACTTTTTTTATAAATTCTACAAAAGCCCATTGAACAGCTTCATATTTTCCTGGCCAGTCATTACCATTATGCGGAAAACATAATACAATTCCTTGTTGTTTTTCCCATTCTGCTGGAAATCTTCTATTATTTGTTGACATAAAAAGGTTCTATTTTGAAAGAGTACAAAGATAAACATTCGTTAGGATTTTAAAACATTTGAATAGAAATGATCTGAGATTTAATAATTATTGCCTTCTAAAAATTAAGTTAAAGATTAAATAATGAAGGCTTAATATACTGCCGAGATCCGCTAATTACATTTGGCAAAACTAAAAAACTAACAAATGAAAAAATTAAGTATCACATTATTAGCAGCATTAGCTCTTATGACAAGCTGTAATAACGATGAAAACTCAAAAAATGAAGAAAACGAAGTTGTTGTAAATGAAAACCCAGCAACTTTTAAAGAAATTAGCTCAATTACAATTGGCGGAGAGGCTGCTGCTGAAATTTCTGCTTATTGCGAAAAAACAAAAAAGCTTTTTACAGTAAATAACAGCGGAACAAACCAAATTGATGTAATTGATTTATCAGATCCAACTAAACCAGCAAAAATTGGAAAAATTGATTTAACCCCTTATGAAGGTGCATCAAACAGCGTTTCTGTTTATAATGGAAAACTTGCTGTTGCTTTAGAATCAACAACAAATAAACAAGGAAACGGAAAAGTTGTAATTTTTAATACAAGTGATTACAGCTTAATAAAACAAGTGACTGTTGGTGCTTTGCCTGATATGATTACATTTTCGCCAGATGGAAAGTTTATTATGACTGCAAATGAAGGAGAGCCAAATGCAGATTATTCATTGGATCCTAACGGAACAATCTCTATTATCGATACTAATACTTATGTGGTTACAACTCTTGATTTCAGCTCATTCAGCAGTCAAGCTGCGGCATTAGCTAAAGATGGATTTAGAATTTCTAAGTTTGCTAAGAGTTTTGCTCAGGACATTGAACCAGAATATATTACTATTTCTGATGATTCTAAAACGGCATGGGTAACTCTTCAAGAAAATAATGGTGTTGCAAAAGTAGATTTGACTTCAAAAACAATTACTGCGATCTATCCGCTGGGTTTAAAGGATTTTAATACGGCTGAAAATGCGATTGATGTGAGTGATAAAGATGATAAAATCGCCTTTAATCCGTGGAAAGTTAAGGGAATGTATATGCCAGATGCTATTAGTCATTTTTCAGCAAATAGTGTTCCTTATTTTGTTACAGCGAACGAAGGAGATGCTAGAGAATATACAGCTTATTCAGATATTAAGAGAATGAAAGACATGAAGCTGGATGCGGCTGTTTTCCCAGATGCTGCAACTTTAAAATTAGAAACAAATTTAGGAAGACTTAATCTTGTTGCTGATATGGGCGATACTGATGGAGACGGCGATTTAGACCAAATGGTTAGTTTTGGCGCTCGCTCTTTCTCTATCTGGAATGGAAATACTGGAAAAATTGTTTACGACAGCAAAAATGATGTTGACAAAAAAACAAATGAATTTGGAACTTATGATGATAAACGAAGCGATGACAAAGGATCTGAGCCAGAAGCTGTAGTTGTGGCTAAAATAGGGAATCAGAACATTTTGTTTGTTGGACTTGAAAGGTCAGATGCTTTTATGACTTATGATGTAACAAATCCTGCTTCACCGCAATATTTGCAAACGGTAAAAACTGGAGATGCTCCAGAAGGACTTTTATTTATACCAGCTTCAAAAAGCCCTAATAAAAAAAGTTTAGTTGTAGTAAGCAGTGAAGGTGATGGAACCATAAAGATCTATCAGCCAGATCTTAAGTAGTTAATTTTAACAAAATTAGTAAGAGGGTGAAATATTAATTTCACCCTCTTTTTTTATCAAAAATTGAGTTTTTATTAACTAATTTACATAATTAAATGCCAAAATATGGGAATTATGTAAGACCTAATAGAACACAATCTAAAACATGAAGCATAATTTTGTCAGGAGTTTAATAATAAAAACAACTAAATTTTTGATATCATGAAAAAGAAATTAGCTTCCTTATCACTTTTATTCTTAGCATTTGCTGCAAGTGCTCAAAATATGGCTACGACCTCTGCACAGTCGACAGTTGATCAACCTGCTTATAACAAATGGTCTATCGAACTTAATGGCGGTGTTAACAAACCAACACGAACAATGACTCCTGGTTATTCTACATCAACTTTAAATCCGTTTCATGCTGATTTAGGCGTTAGATATATGTTTAGTCCAAAATTTGGTGTTAAACTGGATGTTGGATACGATCAGTTTACAGAACGTGACAATACGCCAAATTTTGAAAGCAGATACGTTAGAACAAGTTTACAAGGTGTTGTAAATATTGGACGAGCTTTAAATTTTGAAACATGGACTAATACTATTGGAATCTTAGCTCATGGTGGATTTGGTGTTTCGCAAATAAGCACTGAAACTGGTTTTGGCGGTCAGGATTATATGGCGCACGGAATTGTTGGTTTAACGGGACAAATTAAAGTAAGCAACAGAGTGGCTTTGACTGGTGATCTTACGGGAATTGTAAACGGAAGACAAAACTGGAACTTTGACGGAATGGGTAATACTACCACTGGTTCTTTTGATGGTGTTTTACTAAATGCCTCTGTAGGTTTGACATTTTACCTAGGTAAAAATGAAAAACATGCTGACTGGGTTAGCGAAGAAGACAGATACGGAAAATTAGAAAAAAGAGTTGATCTAATCGAAAGTGGTCTTCTAGACACAGACAAAGATGGTGTTGCTGATTTATACGATTTAGAACCAAATTCTATTGCAGGTGTTGCTGTTAATACAAAAGGACAATCAATTGATACAAATCAAAATGGAGTACCTGATGAAATGGAAAGTTACTTAGACAAAACATACGAAAAGAAAGGAAACGGAACTGCAACTAACAATACTGTTGAAGAATTAATTAACGGTGGTTATGTAAATGTTTACTTTGACTTCAATTCGTCTAAACCTACAAACGCTTCATTGTCTGGTGTAGATTTCTTAGTGAAATATCTAAAAAATAATCCAGGAAAATCTGCTGATATTATTGGTTATGCTGATGAAATTGGAAACACTAGTTATAATCAATCATTGTCTCAAAAAAGAGCTGAAGCTGTCAAAAAAGTAGTTGTAAATGCCGGAATTGATGCTTCAAGACTAAATGTAATTGGTAACGGAGAAGACACTTCTGTAAACAAAAAATCAAAAGAAGCACGTCAAATCGTAAGAAGAGTTACTTTCCAAGTGAAGTAATTTACATATAAAGCTAAAAACAAGAGAAGGAGCTGTTTCATTTTTGAAACAGCTCCTTTTTGTTATTTAGAAGAACTCCTTACAAAGTTTTTCAGAGCCAGTTTTTGATAATTGAATGTACATTTGATAAAGCTCCGGAGGAGCAAAATATTTATAGAATTTCAATACGACCAATAAAAAAGCTCCAGCGGAGCGACATGTACTAGATTGAAAAAAAACATGTCGCTCCGCTGGAGCTTTATATTGTAAATATTTATTCTTTGCTATAAATATTTTGCTCCTCCGGAGCTTTTATGTAAATGTATATCCTTTGCTATAAATATTAGCTTCTCTGAAGCTTACAAAAAAAGGGCAAAATAATATTTTTTGCCCTTTTTATATTTATGATAAATCTAATTATCTATCTATTGCTCTTTTTGTAATATCACCAAAAGCATCAATTCTTCTATCTCTAAAGAATGGCCAGTTTTGACGAACATTTTCTTGTAAATCTAAATCAACTTCGGCAATTAGAATTTCTTCTTGATCGTGAGAAGCTTGAGCTAATATTTCACCTTGAGGGCCTGCAATGAACGATGCTCCCCAGAACTGAATTCCTTCTGTTCCTTCAATGTACTTTTCAAGACCAATTCTGTTTGCCGCTGCAACAAAAACGCCATTTGCTACTGCATGACCTTTCATTACATTCATCCAAGCGCCATATTGGTTTTCACCATATTGTTCTTTTTCTTTTGGATGCCATCCAATTGCTGTAGGATAAAACAAAACTTCTGCTCCTTTTAAAGCTGTAATACGCGCTGCTTCTGGATACCATTGATCCCAACAGATTAAAGTTCCAATAGTCCTTTTTTAGTTTCGATTGCTTGAAAACCTAAATCACCTGGTGTAAAGTAGAATTTCTCATAAAAATGCGGATCGTCTGGAATATGCATTTTACGGTATAAACCAGCCTCTGTTCCATCAGTATCGATAATATAAGCACTATTGTGGTAAATACCAGCCATTCTTTTTTCGAAGAAAGGAACAATAATTACTACTCCTAATTCTTTTGCCAATTCGCTGAAAGCAATAAACGAAGTACTGTAAAGTGGTTCTGCTAATGCAAAATTATCTACATCTTCGCTTTGGCAGAAATAATGACTGCTATATAATTCTGGAAGCAAGATAACCTCTGCTCCTTTTCCGGCAGCATCTCTTACCCAGCTGATGCATTTTTTAAGATTATTTTCGGCTACGTCATTCAAATTTAATTGAATAACCGCTATTTTATACTTTCTTTTCGGCATGACATAAAATTTAGAGTGCAAAAATAGTAAATTTTAAAG
The DNA here is from genome assembly GCF_004119495.1 of Flavobacterium sp. YO12. Taxonomy (GTDB): domain Bacteria; phylum Bacteroidota; class Bacteroidia; order Flavobacteriales; family Flavobacteriaceae; genus Flavobacterium. Next base: position 11,149 of record NZ_NRQU01000021.1, read on the forward strand.
GAATGACAAACCAAGCGTATCGAGCGTTTCTAGAAAACTGCAATCAACGATTTCTGTAATAAAAAACTTTGCAGAGTTTATTAAAAAAGAAAACCATTTTACAATTTTTTATTTATCTCTTGAGTAAATAGATATTGCAAAATGGCCTCTCAACCTATTTTTCTTATAAGAAACTATTCAATAACCACTTTCTGAGTCAGGAATTCAGTTTCAGATTTTTTGAATTTAATTTCAAAAGTTCCTTTTGCTGTAGATTTAAATTTGTAAACCGTTTTCTTTGGTTCTGGAACTTGCAGCGTGCAAACTCCTGTTGGGTATCTTACATCTATTTGTAAACCTTTTACTTCACCAATAGTTGTCTCAGAAATTTTTACAAATTCGCCACACGCATTATCTACAAGATAAGTTACATCATAGCTCAATTCTTCATTAACTTTTCCTGTTTCTGGTCCTTTAATTTCTGTTGCAAATGCCGCTTTTATGTTTTCAGGTGCTGTTGCTTTGTCATCATCGTTGCTGCATGAAACAAATGCAGTTGTTAAAAATAATACTACTAATGCTGATGTTAATCTAATACTTTTCATATAAAATAATAATTAATTGTTAATTACTATGAAGATGTATCAAAATTGAGATGGTTGCTTTTATAAAATGTTAAAAAAAACACCAAACAAATAACTCACTGTTAATCAGATATTTATTTTAAATAAAAATTTCAAAAAATAATTTTATTTTCTATTAAAAATCAAAATATCTCGATTAGCCCCGGTAGAAACGGCATCCTTTTTCTTGCTTCTTTAGCAAGAAAAAGATAAAGTGGATAACGGGACAAGTGGTCTCAAAAAAACTCTTAGAACTGCTCCAAAAAAAAAACATCAGCCTTCCGACTGATGTTTTATATGATAACTTTACTCTTACTTTTATTTCTTCTTTTTAAACAACATTTTAAAAAGATTTACGGCGCCAAGAACGACAAGTCCTAAAGCTAGTCCAATTACAAATTCTTTTATAATTGATGGAATATTAATTGTTTCTGATAAATGATGAAAATATGGAATATTGTGCACAAAGATACCGCCGGCAACTAATAGTAAGGCTATTGTACCAATTACAGTTAAACTCTTTATAACTAACGGAAGTCCTTTTACTAAAAGATTTCCAATGAATTTTGATATACTTTTTTCGTCTTTGCTAAATTTGATAAGCTTATACCCTGCTTCATCCATTCTTACAATAAGAGCTACAATACCATAAACTCCAATTGTTGCTACCAAAGCAATGATTGACGTTACAGCTATCTGTTGTGAAATTGGTTTTCCTATAACAGTTCCAAGCGCAATAATTACGATTTCGACAGATAGAATAAAATCGGTTACAATTGCTGATTTTATTTTTCCTTTTTCGGCTTCTAAAATTTGCTCTTCTGTAAAAGTTTCTTCTGTAATTCCTTCAGATTCTTCATGACTGTGAGGGAAAATAAATTCGTAAATCTTTTCGGCACCTTCATAAGCTAAGAAAAGTCCGCCTAGAACAAGAATTACAATGATAGCAATAGGAAAAAATGCACTTAACAAAAATGCAATTGGCAAAATGATAATTTTGTTAAGCAATGAACCTTTACTGATTGCCCATAATACAGGAAGTTCTCTTGAGGAAGCAAATCCTGATGCTTTTTCTGCATTTACAGCTAAATCATCGCCTAAAATCCCTGCTGTTTTCTTTGCTGCAACTTTACTCATTACGGCTACATCATCCATAATTGCTGCAATATCGTCTAGTAATACGAAAAAACCTGATGCCATTATATTTGTTTTTGTTTAAATTTAGTTGTGCGAATCTAAGACTTTTTATGCTAATCTTAATGATGTAAAATCACAATTAATTCCTAACTGCACTGTCCTAAAAGCACCCAAATAATTATAAAAATAAAAACTGTGCTAAAACAACCACATCCTAATTTCTTGGCACCATAACCTGCAATTAATCCTCTAACTATATTATTCATATTTTTTGTTTTTAAACTACTGTAAATTTGAGAATTAAAGATAAGATTGGTTTATATTACTTTAAAAAAAAGTTTCATTATTCTATGGACAAAAAAAACACCAGCATTTCTGCTGGTGTTTTTCTAGTGAGTGTAAAGACGCACAGACGTGCGTCTTTAAATTATTTTCTAGTACTAAATTATTTTACTTCGTGGGTTTGGTTTCTAAATACCAATTTTCCATCGAAAGCATCAATTAAAATAATACTGTCTGTTGTAATATTGTTTGCCAAAATTTCTTTTGACAACTGATTCAGCACTTCTCTCTGAACGATACGTTTTACAGGTCTTGCTCCAAACTGAGGATCATATCCTTTTTCAGATAAGTAAGCAACAGCCTCTGGCGTAGCATCCATTGTGATACCTTGCAAGGCAAGCATTTTTGTAACACTCTTAAGCTGCAGACTTACAATTTTCGAAATATTGTCAACCGTTAATGGCGTAAATAATACAATTTCATCAATACGATTTATAAATTCCGGACGAACGGTTTGTTTCAATAAGCCTAAAACTTCAACTTTAGCAGCTTCGGTCGTATCTTCAATACTTCCTTTTAGATTTTCAAACTTTTCTTGTATAATCTGACTTCCCATATTAGAAGTCATAATAATAATTGTGTTTTTAAAATCGGCTAGACGACCTTTATTATCCGTTAATCGGCCTTCATCTAAAACTTGCAATAAAATATTGAAAGTATCTGGATGTGCTTTTTCTATCTCATCTAATAAAACTACCGAATATGGTTTTCTACGCACAGCTTCTGTTAACTGACCACCTTCATCATAACCTACATATCCTGGAGGTGCACCAACCAAACGGCTCACGCTGTGACGTTCTTGGTATTCGCTCATATCGATACGAGTCATGGCATTTTCATCGTCAAAAAGATATTCTGCCAATGCTTTTGCAAGTTCTGTTTTACCAACACCGGTAGTTCCTAAAAATAAGAATGTACCAACAGGTTTTTTCAAATCTTGCAAACCTGCACGACTTCTTCGAACAGCATCACTTACTGCTTCAATTGCCTCTTCTTGTCCTACAACACGTTTGTGCAGCTCATCTTCAAGATGTAAAAGTTTCTCTCTTTCGGTCTGAAGCATTTTCATTACAGGAATCCCTGTCCATTTTGCTACAACTTCGGCAATATCTTCTCTGGTTACTTCCTCTTTAATTAAAGAAGTTCCTGATTGAAATTCTTGCAGTTGTTTCTGCAGTCCTTCAAGACGTTCTTGAGCTTCTTTTATTTTTCCGTAACGTATTTCAGCCACTTTTCCATAATCACCGTCACGTTCTGCACGTTCAGCTTCATATTTAAAATCTTCAATTTCTAATTTTACAGCCTGAATCCCATCAACAATATCTTTTTCAGATTTCCATCTTGCATAGATCTCGTTGCGTTCTTCTTTCAGATTTGCCAAATCCATGCGAAGGATTTTAAGCTTACTTTCTTCTTTCTCACGTTTTATCGCTTCAATTTCGATTTCAAGCTGCATAATTTTACGATCCAAAACATCTAATTCCTCAGGTTTTGAATTGATTTCCATACGCAGTTTTGAAGCCGCTTCGTCCATTAAGTCAATAGCTTTATCTGGTAAGAAACGGTTTGTAATATAACGCTGTGAAAGTTCAACAGCTGCAATAATAGCTTCGTCTTTAATTTGAACTTTATGATGCGTTTCGTACTTTTCTTTAATACCACGTAAAATTGAAACTGCACTTTCGGTATCTGGCTCATCAATTAATACCTTCTGGAAACGTCTTTCTAAAGCTTTGTCTTTTTCAAAATACTTTTGATATTCATCTAATGTAGTTGCTCCAATGGCTCTTAATTCACCACGAGCCAAGGCTGGTTTCAGGATATTAGCCGCATCCATTGCGCCTTCTCCTCCACCCGCACCTACAAGTGTATGAATCTCATCAATAAACAAAACGATATCACCTTCGGCAGATGTAACCTCTTTTACTACCGATTTCAAACGCTCTTCAAATTCTCCTTTAAACTTAGCTCCTGCAATCAAAGCTCCCATATCTAATGAGAAAACGATTTTATCTTTTAAATTTTCAGGAACGTCTCCGTCAACAATTCTGTGTGCTAAACCTTCTGCAATTGCAGTTTTACCAACTCCAGGTTCACCAATTAGCATTGGATTATTTTTAGTTCTACGAGTTAGAATCTGCAATACGCGTCGAATTTCTTCATCACGTCCAATAACAGGATCTAATTTTCCTGTACGAGCTAATTCATTTAAGTTTTTTGCGTATTTATTTAATGAATTATAAGTTTCTTCGGCAGATGCAGATGTTACTCTTTCGCCTTTTCGAAGTTCTTCGATAGCCGCTTTTAAACCTTTACCTGTAACTCCTTGATCTTTTAATATTTGTGAAACTTTGCTTTTTGAGTCGAAAATAGCTAAAATTAAATGCTCGATCGAAACATATTCGTCGTTCATTTTTTGTGCTATAATTTCGGCTTCATTCAAAGCTTTGTTTGCGTCTCTAGAAAGCAGAATATCGCCTCCTGAAACTTTTGGGAAACTCTGAATTGTGCTGTCTAATATCTGTAAAAACAACGGCACATTTACATTGAGTTTTTTCAGAATAAACGGTGCAACATTTTCATCTACTTCAAAAATAGCTTTAAAAATGTGTTCGTTTTCTATTTGCTGCTGACCATTTCGTTGTGCCAACTGTTGTGACAGCTGAATGGCTTCCTGCGATTTAATTGTAAATTTGTTTATGTTCATATTTTTTCGATTTGATTGATTTATTTGTCTGATTTTCAATAGGATTAAAGTTACAATTTATTAAGCTACATTTTTAACTCAAATAATTTAACTTTGCATTTTAATAAACAAATTATATTCCACAGTAACAAAACAGACAAAACGGCATTAAAAACAGCATAAACAGTTATTTTTAATGTCAAAAAGTCACAAAATAAGCCAAATATGAGTTTTTTAAATTCAATCTTCGGAAGTTCAGAGAACTCAGAAGCCTCAAAAAGTAAAGTAAACTGGACAGAATTAACAGATATTCTTCAATTAATGGAGATCGAAGCGATCTCAAATGAAAAGCCAGTAGTTATTTTTAAGCACAGTACAAGATGCAGTATCAGCCGTATGGCTTTGAAACAATTTGAAAAAGAATTTGATCTCGAAAATGTAGTTGATGCTTATTTTCTTGATTTAATAGCACATCGCGATATATCTAATGAAATTGCAAGCAAGTTTAGTGTTTATCACGAATCTCCGCAATTGATTTTGATCAAAAATGGAAAAGCCGTTTATGATGTCTCGCACAGCGATATTGATGCTGAAGCATTGAAAAGTAAAGTGTAGTTTTTTTGCTGCGAATTGCACAAATTTTCACTAATTAATTGGTGTAAATTTGTGTAATTCGCGGCTTGAAAATTGCTTGTTTTTTTATTGATAACGGCTAAATTTAAAAACTTCCCCCCGATCCGCCGCCGCTAAATCCGCCTCCGCCAAAATCCATCGGAGAATCTGTTTTTACTTCTGGTTTCATACCAAAAGTTGAAGCAACAATTAAAGCTTCGGCATTTAAAATTGCATTGGAATTATTAATTCTGTCTGGTTTAAAAGTTAATCCTTTTTCTTTGTTTTTTAATTTTTGAATAGAAAAATAAGCTATAGCAAACATTACTAATCCGCCAAACGTTAATGCCACTTCTAATGGTAAAACAGAATAATAGAATCGTATAGTAAAAATTGAAAATCCTATTGCTGCAAAACTAATCCAAAGCATGATTCTGTCTCTTATTTTTAAAGCTTGAACCAAATAAACGATTGGCACTATAAAAGTAAAAGCGTAAAAGAAGTAAGCAAACTGTATGTCCTGACCTGGAAGAACATCTACTCCTAAAAGCTCAAAAGAAAGTTCTCTTACCACTAAATAATTACAAGAAAGATAAAATAGAATCAAGCAGAAACTATTAGCTAATAGTAATCCGTTGTAATAGTAAGCTTCTGTTAAACTTTTAATTCTGTTTTTAGTAAAGAAATAAAACCCTGCCGCAGTTAACATCGCAACAAAAGGCAAGATTGTTTTGCCAATATCACCAATTTCAAACATTCCGAAGAATAAAACTGCAGAAGAAGCGAGACAAAAAACAAGCATTGATAATAAATGCAAATATCTTTTGTAAGTAATAAAAGAAGCAATTGCAACAAAAATGGCAACAATAACTTCGTATCCTTCAGTAGTGATGGCGATTGCGAAACCTGTATTTAAAAGGATTCCTAAAATAAAAGCATCGTCTAAACCGTGTCTATAATATTTTTGATTTGCTAAAAATTCTGCTCCAACAACACCAACACCTGCAAAAAGATAACAGCAAATTTTAAAATAGAAATTTTCGCCACTTAGTCCTATTAATGAAATAGCACCGCAAATAGATAAATATAAGAAGGATCCCAATAAAAAGAACCCCAATCGAACCAAGATATTATTCTGGCTTCTAAAAACGGGCAAAGCATTTTTAATAAGTTTTGTTTGCTCTTTGCTAATAAAGCCTCCATTCTGCAAAGTTTCAGCTTCTTCAACTAAAGCTAAATTATTTAATAAATTTTTATCGTGTAGTATCATTCGGCTATCTCTTTATGGAATTTTTTAATCAGTTTTATAAATAGTACAATCGAACCAATGAAATAGGCCGGCAGAAGGAAAATAAAAAGTTCCCAAATGTCTGAGAAATCTACATGTTCAAAAATTCTAAATAAGACAATATTTAGTCCGATATAAGCATAAACAATCATAAAAACATACAAAGACATTGCTTTTAAATCATGACTAACTTTATAAAAATAATATGATGAAGCTGCTAAAATAAGAGCAAAAAGCAACCAGAAAAATTCGTGATTAACTAGATTGCTTATCGAAGCAATAGCTATAATATGCAAAGCAAATGTTTGATAGATTATGGCAAAATGAGTTTTTAAATTGATTCTAAAACTGTAGATTGTCCACAAAATGAGCAAAACACCAAGCATAATTGCCGAATAACTTAAGTTTTGATTATCATAGAAACTATTATTTTCATTAAAAATATCCTGTGGCGTTACTGATAGTCCTACATAAGCCGCCAAACCTGTAACAGCAATCGTTAAAACACTTTTATTATCAAAATAATAGGCACAAACAAAGCTGACGATCGTTGGTACCAAAGTGGCTAAACCGTAATGTGTTCCAAAAGATTTATATTGAAACTGAAGATATCCAATAAAAATGCAAGTCAAAATATTTGCCAATAAAACCAAATATTCTAAAACAGGATTATCAAAAGTAGTTTCCGTTTTTTGAAAGCCTCTTGAATTTTTAAAACAATAATAAAAACAGCCCGCAATAATAACTAGTAATATTGATAGAAGTGCAATATGACCAATCGTATCAATATTATTATAAATTAAAATCCCTATTCCAGAAGTAAAAAGCAATACCGAAAAATAAAGTAGTAGTTTTAACTCTGCATTTAGAGAGAATATATTTAAACTTCGATATTTTCTAATCTCCTGAAACTGATTTTCGGTAATTAGATTTTTCTCAAAAAGAGCTTCAGCTGCCTGCTCGTCAAAATGCGTCATATCTTTAATTTAAAAACAATACATTCTCAAATGTAAAGAATTAGGTCGAATTTTCTTAGATTCTCAAAAATATATTTCTCAGCATAAAAAAACCGATTTGTATAATTTACAAATCGGTTCTCTATAATTACAAAGAAAGAGCTATTATAAAGCTGCTTTCATTTTATCTTTAATTGCTTCAAGACATAAATTATTGATACTACCTTCATGCGTATGTTTTGTTTCTTTAGGAGATTTGTATGTTCCCGCTTCCAATTGTTCGGCAACAGCTTTGTAAGCATCTCTAAACGGCATTCCTTCAACCACCATTTCATTTAAAGTATCTACAGTAAATAAATAATCATATTTTTTATCTTCTAAAATATGATCTTTAACCGTAATATCCTTTATTGAAAATATAGCAATATCCAAACAAGATTTTAAAGTTTGAATTGCAGGAAACAAACCTTCTTTTAAAAGCTGTAAATCTCTGTGATAACCGCTTGGAAGATTATTGGTAATTAAAGTGATTTCATATGGAAGTGCCTGAATCTTGTTACATTTTCCTCTAATTAATTCGAAAACATCCGGATTCTTTTTATGAGGCATAATACTTGAACCTGTTGTAAGATGTGCTGGTAAACCGATAAAATCAAAGTTCTGGCTCATATACAAACAAACATCCATAGCAAATTTTGACAATGTTCCCGCTACACTTATCATCGCAAAAGCGACAGTTTTTTCAGCTTTCCCACGGCTCATTTGTGCGGCAACAGCGTTGTATTTTAAGGTTTCAAAACCTAATTCTTTTGTGGTAAATGTTCTGTTGATTGGAAATGAACTTCCATAACCCGCAGCAGAACCTAACGGATTCTGATCTACAATTTTAGAAGCTGCATTCAACATTGTAATATCATCAATCAAACTTTCAGCGTAAGCAGAAAACCACATTCCGAATGAAGACGGCATAGCGATTTGTAAATGCGTATAACCTGGCAATAAAACATTCTGATGCTTTTCTGCCGATTCCATCAGCAAATCAAACAAGGTTTTTACCTGTTCTTTTATCGCTTTTAATTCGTCTTTTAAATACAAATGAACGTCTACTAAAACTTGATCATTACGAGAACGTGCAGTGTGGATTTTCTTTCCTGCATCGCCCAATTTTACAGTTAGAAGATATTCTATTTTAGAATGTACGTCTTCGAAACTGTCTTCGATTTCGAAATTTCCAACTACGATATCAGCGATGATTTCGTTTAATGCATCAACTAAAGAAGTTGTTTCTTCCTGAGTTAATAAACCAATTTGCCCAAGCATTTTGGCGTGAGCGATTGAACCTAAAGCATCATATTTTGCTAAAACCAAATCCAGTTCACGATCGTTTCCTACTGTGAATTGTTCGATTTGTTTATCTGTTGGTATTCCTTTTTCCCAAAGTTTCATAGGTCATGTTTTTTTTCGCCACGAATTCACGAATTATTTTGATAATCTTTGCGATTATTTTTTTCGAATTAATTCGAATTAATATCTTGTTCAGATAGTAAAAAAACAATTCGTGAATTCGTGGCGGTTTTTCTTTTCTTATAATTTAAAGAAATCAGTTAGTATTTTGATATACAAATCGACTCCTTCTTCAATTTCATTTACAAAAATAAATTCGTCTGCTGAATGCGAACGCAACGTTTCTCCTGGCCCTAATTTCAAAGACTGACAGCTTAAAACGGATTGATCTGAAAGCGTTGGCGAACCATACGTTGTTCTTCCTAATGCAATTCCCGCCTGAACCAAACCGTGTGCAACTGGAATAGATGAAGCGTTTAAGTGCATTGATCTTGGCGTTACTTCGGCATTTACGTTTGCTTTTACTACTTCTAAAATTTCAGCATTTGTATAGCGATCTGTTACACGAATATCCACAACCAAATCACATTCAGAAGGCACTACATTATGCTGTTTTCCAGCATTGATCTGCGTTACGGTCATTTTTACGGGACCTAAAACGTCTGAGATTTTGTCGAATTTATAGTTTTTAAACCATTCCATTACTGGAATTGATTTGTATAATGCATTATCGTCGTTTTGATGTGCAGCGTGGCTTGCGGTTCCTTTTACTTTTACGTCTAAAACTAAAAGTCCTTTTTCGGCAACTGCTAATTGCATTAAAGTTGGTTCTCCAACAATCGCGCAATCTAATTCTGGCAAGCTTTTCAACACACTGTTTAAACCGTTTTTTCCGCTGCTTTCTTCTTCGGCGGAAGCCACAATAACAATATTGTGAGAAAGGTTTTGATTTTCGTAGAAATGAACAAATGTTGCTAATAACGAAACCAGACAGCCACCTGCGTCATTACTTCCTAATCCGAATAGTTTTCCATCTTTTTCAATCGCTTTAAACGGATCGTTTGTATAAGCTTGATTTGGTCTTACGGTATCGTGATGTGAATTAAGTAAAAGTGTTGGTTTATCTTCGTCGAAATATTTGTTGAAAGCCCACACATTATTGTTTTCTCTTTTGAAAGGAATTTCATTCTGATTGAACCAATTTTCGATTAAAAGAGCCGTCTGATCTTCTTCACTTGAAAATGAAGGGGTTTCGATTAGGCTTTTTAATAAACTAATTGCTTCCTGGGTAAGCGTATCTATATTTTTCATTTTAATAAGGTTCAAAGGCTCAAAGGGACAAAGCAACAAAGTTTTTGAGCTTTCCTTTGACCATTTTTACTTGCGCAAATTTATTTAAAATACCTCGTGCGCTCTATTTTTTTGCCACTAATTACACGGATTTTCAAACATTATTTTTTTATTACAGATTTAAAATCAAAATAAACTTTTTACTATATGTCTAAAATTATTATCTCTCTTAATAGAAGAAATTAGTGTCAATTTATGGCAACATTTTTTATAATGTAATCGTTGTATGCGGAATATCTAGATTTTGAAGCATTTTATGATGCCCAATTTTGATTTTCTGCACACCTCTTGATAAACTAATGAAACAGTTATCCAATTTCGGAATCATTCCAGAATGGATTACTTTTTCTTCTTTTAGCTTATTATATAGTGTTTCGTTGATTTGGGTTATTACAGATAAATCGTCTTCTGAATCTTGTAAAACACCTTGTTTTTCAAAACAATATGTTAGTGTAACATCAAAAACTTCTGATAATGCGATTGATAATTCACTTGCAATGGTATCAGCATTTGTGTTTAGTAATTGTCCGTTTTTGTCGTGCGTAATTGCACAGAAAACAGGAACAACTCCAGCTTCTAATAAAGTTGCCAGTAATTTGGTATTGACTTGTTTTACATCGCCTACAAATCCATAATCGATTGTTGGGTGATTTCTTTTTGTTGACTGAATTAAATTTCCGTCAGCTCCTGAAAAACCAATTGCGTTATTCTCTTTTGCTTGCAATTGAGCAACAATATGTTTGTTGATTTGCCCGGCGTAAATCATAACCACAACATCAAGCATTGGAGCATCAGTGATTCGGCGTCCGTCAATCATTTGCGGAACCAAACCAATACTCTGCGCCATTTTCGTAGCCGATTTTCCACCACCATGAACTAAAACTTTATATCCTTCAATTTTAGAAAAATCGGTTAAAAATTGTTCTAATTCTGCTGGATTATCGATGATGTTTCCACCTATTTTGATTACTGATACGTTCATTATCTTTAAGGTTCAAAGAGGCAGAGGTGCAAAGGTTCAAAGGTTTTTCTCAAGGCTGTAAAACCTCTGAACCTTTGCCACTTTGAGCCTTTGCATCTAAATTTACAATTTCTTCAAAATCTTTTGTAAAACTAATTGTGCTGAATACGTTCTATTATTCGCTTGTTCAATTACGATTGAATTTTCTCCATCTAAAACTTCGTCACTTACAATTACATTTCTACGAACAGGAAGACAGTGCATGAATTTTCCGTTATTAGTTAAAGCCATCTTTTCAGCTGTTACTGTCCAATTTGGATCGCTGTTGGTTACTTTTCCGTAATCATTGAAATTACTCCAGTTTTTTACATAGACGAAATCAGCATTTTCGAAAGCTTTGTTTTGATCGTATTCAATTTTGCAATCTTGTGTAATTTCTGGGCTTAATTCATAACCTTCTGGATGCGTGATTACGAAATCCATATCTTTTTGCATCTGCATCATTTCTACGAATGAATTAGCAACAGCCTGCGGTAATGCTTTTGGATGCGGCGCCCATGAAAGAACCACTTTTGGTTTGTTTTTGTGTCTAGGTTTGAATTCTTCCATTGTAATTGCATCTGCCAGCGACTGTAATGGATGACGAATAGCACTTTCCATATTTACGATTGGCACTGTCGCATATTTCAAAAATCCTGAAATTACAGTTTCCTGATAATCTTTTTCTTTATCGACTAAACCTGCAAAAGCACGAATTGCGATAATATCGCAATATTGAGAAACTACTTCTGCCGCTTCTTTGATGTGCTCTGATGCACCAGAATTCATAACGGCTCCGTCTTCAAATTCTAACGTCCATCCTTCGTTGGTAAAGTTCATTACCATAACATTCATTCCTAAGTTCATTGCCGCCTTTTGAGTACTCAAACGCGTTCTTAAACTTGGATTGAAGAATAACATTCCAAGAGTTTTATTCTTTCCTAAACTCTGATTTTTAAGCGGATTCTTTTTGATTTTGATCGCTTGTTTTACCCATTTTGATAATGAGTTTATGTCTTTTATTGAAATATAGTTCATCTTCTTATTCTTTGTTTTTCTTATTGGTTTATAAAAATTAGACGCGGATTTTACTGATTCGCTATCGCGAAGACGCAGATTAACGCGGATTTTTTATATTCTTATTTTTCTACTGTTTTCAAATACCTTCCGTCTAAATTCTGGTTTTGTTCCAAAATTTAAAAGTAAACCTACTTCACAGTCCGTGCCTTTTAAATAATTCAAAATTTGATTTTCAAATTCGATTACAATACAATTAGCTGCTTTTAATTCTAAAATAATTAAATTTTCAACTACTAAATCTGCATAATATTCTCCAACTTCGATTCCTTTATAGTAAACTTTAATTTTCTTCTGAGCTTCAACATACAAACCTTTATTTTTTAATTCCAAATACAAGGAATTTTGATAAACTCTTTCTAAAAACCCATACCCTAATTCATTATAAACTTCATAAAAAGTTTTAATAATGACTTCAGTCAACTCTCGATGCAAAAATTCCATAAAAATAAATTTGAATGAAATATACTACATTAAAATTAAAATCAAATATAAAATCCGTTTCAATCCGCGTCTTCGCAATAGCGAATCCGTTTCATCCGTGTTCAATATCACACAATCTTGGTAAAAGGAATCTCATTATTTAGCGCCCGAAGAATAAAATTATCATTCAGCCCATTTACAATCCAGGTTTCTATATTGGCTGCTTTTGAAATTGCGGCTGCTTCTATTTTAGATTGCATTCCTCCTGTTCCATGTGATGATTTTGATTCACCGATTTCTTTTTCTAGCGTTTTCAAATCATTTACCAATTTGATCGTTTCTGGATTTTCATCGTGAATCGAATCTTTCGTGTAAATTCCGTTTGTATTAGTTGCAATTATCAGAATATCAACATTTAAAAGAACCGCTGTTAAAGCTGCTAATTTATCATTATCTCCAAACCGAATTTCATCTGTCGCAACGGTATCATTTTCATTGATAATCGGAATGTAATTATTTTTGACTAATACATTAATTGTATTTACAATATTCTTTTTGGTCTGCTCTTTTTCGAAATCAGAATAAGAAAGTAAACACTGTGAAGTATTTAATCCTAAATCCTTAAAGTTTTCATTGTAAATCCGCATTAAATGTGGCTGCCCAATTGAAGCCAACGCTTGTTTTACAAAAACATCTTTATCCTGATTGTCCAGTTTTACAAATTGCTTTGCCGCCGCAATTGCTCCTGAACTTACTATGATAAATTCATATTCATCGTTTAAAGCGGCAATCTGTATTCCAAGGTCTTCAATCTTCCCCCGCGAAATATGATTGGTTTCTTTGGTTAAAGTATTACTTCCTATTTTTAATAAAATCCGTTTTTTTGCCATGTCTTTTGTTTTTGCCACGAAGGCGCTAAGGCACTAAGTTATTTTTAACGCAAAGGGCGCAAGGTTTTTTTATATTGTTTGTGTTTACAAACGCTAAGTTCACAAAGCTTTATCTACAGTTAAATTCCAATAAATAAATTCCAAATTCCAATAATCTGAAATCAAAAATCGTTAATCATCAATCTAAAATCTGAACTCTAAAATCTGAACTCTAAAATCTACAATTATCTAATCTGTCCTTCTCCGTAAACGTACCACTTATTGGTTACTAGATGTTGAAGACCGATTGGGCCACGTTGATGCAGCTTATCTGTGCTTATTGCAAGTTCTCCACCTAAACCAAATTGTCCTCCGTCTGTAAAACGGGTTGAAGCATTTTGATAAACTGCCGCAGCATCTATCGATTCCATAAACTGCTGAGCAGCATCATTGTCTCTTGAAATAATTGCTGCCGAGTGTCCTCCACAGTATTTATTAATCATATCAATAGCATTTTCCTGAGAATCAATTGTTCCAATTACAATTTTATAATCTAAAAATTCTTCGTACCAAATATCTTCGTTTTGAAGTGTTTTCGTGTTTTCGAAATTTGCTAAAGATTTGTCTACTATAACTTCCACTTTTGCTTCGATTAAAGCTTCGATTAAGATTGCTGTGAAACCTTCAAAATTTGGAAGTTTAGAATCTATTAAAACTTTATCTAAAGCATTGCAAGCTGAAATTTTCGCTGTTTTAGCATTTAAAATTACTTTTAAAGCTAAATCCGTATCTGCTTTTTCATGAACATAAACGAAATTGTTTCCGCGTCCGCTTACTATTACGGGACAAGTTGCGTGTGCTTTTACAAACTCAATTAATTTCTCGCCTCCTCTTGGAACTATTAAATCGACTTTTTGAGTTGGTTTTTCTAAAAAAGCCTGAGTTTCTGTTCTATTGTAATTCAGATATTCCACCCAGTCTTTTGAAACTCCATTTTCTTCTAAAGCTTTATGCCAAAGACTCACAATCTTTAAATTTGATTTTAAAGACTCTTTTCCTCCTTTTAATAAAATCTTATTTCCAGATTTAAAAGCAATTCCGCCCGCTTCAATTGTAACGTCTGGACGTGATTCGTAAATAATTAAAATCGTTCCGAAAGCAGCGGTTTTATTTATAACTTTAATTCCATTATCATGTGTAAAATGAAAACGCTCAACGCCAACAGGATCTTCCTGAGAAGCTAATTGGTTTAATGATAAAATCATTTCGTCGACTTTTTTATCATCTACTTTTAAGCGTTCTTCCATCGCTAAATCGGTGCCGTCGTAATCAGCAAGATCTTCTTGATTGGTCAAGATTATCTCATTCCGCTCCTGCTCGACCAGCTTTGCCATAGTCCGCAGAACGAGATTGCGTTTTTCAATTGATAATGGATTCATTTTTTTGGTTTAATTGGTTAATCGTTAATTCGTTTAATCGATTAACCAGTTAAACGATTAAACGAATTAATAGTATATGGTAAACTTAATTTTTAAGCTCTTCTAAACTTTCTTTCAAAGCTTTTACAAACGTATCTATATCTGCTTTTTTTACAGTTAAAGGAGGTAAAATTCTTAATAGATTTTTGTTATTTGCACTTCCTGTAAAAATGTGTTTTTCGATGATTAATTTCTTTCTTAAAGCTGCTACATCAAAATCAAATTCTACTCCAAGCATTAAACCTTTTCCTTTTACTTGTTTGATGCCGCTAACTTCTTTGATTTTTTCTAAGAAATATTCATAAACTTCGTTTACATTTTTCTGTAAATCCAGTTTTTCAATTACATCTAAAACTGCAATTCCTGCTGCACAAGATAAATGGCTTCCGCCGAAAGTTGTTCCTAATAATCCGAAACTTGCTTCGAATTTTGGAGAAATTAAGATCGCTCCAACAGGGAATCCGTTCCCCATTCCTTTCGCAACTGAAATAATATCAGCGTTGATTCCGTGATGTTGGAACGCGAAGAATTTTCCGCTTCTTCCGTATCCTGATTGCACTTCGTCTAAAATCAAAACGACATCGTATTTTTTACATGCTTTTTCTAAAGCTTGAAAAAATTCTGTTGTTCCTTGATCTAAACCTCCAACTCCTTGAATTCCTTCAATAATTACAGCTGTAACATCTCCTTTAGCTAATTCAGCTTCAACTAATTCGATTTGATTTAGCGGTAAAAAAGTTACTACTTGCTGTGCATTTATTGGCGCAACAATTTTTTTATTATCTGTAACAGCAACTGCAGCAGAAGTTCTTCCGTGAAAAGAATTATCAAAAGCTACAACTCTAGATTTTCCGTTGTGAAAAGAAGCTAATTTTAAAGCATTTTCGTTTGCTTCAGCTCCAGAACTGCATAAAAACAATTCGTAATCTTCAAGACCAGAAAGTTTTCCTAATTTCTGAGCCAATTCAACCTGTAAAGGATTCTGAATGGCATTCGAATAAAATCCTAAGTTATCTATCTGATTCTTCAATTTTGCTACATAATCCGGCTGTGTGTGTCCGATAGAAATCACACCATGTCCGCTGTATAAATCTAAATATTCTACTCCTTTGTCGTCAATAATTGTACAATCTACTGCTTTTACTGGAGTTATGTCGTATAATGGGTAAACGTTGAATAAGTTCATTTTTTTGTTTTGTTTAATTGTTTAATCGTTGATTTGTTTAATCGATTAACCGAATTAACGATTAAACGGTTAACCAACAATCTAAAATCCGCTTGGTTTCAAATGTAAACCTGTGGTTTCTTCTAAACCGAACATTAAATTCATGTTTTGAATCGCTTGTCCTGAAGCACCTTTGGTTAAATTATCGATAATTGATGTTATGAGAACCCGGTTTCCTTTTTTCAATAAACTAATGATACATTTATTCGTTTGCACCACTTGTTTCATGTTGATATTTGTTGTGGTAATAGTTACGAAAGGCTCATTTTTGTAAAATTCCTCGTATTTCGCAACCAATTGTTCCAAACTATCATCACACAATGTATAAAGCGTTGCAAAAATTCCTCTTGGGAAATCTCCTCTGTTCGGAATAAAAAGCAATTCGCTGTCAAAATCATCTTGCAACTGCACCAAACTTTCTCCGATTTCTCCTAAATGCTGGTGTTCAAAAGCTTTATAATGCGACATATTATTATTTCTCCAACTGAAATGAGAAGTTTCTGAAAGACTTACGCCTGCTCCTGTACTTCCGGTTGTTGCATTAATATGAACATCATTATTCAACAAATTATGTTCTGCTAAAGGCAATAATGCCAACTGAATAGCTGTTGCAAAACAACCAGGATTTGCGATATAATTTGCTTTTTTGATTTCGGCTTTATTGATTTCAGGTAATCCGTAAACAAAATCTTTTCCTTCGAAATGAGCATCTTTATTCAATCTGAAATCATTTCCTAAATCAATGATTTTGGTATGACTTGCAAACTGATTTTCTTTCAAAAATGAAATTGATTTTCCGTGACCTAAGCATAAAAAAACAACATTCACATTTGGATTGATTTCAGCTGTGAAATTCATTTCGATATCACCCATCAAATCATGGTGCGCTACAGAAAGCGGTTTCCCAGCGTTTGTTGTACTGTAAACAAAATCGATGTTTACTTTGGGATGATACATTAAAATTCTGATGAGTTCTCCGGCCGTGTAACCCGAACCACCAATAATTCCGACATTAATCATGATCTAATTGATTTACAGATGAAAATATATTTTGTGCATTTCCAAGGATTTTGATAAATCCTTTTGCATCGTCAGATGTCCATGCATTGTTCATTTCTCCGTATTGACCAAAACCTGTGTTCATCAAATCGTTTTTAGATTCGATTCCGTCAAGAGAGAAATGATATGGTTTTAATGAAACTGTTACCGTTCCGTTTACTGTTTTTTGTGTATCTTGTAAGAAAGTTTCGATGTTTCTCATAACTGGATCTAAGAACTGACCTTCGTGAAATAACATTCCGTACCAATTTCCTAGTTGTTCTTTCCAGTATTGTTGCCATTTTCCAAGAGTGTGTTTCTCTAATAAATGGTGCGCTTTAATGATAATTAACGGAGCAGCAGCTTCAAAACCAACTCTTCCTTTAATTCCGATAATAGTATCTCCAACGTGAATATCTCTACCAATTGCGTAAGCACTTGCCAGTTTTTCAAGAGCTACAATATTGTTTGATGGTTTATCTGTTTTTCCGTTTAAACCAACTAATTCTCCTTGTTCAAAATGAAGCGTTACTTTTTCTTCTCCTTCTTTTTGTAATTGCGAAGGATAAGCTTCACTTGGTAACGGTTGGCTTGAAGTTAAAGTTTCTTTTCCTCCAACGCTTGTTCCCCAAAGTCCTTTATTGATCGAATATTGTGCTTTTTCCCAAGAATAGTGAACTCCGTTTTGAGCCAAATAATCAACTTCTTCTTGTCTTGACAATTTTAAATCTCTAATTGGAGTAATAATTTCGATTTCCGGAGCAATAGTTTGGAAAATCAAATCAAAACGAATTTGATCATTTCCTGCACCAGTACTTCCGTGAGCGATTGCAGTTGCTCCTACTTTTTTAGCGTATTTTATAGCTTCAATAGCCTGAAAAACACGCTCTGCACTTACTGATAATGGATACGTATTGTTTTTTAACACATTTCCAAAAATCAAGTATTTGATAGCTTTATCATAATATTTATCCAAAATAGTTAAGTTGGCGTGTTGAGCACTTCCTAACTCGTAAGCTCTTTTTTCAATAGCTGTTAATTCTTCAGCAGAAAATCCTCCTGTATCTACAAGAACAGTGTGAACTTCGTATCCTTTTTCATTTTTTAAATATTTCAAACAATACGAGGTATCTAATCCTCCGCTATAAGCTAATACTACTTTTTTCATTTTTTATAATTTAGGCTAATACTTTCGTATGTAGCAGTTTGAGATTTCTTTTTGATTAAATTTTGAATAAAAAAATAAATGACAATATTTTGTTTAAAAACAAAGCCTGTTTGATTTTTTTAAGTCTGCTTAAAACAGCCTCGTTGAAAGGATGTTTCGGTGGTGTTTTTTGTTTTTCTTTCGGGTCGTATAACATTCCTGTACAAAGACACATTTTGTTCTGTTTACTTTGCAGAATTTCAAAATTGGTACAAGTTTTACAGCCTGCCCAAAAACTTGGATCAGTTGTCAATTCAGAGAAAGGAACTGGTTTATATCCTAAGTCTGAATTAATTTTCATAACCGCCAAACCAGTTGTAATTCCGAATATTTTAGCGTCCGGATATCTTTTTAAAGAATAGTCAAAAACTTTCGATTTGATTTTTTTGCCAAACCTAAACTTCTATAGTCAGGATGTACAATTAATCCTGAATGTGCCACGAATTTTCCGTGTTCCCAGCTTTCGATGTAACAAAAACCTGCAAATTTCCCGTCTGCCAGAGCAATCATTGCATCACCATTCGACATTTTTTTCTGAATGTACTCAGGAGTTCTTTTAGCAATCCCCGTACCTCTTAACAAGGCAGATGATTCTATCGTATCGCAAATTTCTTGTGCGAATTTGAAGTGTTCTTCCTGAGTAACAACAATAGAGATCTTCATTTCAATAATTGAAGTTAGAGTTAAAAATTAATGCATACTGTTTGGTTTGAAATTCAGAATTGAATCCAATAAAATTAAGCAAAATAGAAGTAACATTCTCAAAATCAAAATATTGGTTAAGAAAATTTACAAAATAATAAATACTTTTAGGATATGTTTGTCCAATGGACAAATTATGTAATTTCAAAATGAAAAGGGAGTATGAATAAATATACGGCTAAAAACTCAGTGAATACTATATAGATAGTATCCGTACTTCGGGAGAAGTACTAGGTGAGTTTGTCCGTGACAAAGAAGTTATATGTAAACTTATTTTATTCATCGACGCAAAAGTACATAAAATTTTAATTCACAAAACAAAATTTTAAAAATATAACATTTTTTTATCTCAATGTTAAACCATACGAAAGCAAAAACCCGATAGTTTTAATTAACTATCGGGTTTTAAGCGTTTTAGTTCCTTTGTTTTTTAGTTCTTAGTAAACGGTATTATTTGTCCGTTAACTAAAAGTGTCATGTCAACCGCTGTTCTAGCTTCGTTAAATTTAAATTTTACTCCCGCACCAGTAGACTGAAATGCATCTTTTTCATTTTCAACAGCCGTTAAAGGAAATTTAGGATAGTTGGTAATTTCAACATTTAGTGTGCTGTTTTTTTCGCTAAAAATAAGTTTTAATGGCGCTCTGCTTGTTGAAAAATTCCCTAAATAACTATCCAAAATCACATCTTTCTCAATTACACCTTTTCCTGCTGTCCAAACATTATTTGCATCGTTATTATCTGGAAAAAGATGTTCTGGATCAAGTGTAATACTTTCAATTTCTTCTGTAGAATTATGTTTAAACGTCCAAACATTATTACGCTGCCAAACTTCTACTGGTAATTGTACTCTTGAAACTTTACCACTTTTTGTTTTTACATCCAATATAATAGGCATTGGCATTTTATCAAAGTTTTCAACCGTAATGACAACTCCTTTAGAAGGATCGTTTTTGATATATTTAATAGAATTAATTCCTTGATCAAATCTCCAATTGTTTACAAACCAGCTTCTCCAAAACCAGCTTAAATCTTCACCAGCAACATTTTCCATTGATCTAAAAAAGTCATCTGGCTGCGGATGTTTGTACGCCCAACGTTGTATATAGGTACGGAAAGCATTATCAAAACGTTCTTTTCCTAATACTTGCTCTCTTAAGATAATTAAAGCCGAACTTGGCTTAAAATAACACAACATACCAATATTTGCTTCTTTCATATTATCAGGAGAACTCATTACAGTTTCTAAATCTGTACGTGTAAATGATTCTGCCCTTTTATGAAAATCTGTTGGTTCTTCTTTGTACTCACCATTATTAAATGCTGCTGTACTTAATGAATTTATAAAAGTATTAAATCCTTCATCCATCCAACCGAATAATCTTTCGTTTGATCCAACAATCATAGGAAACCAAATATGTCCGAATTCATGATCCGTAACTCCCCATAAGTCTTGTCCTTTCGATTCCCATCCACAAAAAACAATACCCGGATATTCCATTCCGCCTTCATTTCCTGCAACGTTTGTTGCTGCTGGATAAGGATATTCAAACCATTGTTTTGAATAATGTTCAATCGATGCTTTTACATATTCTGTCGAACGTCCGTAAGCGTCTTTACCAGCACTTTCTACAGGATAAGCTGATAATGCTAAAGCTTTTTTACCACTTGGTAAATTAATTTTCGCGCCATCTAAAATAAAAGCAGGAGAAGATGCCCAAGAAAAATCACGAGCATTTTTAATTTGAAAATGCCATGTTTTTTCACCTACAGCATTTTTACTAGCAGTTGCAGCAACTTCTTCGGCAGATCGAATGGTAACCGTTTTATCACTCAAAGATGCTTCTTTATAACGTTTAAACTGATCTGCTGATAAAACTTCGGCTCCATTCAATAATTCTCCTGAACCTACAACATAATGATTCGCTGGTACAGTAAGTTTTACATCAAAATTTCCGTATTCTAAATAAAACTCAGAAGCTCCTAGATAAGGCGCAGTATTCCAACCTTTTACATCATCATAAACACACATACGAGGATACCATTGTGCGATGGTAAAAATTTTACCGTTTTTAGTTTCTAAAACTCCCATTCTATCTGATCCTTCAAAAGGAGAAATGAATGAAAATTCAATCTTAATTTTTACTGTTCCGCCTTTTGATGCTAATGCTTCTGGAAGAAATACTTGCATTCTGGTATCAGTAACTACATATTTTGCATCAACAGTCGTTGGTTTCTTTCCTCCGGTAATTACTTTTACTGACTTAATTTTATTTCCTCCCTCAAAAACCTGACCTTGAGCACCATTACGACTTCCGGTTAAAGGCACAACAGCATTTCCTCTAGAATCTTCTTTAAATAAGTTTTGATCTAAATTTAACCAAAGAAATGATAATTTATCAGGGCTGTTGTTGGTATACGTAATTTCATCTGTACCAATAATTTCGTTTGTAGTACCGTTTAACTTAGCAGTAATTTGATAGTCAGCTCTATTTTGCCAGTATTCAACTCCGGGCTGACCGCTTGCTGAACGGGTTGGTGTGCCATTTTTAGTATAAAAATTAGGCCCAAATGCATCATGATAATTGTAATTATTAACAGGATTTGCTGCTGTTGTTGCTGGTGTTTGTTGTGCCCAAACAGAAGAAATCCCAACAAATAAAGCCATGGTTAGTAAGGCTTTTGAAGATTGTATTTTCATATTTTTTTGCTGTTTATGCAACAAATTAATGAAAAAAAAAGCTATTTACAGAGAAATATGCACGTCTAAATTTAATTTTAGCAAAATTTTATCAGAAAAAATATTTTACGGTTTTTTCTTAAAAAAACGAATTTTATAAAATACATTTACATCAAGACTAAGTTTAATTTTATTCAACATTATCCCCTTGAACACAATCATCTCAAACTCAATACTTAAAGCTTCTATTAATCATGCTGGAGCAGAATTATTTTCTTTAAAAAATAATCAAGAAAAAGAATTTATATGGGAAGGAAATCCTAATTTTTGGGGCAAACACTCTCCTATTCTTTTCCCAATCGTAGGAACATTAAAAAACAATACTTATACTATTGATCAAAAAGAGTATCAATTGTCTAGACATGGTTTTGCAAGGGACATGGAATTCGAATTGATTGAAAAAACAGAGAACAGTGCTGTGTTTTCTTTAGAATCAAACGCTGAAACTTTAAAAAAGTATCCTTTTGAATTTGAACTACAGCTAATTTATTCGCTTGAAAAAACATCCTTAAATATTGAATATATTGTAATTAATAAAAGCGATAGAAAAATGCCTTTCTCGATTGGTGCGCATCCAGCAATTGCTTTACCTGAAAATTTTGAAAACTATTCTTTTAAATTCGAAAAAGAAGAAGTCTTGAAGTTTAATCTTTTAGAAAATGATTTAATTTCTAACAAAACAGAGGTTTTAAAAACTTCTGAAAATTTAGTTCGATTAAATTATAAGCTTTTTGAAAATGACGCTTTGGTTTTCAAAACGTTAGAGTCAAATTCATTGACTATTTTAGAAAATGAGAAACCATATATCGAGGTTGATTTTGAAGATTTTCCTAGTTTAGGGATCTGGACAAAGGATCAAGCGCCGTTTGTTTGTATAGAACCTTGGTTTGGTTATTCAGACACAGCCAATAATTCTGGAGATTTATATCAAAAAGAAGGCATCGTACTTTTAGATGCAGATCAAATATTTCACTCAAAATTCAGTATAAAAATTTTATAAAAAATGTTAGAATTTAATTTTCACCCTTTTCCCATAATTAAAACTGACCGTTTAGTTTTAAGGAGACTTACAAATGATGATGTTAATGAGGTTTTCGAAATACGTTCGAATCCTGAAACCATGAAGTATATCCCGAGACCTCTTGCAAAAAGTAACGAAGATGCACTAGAGCTCATTGCACAGATTGAAGATAAAATTACAACCAACACAGGAATTAACTGGGCAATTACTTTAAATGATAACCCAAAACTACTTGGTATTATAGGCTTTTACCGTACTCAATTTGAAAATTATCGTTCAGAAATTGGCTATATACTACATCCTGATTTTCACGGAAAAGGAATTGTTTCCGAAGCTGTAAACAGACTAGTTCAATTTGGGTTTGAAGATCTTAAACTCCATTCTATCGAAGCAGTAATCGATCCTGAAAACTCAGCTTCTGAACGAGTATTACAAAAATGCGGTTTTGTTAAAGAAGCACATTTAAAAGAAGCCGATTTTTATGAGGGTGTTTTTTTAGACAGAGTAATATATTCAATATTAAACAAATAGCTTTTAAGTATTTTATCGTAAAAATTAATTCTTGTTAAAAGCACCATATTCCGCAATAGTCAATGATCTATTACGTTATATTTGTGCCGAAAATAAATTAAGCCCTTTTGATCTTAAAAAATACCATGAAAAAAATACTTTATTTAGCCGTTCTTCTTTTATCAATTCAATCACAAAGTCAAACTTTTATAAAGTTCAATGCTGCAACAGCGCTATTAGCTGTTCCAAACATTGGTGTAGAAACTAGCCTTGGCGAAAAGACCACTTTCAGCTTTGATGTTATGGCTTCTTTTTGGGAATCATTTAATGGTCACAGCCCAATGAAATTTTACACTTTTACACCAGAGGTTCGCTACCATTTTAAAGAAAAATACAATGGTTTTTATGTGGGCGGACATGCAGGCGCTGATATGTACGACCTTCAAAAATGGAATTATTGGGATACTAATAAATATGAGCACGGATTTGGTTACCGTTTTGGGGTTACAGTAGGATATAATCTAAAATTAAGCGATAAGTTTTTACTTGATATTTTTGCAGGAGGCGGATGGCACCAAGGTTTTTATCATGGATATTATAATGATGGAACTCCAGGGAGATATGAAAAATCACAAAACTGGAATAAAAGCGGTGAATGGCTTCCTTATCGAGGAGGTGTAATGATTTCTTATAAATTATAATTAATTTGAAAGTTTAGGAAGTGTTTTAATATACAGATCCTCTACTTTTTTTCGAGCCCAATCTGTTTTTCTTAAAAAAGTAAGGCTTGATTTTATACTCGGATTAGAACTGAAACATTTTATTGGAATCAATTCTGCTAAAGTATCAAATCCGTAAAAATCTACTAGAATTTCTAGAATATTTTGAAGTGTAATACCGTGCAGCGGATCTTTAGATTTATTTTGCATTTCTATATATTTTAAAACAACAATAAAAAGACCGTACTTAAAAAAGCACGGTCTTTCTTTTTTTACAAAATTAATGAATTGATTTAAAACAATTCAATATAATTAAAATACAAATTTAAATCCAACAGAAAGCGGAGTTGTTAAGTTTGGTGCGCTTCCAGCTAATGCAGAATTGTAATAAGAATCAACATTTGCAACGTGAGCTAATCCAAAATTTGTTACAGTTGTTTTCTCTCCATTCTCTGGTTTTAGAGTTGTAGATGTAAAGTTTGCTAAATCATAAGAAAATTCGACTGAGAAGTTTTTAGTTACAAAATAATCGAAACCTCCTGATACAGATAATCCAACTTGATTTACTTTTAGGTTACTTTCTTTTTCTTTTCCTGTAATAACCGGTAAAGCTAATTGCCCAAAGAAATATAAAGATCCTGCTACATTCCAGTATTTTCTTGCCAATGGCTGAATTACAAATAAATTAGTGTTTGCAGCTGTTTTAGCATCTGTTTCTGATTTAATATTGATATAACCCAATCCTGCTCCAACAGCGATAGATGGTGTAATAAATGTTCCTACAATAGGCAGTACAGTAAGATTTGTGCCTTTTGTATCTCCACTTTTTGTCTGCTGATAACCAAATTGTGAGGTTGCAAACCAAGCTCCTTTTAACCCTTGACTAGCATCTTGTGCTTTTACTGATAATCCAAATAATACAATGGTTGCGATAGTTAAAATTTTCTTCATTTTTAATGGTGTTTTTAAATTATGAAGCAAACTTATGAGTAAGTTTTTTCCTTAAAACTGATTTAAATCATTGTTTAAAAGAAATCTTTATTTATTTTAGATTGCAGTAAAGTTTTTCAATTTTGTTTACATTTGCACCTATGTTAAAATCAGTCAATATACTTAATAAAAGAGCTAGGTTTGATTATGAAATAATCGATACTTATGTGGCGGGAATTGTCTTGACAGGAACCGAAATTAAATCTATCCGATTAGGAAAAGCGAATATTACAGAAAGCTTTTGCGAGTTTAATAACCTTGAACTTTTTGCCATCAATACTTACATTGAAGAATATTCTTTTGGAAATCAGTTTAACCACAAATCACGAAGCGAACGAAAACTTCTTTTGAACAAAAAAGAACTAAAAACGCTGCATAAAAGTGTTCAAGCAAAGGGTCTTACTATTGTACCTTTAAAATTATTTACCAATGAAAAAGGTCTTGCTAAGCTGCAAATAGGTCTTTGTAAAGGAAAAAAGAATTACGACAAACGTGAATCGTTAAAGGAACAAGACACAAAACGCGACTTAGACCGTATCAAAAAAGCGTACAACTAAACGTTATTTTTATTTTTAATCTGCTTTATTATTAATTTTTTATAGTTATTTTTACTACAAACAATATAACTATACCATATGAAAAAGCACTTAATTATGTTAATCGTTATTCTGTCACTTTCAAGCTGCGGCAGTAATACCTCTATTGTTAACAGCTGGAGAGATCCAAAAATAACGGTAGCTCAAGAACAATTTAAAAAAGTTTTAGTGGTTGCGCTGGTAAAAGATGAGGCTTCTAGAAGAGTTGCAGAAAACAGAATTGCAGCCAGTAATCCCATTTTTAAAACTTCTTATCAGTATTTAAATGAGACCACTAAACAGCTTTCGCAGGAACAAAAATTAAAAATTTTACAAGACGAAAATTTTGATGGTGTTGTAACAATGCGATTGGTTAGTACTGAAAAAGAAACCAATTACGTTCCTGGAACTTATACAGGAATGTACTACGGTGGTTTTGACGGCTTATACAGTGGAATGTATGGTTATGGTTTTGGAAATTGGTACGGAATGTATTCGCCAAATTTCTACGATCCGGGATATTATCAAGAAACAACATCTTACATGGTTGAAACCAATATTTTTTCGTTAAAAGAAAACAAATTAATCTGGACGGGAACCACAAAGTCTGATTACGTAACAGATTTAGGACAAACAGTCGATGCAATTATGCAGACAGTTGTCAAAGAAATGAGAAAAGACGGTTCTCTTCCTCCAAAATAAAAGAAACTTTAAAAAGCAACAATCAAATGTTGCTTTTTTTACGACTAAAAAAATGACTATTTTTGTCAAGACTTAAAATTTCATTTACATGAAATCACTTTTAAAAAATGCACGAGAACAAAAAGAATTAAAAACTCGTGAAGTAGCTCAGCTTCTTGGTATTGATCAAGCCTTAATTAGTAAATTCGAATCTGGAACGCGGAAACCCACAAAAGAACAAATTTCAAAACTGGCTAATCTTTTAGAGATAGATTACGAGACCTTGATGATTGCATGGTTAAAAGAAAAAATTCTTTATGAAATTGGAAACGAAGAGTTTGCTTTGAAAGCTTTACTTTTAGCAGAACAGGAAATTCAAAACAATAACAAAAAACTAAATCCTGAAACTTTCCCATCTATAAAATCTTTATTAAACGAAATTGAAGCATTAAAAAACAAGATATTATCTTTTCAGCATTTCGATCTGCATCGAATTTCTAAAATTTTGGAGCTTGAATTCATTTCAGAGATTAATAAAATGAACGGAAATTCTTTAACCTTTCAGGAAACTAAAGCTGTAATAAATGAAGGTTTGATGATTCCCGGCAAAAACATGCAGGAACATCTAGAAGCGGTAAATCTTAATGACGCTATTGGTTATATAAAAGATATAAACCAGAAGAAACTTCCAATATCAGAGAAAGATCTTCTTGCCGTTCATAATCTTATTTTTAGAGGAATTAAAATCGAAAATTCAGGAAAGTATAAAGAAGATCCAATAATTATTAAGGAAATGAATTTGTTTTTAATTGGTATGAAACCAATAAAAACAATATGCATCCTTTATTATTAGCCACTGAAGCGCATCTTAAAATAATGTCAATATGTCCTTTTGAAAATGGAAATATTCAAATTGCAAATCTTTTAATGAACTGGATTTTATTAAAAAGCAGTTTTGTTTTTGCCGTAATAAAAGGAAATGAAGAAGAAATAAACAATTATTTAGCAACATTAGAATCGGCTCAAAATAAAAATGATAAGTCAGTCTTTATCAATTATATTCTTCAAAAGGAAAAAGAAAATCTAATACATGCGATAACATTAGTCAATTAAAAAAGCCCGATCAAATCGGGCTTTTTTACTAATTTTTATCTTCTAACAAAGGAACAAATCTAAACTCTCCAAACTCATGTTTTTCAAATTGAGTTTCGTTCTTTCTAATTAACAAGGTCATAATCTGAACATCTTCACCTAACGGAATAACAAGCCTTCCTCCTATTTTTAACTGCGCCATTAATGGCTGCGGAATAAACGGTGCACCTGCTGTAACAATAATACTATCAAAAGGAGCGTAACCTGGAAGTCCTTTATAACCATCACCAAAAGACAGGTGTTTTGGGCGAATATTTAATTTTGGAAATAAGTTGGATGTTTTCTTAAATAATTCGTTTTGTCTTTCTACACTAAAAACTTTTGCTCCCAGCATACACAAAACAGCCGTTTGATAACCAGAACCAGTTCCGATTTCTAGAATTTTATGTTCTTTTTTCACTTCCAATAACTGCGATTGAAAAGCAACGGTGTAAGGCTGCGAAATAGTTTGTCCCGCGCCTATAGGAAATGCCTTATCTTGATAAGCATAATCTTCAAAACTTGAATTCAAAAAAAGGTGTCTTGGAATTTTTTTTATCGCCTCTAAGACCGCTCTATCAGTAATTCCTTTTTGTTCTAAAGTGCTTACTAATTGATTACGAAGTCCTTGATGTTTGGCAGTATCTTTCAAAATGGGTAGGTTTTATTTTGGCAAAAATAAGAAACTAAATAGGAAATCAAAATAATGATTTTTAAATATTAAATCGTTAAATCTTTATTGCATTAACTTTCACTTTAAACAAATAAATTATATTTTTGTTTAAAATACATTCTCATGTTAAAAGTAGGAGTTTTAGGTGCTGGTCATCTTGGTAAAATACATTTACGCTTATTACAACAATCTGACCAATACGAATTAGTTGGATTTTACGACGAAAATCAAGAAAATGCCGAAAGAATTTCAAAAGAATTTGGCTATACAAACTTCAGCACAATTGCAAAACTTATTCACGCTGTCGATGTTATCGATATTGTAACCCCAACACTTTCGCACTATAAATGTGCAAAAGTGGCGATAAAATCTGGTAAACATATCTTTATTGAAAAACCAATTGCCAATACTGTAGAAGAAGCTGAAGAAATTATTGCTTTAGCCAAAGAATACAATGTAAAAGGGCAAGTTGGTCATGTAGAGCGTTTTAATCCCGCTTTTATTGCCACAAAAGAAATGATCGAAAATCCAATGTTTATCGAAACACATCGTTTGGCCGAGTTTAATCCTCGCGGTACAGATGTTCCTGTAGTTTTGGATTTAATGATTCATGACATTGATGCTATTCTTAGTGTTGTTAATTCAAAAGTAAAAGATATTCATGCAAGCGGTGTTTCTGTAATTAGTGACACTCCAGATATTGCAAATGCCAGAATTGAATTTGAAAATGGCTGTGTTGCAAACTTAACAGCAAGTAGAATTTCGATGAAAAACATGCGTAAAACTCGTTTTTTTCAGAAAGATGCTTATATCTCAGTTGACTTTTTAGAAAAAAAATGCGAAGTAGTCCGCATGAAAGATGCGCCAGAAACCCCAGGAGATTTTGATATGATCTTGCAAAATGCCGAAGGTGTAAAAAAACAAATCTATTTTACAAATCCAGATGTTGAACACAACAACGCAATTCTAGATGAATTAGAATCATTTGCAAACGCTATCAAAACAGATACAACTCCAGTGGTAACGCTTGAACAAGCAACTGATGCTTTGCGTGTCGCGTACCAAATAATTGATTGTTTCGATAAATAAAATAGTAAATAAATTTTAAAACTTAAATTAGCCACGTAATTTGCTTCAAATAGTGAATTCGTGGCTAAAATCATAAATATAATATCAAAATTTAAATGAAAACGATAGCTGTAATTGGTGCTGGAACTATGGGTAACGGAATCGCTCATACTTTTGCACAAAGTGGTTTTGTGGTTAAACTAATTGATGTTTCAGAAAAATCATTAGATAAAGGAATGGCAACTATTGCAGCCAATCTAGATCGTATGCTTGCAAAAGGTTCTATAACTCAAGAAGACGTTGCAAAAACCATTACTAATATTATTACTTATACTGATATTAAGGATGGAGTTGTTGGTGCTGATTTAGTTGTTGAAGCTGCTACAGAAAATGTAGAATTAAAACTTAACATTTTCAAACAGTTAAACGAAGCTTGTTCTCACAATACCATTTTAGCAACGAACACTTCTTCTATTTCAATTACGCAAATTGGTTCTGTTGTAGCACATCCTGAACGTGTTATTGGAATGCATTTTATGAATCCTGTGCCGATTATGAAATTAGTAGAAATCATTCGTGGATACAACACAAGCGATGAAGTCACTAAAATTATCATGGATTTATCTGTAAAACTTGGAAAAACTCCTGTTGAAGTAAATGATTATCCAGGTTTTGTGGCTAATAGAATTTTAATGCCAATGCTAAACGAAGCAATCGAAACGTTATACAATAAAGTTGCGGGAGTTTATGAAATTGATACAGTAATGAAATTAGGAATGGGACACCCAATGGGGCCGCTTCAATTAGCTGATTTTATTGGTCCTGTGTGCCTTGCTATCTTGAACGTAATGTATGAAGGCTTCAAAAATCCAAAATATGCACCTTGTCCATTATTAGTGAATATGGTTAGAGCAGGGAAATTAGGAGTAAAATCTGGTGAAGGTTTTTACGATTATAGCGAAAGCAAAAAAGCAGAGAAAATCTCTAAGCAGTTTTTATAAAAAAGAATTATCATGTCGATTCAGTCGAATTTAAATACAATCAAAGAAAGCTTACCTGAACAAGTAACTCTAGTTGCCGTTTCAAAAACAAAACCTGTTTCAGATTTGATACAGGCTTACGAAGCTGGACAGCGTATTTTTGGAGAAAACAAAATTCAGGAAATGACTGATAAATGGGAAGAGATGCCAAAAGATATTCAATGGCATATGATTGGTCACGTTCAGTCAAACAAGGTTAAATTTATGGCACCTTATGTAACTTTGATACATGGTGTTGATAGTTTAAAATTGTTACAAGAAATCAACAAACAAGCTTTAAAAAACAATAGAATTATTGACTGCCTTCTTCAAATATACATAGCTGAAGAAGAATCTAAATTTGGTTTAGACGAAGAGGAGTTGAATGAACTTTTAGCATCTTCAGCATTTAAGGAATTAGAAAATATTCGAATTTTAGGATTGATGGGAATGGCTACTTTTACAGAAGATCAAAACCAAATTAGAAAAGAATTTACTCATTTGAAATCAATTTTTGATTCTATAAAACAACGTAAAGACGCACTGCAGTGCGCCTCTACCTTAGATCATTTTTCGACAATTTCAATGGGAATGTCGGGCGATTACCAACTTGCGATCGAATGCGGCAGCACGATGGTACGTATAGGAAGCAGTATTTTTGGAGGAAGATAAAAAAGATTAAAAAAACAATAATTCTTAACTAAGAAAAAACAAACGAATTAAATACAAATAAATGAAATCGATCATTTTACGAGAAATAAAATCTTTTTTCGGCTCACCTATCGGCTATTTGGTTATTGCCATTTTCCTGATAAGCAACGGACTTTTTTTATGGGTTTTCGAGGGAGATTACAATATCTTAAATACTGGTTATACTGATTTGACTCCATTTTTCACGTTAACTCCATGGATCTTGATTTTTCTGATTCCAGCCATTACAATGAGAAGTTTCTCTGATGAAAAAAAACAAGGAACACTGGAACTACTCTTAACCAAACCGCTATCGATTTGGCAGATTGTAAACGGAAAATTCTTTGGTTCTTTAATTCTTATTATTCTGGCAATCATCCCTACTTTTATTTACGTAAAAGTGATTTCAGGTTTAGGCTCTCCAGAAGGAAATATTGATATGGGAAGTACAGTTGGTTCTTATTTTGGATTACTGTTTTTAATTGCTTCTTATTCTGCAATTGGAATCTTTACTTCTACCCTTTCAGAAAATCAAATCGTTGCGTTTATTATTGCCGTTTTTTTTATGTTTTTTCTTCTATTTTGGATTTCAAGGTTTAGTAGGATTACTGCCAGGTTCTTCGAGCATCATTGCAGCATTTGGTATGCAGGATCATTTTAAAAGTATAAGCCGAGGTGTTATTGATACTCGTGATGTTATTTATTTTTTAAGCATCACAATACTATTTTTATCCTTTACCGTTTACCAATTAAAATCTTTTAAAGCGTAATGAAGCCATATACTCAAAAAAACCTCAAAGCGTTAGGCATTACAATTTTTGTTTTAATTGTTTTAAATGTTCTCGGAAGCTTATTTTTTCACCGTTTCGATTTAACTAAAGACAAAAGATACACTTTATCTGAAACCTCTTTACAAATTGTAAAACAGGTCAAAAATCCATTATCTATTAAGATTTATATGCAGGGAGATCTTCCTGCGGATTTTCGTCGTTTACAACAAGAAACTAAACAGTTACTAGAAGAATTTCAAGCTTACAACAACAATATTGTTTTTGAATTTGTTAATCCTATGGAAAACGGAGAAGAAAGCATGGATGTTGTAAAATCGCTTTACCAAAAAGGGCTTACACCAATAAACATTACTGTTGACGATAAAGGAAAACAATCTCAAGCTATGGTTTTTCCTTGGGCAATTGCAGTTTACAATAATAAAGAAGTCAACATTCCTTTATTAAAAAATATAATGGGAGCTTCAACTACTCAAAAAGTAATTGGTTCTATCCAGCATTTAGAATATTCAATTGCGGATGCAATTAATAAAATCACTAAAGACAGACAGAAAAAAGTTGCCATTATTAAAGGAAATGGTGAGTTATCTGAAATTCATATTGGCAAATTACTAAGACAAATTAAAGAAAGCTATTACATTGGCCCCTTTACTTTAGACTGTGTTGCCAAAGATCCAAACGGAACATTAGCAGCTCTTAAAAAATACGATTTAGCGATAATCTCAAAACCAACCGAAAGATTTTCAGATGAAGAAAAACAGGTTTTAGATCAGTTTATCATCAACGGCGGTAAAACGATATGGCTTATCGATCAGGTCGCTGCAGATATGGATAGTTTATACAATCAATCCGGTGCTATTTTAGCTTATCCGAGAGATCTGAATTTAAATGATATGTTCTTTAAATACGGATTTAGAATTAATCCTGATTTAGTAAAAGATGAGCAAGGAAGTCCAATAAAACTGGCAACAGGAGAACAAGGAAGTGCAACGCAGTACCAAGATTTTATCTGGAAATTTGCTCCGCTTGTTCATCCAAACTCCGAGCATCCAATTGTAAAACATTTGGGAGGTATTAAATTTGACTTTGCAAGTCCAATTGATACGTTGAAGAACGGAATTAAAAAGACCATTTTATTGCAATCTTCTCAATATTCAAGACAAATTGGTTCTCCAGCTGAAGTTAATTTGAACGTTGTTGCTGAAAAAACATCTCCGCAAGATTATATCAATAAAGGATACTTAAACTTGTCTGTTTTATTAGAAGGA
Source organism: Flavobacterium sp. YO12 (assembly GCF_004119495.1). Taxonomy (GTDB): domain Bacteria; phylum Bacteroidota; class Bacteroidia; order Flavobacteriales; family Flavobacteriaceae; genus Flavobacterium. The sequence continues at coordinate 44,358 of NZ_NRQU01000021.1, forward strand.
AATTTCCATTCTGCTTTTGAAAATCGTGTTTTACCATTCAAAAATGATTCATTTCAGCCAAAAGGAAAACCAACAAAAATGATTGTTATTTCTGATGGCGATTTGGCAAGAAATCAATTAGACAAAAACATGATGCCGGTTGAACTGGGTTATGATCAAAGAACTGGAAATCTTTACGACAATAAAGATTTTATGATGAATTGTATTAATTACCTGCTGGACGATACTGGACTTATTAACATTAGAAGCAAAGATGTTGAACTGCCATTATTAGACAAGGAAAAAGTTTATGAAAATTATACCACAACACAATTCATAACTATCGGACTTCCAATTCTAATTTTACTGGTTTTTGGGCTTATATTTACATTTATAAGAAAAAGAAAATACAGTAAATAGATGTTGATAAAAAAATTGGAAAACTAAGAATGTTTACGATATATTTGTAATCTGTATCTTTAGAATATAAATACTAAAGAATACTCCAAAAAATAAAACAAAAGACGATGAAATTTATAGTATCGAGTTCGTACTTATTAAAACAATTACAAGTTCTAGGCAGTGTTATTAACAGCAATAATACACTTCCTATTTTAGATAACTTTTTATTTGAACTAGACAATAATGAGTTGACAGTTTCGGCATCTGATCTTGAAACGACAATGTCAGCGACATTAACAATCGATTCTACAAGTAAAGGAAGTGTTGCAGTACCTGCAAAACTTTTACTTGAAATTTTAAAAACATTTCCTGAACAACCTTTAACTTTTACAGTTGAAGATAACAATACTGTTGAGATCAGCTCAAACTCAGGAAAATATGCTTTAGCATATGCTGCTGGAGAAGAATTTCCTAAATCTGTAAATCTTGAAGAGCCTTCAGTAACTTTAGTTCCTGCTGATGTTCTAGCAACTGCTGTAAGTAAAACTATTTTTGCTGCTGGAAACGATGATTTACGTCCGGTAATGTCTGGAGTATTCTTCCAGTTTTCACCAGAAGGATTGACTTTTGTAGCTACAGATGCACACAAATTAGTAAAGTATGCGCGTACAGATGTCAAAGCGTCTCAAGTGGCAGATTTTATTATGCCAAAGAAACCTTTAAATATCTTAAAGAGTATTTTAGGAGCTTCTGATGCTGAAGTAAAAATTGAATACAACGACTCAAATGCAACTTTCTCATTTGATAATTATATTTTAACATGTCGTTTAATTGATGGAAAATACCCTAATTATGAAGCGGTAATTCCAAAAGAAAATCCAAACAAATTAATGATCGATCGTTCATTATTTTTAAGCTCTGTTAAGCGTGTTGCGATTTTCTCAAATAAAACGACACACCAAATTCGTTTAAAAATTGCTGGAGCTGAATTAAATGTTTCTGCAGAAGATATAGATTACTCAAATAAAGCAGAAGAAAGATTGACTTGTGATTATCAAGGAGATGATCTTCAAATTGGTTTTAACTCACGTTTTTTAACTGAAATGCTTACTAACTTACAATCAGACATGATTATGTTAGAAATGTCATTGCCTAACAGAGCTGGAATCCTTACTCCAGTTGATGGTTTAGAAGAAGGAGAAACCGTTACTATGCTTGTAATGCCTGTAATGTTAAATAGTTAACATCAAAACTTCTTTTTGTTACAGAGATTTTTTTTAATTTCAAATTAAAGACATATCATTGTAAAAAAAAATAGTATCGCTATTAACCAACCATTTTTTATACCTAGAAACCGCAATTCTTTTTGAGAGTTGCGGTTTTTTAGTTCTACTATAAAATCTAGTTTTTCTTCTTTTTAAAACCAAAATAATAATTCAGTCCTAATCCTAGAGTTCTGCTGTCGTATCTTGTTTCACTCTTTTCTACTCTTCCTAAAGCTTTTCCCATATTTACGCCGGTATAATATAAGTTAACAGCCAAAGAGTCGTAATTTTTATCAGAAAGAATAATATCTAAACCAACCCCAATCCCAATTGATTGCTGCCACTCTGTTACAGTTTCCTTCTTTGTTGTTATTTGAGCTTGACTACTTTGATTAATTGCGGTATAATTTCCTTGAGCCTCAATTCTTGCAATGTTATAAATAGGCAGAATTTGCAAAAGTGCATCACCTGCACTATACTCTCCACAAGAGATACATATTTTAGGCGTAAAACCAAAATTTAAAGCTGAAGCATTCGCTGTAGATACGCTCGTAATATTTCCCTGATCATCTAATTTACTATAGTCTTCAAGTCTTCCGTAGTAATAACTAACACTTAATTCTGGTTTTAAAAACTTATAAACCTTAACTTCTAAGCCTAATCCGCCCTGAATATACACAGATTCTTGAAAATCTGTATGGCGATAAAGGCCTAAATCTATAGAACCTCTTACTTGTGCGTTTAATGATATAGAAAGCATAATCAATAAAAAGGCATATGTTTTTTTCTTCATAGTAAAAATTACAGTGTTTTTTAAATGGATAAACCTTTACAGACTTATTTGTGCTAAAATACTTATTTCCTTTACATAAAAACTTTTTCTTTAGGTCTCAAATGGAGATTATTTACTCAGAAACAAATATTTCTTATTTTTGTAATATGAAAATAGAAATTTGGTCGGACATCATGTGTCCGTTTTGTTATATCGGAAAAAGGCAATTGGAAACGGCTTTAGAACAGTTTCCTAATGACGAAATTGAAATTGAATGGAAAAGCTTTCAGCTTGATCCAACAATTGAACCGCAATCAGGTAAAGATGTTTACACGTTTCTAGCGGAACGCAAAGGTATTTCTGTAGAACAATCTATAGAAATGCATAAAGGTGTCGTAGAACGTGCTAAAAGTGTTGGTTTAGATTATCATTTTGATAAAGCAATTATATCAAACTCTTTAACAGCACATAGAATTATTCATTTGGCAAAAAAGAATAATCTTGGCGATGAAATGGAAGAAATTTTCTTCAAGGCTTATTTTACAGAAGGACGAGATTTAAATGATGCTCAAACTCTAATCGAATTAGGAACAAAAGCAGGTTTAAACTCAGATGAAGTTAAAGAGGTTGTTGAAAATGAAAATCTTTATTTAAATGATGTTCATTCTGACATTCACGAAGCTAATCAAATTGGCGTACAAGGAGTTCCGTTTTTTGTTTTTGATCGAAAGTATGCTGTTTCTGGCGCACAGCCGGTTGAAGCTTTTGTTCAAACCATTAAAGAAGGGCTTAAATAAATTTTAGTTTTTGATTTTAGAATGTAGATTTTAGATTATTTCTTATATGGTAACGTTGCGCTCTTCAACTTCGCTCAGAGTGGCAAAATCTAAAATCTACATTCTAAAATCTAAAATTATATAACTCCCATTTTCTGCATTAAGAAAGTAGCACTTTTATTTTTGCAGATTCCTGTGCGAAGTTTATAATCAAAATGAAGTTCGTTGTCCTTTATTTCAACCTCAAAACATTGATTAGTTAGAATCTCTGGATATTCATTTGTTGTTAAACAAACCTCAATATCGTGTGTTGCTATTGCACCAATTGCTTTTTTTGCAATGACTTTCTTTACTACCTCAATAGTTCCATTTCGTTTATCATCAGAATTTGTACCTCTTAAAATTTCATCCAGCAGAACGAACGCAGGACGATCTTCTAAAGCGTCCATAATTTGTTTTAAACGTTTAATTTCAGCAAAAAAGTACGATTCGCTGTCTGCTAAAGAATCAGACAATCGCATTGAAACCAAAACTGGAAGTGGATGCATATTCGCTTTTGAAGCACAAACAACTGAACCAATTCCGCCAAGAACCATATTAATTCCTAAACTTCTTAAAAAAGTACTTTTTCCAGACATATTTGATCCTGTTAAAATCATAAATGACTCAGGATAAAAGTGCGTGTCATTCCCTACTCTGCTTATCGGATTTAGTAATGGATGGCTTAGATTTTCGAAACCTATTTTGTATTCTGTATTAATTTCAGGATATACAAAGTCTGGATTATTATGTGCTAAATTTGCTAAGCTGTTCAAGGCTTCAAATTCGCCAATAATTGAGATCCATTTTTCAAGTTCTTCTGAATAGTTTTCTTTCCATTTTAAAAGTGATCTCAAAACATGAAGATTAAACAAAAAAGTACCGTTAAAAACAATTGCAGTTACCAAATTATTTATCGTATCCATTCTGGAAAACAATTCAGATAATTGTTTTAAATGTGTACTTGCAGTCGCATTTTTAAAAATTAACTGTTTCTGCAAGTCGATTAATTTCTTTGAATGAAAAGTCTCTTTTTCTATTTTTTCAACTAATAAACTATATTGTTTTATGATTTTATCAACGTTATCGGCCTTAGCAATTTCCGAATGAATTCGCTTGAAAGATTTTCCCATAACCATCATATTAAATATAAAAATATAGGTCAAATAGGGCAATAAAATGGTTTTTGATGTAATAATATAAGCGATCAAAAAACCAAAAAAAAGAGTTGGAAGAATAACTGAAAGTGCAATTAAAACTTTAGGTAAAGTATTATTTTTAAATGAATTCCAATGAAGTAATGATTCATACGAACTTTTAGAATCGTTGCTGACGATTGCTAAAGCATGAAATTCCTGACGCCAATCGATCTTTTTATTTAATTCATCAATTGCCTCTTGATTTTCAAGAATTGCTTCATTAGGAAACAGAATTAATAATTTTTCTGCTAATGTTTTCTTACCAATAAAAGTAGCAGTTCGATTTAAATTTTGAAATAACGAATGATCTCCAAAAATATCTAAATCGTACGCATAAGGATGATGGAAATCATTGAATTCAATTCCGTTTTCAAAAGGAAGTTTTTCCCTTTTTAAAAATGAGATTTCATTTTCATTGATTTTAAGTATTGCTTTTGTAAGTTCCCTTTGAATTGATAATTTAGAATGGATTCTCATTAAAATAAGAAAACCAACAAAAGATAGAAAAGCAAAACCAACATAAAATAATTGATTTGTTTTGATGTAATAAAACAACATAAACAAGCATAAAAAAACGCTTATCAGTCTTAAAACACTGATGCTGTTGTATCTTTTATTGATTTTATTAAAAACTTTTGTAAAGTGTTCAACTTTATTTTGATATAGTTCCATCTTTATCTTTTAATGAAATACAAATATAGGTTTTACACTTACAAAAAGCTTGTGTTTACTAGTGAATTCATTTTTCATGCATGATCAAAACAGGTATCGAAACTTCTTTGGTGATTTTTTTACTAAAACTTGATTCAAAAATCGATTCAAAGAAAGATCTTTTATGCGTGATAGTAGTCAGAATATCAATGTCTTTATAAAGAATAAAATCAAGAATGGTTTCTTTTATTTCATCGCTTGGCAATACTAAAAATTCGACATTTTCAGCTGCAAATTCTTTGTCCCATTCTTTAATTGTCGCATCATCAACATCAGTATCAGATGATCTTACGTACAAACTTTTTACTTTCGCATCTGTTTTCTTTGCGATTTTCAATATTTTTCTAAGTACTTCTTTGTCTTTCTCACGATAGCGGGTTGTAAAACCAATTGTTTTGATTTTCTTAAATTTAGCATCCGCTGGAACGCATAAAACCGGCACATCAACTCCCGAAATTACAGAATTAGTATTTGATCCAGTAAAGAATTTTGTCCAGTCAGAAGCGCCTGTAGTTCCCATAATTACAAAATCAATCTGATCCTCTTCTACTGCATTTTTGAGATTATAAATTAAATCGCCATCCATTAAACGGTGCTTAATTACAATATCATCTAATTTTCGTTCGGCAGCAATAGCGCGAAGTTTAGGAATTTCATCTTTAAACATTTCAAACTTTGCCAATTCTATCGAACTGTAAATCGAAGCGTAATTCTCTGGAAAAAACTGGCTGTCATAAACCGGAATCTCAAATGTATGAAGCAAAACAAGCTCGGCTTTGACAATTTTAGCAAATTCTAAAGCGTGTACAAACGCATTTGTTGCTGCTTCAGAAAAATCCGTAGGAAATAATATCTTTTTCATTTTATTTGAGTTTTATAGGTTTATTACTCAAATTTAAACATTATAAAAACAAAAAGGTCTGATAATTATCAGGAATTTAACAATTAATATTTTCTTAATAAGACAAATAAAAAGAGTTATTCTCATCCATAATTCAATCACTAAGCTCTTTTAATGATTTCTGCTTTTTTTATACCTTTGCACTATGATAAATCAAGATTCTATAGTTGCATTGGCTACTCCATCTGGAGCAGGCGCTATTGCAATAATTCGTATTTCGGGTGCTGAAGCCATTACAATTGGTAATTCTGTTTTTAAATCCATTAAAAATAAAGACTTAACGAAGCAAAAAACACATACTTTGCATTTAGGGCATATTTTTGATAATGAAAAAACACTTGACGAAGTTTTGATATCTGTTTTTAAAGGTCCCAATTCTTATACAGGCGAAGACACTATCGAAATTTCTTGTCACGGCTCTACTTATATTCAGCAGCAGATTATTCAGTTATTATTACGAAAAGGATGCAGAATGGCTGATGCTGGAGAATTTACCTTAAGGGCTTTCTTGAACGGAAAACTTGATTTATCGCAAGCAGAGGCAGTCGCTGATTTAATTTCATCAGACAACGAGGCTTCACACCAAATCGCTATGCAGCAAATGCGCGGCGGATTTAGTAATGAAATTGCGAAACTGAGAGAGGAACTTTTAAATTTTGCTTCTTTAATTGAACTTGAATTAGATTTTGCTGAAGAAGATGTTGAGTTTGCTGATAGAACACAATTCCATGAGTTACTGAATCGAATTGAATTTGTTTTAAAACGCTTAATTGATTCGTTTGCAGTTGGAAATGTAATTAAAAATGGAATTCCGGTTGCCATTGTTGGTGAGCCGAATGTAGGAAAATCAACTTTGTTGAATGCTTTATTAAACGAAGAACGTGCGATAGTTTCGGACATTGCTGGAACAACTCGTGATACTATTGAAGATGAATTGGTGATTGGCGGTATTGGTTTTCGTTTTATAGATACTGCTGGAATTCGTGAAACTAAGGATGTGGTTGAAAGTATTGGAATCAAAAAAACTTTCGAAAAAATTGATCAGGCTCAGGTTGTGATCTATTTATTTGATGGTTTAAAGTTCCAGGTTTCAAGTTCTGAGTTTGTCTCTGAAATTGAACAAATCAAAAATAAATATCCGCTTAAACCTTTAGTAATTGTTGTAAACAAAAGAGATATATTGTCTGCTGATGAAGTTTCGAACATCACGACTAAGCTTGAAAATTTAAATGCAAAACTTTTACTGATTTCTGCTAAAGAGAAAATTGGTGTTGACGATTTAAAGAACGAATTACTTTCTTTTGTAAACACAGGAGCTCTTCGTAACAATGAAACTATAGTAACAAATACAAGACATTATGATTCTTTACTTAAAGCTTTAGATGAGATTCAAAAAGTAAAATACGGTCTTGAAACTAATCTTTCAAGTGACCTTATTGCGCTTGATATCCGTGAAGCTTTATACCAATTTGGACTGATTACTGGTCAGGTTTCCAATGATGAATTGCTTGGTAATATTTTTGCTAATTTTTGCATCGGGAAATAAATGACTATACAAGATTTAGTTGGTGATTACTCTATTTCTGGAAAGAATCAAGACGAAAACCATGAAATTACCTATAAAGGTACTTTGAGTTTATCATTAGATAAAAATAATCGAATTAAAGCGAAATGGCTAATTAATAATTCACAAGAACAAAAAGGTTCTGGTTTCTTTAAAGACAATATTCTGGTCGTCAATTTCAACTACAAAGGTGAAGACAACAAAACTTATAAAGGAGTTGCTGTCTATAGATGCTTAACCAAAGATGTTCTGGACGGATTTTGGTCTGAAAAACACGGAAACCCACTCTATTTAGGAGCTGAGTATTGTTTAAGGATAAAAAGCAGTGAAAAGCTAAACTAGTTCAAGAAATAAGAAATTATCGTTTTATGAACGCGGTTTAGCCAAGTTTCTATCGTACATAACAATAGTTCCCGCCACAGCAACATTTAAACTCTTTACTGATTTGAATTTTACCAAATGGTGGCATTTTTCCATTACTTTTTTGGATAAACCGTGATCTTCTGCGCCCAATAAATAAACACAACGTCTTGGATGTTCGTAGGTTTCTAAATCCGAAGCTTTTTCGTTTAGTTCAACACCTACTAATCGCGCTCCTTTAGGTAAGTTTTCAAGGAAAGCTTCAAAAGTATCGTAATGAAAATAAGGAATCGCTTTTACAGCATCGTGAGTATCACAGGCTTGTTTGGCATATCGATTTCCTATGGTAAATATAAAAGTAGCGCCTAAGTTTTGAGCAGATCGCCACAAAACACCTAAATTTTCGGGTGTTTTACCATTTTGTATGCCTATTCCAAAGTATTCGTTTGTAAAATTATCATTCATAGGGACAAAAATACGAACTGTCTAAGTATAAATCAATTTTTTATTGAGATACAACAAATATTATAAAGGCACTAATTTCTGATGAAACTAGCGCCTTTTTACAATCTGCTTTAAAAAATCATTTATTATTTTACTTCTCCTTTTTCTGGTTGTAAATCTTCCAAGATTGGAGTTTCTGCTGCCTTAATTAATGATCTAAAAAGTGTTTTTTGCGAATCTATCTTCCCATCCAACCGCCATCAACAGTTAATAATGCTCCGTGAACATAATCGGCTGCATTTGAGCACAGAAAAACAATTGGTCCTTTAAAATCTTCTGGTTCTCCCCAACGATTAGCAGGAATACGTCCTAAAATAGACTGGTTTCTATTTTCATCAGCACGCAGGGCTGCTGTATTGTCAGTAGAAATATAGCCTGGCACAATTGCGTTTACATTTACGCCTTTTTCAGCCCATTCATTGGCAAAAGCTTTTGTTAACTGAGCAATCGCTCCTTTACTTGCAGCATAACCCGGAACGGTAATTCCTCCTTGAAATGAAAGCAGAGAAGCTATAAAGATAATTTTCCCCTGTCCTTTTTTTACCATCTCCTTACCAATTTCCTTTGTCAAAATAAAAGGTGCAGTTTGATTAACAGCTATAACTTCATCCCAATATTCATCAGGATGCTCAGCTATAGGTTTGCGTAAAATAGTTCCTGCGTTGTTGACCAGAATATCTATATGAGGATGATCCTCTTTTACTTTTTTAATAAATTCCTTTAACGATTCTCGATTTGAAAAATCACATTGATAAGCATAAAATTTTCTTCCCGTCGCAATTATTTCTTGTTCTACCTCACTTCCACTCGATTCTAAATTGGCCGATACTCCTATAATATCTGCACCAGCTTCTGCTAGAGCGATAGCCATTGCTTTACCAATTCCCCTTTTGCAACCAGTTACCAATGCTAATTTGCCTTCTAATTGAAACATCTGTATTGATTTCATTTTTTTTTATTTTAGGGTTACTATCAGAGGCTCCTTAATTTGTTGAAAAAATCGATCTAAGTACTCAAACCATTGTTTGGAGTCAATTATTTCTCCAGCCTTATTCCAAGCTGCTCCAGCATAGTAAACAATCGATTCGTTGCTTTTGACTGTAGTTTTGGCCAATAGCTGCTTATTGTCCACAAACATATTACTTACTGGCGATGTCAATATAGTACCAACACCTGTAATACCATCTTCACCATGATTAGGTTCCCAATATCCCATTATACCTTGCTGTTCGTTTAATGACATAATACCATTTTCAGGTCTTTTTATTATACCTACAACAACAGGCAAAGGTTTATTATCTTCAAAAGTATAAATGTTTTCTATGCGATTAAGTTGTGATCCTGCATCTAAGGAAATGACTTTTATTGCCCTAACTTTGATTCCTCCAGCATTCCAAGTATCGTAGGTTAACTGAAAAGAGGAACGTAACGGCCCGTTATCCAATATTTTCCATTGATGGTAATTTGCCGAATAACGAATGGTATCATTTACATATGGTGCCATATTTCCAGCACCTAATGAAAATCCCACATGATAGTAATCCATTCCGTTACCATTATCTATATGATAGTTCCCTAATTTATATCGTTCATCAATAACTAATTTATCCGTTCGTTTAACCCAAACATCTAAACCGTACGCATCTTCTTTTGTTTTTTCTATGGCTTTCCCATAGGTACGAAAAGCTATTTTGTCATTTTCCCAAGCAAAATCATCTTTACGTTCTGGTATGAAACGAGCGTAGGTTTTGGCATTAAATGGTTGTGGTTTTCCTTGTTGTATCAAAAGAGTAAGTGTCGATTTTGCTTTAACATTAACCTGAATTAATAAGTTTTGAATACTTTGTAAACCTTTGTGTTCAAGCTGAAAAGGAATTTGTTTTTTTGTTATTGCATCAAGCACTAAAAAATTAGTAGTATCGATTTTCGGAAAACGGGATAAAACATTTTCCCATTTAACTGCTACAACGCTTTCTTTACGTGCTAAAGCCGAACTGTTTTCAATATTAATTGTAACTTTTGTTTGTTGTCCCAAAAGGGATATAGGTAAAATAAGAGCAACCCAAAAAAAGGTTTTGATAATTTTCATAATTCGTTATCTTAATTCATTAATGCAAGCAATTTGATTTTCTTGAGCTTTAAAGTAAAAATAAGCTTCTACCCTTCACCCCAAGTATAGGTTCCCTGATGTTTCAAATACTACTGGTCATTACTTCGGTCATGCCTATTTGAACCTTGCAGGTTTGTACAACATCAAACTCAGAGCAGTGACATTTTTATAAAATTAATATTCTACTTTGTAATCTTTTTTAAAGGACTGATTGCTCCATGCTTTTTTTGCTGTCCAATCTGCAGCGGGTCCAGTCCAAAATATATTATCTGCAGGTAATCCCAGTGTTAAGAATCCCAAAGTAGCCATATATAAACTTCCAGTCGAAGTATATTGATCAGCTATCATAGGTTGATGCCCACAGAAACCTAGCACTAACCATCCGTTTTTGTCAAAATTATCACATCCATCGTACATACGATGCATTACAGCAGTTAAACCGCTGCGTACTTGCGAAGGCGTAATATGTTCTGGTAATTTTTCCATAAGTGCTGTTTGTGCCAGAGCCTGAAAAGCTCCAGTACGATACGTGATGGAACGACCAAATGCAGGATAACTCCCGTCAGGGGCAATTACACGTTCTAAAAATTCTGAATATCGAATCATTCTTTTTACAGCTGTTTCATATTCGTCTTTACTAATCTTATTTTTATCTACCAACACTTTTAAAAAGTCTACTAACATAGGATGAATAACATAACTATTATAATAATCCATACTGAAACTAGGACCATCACTATACCAGCTGTCGCCTTGATACCATTCGATCATTTTCTTTTTAGCAAACTCAATACGAGCAGGATCAGGTTCTTCGCCAACACTCAATAAGAATACTTCATTTATACCTGCAAATAATAACCAATTATTGTAGGCGCCGGATCTGGTACGTAATGTTTTAAACTCTTCTACTATTCTCTTTTTAGTTATAGAATCCAATGGATCCCATAATGCTTTTGGGGCACGCAGAAATGCTTGAGCCATATAGGCCGCATCGACAATAGGTTGTTTTTCAGAGCGAAAATTCAAGTAATCAGCACTATTTGGATCAACAGCATGTGTTAATCCTTTGAGTAGTTCTTGACGTAATTTTTTTCTCAAAATTCCTTCTTTTGTATCATCATCTGCAAGAGCCAGCCAAGGAGCAATACCCGCCATCGTACGGCCTACTGCTTCAAGATAGGTCACTTTTTTTACCTGTAAATAATAATCTGGCCCCATCTCCAATGGCATGTTTTTCTTCAAAGTTTCTTCCGCCAGATTGTGCACTACTGGATATGAAATTTTATACAACAATTGAGACCAATACTCTCTGTCTTGTTTACCATTGGCACTAATTAATTGCTTCTCTTGGGATTTATCTTTGTTTTTTTGAGCAGAGACATTAGATGCTGGAAGACTTACTGCTAATAATAACAGCACAGCACTAACATTCGAAATTTTTCTATTTATTCCATTCTTCATATCGCTATTCTGGATTGTATTGTTAATTCTCTTTCCTTTTGAATTGTTTTTTTTACTAATAAAATCAATAATCTACCGCATAGTCTTTTTTAAAGGATTGACCAGTCCAAGCTTTTCGCTGGGTCCAATCTGTAAAAGCCCCTGTCCAAAATTCATGTGTATCAGGTAAACCTAATGGCAAGAATACTAATGATGTAATGTACATACTGCCAGTATTGGAATAATAATCGGCAATATCTTTTTGCTTGCTGCCTACCAATCCTAAGGTTAGCCAATCGCCATTTGTAAAAGTGGATGGAATGAACATATTCTTCATTACTGCAGTTAAAGCACATCGAACCTGTGCAGGTTTTATTTCTTCAGGTAAAGCATCATCCAAGGCTAATTTTACTAATGGTTGAAACGCCCCAACACGATAAGTCGAAGAACGTCCTACTGCCAGGAATGTACCCTCAGGCGAAATATACCGCTCTTGAAAAGAAGCATAACGCTGCATTCTTTTATAAGCAATATCGTATTCTTTAGTATCTCTTCTTCCTTTTGCTGTATTTACTTTTAATACTTCAACCAGCATATTGTGAATAACAAACCCGTTATAGTGATCAAAATGGAATTTATCGCCATCGCTGTACCAACCATCACCGACATACCACTTATTTATTTTATCAATCGCAGTATCTATTCTTGTAGCATCAATATCTTCTCCTATACTTAGTAAAAAACTCTCGATTGTAGCGGCAAATAACACCCAGTTATTATTAAATGGTTTTATCTGACGAATAGTTTTAAATTCATATATATAGCGCTGTTTGGTTATAGGATCTAGTGGTTCCCACAATACGGCAGGAGCCGTCAATAAGGCTTGTGCTATATAAGCGGCATCTACCAAAGGCTGAGCTGTTTTTGTTGATCCCCAGTATAAATAATCTGGACTATTAGGATCTACTGCATGTGCAAGACTTTGTTGTACTTGTAAAAGGAGTCTTTTTCTAAGAGTACCTTCAGCAGAACTATCTACTGGTAGCGCAAGAAAAGGCGCAAGTCCAGGAATCAGCCGTCCAAAGGCCTCCATATACGCCACTTCTTTATTTCGACCATCCCAAATAGGACTATATTCTACTGGCATATTTTTTCGTAATTCTCCTTTGCTCATATTGCTTAAAACAGGAGTTGCAATCTTATCCATTAAATCTACCCAATACGCTCGGTCATTTTGTTTGACTGGCATATTATCATTCAAGATAGCATTTGTGTTCGCCACTATATCTTGTCCAGGAATAAAACCTGTAATAGCAAGCAAAGATGACCATTTCAGAAAATTTCTTCTTTGTATCATTTCTTTATCTTTATGTATTGTTTATAATCACTATTGTGGATTGATAATTGAACATTTTTCAATTCCATGTGTTAAAAATGGAGTTATTTTTCTTTGGAAATTAGTGCCCTCGACTAAAGCTTTTTTAAATTTTATAAATACCATTTCTTATATCGCAGCAATGCCTCCAAAAAATAATAATCAGCATAAGTAAGCGGCACATCAACTTCTGATTTAAATGGCAAAGCGCCTACACTGTGCATTAAAAGAAACCCTCCATTTTCTCCTAACTTAGCTCGGTATTTGTCTGAAGCAAGTGATTCGATTATCTTTTCAGCTACTGCAACATATTCTTTTTTCTCTTTTTTATTAGAATATTGTCCTAATTCTAATAGTGCTGAAGCAATTAATGCACCTGCCGAAGCATCACGTAAAGCATTTGGTATGTTCGGTGCATCAAAATCCCAATACGGAATCTTATCTGCTGGTAAATTAGGGTTATTAAGGATGAACTTGGCTATATTTTTTGCCTGTAATAAATAATTTTTGTCTTTTGTAAAACGATACATCATTGTATACCCATACAAACCCCATCCTTGACCACGAGACCAAGCCGATGAATCTGCTGCTCCCTGCCAAGTTACTTTACGCAAAACTTCACCCGTAGTTAAGTCATAATCTAATACATGATAGGAACTATAATCTGGTCTAAAATGATTTTTTATAGTGGTATTTGCGTGTGTAATAGCAATTTCTTTGAATTTAGGATCTGCACCGTTATCACTTGCCCAACTCAATAATTCTAAATTCATCATATTATCAATAATCACTGGGCATTTGAAATTCTTGCTGCTATCCCAACTTTGAATTGCTTTTATAGAAGGACGGTATCGAGTTGACAAGGAAGCTGCTGCAGTATCGATAGTAGCCTTGTCTTCTGGTTTACCAAAAAGTCTATAAGCATTACCAAAGCTACAATACATCATAAAACCAAGGTCATGATTACCTGTATAGTGTTTTTCTTTTTCCAGAATTGCCAATCGTTTTTCGGCTTCTGCTTTTATTTCAGCATCTTTTGTGTACTCATAAATATATAAAAGGGTTCCAGGAAAAAAACCACTGCACCACCATTTAGTATTACTCGTTTCTACCTTATTTTCTTTTTTGTTAAACGTTACAGGCATAACATCTCTTGCAACGTTTTTACCTAGCAGCTTATATTGTTGGGCAGCAAAATTAAATTCGTCATCAATGAGTTTCGTCATTCTATTTTTAGTTGACGTATTTTCGGTTGATGAGCCTTGTGCAAAATTGGCGTTAGATATCCATAAACATAAGATTACTATAAAAACAGACTTCTTTCTGGCTGATTGTTTCATGCTTTTTGGGTTAAATTAGATTTTGTAATATGTTCTTAATAAATTTTTACAAACGTTTTTTTAATAATGTGTTTGTTTTCAGTTTTGCAAGTTTTCAACGATTTGAAACTTATATTTGTTGGCAGATAATTTTTTCTTATCGGTCATTATAATCCGATATAATCTATCTTGTTTCCAAGAACTTAGTAATCGTTTATCAGTAAGAATCAGTTCTTCTATTTTTACACTAAAAAGATCTTCAGGATAATAAAAACTAACACTTCTTCCTGCTTTATCTTTCAACTTTATTTTGCCTTCTTTTTCCAATATAGGAAGCTGTGCTACTATAAAATGCTGTATTGATTCTCCTTTATATTCTTTCAATTCAAATTGATCTTCAATAATTAGTTCAGACTTAGATGCTCTTTTTAAAGTATAAGTTCTATTCCACGATTTACAAGAAGCAGCTTCTGGATATGCACCAGCCAAATTCAAACTAAAACGGAGTTGCGATTTAGAGTTTAGAAAGTGAACCTCCGAAGCTTTGAATTTTTTCCCGTCAACTTGAGCAAAACCATTAATCATAGGTAGGTTATGATAATCAGACTGCATAGTCCAAATTTTATATCGCTCGGGACCAAAAGTTTTTTTAGAATAGGTTTCGACTCCAATATCTACAAAAAGCGGCTTGCCATCATGATAAAGTATAAAAGTGCCTACATCATTGTGATTGTGACTTTCGTCATTGTACCCTCCTTTTGCAGCAAAGAAAAAACCTTTTGAAGCGCTTTTATCTGTTCTTCCTCCAGCAATTTCAGTACCATTATACCAAAAAGACATTTCGATTGATTCGACAGCAGGAGTGTCTTTAAGTAAGGGATAAATATCAATGTTATGAAGTGCAATATCTAAAGAACCTTTTATGGGGTTTAGATAGAAATCTTCTTTCTTGGCCAAAAAAGATCCAAACTGTTTTAATGAAGTATCGTTTACATAAGAACCATACCTAAAAACTATCCCTGGAGAAGTCTGTAACCTTACTGAAGAATCTGCAAAATTGATGTAATAGTCGTCATAAATATGGGCATTCAAAATGTATTTCCCCATGTTTTTTATGATAGGAAAATCAGACAAGGATATTTTTCCTCCTGAGTAAGTTTTAAGAAGTTCCAAATACTCCATCATCTTGGCAGCAGCATGACTCCAATAAGCTGGTCCCTCCTCGCAAGCGCCATCATCTTTATAGTAATTTATAAACTTATCTACCGATTTCATACTCTTCTCTATCACCTCTTTACGTGCTTTTGGCGTTATTTCTTCTCCTAGTAATAAGGTGCTTAAGAGTACATTATAATTGCACCACGGATTCCAATTGTTTACAAAATTTTCATTTTTAAAACTCATCCACCAAAAATCATCTCGAGCAATATAAGGTTCAATAATTCTATGGGTAATTTCATAAGGAATCCTAGCTTTTAAAAATGGTGAGACTTTTTCAAAATCATCTTTAAAAAAATAATAAGTCCAAGCGAGCGTACTGGCCATTTCTCCAGCTCCTAAATCGATTATTGGATCATTTATGTTTGGAATTCCTGCTCCTCCTTTTTGTGAAGGCAAATGCGCAGATAAAACCCATGTCGATTGCTCACATACCGCCCAACTTCCGTTAATGATAGCATCAATAAATTTTCCTTGACCTTCAAGAACTTCAGCAAGAACTAATTTTTTCAAAACATCAAGACCATCAGACCAATACTGTTCCATCCTCATACGGTCTCCATTGCGTTTGAAATCAAGATATGAAGTCACCGGAATACTTGGCCAATTATACTTCATGGCTTCATTGGCTTCAGATAGTATCTTTTCTTGAACGTCTTGCGGCAAATTTTTGATTTTATCATGGAGCTCCTTTTTATCAAAAGGAATATTGTATGATCCATCTTGTGTTTCTAATATATTTTGTTGAAGAAATGCTGAGAGTAAATCTCTTTTTTTCTGAGCATTTGAAACAATCGAAAAAAGTAAAAATATTCCAAGAACAACACATCCAAATGAGGATTTATAATTGCTTACACTTGTCTTGAAAGAAGTTAAAAAGTATGTCATAATAGAACGCTTTAATAATATTGAACTTTATAATGTCTATAATAACCCATTTACTATTGGACAAAATTTACAATAAAAAGCTGTTTAAATTTTAACACAAAAACAGCTTTTTAATTTTTATACCACTACCAACCTGGATTTTGTTTTAGGTTTGGATTAAGAGCTAATTCATTGATAGGAAAAGGCCATAAATAATCTCTTGCTGGATTGAACGTTCTAACAGAACCTTTTTGAGCAATAATATAATTCTGACTATTTAAGAGAGGGATAACTGATGTACCAAATTCAGCAAAAAAGTAACTTCCCAAAACATCCTTTGGTAACTCTATTTCAGCAGTTTTCCATCTAATTAAATCCCAATAACGAAAACCTTCAAGAGCTAGTTCTACTCTACGTTCTCTTCTAATTTCGGTTCTCATGTCTAATCCATTAGCAGCGACAAAAGCATTTGTTAAATTTGGCATATTAACTGAGGCTCTTTTTCTAAGCAAATTAATAGATAGATTTAAGTCGGCATCACTAATACTGCCATTTAATTCATAAGCAGCCTCCGCATAAATTAATAGTACTTCGGCATATCGAGTAATTGGCATGTCAATATAAGATCTTTGTAAAGTCCAGTCATTAATATTAGCATAGCATCTGTTGGCAAAACCTGTTTTTACAAAACTTAATGGAGGAACAGTAAATACTGGAGCTGATCCAATATAAGGGTCTCCTGCTTTAAAAAATCGATCTCCCATTCTAGGATCTCTATTCTTGAAAACTTCGGCTGTATTGTTAGGTATTACATATAATGGAGACTGCGTGGTAGGCAAACCATCATTCATTAAATAAGAATCTGCTAATGCTTTAGTCGGATTTGCCACTCCAGTTTCTAAATTTCTTTGAGCAACATGACTGAGTGTCGATTCAGATATGCCTTTACCATATTGCTTAACCAAAATATTTTCTTTGTTTGCAAAACCTTCTCCTTCATATTGCAATAATTGAAAGTAATTTTTAAAAAGACTATGTTCTCCCGAAAGCATTACCAATTTAGATGCTTCTTTGGCTATGGTCAGGTGCTTTACAGGATCTCCGTATGCATGAAATTTAGAACGGGTTCCTTCAAACAAAGCTACTTGAGCCTTTAATGTTAAAGCAGCAGTTTTTGAAATTCGTCCATAATTTGCAGTTCCTAATTCTGTTGCAGTTCTTAATTTAAGAACTGCATTATCTAGATCTTTATATATTGCGTCAACAATTTCTTCTCTTGTCGCTTGAGGTGCCTGCAATTCAGGTGCATTTTCTGTCAATGTTTTTAGTATTAACGGCACACCTCCATAGCGTTTTAATAATTGATAATAGCTCCAAGCTCTAAAATATTCAGCTTCGCCAACGTACCAATTAACTCGTTCTGCGGTCACACCAGCCGTTAAAGTTTTAGAAGATTTTTCAATCATATTATTAGCTGCTCTAATGATGGTGTAATTTCCATTATAATTCGCATCAGTTGCACTAGGAATTCTCGATCCTTCACTAATAGCATTTGGTCCAGTTCCAAATGCATCATCTGACCAAACATCATCGGTTACCGGTAAAGTTGGTAATCTAGAGTAAAAATAATTAGCTGCTAGTTTTAAATCATTCTCGTTCATCCAGAAAGAAGGATCACTTAAGCTTGTTTCTGGAACTCGGTCCACATCACATGATAGTACAGTTGCAATTAAAAACAATACAGCAACAATTTTTATATTTTTAAGTATCATAACTCGTAGTTTAAAAATGTTAAAATGTTAGGTTCACTCCAAAAGAAACTGTTCCAAACACAGGGTAATCAGCATAAATACCATTCTTTTGTTCTGGATCAAAGGTTGTTTTGAATATTCCAAATTTAGATATGGTAGCAATATTTTCTCCTGAAAAATAGAATCTCATTCGGGTAAAAAAAGTTTTTTCTAATATGCTTTGTGGTATAGAGTATCCTAATTGAATATTTTTGATTCGGGCATAACTAGCGTCCAAGACCCATCTGTCTGAAGTAATGTAATTATGGTATCCATTTAGATAAGGTCTTGGAAAAGCAGCATTCTGATTTTCAGGTGTCCAATAATCAGCATGTATAGCCATTGGCATGATCCATGATTCGGCAAAAGGTGTGATCATCTCTGAGTTAGGCATAAAAGATCTTTTACCTACTCCTTGAATCAAGAAACTAAAATCTATATTTTTCCAACTTGCATTACCATTAATTCCAAATAAATAACGCTGTTGATCTTCACCTAAACGTACCAAATCTCCATGGTCCTCTACAGTTCCTTTACCTGCATTAATTTTACCGTCCCCGTTTTGATCTAAATAAGCAATATCACCAACCCCCGTAAGCGTTGAATAAACTGGCGTTGCTGCCAACTGCTCTGGAGTATTAATATATCCTGGTGCAGCTTTATATCCCCATATGGTGTTTAAAGGAAAACCTTCGATAAGTGAATTTGTTCCAATCCCAACTACACTGATACCTGCATATTCAACCAGTTTATTTTGATTATCGGATAAATTAAATCCAATACCATAATTAAAACTACTGCCTATTTTATCCTTGTAGTTTACTGCCAATTCCCAACCCCACGATTTAAGTACACCATTGTTGATTTTTGGAGTTCCTACGCCAAAAGTCCCTGGCAAACGCAAAGGGGTCAACATATTTTTGTTTTCTTTTGTATAATAATCAAAACTACCTGTCAATCTATTTTCAAAGAATCCAAAATCAATTCCATAATTGAATGTCTCTACCGTTTCCCAAGATAAATTTGAAGAAGGCACGGTGTTTTGATAAAAGTAAGCTGTTTTTGTTTCTGAACCTCCTAATACCAAATTCGAATTTGAGGAAAGCATATTTAGATAATCATAATAGCCAATACCTTGCGCATTTCCTAATTGCCCCCAAGAAACCCTAAGTTTAAATTCAGAAATAAAAGGAGCTCCTTGAGACACCCATTCCTCTTTGCTTACATTCCAACCTACTGAAGCCGAAGGAAATGTTTTAACGCGCAGTCCTGGCGCCAAACGAGAACTTTCATCTGATCTTATAGTTGCTTCCACAAGATACTTCCCTTTATAATTGTAGTTAAAGCGACCGAAAAAAGATTGGTTAGCATAAGTGGTAATAAACTGGCTATTTGTTTTAGTCGTCTCTTCTCCCAAATTTAAAGAAGGAACATCATTACTTTTTAAATTAGTTGCACCCGAAGTAACAGTAGAAAATCTATAATCTTCCCACTGATATCCTCCCATAATACTAAAGTTGTGATTTTCTGCTATTGTTAGACTATAATCCGTTAGGAATTGAAAATTTTCTGTTCTCAAAACACCAGGATTTATATCATTATTAGTAGACGACACAATTTGATTTATAGTATATGAATTTGGATTATTCAGGTAAAAAACCGGTTTTGTTTTACCCCATAATTCAATCGTTCTCCTAAAAATTTCCGATTCTGAAACTCTTAACTTTCTTCCATATATCGTTCGGAATTTAAGACCTTTCGCTAGATCTTTTATAGTTAATTGAAATGTACCATCTATATCGTCTATGGTACGTTTGTTGAATCCTCCTTCTGTTAAATTGGCATAAGCATTAATTCCCGATGAACCTGCCAAACCGTTTAAACGTCCTTCTGGCGTAAATATTGGAAATCTAAGTCTTGTTTTATAAAGTTGCGAGAGCAATCCTGCTCCATTGACATCAACTGATGGAGAATCTGTATTATGGTTGGCATATGATATATTTGAATCAAAGTGAACATGCTTTGTAAAATCTACCCCAATATTTGTACGTAAGTTAAAACGGCTAAAATGATCTTCACCTACTTTAAACATTCCATCTTGATCTAAATAACCCACAGAGAAAAAATAATTTATTTTTTCAGTGCCTCCACGTGCACTTAAATTATTAGTCGTCATTAATGCTTGATCTTTGATCATTTGCTTTGTAAAATCTTTTTGATTATAAAAAATATAACCATTAGGATCTGTTGGATTTGGAATATATTCAACGCCATTCTTAATATTCTCAATATCAGCTGGGGAATATTCAGCTCCAACTCCTTTGTTTTTACGAGCAAGATTGGAGATATTTGCCTCGTCAAGTAATGACATTCTTTTAGGCAGGTATAATGGTTTTTGACTTGCGAATTGAGTCGAAAATTCAAATACCGCTTTTCCTTCTTTCCCTTTTTTTGTTGTCACTAATATTACACCTCCAGCTGCTTGTGCTCCATAAATTGCAGCCGCCGCTCCATCTTTTAAAACGCTTATACTTTCTACATCCAAAGGATTTATAGTCTGCAAATTAAACAAAGGAGTTGCAATACCATCAATAAGCAATAGCGGATTTACACTCCCGTTGGCAGAAGTTGCTCCACGAATTTGGATATTAAGATTTTCGCTACCTGGTTGTCCACTTGTACGGGTTACGTTCATTCCAGGAACTGTCCCTTGTAAAGCGGTTGCCAAACTAGTAACAGGGCGATTTGCTATTGTTTTAGAACTTACAGTAGAAACAGCTCCCGTTAAACTTTCTTTCTTCTGAGTTCCATATCCAACAATAATTACCTCATTAAGTTTAGAAGTACTCTCTTTGAGCGTTACATTTATTTGATTCTTACTCCCAACGGCAACTTCTGAATTCTCAAAACCCATATAACTAAAAACCAATACAGCATTTGCATCTGAAACTATGATTTCATAATTACCGTCAAAATTAGTTATCGTCGATGTTTTAGTTCCTTTAACATGTACGGTTACCCCTGGCATGCCCATATTATTTGCATCGACTACTTTTCCCTGAATTTGCTTTTGTACTACTACTGGCTGAGGAGTACTTTTTACCTTTTCTTCATTAAGTGAAAATGAAATCGTTTTTCCTTCAACAATCCAAGTAATGGGCTGATTTGCAAAAGTCTGCTGCAATACCTTTTCTATAGGTGCATTGACTACGTTTAAAGAAATTGGTTTAACATTTTTTAGAATCTCAACGTCATAGAAAAACACATAATTGGTTTGACTTTTTATGACTGATAATACTTTTTTAATCGCGACTTTCTTTCCCGAAAAAGTAACAGTCTGCGAAGATACTGATGCCGACACTTGTAAAGTCAGGGCAATAACCAGTATAGAGGTTAATTTCATAACTTTCCGAGTTTTTGATGAAAGCCAATGACTCTTTGGCTTTGGTTTTGGTAATAATTTCATACTTTCGTAATGGTTTTGGTTAATAATAAATTCTCCTTGCATGGTTTGTTTACTTATTTTTCCATAACTGTTCCTATTTTCAGGAACAAGCCAGCCAATGCTACCAACATTTGCTGGCTTTTTTTATGAAAAAAAAGCAACTATTTTTAAAGGATTTCTCCTTATTTAATTTAATCCGGTTTTACTCTTAAAATTTTACCTTCGATTTTAAAATGGACTTTATTCTTTTCAAGAATTCGTAATACTTGTGACAGATTTAAATCTCTTTGAATTTCTCCCGCAAAAGATCTTGTCGGCACACCATTTTCATAAACCACATCTACATCGTACCAACGGCTTAACTGACGTAAAACAGTTTGAAGATTGGCTTCTTCGAAATAAAATAAACCATTCTTCCACCCTAAAACTTCATCTGTATTTACATCATTATTTACAACAATAACTCCCGATTTTTGTTTTTGAGCCTGCTGTCCCGGTTTTAAAAGTATCTTTTTGCTTTTCTCTGTAATCAATACACTGCCTTCTAAAAGCGTTGTGTTTACTGTTGCTTCATCTTGATACGCATTTACGTTAAAATGAGTTCCCAATACATTTATCTGCATATCGTTTACTAAAACCCTAAAAGGCTTCTTCTTATCTTTGGCAACTTCAAAATAAACTTCACCTGTGATTTTAACTTTTCGTTCGTTTCCTGCAAATGAAGTTGGAAAAGTAATTGACGACGAAGCGTTAAGCCATACTTTTGTTCCATCTGATAATTCTAGGTGATATTGATGCGCTCTAGGAGTAGTCATCGTATTATACACCACTTGTGCTCCACTGTTTGCATCATAAACAAGTCCACCATTCTTTTTTGAAACTGTTGTATTGTTCTGATTTGCCAGCAATCCGTTTCCTACACTGTCTAATACTATTTTTGAACCATTAGAAAGCGTAAGTATTGCCCCCGTTTTACCAGGTTTCTTATCCTCTGCTTTGTGTGATGCCAACTTTGAAGAATGGTTATTATCTTTCTTAAAAACAAAATAACTTCCTACGCCTATCATAAGTAAAAAACTAGCAGCAAGCATCAATCTTTTCCATCTAAACAAATTAAAAATGGAAGACGAAGAATCCTCTTCTTCAAAAGACACCTCGATTTTCTTCTGAAGTTCTTTTATAAATTTTTCTGTTCTTTCAGAACTGACAGGAGGAATTTCGACCGAATCATAATTTTCTCGAAGAATGCGATCAAATTCTTCTGAATACTCAGGTCTATCAAGCATATCAAGCAGCTTTGCTTTTCCTTCAGACGAAATTTCGCCTGATACAAACTGCTCCATAAGTACTTTAAACGTTTCCTTTTGATACATAGATAAATGGTTTTTGAACAACCTTAACAACCCCTTCAATTATAAAGACGAGGGTTCGTTGTTAAAGTGGCAATGAAAAATGAAAAAATTATGAAAAAAAATACAAACTGAATAAAACTATCGTTAATAAGTCGATATTATATTGTTTGTGCAGGTGGTCTCGAAGAAAATTTAATGCTTGTAATAAATGCCAACGAACTGTTCTTGTGGCAATGCCCAATTCCTCGCTAATGTAGTCAGCATCTTTACCTTCCATTCGGCTTAACAAAAAAACAGATCGTCTTGGCTCTTGTAAAAGTGAAGCGCCTTTGTTTATAATTTCAACCAATTCTTTGAACTCATATTGCTCATCGGGATTGAAAAATAATTCTTGTAATTTTTCGCCTTTCAGAGAATCTGTTTCAATTAGTTTTTTTCGAATATGACTAATGATCAAGTTTTTGCTTACAATGAAAAGGTAATTATCAAAATTGTTTACCTCTGCTAGTTTTTCACGTTTATTCCAAATCTGAACAAAGACATCCTGTGTCAATTCTTCTGCAATTGGATACGATTTTACGAAACTGAGTGCGTGTCGTACCACTTTCTGCCAGTATTTTTCGACCAGCTGAGTATACACCAGTTCATCTCCCGCTGCTACTTTTAACAAGATAGCAGATTCATTTAATGAAATCGATTCTGAGCGTATTTTACTCATTTAGCAGTTAATTTTAATAAAATAAACAAAACTTATTTAGAAGCAGAATTCTTTTATTTCAAATGATGCGCCTAAAAGGAATTATATAAGTTCTCTTACTATTCTTGCCTTTTTAAGCTAATTGTAATATTTCTATAGCCAGAAAATGGATTCTTTGCATTCTGCTAAATTTTATTTTTAGCAATCAATCTTCGCATCCCTTGTTATTATGCAACATTACGATCATAAAAATTAAAAATCAATAAAAAATATTACTGTTTACAGCCAAATGTATATATTCTGTTTTAATAAAAAAAGAAATATATAAAAAAATGTGCTCGTGCACATTTTTTGTAAGTGATCGAGCACAAAATGATAAAAGCGTTTTTTTTACACTATTTAATGAAACACTTTTTTTAAATCAAAAAGTAAATTGTTTTTATAATGTATTCTTTTTTGGTGGAAAAAAGAAATGCGAAGGTTTGTACAAAAAGTATCTAAAGATAGCCCGCGCTACTTGTCTTAGTTCTGAAAGCGGAATATTTCGAGAACGAAAAGCAAGTCCGAGTGATAAACTGAAACTCACCATAAAATTGACTAAACCAATAAGTCCGATCCCCAGAATAGACCACAAAAACATTTCTTGTGTAACATAAAAGTCGGCACCATACAATGCCATAGCAAAATTTCCGCTTGCAAAAGTAATGTGTCTAACATCTATATTTAATCCGAAGAATATCCCAATAAAAACGGTACTTCCCATAAAAACACCAAACCAAAAATTAGAAATAATTCCTGCCCATTTGTTTTCATATACTGATGCCAATTTCTTAGTCCATTTTTTACCTAAACTCAACTTGAGCAAAGGATGCTCTTGAATACGATAATAAATATGATTGTGCTTATCGCGATTGGCAATACTACCAGCAATAATTCCAGATAGGAACAAAAATACGCCCGCTATAGCCGCATGAAATATTGCTGCTGAATAAATAGGATTTAAATCATGGATTAGAATCGGCCATTTTTCCTTGGCAATATTATAATGAAATATTTGATCGATAGCCCAGATCCCGAGTAATGAAACTGGAAAGGCAATCATTACATTCCCAACAAAAGCTATAAATTGTGAACGAAATACTCGTGCAAAAAATACGGCAAACTCTTTATACTTATAATTTTTCTTGTCTTGTGTTTTTTGTTTGAATCCCTCTTGTAAAGCTCGTACCAATGCTGAAGCAGTCATTGCTGGCTGCTTTGTCGCAAGCGTAAATCCAAGAATATAAATAATGATGAATCCAATAGAATAATTCATACTGTATAAAAAGATATGACCAAATCCGCTGGTTTCTACCTTTCCTAACAAGAGTTTGATAATACACAATATTCCAACAATAAAACCACCTCCGGCTGCTGAGTAGAACATTTTATAATATTCCTTGCGATCGTTGGTAATATAATGTTCGCCTGTATCAGCGGTGTGTTGGGTTATTTCATAAGATAAAAGCTGCGTGCTCTCATTGGCTAACTTTCGAATATTGTTTTTGTCGCAATTGTATTTAATAAGTTTATAAGACAGCGAAATTGTATTTCTTGTAGCCTCTTCTTCATTGCCTTGAATCAAGATAGGCAGCAGCGATTTTAAACGTTCAAGCTGTTGACGGATTCGTAAAAGACTTTGATTTACATGTAACGAAATTCCAAATTTATTACTGTTTTTAAAGGCCGTTTCGATATAGTCTACACATTGCTTGTGCAGAATTATTAGCTGTTTGTATCCTAAATCATCTTCATTGATTGATTTTTCAGAAGATTCAATTAGCCTTTCATTCATCAACAATAATTCTCGCTGAAAAGCTAGAAATGGACTTTCGAGATTTTCATATTCAGGAACCATTCGTATTACATCGGTTTCCATTGCTGATCCGCAAATGCGGTAGGTAATTACCTCCATTGCAAAAACTAGCTCATTAAACGATGCATTGTCTTCTTTCAATTCATAAATAGAACGAAATTGCAGCAATGAAAATAATTCGAATATTTGTTTTTTAGGTACTTTTTTAATCCATATAGGGTCTGTATTGACAAAGAATATCTGATTTAAAATAAATTGTAAGGTATCTTTTTCTGGCTGTTCGGGAATTAGTTTAGCAAAAATCCTTTTTCGTACTTCAAAAAAGAAATTGGCATCTTGAAGAATACCTGCATCTGAAAGGATTTTATTAAACTTCTTTTTTTCTAGATGTGTATTGATACAAATCATCAATCCATCGCGGTAATTTTGATTTTCTCGAAGTAGATTAATTAAGTCTGTCAAATCTACAACAACTGCTTTTTTTGGATTTTTAGGGCGAATTAAATTCACTAGTTTCACCAGCAGTTCTACATTTTCACTATAAGATTCTGCAGCTAAATCGTTATTAAAGTTTTTTTCAAAATAGTCTTTTAATGTTGTTCTTCTTTTTCTCCTCAATTTCATTCTAATCAAATTTTATTATCACTGTGTTTTACAAATAAACACATTCTTTTTATTTTAAAGGTGCTAAATGAGTATTGGATTGCCATATTTAACTTTATTCTATTCGCCAATAAAGAAAACTTAAACCAATTTTATCTATTCTTTTATAAGCTTATTTATTTCCAATTTTTAGAATAATTGGCGTTTAAATTCCTGTCCATCTTCGAAATACAAATTTTAGAAAACGACTAAAACAATAGATATAAAAACTGTCCAGAATTATGTTCTGGACAGTTTTAATTGATTAATCTAATTTTGCTATTTAAGATTAATTAACATATAAGTAACCGCTTTTTCCATTCTTGTTTCTGCATTTGTTTGATAACG
>NZ_NRQU01000022.1 GCF_004119495.1 Flavobacterium sp. YO12
ACCCCAAACCTACAAATTGAACTTAGACGTTTTATTTCTTCTAATGTTGTTTCAAAGCTTAACAAATTTTATTTTGAAAATGATGCACTTTTAATAAAAGGAATTGATGTTTCAATAGGTACAGTTTTAATGGGGCTGTACAATAAAGCCGAAGAATCTGGTTTTTATAAAGATATTGTATCGCTTATTGAAGATGATTCGACTTTTTATCAAGAAGTAGATTTTAATTCAGGGAGAATATTATCAGTAGATGACTGTTACCGTATAGAAGGAAATGTTTTGTTGAAAGAAATTTTTACGAATAAAAAGGGAAGAATTTCTGAAATGATATCGAATGAAGTTGGTATTAAAAGCGAAACAGCCCGAGAAATTCTTAATTTTTCAGCTCTTTTAGTTATCTCGTATCTTAAAAATAATCTGCAATTACTGGATAGTTTAAAATTACTATTAGAAGAACAAAAAAGAGATATCTTAAACAGTATTCAGCCGGGAATAAAAATAATTCTAGGATTTTCATGTTATGAAAACGTTGAAGATAAAAACCAAAATATTGGAAGATCTATTTTTACACTTTTTGGGCATAACTTTTTTGCATTCTAAAAAAAAATCCCGTCTTACAAAGTAAAACAGGATTTGATATTTTTAAACCATTTTGAAAATGTATTAAGCATTTTTCAAATTGATAACTTCTTGGTCTGTTAAGAAACGCCAGTTTCCTCTTGGCAGATTCTTTTTAGTTAAACCGGCAAAAGATACGCGGTCTATACGAAGCACATCATAATCAAAATGTTCAAAAATGGCACGAACCACTTTTACATTTGATGAGCGTAATTTAAGACCCACTTCGCTTTTTGCTTCTTTTTCGATGTAGCTTATTTCTTCAACAAAAACACGGTGTCCGTCAAGAACTAAACCTTTGCTGATTTTTTCTAAATCTTCAAATTTTAGATTTTTATCTAAAGAAACCTGATAGATTTTTGACGATTTCTGACTTGGTAAAGTAAATTTACGAATCATATCAGTATCGTTTGTAAACAACAGTAATCCTGTTGTGTTTTTGTCCATTCTTCCTACCGGTGCAATTTTTGCAGTTGTAGAACCACGAACAAGTTCTAGAACGTTACGATATTCTTGTCCTTCGTCAAGCGCAGTTGTAAAGTTTTTAGGTTTATTCAATAAAATGTATTCCTTCTTTTCAGGAGTCAAAGTAACACCGTCAAAGTTTACAACATCATTTAATTTTACTAAATAACCCATTTCTGTAACTGGAACGCCGTTTACTTTAACGTTTCCAGACTGAATATATATATCAGCATCACGACGAGAGCAAACTCCTGAGTTTGAGATATATTTATTCAAACGAATCTCATCAGAAGCTTTCTGTCTTTTTGGTGCCTGATTTTGTTTCTTAATTTTTTGCTCCGCAGCTTCTTGTGCCGCTTTAACTTCAGGCTTCACTTTTTTCGGCCCTTGAGCACGTTTCGCCATAGGAGGTTTTGGCTTGCTAGAGTTTGATCTTGAGCTGTTTGGTCTAGATCCGCCTCTTTTATTATTGCCTTCCTTATTGTTCATAAATTCTGTAATTTGTGCAAAGATAGTTTTTTCTGCCCAATTAATCTTAAGTTCTATGTTCTTAGATTAATAGCAATAAAATTTTAGTTGATTTAAAGCATAATAAGCAGCTTTTTTTAGCTAAAATTTTCTGTTTTCCGCTCTGCATATTTTATTTTTTGAATTGGAAAATAAATAGATTTCCATTTTAAACCTGTTTGAACCAACTTTTAGTAATTAGAGATCAATTCACGTCCGTGCCACAAAACACTTGGATTGATCAAGACGATGCAAAAAACTCCCGAAACGATCAAGAATTTTAAAACATTATGCAGCAGTAAAAATTGTTCCTTAGAATTTGATTTCCACAGATAAAGCAGGAAAAACAATAAAACAATAAAACAGGTGTAAAAGTAAATATCCATATAGCCAACATCATAAATATTGACTAGAATATAAACCGGAATTACCGTTAAAAACGTCAAAATGGTAATGATCTGTTTAGATACTTTTTCGTTATAAATAATCGGAATTGTGTGGTAATTGTTAGCTAAATCTCCTTTTAGATTTTCTAAGTCTTTTATCATTTCTCTAATCAAAAGCAGTAAAAATAAGAACATTGCGTGCGCCGAAATTACCGCAAAATGACTTCTGTGATTTTCAATTTCTTCAAATGAAATCGAATTGTAGAAATACAATAAAATGGCAAAAAAAGGAATAACAGCCATAAATGCAGCAGTTAAATTGCCTATAATGGGGTATCTTTTTATTTTATGAGAGTAAAACCAGATTATAAAAATATAAGCAGAAAAGAATAAAAAAGCACGCCAAGAAACTATAAAAGCCATTAAGGCAGCTAAAAAATTTAAACTAAAATAGACTGATAATTTGGTTTTTTGACTAACCAATCGATCCAGCATTGATTTGTTGGGTCTGTTTATTAAGTCTTTTTGACTGTCGTAAAAATTATTAATAATATAACCTGAGGCGATTGTTACGGCAGATGCAAAGACTATTAGGAATAAATTGAAATCAAGCAGAATGTCGAGTGCTCTTTTTTCTGGTGCTAAAATAAAAATTGCTGATAAATACTGTGCCAGAATAATAATTGGAATGTTGTAACCGCGAACGACAGAGAACAAACTTACAATTTTCATTAATAAAAGTTTGTGTTGTCTGCTTAACATGAGTTATGAGGGGATTGATTAGATTTAGGGGAAGTTAAAAGTTATTTTTTGATTCTGAAATTTAGAGTTTGTTTTTTAACAATTCTTTAGAGCCATAACCTAATTTTCGAATGCAGGCTAGCGCTTGTTTTTGTGTAATTTGAATGTCTGTAATATCTTTTTTTTCAACAAAAACTACTGATCCGCTCCACGGATTTGGTGCATCTGGAATAAAAACTGTAAATTGATTTTCATTTATCTGCTCTATTAAAAAAGCAAATTGCAAACCAGCATCGGTAGGAACTAAAATTACTTTTAAGTCTTCATTAGATTCAAATCCTAAAATATTTTCATTCATGCTTTTCATAAATGAATAACCTGGAACGAAGCTCAAAATACCATCTTCTAATTTCTGAATCAGCTTTTTAGCATTTGCCGTTTTTGCCAATACTCCAGCAATAAAACAAATAAGAATTATAATCAGTATTCCAATAAGCTCTTGAATGGCAATTCCTAAAACATTTACTCTTGGTAAGTTGTTTACAAGCGGAAGTGTGGTTTTTTGAATAATACCATATCCTTTTTCTAATACAATAAGTAATACAACTAAAGGCACTAAAAATAGAATTCCTCCTAAAAAAGTTGCTTTGATAATTTTTAAAATACTTTTCATATTCAGTAACTTTTTTAGGATTAAATATTAGGAAAGTGTATTCAAATAATTATGCTTTTTAAGAAAATTAAACTTAAAATTGGTAAACTACTTCTAGCTTATAATCTTTTAAAGATGCTTTTGCACGTTCTAAATCTTCAGTAAAACCAAGAATATAGCCTCCGCCGCCAGAACCACAAAGTTTTAAGTAGTAATCGTTTGTGTCAATTCCGTTTTGCCAAATTCCGTGAAACTGCTCAGGAATCATTGGTTTAAAGTTATTTAAAACCACTTTAGAAAGCTTTTTAGTATTGGTAAACAATGATTTCATGTCTCCATGTAAAAAGTTTTCTACGCAAGCATCGGTATATTTTACAAATTGGTTTTTAAGCATCGCACGGAAACCTTTGTCTTTTAAGTTTTCCATAAAAATGCTTACCATTGGAGCAGTTTCACCAACAATTCCAGAGTCTAATAAAAACACTGCGCCTTTTCCGTCAAAACTTTGAGTTGGAATTCCCGTTGCTTCAATATTATCTTTAGAATTAATTAAAATCGGAATGCTCAAATAACTGTTTAATGGATCTAAACCAGAACTTTTTCCGTGGAAAAAACTCTCCATTTGAGAAAATATGTTTTTTAACTGCAATAGCTTTTCGCGAGTTAAATTCTCTAAAACGGTGATTTTGTTTGTAGCATATTTATCATAAATAGCCGCTACTAGTGCGCCGCTGCTTCCAACACCATAACCTTGCGGAATACTAGAATCGAAGTACATTCCAGTTTCGACATCATTTTTTAAAGTGTCTAAATCAAAAGTAACTAATTCAGGCTGCTGTACATGCAAAACTTCAAGGTAAGAGGCAAAGCTTTTTAAACTTCTGTTTGATGCAATAGCTTCAGCCGAAGGTTCTTCAGACTTTTTTAATGCACCGTTGTAAAAGTTATAAGGAATAGAAAGTCCTTTAGAGTCGCGGATAATTCCGTATTCTCCAAAGAGTAATATTTTTGAGTAAAATAAGGGTCCTTTCATGATTTATTTTATGTCTTTCTTAAAAAATTCAACTAAAGATACGGAAAATTATAATGCAATAGTTCCCTCTCCAATTTTGTCGCAAATGTACTGACGATTCTGACAAAATACAACTAATTCGTCCTGAATAAATTGTAATACTTTTTCGGTAACGTTTTCGGGATAAAGCACATGCACATTTGCTCCCGCATCAAGTGTAAAACAAACTGGAATCTGAGTTTCGTTTCTGAATTTCCAAATTGCATTTATGATTTGCAGCGTATTTGGTTTCATCAAGATAAAATACGGCATCGATGTCATCATCATGGCGTGTAAAGTCAAAGCTTCACTTTCGACGACTTTAATGAATTCGTCTAAATTTCCACTTTCAAAAATTGAAATTAACTGATCTAAGTTTTCATGAGCTTGAGCAAAACGTCTTTCAGCATAAGGATGATTGTGCATTAAATCATGACCCACTGTGCTTGAAACTTGTTTTTCGCCTTTATCGACTAATAAAATTGTGTCTTGGTAATTCTTGAAATTCTCATGAATTGTGTACGGAAATTCAACTCCAAATAAATCAGAGCTTCCTTCAATATTGGCTTGATTTCCCCAAACAACTACTTTTCCTTTTACACTTCGGCACGCACTTCCTGATCCTAAACGAGCCAAAAATGAAGCTTTTTGATAAAAATAATCATCTGTCATTTCAGGGTTTAGTAATTTTTCTAAACTCATAAAATTCATTGCCAGTGCTGCCATTCCTGATGCCGAAGAGGCAATTCCAGAACTGTGCGGAAATGTATTTTGGGTATCAATCGTAAAATGATAGTCTTTCAAAAATGGCAGGTAAACTTCAACTCTTTCTAGAAATTTCTGAATTTTTGGTTTGAAATCTTCTTTTGGTTTTCCTTCAAAAAGTAAATCAAAAGAAAAACTATTTGTCTCGCTGAGAGGAGTCGAAGCGTCTTTTTTCGAAAAAGCCAATTTGGTAATTGTTTTGCAATTATTCAAAGTAAAACTAACCGAAGGATTTGCCGGAATCTGATTGTCTTTTTTTCCCCAATATTTTACTAATGCAATATTGCTGGGAGCGCTCCACTCAAAGTTTCCGTTTTCGATTGTTGAAGTATATATATATGGAATAAAATCAGCTGCTGTAAACATGAATTATAAAATTTTGGCAAAGATAGTTTTTAAATTTTTTCACCATATAAGTAATATAAGAAAATATAAATCGGCTTTGCTAAAATGAACTTATATTACTTATATGGTTTAAACTTTTCTTTTGACTATTTTTGAATACAAAATTTAATGAAATGAATAAATACGTAAAAATTGCAATAGCTTTATTGGTTTGTTTAGCAGTGGGATATTCTGCCAGTACAGTAACTAGACCGAGTGTTGAAAGCTGGTATCCAACAATTGTAAAACCAGTTTTTAATCCGCCAAATTGGATTTTCATGCCTGTTTGGACTTTACTTTATATTTTTATGGCAATTGCAGCGGGATTAGTTTGGGATAAAATAAAGGAACAAACCGAAAAGGTAAAAACAGCACTTCTTTTCTTTTTGATTCAATTAACGCTTAATGCGATTTGGTCGTATTTATTCTTCGGATTAAAAAATCCGCTTTTGGCTTTAATCGAAATTGTTCTTTTATGGCTGATGATTTACGAAACGTATTTAAAATTTACTAAAATCAATAAAATTTCGGGTTATTTATTAATTCCTTATCTGGCTTGGGTTGGATTTGCAACGATTTTGAATGCTAGTATTTGGTGGCTGAATAAATAATTTTTTTGTTTCAAGTTTATTAAATGATTCAACTTACTCAAGTTTCTTAAATTCTTCATTTTTAGTGTAAAGAAAATCCATAACAGCTAAAACATTTGGATTTTCCAGAAGCGTTTTCGATTTCGGATCTGAGTCGCAAAAATCAATAAAAAGCTCTTTTTCTTGAGGTTTTATTTTTAAATTTTTTATAAAGAAATCTGAAGGACAAACAGCG
This sequence comes from Flavobacterium sp. YO12, assembly GCF_004119495.1. Classification (GTDB taxonomy): domain Bacteria; phylum Bacteroidota; class Bacteroidia; order Flavobacteriales; family Flavobacteriaceae; genus Flavobacterium. Next base: position 6,395 of record NZ_NRQU01000022.1, read on the forward strand.
ACAACTAGTTTCTTAAAACGGTCGTCGGCAACTTCAATTGTTTTTTTCTGCTTACCTTTTAAAGGGAATGAAACTCGAAGCGCTTCTCTAATTGAATTATCACTAACTCCTGTATTCCAGAATAAATCTTTGGCATTTTTACTAATTAATACATCTGCAACATCATCAGCACTAATCTTAACTTTATCAAATTCGACCTTATTTATTACAACTTCATTCAATTCTTCAGGTTTCAGAATCATGTTAACGAGGAGATTGTTGCTCTCAATATCTTTGGTGGTGATTTTTAATCTAGTAAAGAAGTAATCTTTTGAATAGAAAATTAAACTGTCTTTCATTTTTACCAAAATCGAGAATTCTCCTAATTCATTTGTTCTTGTACTAGTTTGTGTTGTTTTATTAATGACTTCAACATCTTTCAGAGTTAGATTTTGAGAAAGCACTTTTCCGTGAAGTAGTTTTTCGGTTTGTGAAATACTAAGCTGATACGTGAAAAAAGAAATTGTGGTAAGTAATTTTAGTTTCATTTAAAGAATTTTTAGTTTTTAATTTCTGAATTTAACTTTTTAAACTCTTCATTTTTAGCATTCAAAAATTCTATAGTAGATAAGATATTTGGATTTGCTGAAATCACTTTAGATTTTGGATCGGCGTCGCAGAAATCAATGAATAAGTTTTTTTCTTCTGGCTTTATTTGTAAAGTTTTAGTAAAAAAATCTGTTGAACAAGTTGCTTTTATGAGCTTTTTGAAAGGAGTTTCTGAATCTTCTCTTTTTACCTTTTTCTTACCGCCGAGCGGAAATGAAGCTTGTGCTCCATTTGTGATTGAACCATCTTTATAGCCTGTAATAAATCGTGTTAAATTCTTACTCCTTTTATCTACATCTATAGCTGCAATGGCTTCTGGATCTAATGGTATTGGATCAAATTTGACCGATGTAATGGTGACTTCCTCAAGTTCTTCGGGCTTAATGACCATTTTAACGACAAGATTATTCGTTTGGATGTCTTTGGATGTAAGCTTCAATCTCGTAAAGAGATAATCTTTAGAGAAGAATAGTAAGCTGTCTTTTGCTTTTACTAGAATCGAGAATTCTCCACGTTCATTTGTTCTTGTGCTAGTTTGAGCTGTTTTATTTATTACTTCAACTTTATTGAGAGGTGAATTATTAGAAATAACTTTTCCGTGAAGGAGTTTTTCGGTTTGGGAAATAGAAATTTGATACGTGAAAAAAGAAATTGTGGTAAGTAATTTTACTCTCATATAGAATTAATTAGTTGAGAGTAAAATTATTAGAATAGTCTTAACGAAAACTTGTGAAATCTGTAAATTCTTGTTAATAATGTGGTTTAAGTTTTCGAACGAAACTTTCTAACTCTCCATTGTTTTTTAAAATAGGACCATGTCCAAAACAAAGTATTTTAGGTTTTAAAGCGGCTAATTTTAAGGCGGATTTTCTATTCGTTTCTTTATCAGAGGTAAATAACTGCGGCGGTTCGTGTAAGCCGACTTTTGTTGTCAAAAGGTTCATATTTGTCATTACATCACCCACAATTAAAACGCCATCATTTTCTCTAAAAAAGGATAAATGTCCGCTGGAATGCCCTGGAGTTTCAATAACTGTGAATCCGCCAATTTTATCGCCTTCTTTTAAAGTTTCATAAACGTGATGCCCTTTTCCTGCCCAGAATTGTTTTTGAAATTTCGGAATAAAATGATTCGGATTTGGATATTCGAAAATTACATTTCCATTTTCTGCAGCAGTCTTTTCAGGTTTACTGCATAAAAGAGGAATATTTAGCGTTTCGCAGATTACTTTACTGCTTCCCTGATGATCTGCATGTGCGTGAGTCAAGGCGTGTTTGGTTATCGTTTTATCTTTTAGAGCTTTTAGAATTATGTTGGCAGAACTTCGAATTCCGGCATCAATCAAAACATCTTCAATTATATAACAATTGATAGCATTTCGAGGAAACAATGGAATTTGGTAAACGTCTTTGGCAATATTTTTCATTTCTTGAATTTTATATTGACAAAGATTTGAATTTGGTTTCTTAATCTACTTGATAAATGTTAAGAAATACTTTGGCGAATTCTACTCAAAGATTCTGGCGTAATTCCAAGAAAGGAAGCTATATAAATCAATGGAGTGCGCTGGATTATTTTGGCTGGAGCCGAAGCTAAAAAAGTCTGGTATTTTTCTTTTGCCGGAATCATTTGGAGTTTTAGAACACGATCAGCCATACACAAGTAATTTTGTTCTGCTAAAATTCTTCCGACACGTTCCCAATTTGGAATTTCGTGATACAGAAACTGCATTTTTTCGAAAGTGATCGAAAGTACTTCGCAATCTTCTATACATTGAATATTCTCAAAAGAAACAGATTGATTAATGAAACTGGAATACGAAGCGATAAAACCTTCATCGCAGCTTAAATAAGTTGTGATTTCTTTTCCATCTTTCAGATAATAAACTCGTGCTAAACCTTCAACAATAAAGAAAATCTTATTGCTGATTTTTCCCATTGACGAAAGATATTCTTTAGCATTAAAACTTTCATATTCAAAACAAGAATCGATCTTTTCGATTTCATTTTCAGAAAACGAAGCGATTGATAGTATTTGTTTTTGTAATTCAGCATTCATGATTTATAATATCTCGATTAATTCCGAAGCATTATTAATAACCAATTTTGCGCCGCTGGTTTTCAATTCTTCTTCGGTTCTGTAACCCCACGAAACACCAACAGGAAACATATTAGCATTTACTGCCGTTTGCATATCAATATCTGAGTCTCCTACAAACAGAATTTCTTCAGGTTTTAAATTCCAGTTTTTGCTTATTTCTACAGCCTCAAACGGATTCGGTTTTTTAAGTTCTTCGGTGCTTAAACCAACTGCGGTATCAAAATAATTTGGAAATATTTCAGAGGCTATTTTCTTTGTCAATTCATCAGCTTTGTTGGAGAAAACTGCCATTTTGATGTTTTGCGAAGTCAGATTTTCTAATAGTTCGACAATGCCTTCGTATGGTTTTGTTTTCAATGTGCAGATTTCACGATATTCGTTAATCATGCATTCAAAACAAATTTCAATCTGATCGTCAGAATTGTTTGTTGAAGGAAGTGCTTTACTAACAAGATTTCGTAAACCGCTTCCGATAAAATATTGATAGGTATCGTAAGTGTGTGTTGGGTAATTTAGACTTTCAAGGACGGTATTCATTGCATCTGAAATATCGTGCAGTGAATCGACTAGTGTTCCGTCTAAATCAAAAATAATTCCTTTAAATTTCATTTTGTATTAAATATTTTGAGCCAGAATAAACCCGCTTGTCCAGGCGTTCTGAAAATTAAATCCGCCTGTAATAGCGTCGATATTTACAATTTCACCAGCAAAATAAAGGTTTTCGTGAATTTTGCTTTCCATTGTTTTAAAGTTGATTTCCTTTAAATCGATTCCGCCAGCTGTTACAAATTCTTCTTTAAAGGTACTTTTTCCGTTGACTTTAAATTCGGCTTTTGTTAATTGTGAAGTTAGATTCTGCAATTGAATTTTAGATAAATCGGCCCATTTCGTCTCAGAATCAATTCCCGAAGCCAAAACCAAACTTTCCCATAAACGATTCGGAAAGTCAAAAGGAGATTTTTTTGAAACCGCTTTTTTAGCGTTTTCCTGTTTCAAGTCTTTTAGGATCTTTTCTGCATCTTCTGTATCAAGATCATTTAACCAATTGACGAAAATGGTAAATTGATAATTTTTGTCGTGCAGAATGCGTGCGCCCCAAGCAGAAAGTTTTAAAATCGCTGGACCGCTCATTCCCCAATGTGTGATTAACAAAGGCCCTGTTGATTCCAGTTTAGTATCTTTTACGTATACGGTAACTTGTGCGGCAACGCCTGGTAATTCTTTAATTCTAGAATCTTTGATATTAAAAGTAAATAGGGAAGGAACTGGGCTTACAATAGCGTGTCCTTGCTCCTGAAGCATTTCCCATATTTTTGGGTTGCTTCCTGTTGCCATGACTAATTTTTCGGCAGCGAAATTGTCAGTTTGTGTATCGATTTTCCAGTGATTTTCTTTTTTAAAAATCGATTGAACACTTTGTCCAGTCAGCACTTTTATACCTAGTTTTTCGGTTGCTTTTAGGAAACAATCTATTATGGTTTGTGATGAATTAGAAACAGGAAACATTCTGCCGTCTTCTTCTATTTTTAATTCTACGCCATGTTTTTCGAACCATTCGATCGTATCACCTGAACAAAATTGATGAAAAGGCCCGCGAAGTTCTTTTTCTCCTCTTGGATAAAATTTAACCAATTCGTTGGGCTCAAAACAAGCGTGCGTAACGTTGCATCGTCCGCCGCCAGAAACGCGGACTTTAGAAAGAACTTCTTTTCCTCTTTCTAAAATGGCAATTTTTAGTTTCGGATTTTTCTCTGCAATATTAATCGCAGTAAAAAAACCTGCAGCGCCTCCGCCAACGATGATTATGTCGAAATTTTTGATCATATTTTTTTGGTTGCCACGAATTTCTCGAATTGGCACTAATTTTTCTTTTCGCCACGAATTTGCTTTGCCTATTCGCTATCGCCCGAGTCACAAATCTCGACGAATTATTTTATCCTATTTAAATTTGTGAAAATTTGTGTAATTCGTGGCAAACAAATCTGTGCTAATCCTTCAATCTGTGGCTATTTTTTACGTTTATATTTTGTCTGGATTATCAGAGATAATTCCGTTTATGTTATAACTTTTCATTTCTTGAATGTCTTTTTCTGTGTTTACAGTCCAAGGAAAAACTAAGAATCCTTTTTCTTGAATTTCCTGTACATTTTCTGTGTTTAATAGCTGAAAATCAGGATTAATAGCTTTTGCTTTGATTTTTTCGGCGAAAGCCAAAGCTGTCTCAAGATTTTCTTCTGTTAAAACACCAATTTGGATATTTGGATTTAGGTTTGAAGTTTCCTGCAGCATATTCCAATCAAAACTTGAAACGATGAAATTATTGTAATTCCAGTTTTTTTCTGAAATGTATTCCTCAATTAATGCAACAACTTTAGGTGCAGTTCCTAACCCTTTTAATTCGATATTGATCAGACATTTTTTGTCGACCAAATCAAAAACTTCATTTAAAGTTGGGATTTGATATTTCCCATCAATCAGAAATGATTTTAATTCAGCTAAAGAATAATTATTAACTAAACCTTTTCCGTTAGTGGTTCTGTCAATGGTTTCGTCATGAATTACTATAATATGTCCGTCAGCGCTTACATGAACATCAAGTTCAATTCCGTCTGAATTTAAGTCTAAGGCTTTTTGGAAAGCTTGTAAAGTATTTTCAGGTTCGTAGGCTTTGGCGCCTCGATGTGCGATCTTGAGCATCTGTTGTGAGTTTAAGCGCAAAGGTCGCAAAGTTTTACGCAAAGGTCGCAAGGATTATAAAAAAAGTTAGCCACAGATTATTAGGATTAAAATGATTTTTTTTTCGCCACGACTCGTGCGATAGCGAACTGGCGTAGCAATTCCACGAATTTTCACAAATTTAAATATGATAAAATAATTTGTGAAAATTCGTGGCAGATTAATCTTTGCGATTAAATTAATTCTAGTAAAACAATATCAAAATCATTGTCGATAATGACTTTTCCGTCAATTACTTCAACTTCTTTATTTGAGTAAGTATCTCTTAATTTAGTTCCATTTGGGAAGATATCGCCAATAGGAAGTTCTTTTCGGCCTTTTGGTAGATCAACGCCTATAATTACTTTATCTGTAAAAGCACCTTTTGTAAAAATTCTGGAGAAAGTATAAGGATAGGGATTAATCAGTTTGTGAACGCCTGCACCAACAGCAGGATGGTTTCGTCTAAACTGTCCTAATTTTTGCCAATGCAAAAGTGTTTTTTGTGTTTCGGGATTGTTTTGAATATCATCCCAATTCATGTTTGAACGTAAAGTTGCGTCGCCTTGAGTTCCTTCAATAACTAAAGATCTTGCCGATTCGTCTCCATAATAAACTTGAGACATTCCTGGTGAGAGTAATAATTTAGTTCCTGCTTCGATGCTTTTTGTTCGGTTCGCATCAAAAGGTTGTCCGTCGTCGTGAGAAGACATATAATTAAGGACAGAATATCCTTTTAAGTTATTGTTTAAAGCATTGGAATATTTCGAAAATAAACCTTCATAATCGTTTTGGGCTGCATTCCATTTGAACTCAAAGTTGATCATGCTGTTGAAACCATTCTGAAAATAATTAACTTTTCGATCTCCAAAATCATAATCCTGCCCGCCGCTTATTCCGTAACCGTAAACTTCAGCGATTGTATAAAACGGATTTTGATCTAAAACTTCTTTTGGATGGTTTTTCTTCCATGTTTCGAATGCATAATCACATTCTTTTTTAAAATCCGCCCAGACATTTTCATCTGTATGTTTTACTGTATCTCCACGATAGCCGTCAACTCCAAATTCTAGAATGTAATCGGTAAGCCATTTTATAATGTAATATTTTGGTGTTTTTGGATAACCTGTTCTTTTAAAGAATTCATTTAATGATGTAATTTCTTTTTCGTAACGGCCTTCTTTTTTCCATTTTTCGATTAATAAAGGAGGCAATTCAACTTCCTGTACACTTTCAGTTCTTACATCTGGAAGATTGTCCACCAAAGTACACATGGTTGTGTTTTCGAACGATTTGTAATCGCAGACAACGCCTGTTCTTACCCAATCAGACGGCCAAACAGGATCTTCTGGAGTTACCGGTCCCGTGTGATTAATTACTCCGTCAAGAATGATTCTGATGCCTTTTTCGTGTGCTTTTTTTACCAGTTTAGCCAAGTCTTCTTTGGTTCCGAAGTTTGGATCGAGAGCTGTCCAATCTTTTGCCCAATAGCCATGATAGCCGTAACTAAGACCCGTTCCTTCATCAACGCCATCGTGGATTTGTTCAACAATCGGCGTAAGCCAAATGGCATTTATTCCTAGTTTTTCAAAATATCCTGATTCGATTTTTTTGGTAATTCCGATGATATCACCGCCTTCAAATCCACGTAATTTTCCGGGAGTTTTGGTTCGGTTAAAATTGACGTCGTTGGAAGTATCTCCGTTGTAAAAACGATCTGTAAGTAAAAAATAAACATTTGCTCCTTCCCAAACGAAAGGTGTTTTCGAAGTATTATTCATTGTAACTGATTTTGAGCCAGAACAACTCATTGTTAAGTATACTAAAGATAAAAAAAGGAAAGTATATTTTTTCATTATTTGGGAAATTTTAAACATGTTGAAAAAAATAGCCACAGATTAAAAAGATTTAAAGGATTTTTTTCTTTTGCCACGAATTTCGCGAATTCCACTAATTCAAATATGATAAATAAATTCGTGGAAATTCGTGTAATTTGTGGCAGACAAAATCTGTGTTAATCTGTGTAATCTGTGGCTAAAAACCTTTGCGGACTTTGCGGTTAAGCGTTATTCCAATTCTAAAACCAAAGCTGATTTTGGTTCTAAATTAATTTCAGAAGCTAAATCGAATGTTTTTCCTGTGATAACATCTTTTCCAGATTTAAAGTTTTTGATGCTTTCTTTAAAACGGTTTGTTTTTACAATCTGTTCTTTTGCATTGTTATTGAAAACTACCATTACGGTTTTAGCATCAGTATATCTGAAATATACATACGTATTGTTTTCTGGAATATAATGTGTCATTTTTCCGAAATGAACTGCTTCGTTTGTTTTTCTCCAGTTGAATAATTTCGAACTGAAATCAAAATAAGCTGCCTGTTCTGGAGTTCTTCCTTCTTTTGTAAAAGCATTGTTTTTGTCGCCAGCCCATCCGCCTGGGAAATCTTGACGAATATCGGCATCTCCGCCCTTGCCTTTATCTCCGCCCATTCCGATTTCTGAACCGTAATAGATTTGCGGAATTCCACGAACAGTAGCCAATAATGTCATCGTCAATTTGTATTTTGGTAAATCATATTTAAAATTATGATTTAAACGGTCTGTGTCATGATTTTCGGCAAAAACCAAAAGATTATTCGTATTTGGATATAGAAAATCCATTGCAAAATTGTTGTAGAATTTAATCAATCCGCTGTCCCAGTTTGGGGTGTCTTCATTGAAAGCAGAAGCAATCTGACTTTGAAGCGTAAAGTCCATTACACTTGGAAGATTTGAATTATAGTTTTCAATAGCACCAATTTTACTGTCTTTCTGCCAAAAAGCTAAATTCGCCTGATTGTGCATCCAGATTTCGCCTACAATATTGAAATTCGGATATTCATCTGTAATGGCTTTCGCCCAATTAGCCATCGCAGTTTTATCTGAATAATTATAAGTGTCTACTCTAAATCCGTCCAGATTTGCAAATTCGATCCACCAAATAGCGTTTTGAGTTAAGTATTTTGCAACCAAAGGATTTCTAAGATTCAAGTCTGGCATTGAAGGAACGAACCATCCATCAACACAAACTTCCTGATCTATTTTTGAAGCATGAATATCTGTAATTACTTCGCGTCTGTGATGTGTTTGTGTGAAAGTTTCGAATTGGTTGAACCAAGTTTTAGTTGGAATATCTTTCATCATCCAATGCGTAATTCCCCAGTGATTCGTCACATAATCCATAACCAGTTTCATGTTCTTTTTGTGCATTTCTGCAGAAAGACGAGCGTAATCATCATTCGTTCCGTATCGCGGATCAATTTTGTAAACATCAGATTGCCCGTACGTATGATACGAATGCTGTTTGTCGTTGTCTTCGCATAAAGGCGTGCTCCAAATTGTAGTCGCGCCAAGAGAAGAGATATAATCTAAGTTTTTGATAATTCCTTCTATGTCTCCACCGTGGCGTCCGCTTGGATCTTGACGATTTCCTTTTTCAGTTAAAGAAGCGTCGCTGTCATTTTTCGGATTTCCGTTTGCAAAACGATCCGGCATGATTAAGTAAATCAAATCAGAGGCATCGTAACTTTTTCTTTCGGCAGAATTTGCTCTTCTTTCTTTCAGAACATATTTTTGTTTAAAGGCAATCTTATTATTGTTTTTGAATGAGAAAATCAATTCAGAAGCTTTTACATCTTTTGTGTCAATTGTTACGAAAAGATAATTCGGGTTTTCTGTTTTTTCTACATTTTTAATCGCCACATTATTGGAAACTGAAGCTTCGTATTGCGAAATATTTTTTCCATAGAACATAATCTGCAGTTCCGAATTTTTCATTCCTGCGTACCAAAATGGCGGTTCTACTTTTTGGATTTGCGCTTTCGCGGAAGCGGAAAACAACAAAACCATTAAAACTAATTTATAGATGAATGATGTTTTTTGGTTTTTCATAGTCATAATAATTATTCTAATTGTCAGTCCAAGCGTCCCGAAGCTTCGGGAGAGAACCTATGTGGCATCTCGACTTCGCTCGATGTGACAAAAAGTTGTTGATTAAAAAAAAGACAAGTAATCTTGGGGGAGAGTTACTTGCCTTTTAAAGAATTATTTGGTTTCTATAATGCTTATCGCATAACCTCCGCCCGGAGCAGAAAGCTGCGATAATTTTGATTTGCTTGTTACAGCAATTTTCTTGATTGTATAAGCTTGCGGATTTGTTTTGTAATGCGCATCTTTTGCATCAGCATAAATTGTTGCTGTGTATTTTTTTCCTTTTTCAAGGAAACTGAAATCGATGTTTGACGTTCGTGGAGTTTCGCCATTTACATTTCCAACGAACCAGTTGTTTGTTCCTTTTGCTTTACGGGCAACAGTAATAAAATCTCCGGGTTCAGCTTCAATATATTTACTTTCTGACCAATCTACAGCCACATCTTTAATGAATTGGAATGCATCTGGAAAACGGTTGTAGTTTTCCGGAGTATCAGCAGCCATTTGCAATGGACTGTACATTGTAACGTATAATGCCAATTGATTTGCGATTGTGCTGTTTACATGCGATTTGTTATCAGGATTCATTTTACTGATATCCATTTCGAAGATTCCCGGAGTGTAATCCATTGGGCCTCCAATTAAACGTGTAAATGGTAAAACCGTTACGTGATTTGGTTTAGAACCTCCAAAAGCTTGGTATTCTGTTCCTCTTGCTGCTTCGTTTCCAATTAAGTTTGGATACGTTCTTGCAATTCCTGTTGGACGAACTGCTTCGTGAGCGTTCACCATAATTTTGTAATCTGCTGCTTTTTCGATAGCATATTGGTAATGGTTTACAATCCATTGATTGTAGTGGTTTTCACCTCTAGGTAAAATATCACCTACGTAACCACTTTTTACAGCATCATATCCGTTATCGTTCATGAATTTGTAAGCCGCATCCATGTGGCGCTCGTAGTTACGAACAGATCCTGATGTTTCATGGTGCATAATGATTTTTACTCCTTTAGATTTTGCGTAAGCGTGCAGCCCTTTTACATCAAAATCTGGATAAGGTGTTACGAAATCAAAAACATAATCTTTTGAATGTCCAAACCAGTCTTCCCAGCCTTCGTTCCATCCTTCAACCAAAACAGCATCGAAACCATTTGCAGCGGCAAAGTCAATGTATTTTTTTACGTTAGCATTGGTTGCTCCGTGCGTTCCGTTTGGTTTTGCTTTTGAGAAATCAGAAACGCCCAATTGAACTGTTGGAAAATCGTTAGTATATGACCAAGAGCTTTTTCCTGTAATCATTTCCCACCAAACACCAATATATTTTACTGGTTTAATCCAAGAAGTATTCTCAATTTTTGATGGATCGTTTAAGTTATAAGTCATTTTTGAAGCTAAGATTTCTCTAGCGTCGTCGCTCACCATAATGGTTCTCCAAGGCGAGTGGCTTGGCGCCTGCATATAACCTTTGTCACCTTTTGCGTCTGGCGTTAACCAAGATTCGAAAACTAAGTTTTTATCATCTAAATTCAAGTGCATACAAGAATAGTTGATTAAAGCCGCTTCGTGTAAGTTGATGTAGATTCCGTCGTTTGTTTTTAACATCAAAGAAGTCTGAACTCCTGTTGGAGAAAAGTTCTTTTGCGAAACATTTGAGGTATATGCTTTTTCAGATAAACCTCTAATTTCAGATAATTTAGATTTTGTATAATCGTATTCCTGAGTATCATAATCTCCAGGGATCCAGAATGCAGTATGATCTCCAGTCATTGCAAATTGAGATCTTTCTTCTTTAATAGTAAAGTAAGTAAGATTTTTTTGCGCTGGGAATTCATATCTGAATCCTAAACCGTCTTCGAATAAACGGAAACGAATTACGATTTGTCTGTCTGTTCCTTTTTGATTTAAAGTCACAGCCAATTCATTATAATGATTTCTAATTTGATCTACTTCTCCCCAAACCGGTTTCCAAGTTTCATCAAAAGTTGAAGTTTTGGTATCAACTACAGTAAAGTCATTCAATAAAGATTTTTTATCATCTTTAAGCTCAAGACCTAATTTACTGGTTTTTACAACTTCTTTGTTTTTGTATTTTAAATTGTACGTTGGAGTTCCATCGTTTTGAAGAGAAAATTCCATTACGAACTTGCCTTCGGGTGATTTTAATTGTTGTGCTTCTGCAATTGAGCTAAAAGCAAACAAGATTAAACTTGCGAAAAATAAGTTTTTCATGTTTTTTAGATTTTAGAGTATTGTAATTTAATTAATTTGTACAAATTTACTTGCAGTTATTGGGTTTCCGTTAACTACAATTGTTAAATCTTGATCGCCATCTACAGTAAAAGTGGTTTTATCTTGATTTACAGCTACTTTTAGAACTTGATTTCTAAAGTTTATTTTAAAAGAGTAGCCTTTCCATTCTTTTGGAATTTTTGGTGAGAAATGCAATTGGTTATTTTTAACACGCATTCCTCCAAAACCTTCTACGATACTCATCCAAGTTCCTGCCATAGATGTGATGTGACAACCTTCCTCAACTTCTTTGTTGTAATCATCAAGATCTAAACGGGATGTTCTTAAATAAAATGTATATGCCATATCCATTTTGTCTAAAACTGCAGCTTGAATCGAGTGAACGCAAGGCGAAAGAGAACTTTCGTGAACGGTAAATGATTCATAGAAATCAAAGTTTCTTTCTAATTCTTCTCGTGAAAAATGATCTTCGAAGAAATAGAAACATTGCAAAACATCGGCTTGTTTAATGTATGGCGAACGTAAAACGCGATCCCAAGACCATTTTTGGTTAATTGGACGCTGTGATTTATCTAAATCTTTTACAGGAACTAAATCTTTGTCTAAGAAACCGTCTTGCTGTAAATAAACTCCAAGTTCTTCCGAAATTGGGAAATACATATCATTGGCAACTTTTTTCCATTCCTGAATTTCATTCGCCGAAAGGCTAACTTTTTCTAAAATGCGTTTGTGATCTGCAGGATATTCTGAAGACACTTTTTCGATTTGTTCTGTCGTAAAATCAATACACCATTTTGCAATATAATTGGTGTAGAAATTATTGTTGATGTTGTTTTCGTATTCGTTTGGACCTGTAACTCCCAAAATCACATACTGATTTTTATCTTTTGAGAAAGAAGCTCTTTGGTGCCAGAAACGCGCAATTCCAATTAAAACTTCTAATCCTTTTTCTGGAATATAAGAGTAATCGCCCGTATAACGGTAATAGTTGTAAATCGCAAAAGCAATCGCACCATTTCTGTGAATTTCTTCGTGTGTGATTTCCCATTCGTTATGACATTCTTCACCATTCATGGTAACCATCGGGTACAATGCAGCGCCATTTTTGAAACCTAAATTATCTTTTGCGTTTTCAATGGCTTTATCTAATTGATTGTAACGATAAGTCAATAAGTTTCTAGCAACTTGCTGATCTTTTGTTGCCATGTAAAACGGAATACAATACGCCTCAGTATCCCAATAAGTTGATCCGCCATATTTTTCTCCGGTAAATCCTTTTGGTCCAATGTTTAATCGGCTGTCTTTTCCTGAATAGGTTTGATTTAATTGGAAAATATTGAAACGAATTCCCTGTTGTGCTTTTACATCGCCTTCAATTGTAATATCTGACATTTCCCAGATTTTTGCCCAAGCTTCAATTTGATTTTGAAATAAAGCATCATATCCTAAAGCAACAGCAGATTTAATTACTTTTTCGGCTCCAGCCAAAGTGTTTTCGTGGTTTAAAGAAACCGTATATCCACCAATTTTTTGAATAGATGAGGTTTGTCCTTTTGCAATAATAGTTCCATAAGTATACTGAACTTTATCTGCCGTTGAATCGATTGTCGATGGCGAAACATTGATGTTTTCTCCGTTTGCCAAAATCGTATTGTGCATAAAAGTTGTAACTTTAAAATGCGTTTTGAAGGTTTGTGCGGTTACAAAAGCTTCGTTTGTGCCTTTTTTAACTTCAAGCGGTTCCCAGAATTTTTCTTCCCAGTTGGCATCTTCATTGGTTACACCAGCATCAACGTAAGGTTTGTAAACGATTTTTGCATCTTTATTTAAAGGTGTAATATCGTATTTAATAATTCCGGCTTCGTCTAAATCTAAGGAAAGAAAACGACGAACGTTTACTGCTATTTCAGTTCCGTTTTTTAGAACTGCTTCAAAAGAACGATTGTACCATCCTTCTTTCATATTCAGTTCTCTGCGGAAGTTTCTAACTTCGGTACACGTGTTTAAATCAAGATTTTCTTCGTTGATTTCAATGTCAATTCCTATCCAGTTTGGAGCGTTAAGTACTTTGGCAAAATATTTCGGATATCCGTTTTTCCACCAGCCCACTTTTGTTTTGTCTGGATAATAAATACCAGCGATATAACTTCCTTGGAAAGTCTCGCCTGAGTATGTTTCTTCAAAATTGGCGCGTTGTCCCATAGCACCATTTCCGATACTAAAGAGACTTTCAGACGATTTGACTCTTTCGGCATCAAATCCTTCTTCAATGATCGACCAATTGTCTGGTTTTATATAATCTTGATTCATTTTTCTTTAAATTAGAAAATATGGCAATTTGATAATTAGATAATTGCCTAGGTTTTTTAATAACTTTTTTACATTCATTTGGGTAATTGTTGCATCAGAATATTTGTCATAAGATTAATTATCTCATTGACACATTTTCTAATTATCCAATTAACTTTTCAATAAAGCTTGTTTCGATTTGGGTAAAATCTTTAAAAATATAGTCCGCTTCATGCAAAATTGTTTCCTCACCAATTCCCACGCTTACCATTTCGCCTATGTTCGCTGCCTGAATTCCTGCAACAGAATCTTCAAATACAATTGAATTTTTTGGATCAATGTTTAATAATTGAGCCGCTTTTAAGAATACTTCAGGATCTGGTTTTGCATTGGTAACGTCATTTCCGTCAACAATAACATCGAAGTAAGATAGAATTCCTGTTTTTTCTAAAATTGGTCTTGCATTTTTACTGGCAGAGCCCAATGCAATTCCTTGATTTTTATCTTTTAATAGTTTTAGAATTTTAATAACTCCTGGAAGAACCTCACTTTCGTCCATATCAACTAAATAAGATAAATAATCTTCGTTTTTCTGAATCAGCCATTTGTCTTTATCTTCTTGCGAAGCCTGAACATTTCCTAATCCAAGTATAATGTCAAGAGAGCGAACTCGGCTTACGCCTTTTAAAAGTTCGTTGTCTTCATGTGTAAAATTTATGTTTAATGCTTTGGCAATTTTCTGCCAAGCTAAAAAGTGGTATTTAGCGGTATCAACGATCACGCCGTCAAGATCGAATATGAAAGCTTTTTTGTTCATTGTAAATTGAAATTCTTCTTTATGATTTTAAATAGTGTCGTCTACATCTTTTACTTTGTAGACTAAAAGAGCGGCAATTAAAAAGCTTACTCCGCTTGTAATTAAGGCATAAATGGCATCGCCATTGTAAAGATATTTTACAATTGGACCACCAATTAATGCGTTTACAATTTGTGGGATAACAACAAAAAAGTTGAAGATTCCCATGTAAACTCCCATCTTTTTTGGAGCAATAGATCCTGCAAGAATTGCATAAGGCATTGCTAGAATACTCGCCCAGGCAACTCCAATTAAAATCATTGGCAATACAACCCAATCTTCATTTGGCATGAAATAAATAGAGATTAAACCTATTCCTCCAATGATTAATGATACAGCGTGAGTTGATTTTCGCCCGATTTTTTTTGCGATGTAGGGTAAGAAAAATAAAGCGACAATAGCGGAAACCAAATTGTAAACGCCAAATAGAATTCCGACCCAGTCACCAGCGTCTTGATATTGCTGGCTAGACGTATCGTCTAATGGTAATCCGTAGATGTGATGGGCGATTGCAGGAGTTGTAAAAACCCACATTCCGAATAATCCAAACCAAGAGAAAAACTGCACCCAGCTCAGCTGACGCATTGTGGTTGGCATTTTTGCAAAATCAGTAAAAATATCGGTAAGTTTTGATTTTTCCTCAGAATCAGAAATTACGTCATTTTGTGGATCTTCAAATTTGGCTAATTCTTCGGGCGAATATTCCTTGGTTGTGAATAAGGTTACTAAGATAGAACCAATTAAAACTGCGGCGCCAATAATAAATGACAAAGTAAGGTTTAATGGAACGCTTCCTGGAACTGTACTGTTTGGTATATTAAACCATTTTGTTAAAACATAAGGTAATGCTGAACCAATTACCGCTCCAAAACCAATCAATGAAGTTTGGATACTGAATCCTGCTGTGCGTTGATCTGTTCTTAAATTATCGCCAACAAGTGCGCGAAACGGCTCCATAGCAATGTTGAAAGAAGCGTCCATGATCATTAACATTCCAGCTCCAACCCATAAAGCGGGTAAAACGGATATGAAAATATTAGCCTGAGGCATTAAAATTAATCCTACCGAAGCTAAAATTGCGCCCACTAAAAAGAAAGGTTTTCGTCTGCCGAATTTACCCCAAGTTTTATCGCTGTAATGACCAATAACAGGCTGTACTATTAATCCCATAAGGGGAGCAATAATCCAGAACCATGATAGTTCATGTACATCGGCACCGAAAATTTGAAGAATTCTGCTGGCATTTGCATTTTGAAGTGCAAACCCCATTTGTATTCCTAAGAAACCGAAACTCATGTTCCAAATTTCCCAGAAACTTAATTTACGCTTTTCCATTATCGTAATTAAAGAATTAATTAGACGATAAGCGCTTTGCTTATCAAAACTTACTGTTTTTTTCGAAGTAAAAGTAAAAGCTTTGAGCAGGCGTAAAAGTATTAATTATTTTTTTAAATATGCTAACAAAAAAGCCATAAATATTTTTTATGGCTTTAGAAAAGGTTGATTTTAAGAATTTTAGTCAGTAGATTCTCGTTCTATTAAATGTGTTTCTATAACTTCTGTAGTGTAATTTTCGTTTTCTTCGTCGTCATCATCATGTTCGGCTTCGAGTCTTTCGATCAGCATTTTAGCTGCTTTATTTCCCATTTTTTCTCCGCTTTGACTTACTGTTGTAATACTTGGAGTAGAGTATTTTGAAATAATTCCGTCTGTAAAAGCGATTACCGCTAAATCTTCAGGAATTTTTAATCCCATTTTAGAAGCGGTTTTAATAATAGTTACGGCAAAAAGTTCGTTTACCGCAAAAACAGCATCAAAAGCTCTGTCGTGCAAAAGCTGACTGATGGTAATTTCGCAAGTATCTACATCTTCAATTTTTATGATTAAATCTTCATTGAATGGTATTCCGTTATCGCGAAGTGCTTTTTCGTATCCATCGGTTCTTAGTTTTCCAACACTTACATAATCTACTGTAGTTACTAATGCAATCTTTTTTCGACCGTTATCAATTAAGCTTTGCACCGCTTCGTAGGCAGCCGCTTTATCATCAATAATAACTTTATCACATAAAATATCGTTAGTAACGCGGTCAAACATTACTACGGGCATTCCTTGATTGATAACTTCAGTAATATGGTGAAAATCGCCTTTGAACTGTGTTTCTTTAGACAGTGACATGATAAAACCGTCGATACTTCCGTTGGCTAACATTTCCATATTTAGTACCTCTTTATCAAAAGAATCATCAGATAAACAGATCACAACACTATAACCGTGTTCGTTGGCAACCTGCTCAATTCCGTTGATAACAGTCGAGAAAAAATGATGTACAATTTCCGGAATGATAATACCAATACTTTTGGTTTTTCGATTTTTTAAACTAAGGGCAATATTGTTGGGTTTATAGTTGTAAAACTTTGCAAATGCCTGCACTTTTAAGCGTGTTTCTTCACCTATTTCAAGACTGTTTCTTAGTGATTTTGAGACAGTTGAAATGGATACGTCAAGTTCCTTTGCAATTTGTTTCAGTGTTATTTTGCGTTTCATAGTACTTATTTGAAAAAAATCTAATTGACAATAAAGGTGAATAATATTTTTGGGATTGACAATTTTTGACTTAAAAGATTACAAAAAATAGAAAGTTTTCAACACTACCACGTTTTCGTAAACCAATTAAAAATGCCTCTTGTTGAGCGTGTTAATTAATTCATAATTTTGAAATTCGAAGTAAAATTAAAAACTTAACTAACAATCAAAAACTCAAACTAATTTAAACAAAAAGTATGAAAACAATTTACAAAAAGTTGTTATTTTTATTCCTATTGTTGCCATTTACGGTGCTAGCTCAAAGCACTTTAAGTGGGACTGTTGTCGATAAAACAACAGGTCAGCCAATACCAGGAGTAAACGTAAATGTACAAGGTGCTCCGAATGGAGCATCAACAGGATTTGATGGGAATTACCAGCTGTCAAATGTTAAAAACGGAAGTAAAATCGTTGTTTCTTTCATTGGATACAAAACAGAAACACTTGATTACACCGGACAAAAAACTTTAAACGTTTCTTTAGAAGAAGATACTAATCAGCTAAAAGAAGTTGTGGTACAAGTAGGTTACGGTACTGTTAAGAAAAAAGACGCAACAGGATCTGTTTCTCAAATTTCGGCTAAAGAATTTAATAAAGGAATTAACGTTACTCCAGAGAGTTTGATCAGTGGTCGTATTGCTGGTGTAAATGTTATTACAGGAGGTGCTCCGGGGGCTAAAGCGGATATTAGAATTCGTGGAGGATCTTCATTAAGCGCATCAAATGAGCCATTAATTGTAGTTGATGGACTTCCTATGAGTAATGCTGTTCCTAGCGGATCAACAAGTATTTTGTCTACAATTGATCCAAATGATATCGAATCTTTTACGGTATTAAAAGATGCTTCGGCAGCTGCAATTTACGGTTCTAGAGCTGCAAATGGTGTAATTGTTATTACTACTAAAAAAGGAACAAAAGGCGGTGTAAAAGTTAACTTTAATTCTCAAGTAGGTATTAATACTGTTGCTAATACAGTAGATGTTTTAAGTGCTGATCAATATCGTGCTTTAGTAAATGAAAAAGGGACTGCTGCTCAAAAAGCTTTGTTAGGTACAGCAAATACGGATTGGCAAAAAGAAATCTTCCGTACTGCTTTAACAACAAACAACAATATATCTGTAAGCGGTTCATTGTTTAATAAATTGCCAGTACGTTTATCTGTCGGAAATGTAGATACTCCTGGAATCTTAAGAAATACTTCTTTTGAAAGAACAACGACATCGATATCGTTAAACCCAGTTTTATTTGACAATCACTTAAAAATTGATGTTACTGGAAACTTAGCTTTTGGAAAAAATCAATTTCAAGATGAAGGTCCGGTAATCAGCAGTGCTATTATATTTGATCCAACTCAGTCAGTTTACCAAGCAGGTTCTCGTTACGGAGGTTATTTTGAATGGTTGGAAGCAAATGGAAATGTACCATTGTTGCCAGCAAGAAACCCTGTTGCAAGATTGAATCAAGATGAGCGTAGAGCAACTTCTACTAGAAAATGGGGAAATATTAGATTAGATTATAAATTTCATTTCTTCGAAGATTTAAGAATTGTTGCTGAGGCAGGTATCGATAAATTTGATAGTAATGGGTATACAAGAGTGAGTACTGAAAGTATTACAGGATTCCAGCCTACTACATTTGATAAAGGTAACTGGACTAATTTAGGAGGATATACAGGTTATACAGACAGTCGTCAGAATAAAAACTTAAATACTTACTTTAATTATACTAAAGATTTAGGCAAATTTAAAATTGATGCTACAGCTGGATATAACTACCAATTGTTTCAACGTGAGGGATATAACTCTGGCGATGTTATGAGACCAAATCCGCCTGCGGATGTTACTACAGATCCAGACATTAACTTACAATCGTATTTTGGACGTTTGAATTTAGGTTACGACAGTAGATATTTATTAACAGTAAATTACAGAAGAGACGGAACTTCACGTTTTTCTAAAGAAAACAGATGGGGTAATTTTGCCGGAGGTGCTTTTGCATGGAACGTGGCTGAGGAAGAATTCTTAAAAGACAACTCGACTTTGTCAAGTTTAAAATTAAGAGTTGGGTACGGAACTACAGGTCAGCAAGATATTCCGCCTGCATACGATTATTTGCAGCGTGTAACATTAGGAACGCTTAATACACAATATCTTTTTAATGGCGTTATCTACAGAGCAGCAAAACCTGAAGGATATAACAAAGATATCAAATGGGAAGATTTAGCAGAGATGAACGTAGGGGTTGATTTTGGTTTTCTTAATGATAGATTAACAGGTACTCTTAATTATTTTGATAAAAAATCTAGTGATCTTTTAGCTGAGATTCCAGTTCCAGATGGAGCAAATATCAGAAATCAAGGATATAGTAATAT
The DNA here is from genome assembly GCF_004119495.1 of Flavobacterium sp. YO12. GTDB lineage: Bacteria > Bacteroidota > Bacteroidia > Flavobacteriales > Flavobacteriaceae > Flavobacterium. The sequence goes on from NZ_NRQU01000022.1 coordinate 26,119, forward strand.
TGGTAGTGTAAGAACAAAAGGGGTTGAGTTTAATCTTCAATCTGACATTATTAAAAATGATAAATTAACATGGAATGTTGCTGTTAATGCGACTTACATTGATCAAAAAATCTCTGATTTAGGAACTACTGTTCCAGGATTTCAAGGATATATTACAGGTGATGTTATTGCTGGTGGTACAGGAAATCAAGTGTTGATACATTCTGAAGGATTTGCTCCAAATTCATTCTTTGTTTTCGAACAATTATATGATGCAAATAAACGTCCAATTCAAGGTGCGTATGCAGACAGAAATGGCGATGGTGCTATTACCGATGCAGATCGTTATAAATTTCATAAACCAACTGCAGATTACACTTTTGGATTATTCTCTACTTTAAATTACAAACAGTTCGATTTTACAATGAACTGGAGAGCCAGCGTAGGAAATTACATTTTCGATAACGTAAGTTCTGATAAAGGATATTTACAAGCTGGTTTAAGAAGAGATTCTGATTTAGCCAACATAACTACAGATTATTTCAATACTGGGTTTACTACAGAAAGTAATTCTAATGGAACGCAGCGCAATTACTCTGATTATTTTGTAAAAGATGCTTCTTTTATCAAGTTAGATAATATTGTACTAGGATATACTTTTGATAAAAAGTTATTAAAAGCGGCAACATTGAGATTTACTGCTGGGGTGCAAAATGTTTTTGTTCTTACGAAATACAATGGTTTAGATCCTGAAAAATTCAACGGAATTGACAATAACGTTTATCCAAGAGCTAGAACATTCTTGTTTGGAGTAAATGCGAATTTCTAATAGTACATTGAAAAATAAAATTTTAAAAATAAACAAAATGAAAATATCATTTAAATATATATCTTATTTTCTCCTATTCATATTAGGATTAAGTATGACGCTTACTTCATGTACGGGAGATTTGGACGTGAAGCCAACAGATGATGATGAGTTTCTTTCTGACGACTTTTTTAAAGATCCGGCATCATATAAGCAAGTATTGGCAAAATTATATGCAGGTTTGTATGTAGGAGGAAATGACGGTGACGCCTCTCCTGATATTTCAGGACTTGGTGGTGATTTTAGCAGTTATTTACGATTGATGTTTGTTACCCAGGAGTTTCCAACAGATGAAGCTATTATAGCTTGGTCAGATGATGGTTTACCTGCGATAAATGGACAAAAATGGAGCCCTAGTAATCAGTTCTTGTACGGAATTTTTTCGAGAGCTTTTTATGAAATCAGTGTTGCCAATGAGTTTTTAAGACAAACTACAGAGGAGAAATTAACTGCAAGAGGTGTTGATGCTAATTTGAAAGCAGAAATTATAAAATTTAGAGCTGAGGCTCGTTTTTTAAGAGCGTTCTCTTATGTTAATTTGATAGATTTGTTTGGTAATGTGCCAATTACTACTGAGAATGATCCTGTTGGTTTCTTTTATCCAGAACAAAAAACAAGAGCTGAAGTTTTCGCTTTTGTAGAGGCTGAATTAAAAGATATGGATAAGACTTTAGCAGCTTCTGGAGCTAATGAATATGGAAGAGTAGATAAAATAGCAGCTAAATTTTTATTGGCACAGATTTATTTAAACTCTAAAGTATATACAGGAACTGAAAGAAATAATGATGCAGCTACTGTATGTAATGAAATAATTACAGGTTCTACTTACCGTTTTGCAGATGTACCATATCGTTATTTATTCTCTGCTGACAATAACAGAAATGGAGCTCAAACAGAGTTTATCTTTCCTATTGTTGGAGATGGTAATGCTATCAGAGCAATTGGGGGTGGTATGAGTTTTATTATTCATGCGTCTATCGGAGGAAGTATGGTATCAGCTAATCAAGGTATGGACGGAGGCTGGTCTGGAACAAGAGCAAGACCAGAATTTGTTAAATTGTTTCCTGACGCAACTGCAACTGCTGATCAAAGAGGTACTTTTTATACTAACGGTCAAACTCTAGATATTGCTGATTATGGAGTATTTACTAATGGATATGCAGTTACAAAATTTATCAATGTAAATTCTGATGGTACTGCTGCGCAAAGAAATGATATGCCAGATACAGATTTTCCAATGTACAGATTGTCAGATGTGTATTTAATGTATGCTGAGGCAACACTTAGAGGAGCATCAACAGGTAATACTGCAAAAGCTTTAGAATATGTAAATAAAATTAGAGTTAGAGCAAAAGCAGGGGTTATTACAACTTCTGATTTAACTCTGGACTTTCTTCTAGATGAGAGAGCAAGAGAATTGTTTTGGGAATGTCACAGAAGAACAGATTTGATTCGTTTTGGAAAATTTACAGGAGCATCTAAAATCTGGCAGTGGAAAGGCGGCGTTAAAAATGGAAGCGGAACAGATTCATTTAGAGATCTAATGCCTATTCCGTCTCGAACTATTCAGGCGAACCCAACTTTAAAACAAAATCCAGGATACTAACTAACCTTATAAAAAATAAATAAAATGAAAAATATACATAAAATTTTAATCGCATTCATTGGTGTTTTAGCGGTGTCATGTAATTCAGATGATGTAGAAAACAGACCAGTAATACAGCCAGTTACGGCTCCAGTTTTATTAAGCCCTCAGAACGATTTTAATATTGTTCTTACAAAGGAAAAAGAAAAAGAAATTGCAACAACTGTAATATGGAATGACGCTAAGTATGATGGTACTGCAACGGTTGTAAATTATACGATCGAAATTGCAAAAGCAGGAACTAAATTTGCGGCTCCTATTGCAGTAACTACAACTACAGCTCGTTTTAAAGCTTTAACAGTAGCCGAATTAAACTCTGCTTTAGTTAATGGAGGTTTTGTTGAAAAAGAGGAAAATAATGTTGATATCCGTATTAAATCTACGGTTGGTACTGGTGCAGAAGCGCAATATTCTAATTTCTATACTATTAAAGCGACTCCATATCACGTGCCGTTGGCAAGTTCACATTGGTTAGTTGGAGCAGCTACTCCAGGTGGATGGTCATGGGATGGTGATGCTGAAACAGAATTCCCTTTAGTAGTTGGGAAAACAAATGTTTACCAAGTAAAAGTTGTTCTTAAAAGCGGAGAAGCATTTAGAGAGTTTTTATCAAATGACTTTACAAGTGGTGGAAACTGGGGCGCTAGTAACAGCCGTAACTTCCCTTACTATTCTGGATTAGGTTATACAATAGATTCAGAATTAGTAAATGCTGGTGATGGTGACAGCAACTTTAAATACACTGGACCAACTGGACTAAGAACTTTGACAATTGACAATGGTGCAAAAACTATAACAGTAGATTAGTTCTAGCATGAATAATTAAAGGGCTATCTGTAAAAGGTAGCCCTTTTTTAATCTAACTAACCATTAACCGCAAATATGAAAAAAACTTTACTATTAATTTTTCTATTGTTATCTACGGTAATTTTTGGACAGGTGCAAACTATAACCTATTCCATAAATCCGCCGACTTTTGAAGATACGACCTCTATTACAATTACAATAAATGGAAATAGTGTAAATGAATCAGCTTGGTCAGTAACAGGAAATGCACTATATCTTTGGTCATGGTCTTACGATGTAAATGATGCGAATCAACAAGATTCGCCTTCTAATGGATCTTGGACCGCTTCGGCCGAAGCTGGTAAATTTACTTATAATGCAGGAACAGATACTTATACAAAAACATTTACGCCGTCTGCCTATTTTAATAGAAACGGAATCGGAAAATTTGGTTTCCTGGTTAAAGCTAAGGATGGTACTGGATCTAAACAGTCACAAGATATTTTAGTTGAGGTTGGTTCCTTTCAGGTAACATTGACTTCTCCTGTAGAGAACAGTAATACCGTTGTTGCAAATGGAGGAAGTTTAAATATTGCAGCGACAAATACAAATGGAACAGCGAGTTATACATTAAAATCAAATGGAGTAGTAATAAATTCTAATTCTAGTTCATCTAGTTATTCGTTTAATCATGCAAACATTACGAGCAATCAAAGTTATGAATTGAGTGTTACTCAGGCATCAACAACGTTAGTTAAAAAATTTACTGCGATTGTTGATCCTAATACCGTTTCTGAAGCTATGCCTGCAGGTTTGGCAGATGGAATTAATTACAATGCTGATGTTACAAAAGCAACTTTGGTATTAGATGCTCCTTTAAAAGATTTTGTTTACGTTGCAGGAAGTTTTAACAACTGGCAGCCCACATCAGCGTATGCCATGAAAAAAGATCCTGTTTCAGGTAAATTTTGGTTAGAATTGACAGGATTGGTTTCAGGACAAAATAATACGTATCAATATTGGGTTGTTGATAAAACTCCTTTAGCCAATTCACCTTCAATGGTAAAAACGGCTGATCCTTACTCAACTTTAGTATTGTCACCGTATGATGATTCTTCAATTCCTGCAGCTTCTTATCCAAATATGCCCGTTTATCCAGAAGGACAGAGTTTTGAAGTTACGGTACTTAAAACAGGGCAGACACCTTACAATTGGCAGGTTACTAATTTTACAAAACCAGAAAAAGACAAGTTAGTTGTTTACGAAGTGTTAGTTCGCGATTTTGACGCCGCTCGAAGCTATCAAAGCTTAATTGATAAGATTGATTATTTTAAAACGCTTAAAATAAATGCAATAGAATTGATGCCGATAATGGAATTTGAAGGCAATGAAAGTTGGGGGTATAATACTTCGTTTCATATGGCTTTAGATAAATTCTATGGCACCTCAGATAAATTAAAAGAACTTATCGATTTATGTCATCAAAACGGAATTGCTGTAATTCTAGATGTAGCTTTAAATCATGCCTTTGGACGTAATCCGATGGTGAGAATGTGGATGAACGATCCTGATGGAGATGGTTTTGGTTCGCCTACGACTGAAAATCCGTATTTTAATACCGTTGCAAAACATACTTTTAGTGTAGGAGAAGATTTTAATCATCAATCTGCAAAAACACAATATTATGTAGAGCGTGTCATTAAACAATGGATCGAAGAATATAAAATTGATGGTTTTCGTTGGGATTTAACCAAAGGATTTACGCAAGCCTGTACAACATCAGACGAAAGTTGTACTAATAATTATCAGCAGGATAGAGTTGATATACTAAAGAAATATGCCGATTATTCTTGGAGTTTAGATCCTACTCATTATACAATTTTTGAGCATTTAGGATCTGATACAGAGGAAAAAGAATGGGCAAATTATAGAGTAAATGATCCCGTTAGTAAAGGCGTGATGATGTGGGGAAAAATGACAGATCAATACAGTCAATTGGCAATGGGATATGCATCAAATAGTAATATTTCAAGAATGACAAGTTCAAGCCGTGGTTTTACAGCAAACAGATTAATGGGATATGCAGAAAGCCATGATGAAGAACGTTTAATGTATAGAAATTTACAATATGGAGCTTCGGGCGGTACTTATGATGTAAAAACGTTAAACACAGCCTTATCAAGAATGTCTGCAATTGGAGCCATTTCCTTATTGATTCCAGGGCCAAAAATGATTTGGCATTTTGGAGAGTTAGGCTGGGACAGCTCAATTTTTACCTGCAGTAATAGTACAGTAAATACAGATACAGATGCCGCTTCTGGCGATTGTAAATTAGATACAAAACCACAGCCTCAATGGGCAAATAATTGGTTAGGAAATACCAATCGAAATAAAATTTATTACGACTGGGCAAAAATAATTAATCTTAAAATAACGGAGCCTGTATTTTTAGGAACTGCAACAGTTGCAAGTGCTAATTCACTTTCGGTCAACATAAAAATTACAAACAGCGCTTTGGCGGCTACTCAGTTAAAAGACGTATTGATTTTGGCGAATTTTGATGTGACAGCGCAAAATCTACCAACAGGTTTTCAATATACTGGAACATGGTATAATTTAATGGATAACACCACAATAAATGTTTCTGATGTTAATGCTTTAATAAATATTCCCGCTGGAGAATTTAGAATTTATGGAAATAAAGTTGCGAATTTAGCTATAGCCGATTTCGAAAAAGGAGCAACAGTCAATTTATATCCAAATCCAGTTTCAGATTATTTTACATTAAACATATCGACGGCAAAAGTGCAGGTTTATAATATATCAGGACAATTAGTAAAAAGCTTTAATGTAAACGGGAAAACAGATTTTCAGTACGAAGTAAGTGATTTAGAGGCGGGATTGTACATTGTAAAAGCAATAGATGAGAATAAGAAAACTCAGGTAATGAAATTTATAAAAAAATAGTGTTTAGTTGATTTTTTACAATGCGTTTGAACTCAATTAAAACAATAGTAAGTTTTGGTTTGGTTAGTAGTGAAAAGGGCTTTTCTAGTAATAGAAGGCCCTTTTTTTATAGATGATTATTATGCTTTCTTTTTATCGTTGTACTCTCCAATTAAAGCAAAGTAGCCAAATGTGCCAAGACCTAAAACAATTAGCGGCGTAAGAATAAAAAGAATAATAATGCCAAAGACCAAATCGTCTTGTTTGTCTGAGAGCAATTTGGGCAAGCCAAATTCAAACACACAGAAATAGGCGGCAGCAATGGAAAGTACAATCCATAAAACACCTAAAATTTGTTTAATCGCATTCATAATAGTGGTTTATTAAAGGTGGTTAGTTTTGTTTTTGTTGTCAATATAAATCATTCCAATTACAAAGCATATAGAAGCAATGATAATTGGATACCAAAGTCCGTCGAGATAAAAATCACTTTTTCCTGCCGCTTTTGAATGAGTTACAAAATAAGTTGAAATTGCAGGAAGCAGACCTCCAAAAATGCCGTTTCCTACATGGTAAGGAAGAGACATCGAAGTGTATCTAATTTTAGTAGGGAACATTTCAACTAAAAAGGCAGCAATTGGACCGTAAACCATAGTGACAAATAAAACCTGAATGAAAACCAGAAAAATCAAAGTCCATTCGTCGCTTGAATTGATATTGATCGAAATACTGCTTTGAGATTCTTTTTTATCAGCAAAATCAGTTTTCTTTTCAATATAAGTGGTTCCGTCTGTATACGTTTTAGAAATCGTTGTTATGGTATTGTTCTCGGCTGTTGTTTCGGTGTTTTCTGTTGTTTTTTCTGTGATTTCGGTTTTATAACTTACATCGGTAGTGCTGTACATCATTTTGTAAATTGGTCTGTAGAATAAAATGGCCAAAAGCATTCCCGCCATCATAATGTATTTTCTCCCAACTTTGTCACTCAACCATCCAAAGACAATAAAAAATGGTGTTCCTATTAATAAAGCAATTCCCAATAATCCATCCACTTGTGATGAATCTATGTTCATAACCGTTTTCATGAAACTCATAGCATAGAACTGCCCAGTATACCAAACAACACCTTGTCCCATTGTCGCACCAAATAATGCCAGCAAAACAAATTTTAAATTGTATCGATTCCCAAAACTTTCTTTTAACGGATTCGCGCTTGTTGTTCCTTCTTTTTTAGCTTTAGCAAAAACGGGAGATTCGTCCATGTTTTTTCTAATTAAATAAGAAACACCAACCATTGCAATAGAAACCCAAAAAGGAACGCGCCATCCCCATGAATCAAAAGCCTCGCTCGAAAGTACATTTTTAGTGGCTAGAATTACCATTAATGAAATGAACAAACCAACAGTTGCAGTTGTTTGAATCCAGGAAGTCCAATATCCTTTTTGATTTGCCGGCGCATGTTCTGCAACATAAGTAGCTGCGCCGCCATATTCTCCTCCAAGTGCTAATCCTTGCAGTAAACGCAAAATTAAAACTAATAAAGGAGCTAGAAAGCCAATTGTTTCATAACTCGGAATACAGCCTATTAAAAAGGTAGAACCGCCCATTAATAATAAAGTAGCCATGAAAGTATATTTTCGACCAATAATGTCACCAAGTCTGCCAAAAAACAAAGCCCCAAAAGGGCGAACAACAAATCCCGCAGCAAAAGTGGCTAAAGTCGATAAAAATGCTGCAGTAGGATTATCGCTTGGGAAAAATTTAGTTGAAATTACAACGGCTAAACTTCCGAAAATGTAAAAGTCATACCATTCAATCATTGTTCCCATGGAAGAGGCAGAAATTACTTTCCAAATGCCTTTAGTAGAAGTTTTGCTCATAAAACTGCTTTGAAATCTTATTAATAAATGAAAGATAAAATTATAGTTTTACGAATATAGAAGATATTTTTTTATTCACTTAATACTTTTTTAACAAAAAATAATTATTTGTTGACATTTAGTGTTAATGTAATTTCGTTCAGTTTAAAGATAGGGAAATGTATTTATATTTGAAGTGTATTTTTTTTATCATACTTATTATATGAAGAAGATTTTTGGGTTATTTCTCTGTTTGATTTTTGCGGTTTGCCAAAGTCAGGAAAGAAAAGTTTCTAATGAAAAGAAATGCCAAGCAGTCTTAACGCCTTCGGAAACTCTTCAGTGGGAGTATCTTAATTTTATGAAAGATTCTATCTTTTATAAAAGTCAATTTGCAAATTTTGCGAAAATAAAAAATGGAGTCTTACTTTATAGATGGCAAGAAGGAAGCGGAAGTAATAATTTTTTCACAGTTGATTTTGATGAAGACTTTAATGCTTCAATAAGAACAAAAGAGTTTGTCAAGAAAGTTGATTTTTCTACAGCGGATAAAAAAAAGATGAAGTTTATTTCAGAAATTTTAGAAAAAGAGAGTTACTATCAACGATGTCTAAAAGATCATGGTCATAGTACTTTATATGTATTGATTGTAAGATATAATAATGAAGTAAAGGCTCAGTATTATTCTCCAATGACTAATCTATATGAAATAGAAACGTCAGATACGAACATCAATTTGATTAAGGAAATTTTTAGTATAATGGATCGAAATTATTATAAAAGTATAACGCTAAAAAAGGCAATGAAAAAACGTAAGGATTCTTAAATCTTAGTTTTTTATGTCTGTAGTGCTTTTGCTTAAAAAAAAACAGAAAAGGATTAAAAACAAAAAACCCACTCATTGAGTGGGTTTCGTGGTACCTCCAGGGATCGAACCAGGGACACATGGATTTTCAGTCCATTGCTCTACCATCTGAGCTAAGGTACCGTGCTGTGCACATTGCGGGTGCAAAGATAGAATCATTTTTCGTTTATCCAAAACATTTTAAAAAAAAAATCAATTCGTATCTTCGCAGAAACAAAAAGGAAATATGATTTTAACTGTTGATGTTGGAAATACTCGAATTAAAGCAGCTGTTTTTGAGGGAACTGCTGTTTTGGAGAGTTTTGTTTTTGAGAAAAATGAGCTCGAAAAAAAAATTAAAAAAATTTTAGGTAGCTATCAAAAATGCTCAGATTTAGTAGTTGCCTCAGTAGGCAATGTCGAAAAACAATCCTTTTTGATTTTTGAAAAGCAGTTAAAGGTTCATTTTTTTACTCACGAAGATAAATTTCCTTTCTATAATAAATATGCAACACCAAAAACTTTAGGAATAGATAGGATGATTTTGGCAGCAGGAGCAACTTTGCAGTTTCCTAAACAAAACAGATTAGTGGTTGATGCCGGCACTTGCATAACCTACGATTTCATCGACGAAAATGATAATTATTTGGGCGGAGCGATTTCTCCAGGACTTCGTCTTCGTTACGAATCTTTGCATAATTATACAGCCAGACTGCCTTTGCTGAGTTTCGAAGAACCAGATCAATATATAGGAAACACCACAATGCAGGCGATTCATTCAGGAGTTGTGAACGGCTTCGTCTATGAGATTGATGGTTTTATCGATGAATATCGCCGAAACTTTTCAAATTTTATAATAATTTTAACGGGAGGAGATGCAGAATTTTTGGCTAAACGATTAAAAAATACCATATTTGCCAATTCAAATTTCCTTTTGGAGAGTTTGAACCAAACATTTCAATATAAAATCAACAATGATTAAAAAAATTATAATAAGCGCTTGTTTGCTTATATCGTTCGTTTCATTCGCTCAACAAGGTACTGCTTCTCCATATTCTTTTTATGGAATTGGTGATACTAGATTTAAAGGAACTCAGGAATTTAGGTCTATGGCAGGAGTTGCAGTTGAACAGGATAGTATTCACTTGAATATTGAAAATCCTGCGAGTTATGCGAGTTTGCTGCAAACAACATTTACAGTTGGGGGATCGTTTGGAACTTCTACTCTAAAAACAGATACAGAATCGGCAAAAGCACAAAGAGCCACTTTTGATTATTTGGCGATTGGAATTCCAATGGGAAAATTTGGAGCTTCATTTGGTTTAGTTCCGTTATCATCAGTTGGATATAAAATTTTAAATGACAATACAGCCACTCCTGGAGCAACAAGTACTCAGCTTAGCGGTAAAGGAGGTGTAAATAAAGCTTATTTTGGTTTAGGGTATAAAATTAGACGAAATTGGAATATTGGTGCTGATATGCAGTATAATTTCGGAACCATCAAAACAACAAGCGTAGAAGCTATATCAGGTGTGCAAAATTCAACTACAGAGTTAAATACTTCTGAATTATCTGGTGTGAATTTTAATATTGGTACCATGTATCAGACAAAGATTTATAAAAAAGTTTCGTTGTTTACGAGTTTGAATTACACATTTGCAAGTACATTAAGATCTAATAATACTAGAGAAATTACAGTAAGCGGTGATCCAGATCCTTATGTTTATAATCCAGATGCAGAAGATTTAAAATTGCCAAACAAGCTAACTATTGGTGCAGGTATTGGTGAAGCCAGAAAATGGTTAGTAGGTACTACAATGGCTTTTCAAGGAAACGGAGAATTTGCAAATTATTACAACGCAAACCCAAAAGTTCGTTACGAAAAATATGCTAAATATGCTGTTGGGGGTTATTTTATTCCAAACTATACTTCATTCACAAGTTACTTGAGCAGAATTACTTACCGTGCCGGATTGAAATATGAAAAATTAGGTTTAATAGTTAATAATGAGTCAATAAATGATATTGGGATGACTTTAGGTGCTGGAATTCCAATTCCGGGATATTTTTCAAATGTAAATATTGGAGTTGAATTTGGTAAAAGAGGAACAACGTCAGCGGGATTGATTCAAGAAAACTATGTTAACTTCAGTGCGAGTTTCTCATTTAATGATAAATGGTTTGTGAAGAGTAAATTTAATTAAGCATAACCTAATGTTTTTTTAAGCTCATTACAATTTACTACATTTGGCAAATGATTTTACCAAAAAAATATATTGTTCCTGTTGTTGTATTTGCTGTCGTAACACTTTTTTTTGGCTGCGAAAGCAATTTTAAAGAAGTTCAAAAAATTAACTTCTCAGAGTTTGTTCCGGCAAGTGATGCTGATACGGTAAATATTAAATATACTGACTCAGGACGCATAACAGGAGTTTTGATAAGTTCAAAAATGTTAGATTATTCTAACCTTGATTTTCCGTTTACAGAATTTCCAAAAGGAATAGATGTTACTTTATATGATAAGAAACAAAAGCGTACTTTTATAAAGTCAAATTATGCTGTTTCCTATAAATTTACCAGTATAATTGATTTACAGGGAAAAGTGCGAATAACATCTGAAGAAGGTCAGGTTTTAGAAACCGAGCAGCTGTATTTTGACCAGAAAAATGAATGGTTTTATACAGAAAGGAAATTCAAACTTACAGATGCAAAGGGAGTTTCTTATGGGCAGGGAATTGATTTTAGTAAAGATTTTAAAGTGATTAATTCGCAGCGAATAAGCGGCGAAATTGAATCAAATGAATAAATATAATTATGGGTTATTTAAAATATACACAATACGTTTACATCCTTTTTGCCGTTTTTTTTATTTATGACGGTGTGACAAAATTAAACGAAGGAAACGAAAGTTATCCAATGAGTTTAATTATTGCCGGAATGGCGGTGTTTATGTTTTTCTTTAGAAGAAGATTTGTCAAGAAATTTGACGATCGTAACAAAAAACAATAAAAATGGAAATTAGTATTATAATATTATGTTTAATACTATCAGCCTTTTTCTCTGGAATGGAAATAGCTTTTATTTCCTCAAACAAAATTTATCTTGGTATTGAGAAAAAACAAGATAATTTCTTGTCGCAAATTCTAACAAAACTTACAGAAAATCCATCAAAGTTTATTGCTTCGATGCTTATTGGCAACAATATAGCATTAGTAATTTATGGCTTCTATATGGGAGATTTAATTATTGGCTGTATTGTTGGTTTTGGTTTTCAATTTTCGGCTCTTTCAACAGTTTTGCTTCAAACTTTAATTTCGACTTTTGTAGTTTTAATTACAGCAGAATTTCTTCCAAAAGTTTTTTTTCAAATTTATGCCAATACATTAATTAAAGTTTTTGCTGTTCCAGCCTACTTTTTTTATCGATTGTTTTATTATTTGTCGACCTTCTTTATCTGGATTTCTGACTTTGTTTTAAGGAAATTTTTTAAAACAGAAGGAGATCAAGTTCAATTGTATTTTAGTAAAGTTGAACTGGGTAATTATATCACAGAACAAATGAGTTCAGTAGAAGATGATGAAGAAGTCGACTCTGAGATCCAAATTTTTCAAAATGCGTTAGAATTTTCAGGTGTAAAAGCACGTGATATTATGACTCCGAGAACAGAAATAGTCGATATAGATTTGTTTGACAGCATCAAAGATCTAAAAGAGCTGTTTATCGAAACAGGATACTCGAAAATTGTCGTAAGTCAAAATTCTCTAGATGATATTGTAGGTTATGTTCATTCATTTGATTTGTTTAAAAAACCAAAAACAATAAAATCAGTTTTGATGACTGTGGAGTACGTTCCGGAAACAATATTGATAAAGGACGCACTAAATATTTTGATAAAAAAGCGAAAAAATGTAGCCGTTGTTCTTGATGAATATGGCGGGACTTCTGGTATTATTACTATTGAAGATATTGTCGAGGAGCTTTTTGGAGAAATAGAAGATGAGCACGATTTAGACGAAGAATTGATTGAGCAGGAATTGGGCGAAGGAAAATATTTGTTTTCGACAAGATTAGATGTCGAGTATTTAAACGAAACCTATAAACTTATGATTCCCGAAGAAGATTCGTACGGAACATTAGGAGGTTTTATTGTAAATCATACCAAAGAAATCCCTCAAAAAGGAGATGAAATTGTAATCGACAAGTATCATTTTGTGATAGAACAAGCTTCAAACAAGAAAATCGAGTTGGTCAAAATGACAATAAAAGAGTGATTTTTTTAGTAATTGAAAAAAATTGTGTAAAATAAAACCCTAGTTGTATTGTTATTAACTAGATAATTGTATTTTCGCAAACTGAATATAAAATTAACGATAATTAAAAATGGCAGTTTTAGCAAAAATTAGACAGCGTTCCGCTTTATTGATAGGAGTTATTGCACTTGCATTATTTGCATTTATAATACAAGATCTATTTACTAGAGGAACATTTGGTCAAAGTTCAAAAGATGTAGGAAGCATCGATGGAAAAGATATTTCATTTGAAGACTTTAGAGTTAAAGTTAGTAATGTTGAAAAAAGTGGTCAAGGAATTACTTCCACTGAAGCTGCAAATAGAGTTTGGGATCAAGAGGTTTCAATCGCATTATTATCAACTCAGTTTGATAAATTAGGATTGAGAGTTGGTGAAAAACACTTACTTGAAGTTTTAAAATCAGATCCAAATATTGGTAAAAACCCAATGTTTTTGAATGCAGCAGGAATGTTTGATGTAGTAAAATTTAAAGACTACTTTAAAGCAAACCCTGAAGCGGCTCAATTTATTTCTGAAAAAGAAAAAGATGCTGAGTTAAACGCAAAATTTCAAATTTACAATACTTTAGTAAAATCTGGACTTTACACAACTGCTAGTGAAGGAAAGTTGAAATATGAAATGGAAGCAAACAAAGTAAACTTTGCTTATGCTGCTGCTTTATATTCGTCTATAAAAGATAGTGAAGTGAAAATTTCTGATGATGAAATCGTAGCTTACATGAAGAAAAACGAGAAAAAATTCAAAGCTGATGCTACTCGTGAAATTCAATACGTTTTAGTTGAAGATAAAGCTTCAAAAGAAGACGAAGCTGAAATTAAAGCTAAATTAACAGCTTTATTAAACGGAAGAGTTGAGTATAATGCAAAAACTGGTAAAAACGATACATTGCCAGGTTTCAAAAATGCAACAAACATTGCTGAATTTGTAAACTCAAATTCTGATGTTCCTTACGATTCTACTTATGTTGCAAAAAACAATCTTCCAGCAGTAGATGCTGATAAATTATTCAGCTTACCAGCGGGGTCTATTTATGGTCCTTATGTTTACGGAAGATATTATGCTATTTCTAAATCATTAGGTTTTAAAGCTGGTGTTAATGCAAAAGCTAGTCATATTTTAATTGGTTACGAAGGATCTCAAACTCCAAGTCCAAAAGAAAAAAGAACAAAAGAAGAAGCAAAAGCGAAAGCTGAAGAAATTTTAGCTCAAGTTCAAGCTAATCCAGATAGTTTTATGATGCTTGCTTTTACAAGCTCTGATGATTCATCTGCACAACAAGGTGGTGATTTAGGATATTTTGGTCAAGGTCAAATGGTAAAACCATTCAATGATTTTGTATTCAATAACGGAATTGGAAAAGTTGGTTTAGTAGAAACTCAATTCGGTTTCCATATTATCAAAATTACAGATAAACAAGACGGTATTCGTTTAGCTACAATTGCTCAAAAAATTGAGCCATCTGAAGTTACTTCTGATAAAGTATTTACATTAGCAACGAAATTTGAAATGGATGCTGCTAATAAAGATTTTGCTGCTACAGCAAAAGAATTAGGTTTAAAAGTTGCTGCGCCGGTTACTGCAAAAGCAATGGATGAAGCATTTGGTCCGTTAGGAAATCAAAGAAACATCATTAGATGGGCATTTGACAAAGAAACAAGTACAGGAGATGTAAAACGTTTTGAAATAGCTAATATTGGTCACGTAATTGCACAATACAAAAGCGAAAACAAATCAGGTTTAGTTTCTGTTACTATGGCTAGACCTTATGTTGAGCCAATCTTGAAAAACAAGAAAAAAGCTGAAATGTTGAAAGCTAAAATGACAGGTTCAAGTATCGAAGCTATCGCTAAAAGTGCTGGTGTAGCTGTACAACAAGCTGCTAATGTTACTTTAGAGAATCCAGTTTTACCTGGAGGAGTTGGACAAGAGCCTAAAGTTGTAGGTAATGCATTTGCTTTAGCTGCTAATAAAATTTCTGCTCCAATTGAAGGAAACACTGGAGTTTATGTAGTGAAAAACATAAGTACAGTTAAAGCTCCGGCTCTTCCAAATCATGCAGAGTATATTGCTAAAGTAAAAGCTCAAAGTGCATCTGATGCAGGAAGAATTTTACCAGCATTAAAAAACAATGCTAAAATCGAAGATAACAGATTACAATTTAACTACTAATATTTAGTAATTAAATTAAAAATATAAAACCCGAAGTGTTCTACTGGATACTTCGGGTTTTTTCGTTTACTAGTATTTTAAATGTGGAAAAGGAGAAAGAGAATATAGTTTTGATTTTTATCAAAAAACGTTTCAAAAAGAGAGTTCTCTCTTTAGCAAATTAGTGTAATAGAATAAAACAGAATCTAAAAAAGCGTCACATAGTATGTGAAGAGCAAATTGATTTAGTTTGTGTTAATTGTCTCTATTCTTGTAGAATCATTTCATCATAAGAAAGAATAGTTTCGTATCCTTTTGATGAAAAATAGGCTTTAGGATTTTCTTCAGAAACAGCCATTACAAAATCTCCTCCCCAAGCACCAAGACTTTTTATAGTGCCATTAAAGTCAGGAAAAGCAACTTCTTTAATAGTTTCAATTTCAAGAATATTACTTAAGTGGATTTCGTGTTTTTCTAATGCATATTCAAACTCCTTTAAAGTCTTAGCGTTCAAAATTGCCTTAGTGATTTTATTGTTTTCAGCAACGCTTTTAGTTAGGTTTTGGTCTTTATGCCTGTTATATGCATGTATTGCTGCTTTGCTGTTCTGTTTTTTATTTAGATAAACAAAGAAAATGTTTTTTGTAAAATCAGGTTTAAAAGAAACAGGTTCTACATTGTTGTTTTCTATTTTGTAGAGAATCGGCGTATTATTTTGAGCGCAGGCAATATCGTAACCACTTCCTCCAAAACTGTTTTTAAGCAGTGTAAAAGCATTAACTTTTGTCCATTGAGCAATGTTGTTAATTAGGGTAGAAGATGTTCCTAATCCCCAATTTTTTTGAAAAGTAAGATGCGTGCTAATTTTGTACCCATTAGATTGCATGATGAAATCTGAGTTTAACAAAAAAGCCTCATGAAGAATATCAATTAAAGTTGTTCTTACAGTTTCGATTTCTGAATCAGCGTTGGTTATAATTTCCTCAAATGTAAAAGTGTCTTCAAACCAAATTTTTTGATCGTAGTCGTAGCTTTTCCATTCAATAATTTTATTATCTCTATTTTCTACAACTAAATTTTGACCAAATTTTGTTGGCAGTGCAAATGCATCCGCACCATCTAGAACTAAGTATTCTCCAGAAATGAGTAATTTTCCGTTGCTGTAAAAGGTTGTTGACATACTTTGTCTTTATTATGTAAATTCCAATATTTTAAAATGCTGCGTCTGTTCGCTTTCGCTTGAGTCCAAATTTCAATTTTAGGATTTGGAATTTGCTTAAAAGCTTGAAATATTGGAATTTTTAAATTCGGTTATTTTCTTAAGTTTTCAATAAATTCAACTACAGCACTATGAGAAACGGCAGTTTTCTTGAAATGTGATTTGATTAAATGACGTTCTTCGCTTGTAGCTTCAAATTGATTGATGATGTTGTTCAGGTGCATTTTCATGTGTCCTTCCTGAATTCCAGTTGTAGTTAAAGAACGCAATGCAGCGAAATTTTGCGCTAAACCGGCAACAGCAGTAATTTCCATTAATTCTCTCGCTGAAGGTTTTTGAAGAATTTCTAAACACAATTTTACCAAAGGATGCAGCGAAGTTAGACCTCCTACGGTTCCTAAAGCCAAAGGTATTTCTAGCCAGAAAGTAAAAATTCCGTTTTCAATTTTAGCATGCGATAAACTTGAATACTGCTCGTTTTTTGATGCATAAGCATGAACTCCTGCTTCAATAGCTCTAAAGTCATTTCCAGTCGCTAAAACTACAGCGTCTACGCCATTCATAATTCCTTTGTTGTGTGTGACTGCTCTAAAAGGTTCTACTTCGGCAATTTGAACAGCTTGAACAAAACGTTCTGCAAATTCCAACGGATTTTGGATGTGTTTTTCGGCTAGATCTTGAATAGGGCACGAAACTTCGGCTCTTACAATACAATTTGGAACATAATTAGATAAAATGCTCATTATTACTTTCAAACTTTCTTCATCAGAAAATAAATCAGAATCTTGAAATTCTTCTTTTAAAGTTGATGCAAATTGTTCTAAACAAGAGTTTATGAAATTTGCGCCCATACTGTCTTTTGTTTCGAAAGTGGCGTGAAGTTGAAAATAATTTTCAAGTAAACTTCTTTTGTCCTTTAACTGGATATCTAATATTCCTCCGCCACGCTGCTGCATATTTTTTGTAATGCTTTGTGTGTCAGAGAAGAATTTTGATTTTATTTCTTGAAAGAAAGTTTGAAGTTTTTCAACATCTCCATTATAGGTAAAATGAACCTGACCTATTTTTTCAGTATCAATAATTGTTGTTTTAAAACCTCCACGTGTCGACCAGAACTTCGCGGCTTTTGATGCTGCAGCAACAACTGAACTTTCTTCAATTGCCATTGGGATGGTTTTGTATTTTCCGTTTATCAAAAAGTTCGGAGCAACTCCAAGTGGAATATATAAATTTGAAATCGTGTTTTCGATAAATTCGTCATGCAATTGTTGGAGCTTTTCGTCTGAATTCCAGTAATTTCTTATAATATTTAAGGCCTCTCCAGGCGTTGAAAAATATTCGTTTGCAATCCAGTTTATTTTTTCCTTTTTGGATAATTTAGAAAATCCGGCAACAGCGTTGTTCATTCTCAGTATATTAAATAATATTGTTGCGGCAAAGATACTATTTTAAGAGTTTTGTTTGCAATGTATTTCAAACTTGAAAATACGCAATCGTTATTTTTTTTAACATTTAACACTTAAAATGTGTATTATGTTTATTTTTTTTACTAAAATTGGGCTCTTTTTATATTTAAAATAATTCTGATGAATACAAGTAAAATTACTGTTGTGCTTTTGTTAATAGTTGCGACAGTTTTTGGGCAGCAAAAGATAACGGTTGAAAACATCTACGGCGGGGCATTTCGGGCAAAAGGAATGGATGCATTGCAATCTTTAAAAAACACAAACCAATATACGGTTTTAAATGTTGACCAAGCCAGCAGGAGTATGCAGATCGATTTATATGACTTTGCAACTCTAAAAAAAGTATCAAACTTAATAGATACTAAAAACCATAAAGCACTTTCAGACGGAATTGACAGTTATACTTTCGATGCTTCAGAAAAAAAGATTTTAATTGCCTGCAATTCTAAAAAAATCTTCCGTCACTCTTTTACAGCAGATTATTTTTTATATGATATTGCTTCTAAATCACTAACAAAACTTGTCGATTTTCAAATTCAAGAGCCAACTTTTTCTCCTGATGGAACTAAGATTGCTTATGCAAAAGAAAATAATTTATACGTTTACGACTTAGCGTCAAAAAAATCTACTGCAGTAACTACCGATGGAAAGAAAAATGCAATTATAAATGGTATTACTGACTGGGTTTATGAAGAAGAATTTGCTTTCGTACGTGCTTTTGATTGGAGTAAAGACAGTAAAAAAATAGCTTATATTCGTTTTGACGAAAGTCAGGTTCCTGAGTTTTCGATGTCGATTTTTCACAAAGATTTATATCCAACGATTGAAACGTTTAAATATCCTAAAGCTGGAGAAAAAAATTCAGTAGTTTCATTACATATTTATGATGCTGCGGGAAATACTTCTAAAAAAGTTGATTTAGGAAATTACAATGACTTTTATATTGCAAGATTGCAGTGGACAAATGATAATAATACTTTGTCAGCTCAAGTTTTAAATCGTCATCAAAGTAATCTTGATTTGTTATTTGTTGACGGAACGACTGCTGCCGCAAAAGTGGTTTTAAATGAAAAAGATAAAGCTTATGTAGATGTTACGGATAACTTAACATTCCTAAAAGATAATAGTTTTATCTGGACAAGCGAAAAAGACGGTTTCAATCATATCTATCTTTATGATAGAACTGGAAAACTTAAAAATCAGGTTACAAAAGGAAACTGGGAAGTAGTTTCATACTACGGTTTCGACGAAAAAACAAAAACTATTTTCTACCAATCTACAGAAAATGGTTCTATCAATAGAGATGTTTACAGAACTGGTTTAGATGGAAAAAGCAAAACTCGTTTAACTTCTAAAGTTGGAACAAGTGCAGCGACATTTAGTCCTAATTTCCAATTTTTTATTAATACTTATTCTAGCGCTTCTCAACCAACAACTTATACTTTAAATGAGGCTAAAGCTGGAAAGGAAATTCAAGTAATAGAAAACAATCAAGCGCTTGCAGATAAATTGAAGGCATATAATCTTCCTGCAAAAGAGTTTTTTGTTTTAAAAACAGCTAAAGGAAACGAATTGAATGCATGGATCATGAAGCCAAAAGATTTTGATGCTTCAAAAAAATATCCTGTTTTCATGTATCAGTATTCTGGTCCAGGATCGCAGCAAGTAAATAACGACTGGAACAACTCTGATGATTATTGGTTTGCTTCTTTAACACAACAAGGATACATTGTAGCTTGTGTTGATGGTAGAGGAACTGGTTTTAAAGGTGCCGATTTCAAAAAAGTGACTCAAAAAGAATTAGGAAAATACGAAGTTGAAGATCAAATAGATGCTGCAAAAGTAATTGGAGCTTATCCTTATGTTGATGCTTCAAGAATTGGAATCTTCGGATGGAGCTATGGCGGATTTATGGCTTCGAACTGTATTTTTCAAGGAAATGATGTGTTTAAAATGGCAATTGCTGTTGCACCGGTTACAAACTGGAGATTTTATGACAGCGTTTACACAGAAAGATACATGCAGACTCCACAGGAAAATGCGAGCGGGTACGATCAAAACTCTCCAATAAACCACGTTGATAAATTAAAAGGGAAGTTTTTATTGATTCACGGATCTGCTGATGACAACGTTCATGTTCAAAATTCAATGCAAATGATGGAAGCGTTAATTCAAGCAAATAAACAGTTTGATTCTCAGATTTATCCTGACAAAAACCATGGTATTTATGGCGGGAAAACCAGAATTCAGCTTTATAATAAAATGACTAACTTTATCAAAGAAAATTTATAATCTAAAAATATATTAACTTAAAATAATAATGAATAATATGGGAGAAACTCAAGTAAAAACTGCGCATCCAAAAGGTCTTTGGGTATTATTTGGAACAGAGATGTGGGAGCGATTCAATTTTTATGGAATGCGAGCTATTTTAACGTTATTCATGGTAAACGCTTTAATGCTAGGGGAGTCAAATGCCTCAATTATTTATGGCGGCTTTTTAGCACTATGTTATTTAACTCCGCTTTTAGGTGGATTTATTGCTGATAAATATTTAGGAAACCGAGCATGCATTATATTAGGAGGATCATTAATGGCTATAGGGCAATTTTCTTTGTTCTATAGTGCTACAATTTATGATACTACTTTAGGTCTTTCAAAAACTGTTTTTTGGTTGGGCTTGTTTGTTATTATATTTGGTAATGGTTTTTTTAAGCCTAATATCTCTTCTATGGTTGGAAGTTTGTATCCACCGCAAGAAAAAACAAAATTAGATTCAGCATTTACTATTTTTTACATGGGAATTAATATTGGGGCATTATTAAGTCAATATTTTGTTCCATTGATTGCAGATGTTAAAGTAAATGGAGTTCAAGACCCTACCGTTTTTAAATGGGGTTATTTGATGGCTGGTATAGCAATGGTTTTAGGAACTATAATTTTTATTTTTCTTAAAGATAAACATGTAATTTCTCCAGACGGAAGTCCAATAGGGACAAAGCCAAATAGAAATAACACTACAGGAGAGGTGTTAGATCAAGCTAAATTCGCAGGTAAATCCATTGCATTTGTTACTGCTTTATTTTTTGTTTTGTTTTTTATTTTTAGATACCTATTAGTTGGTGAATTTGGATTTACCAATTTTGAGATTGGGACTCTTGTAAAGGGAATAATATATCCAATTATATATGGCGCTGGAATTTCATTGGCTGTTTTAATTTTGTTAGATTCGACTCTTACTAAAGTTGAAACGCAAAGAATTTTAGTAATTTATATTATTTCATTTTTTATTATTTTCTTTTGGGCAGCATTTGAACAAGCAGGTTCTTCTTTAACATTTATTGCTTCAAATCAAACCGATAGGAACATAATGTTTGGTTGGGAAATGCCAGCTTCTATGGTTCAAATATTTAATGGGATTTGTATCGTTTTATTAGCAGTGCCATTTAGTATTCTATGGGATAAATTGAGAGCTTCTAATAGAGAGCCTATTTCACCTATGAAACAAGCGTTAGGTTTGGCAATTATTTCATTAAGTTATTTTATTATTGCGCATAATGTAAAAGATATTGGAAACACTGGACTACTAGCTATTAAGTGGCTGATTTTGTTATATTTTATTCAATCATGTGCAGAGTTATGTCTATCGCCTATAGGACTTTCGTTAGTTGGTAAACTTGCTCCTAGACGATTTGCATCATTATTATATGGGGTTTTCTTTATTTCAAATGCGGCAGGTTATGCGTTAGCCGGGACATTAGGAGCATTGATTCCTGCAACTGGAGATAAGTTCAATAAAGCAAAAGAATTGGGAATAGATTTACAGGCTGTTTTAGATAAAACAGTTGTACCTACAGCAGAACAATTACAATTATTGGATAAAAATCAAATTATGAATCATAATCCTGTTTTTGCAGGATTCGAAATCCATAATTTATACGAGTTTTTTATGGTGTTTGTTGTTCTTACTGGAATCGCGGCAATTATATTATTTGCTTTGACTCCATTTTTAAAGAAAATGATGCACGGTGTTAGATAAATAATTGTAATAATATATAAAAAATTACCTATAGGTTTAGGCTTGTAGGTAATTTTAATTTTAAAGAGTTTGTAAATATGTGGAATAAGCACCCAAAAGCACTGCCTTATTTGTTTTTATCTGAAATGTGGGAACGTTTCGGTTATTATTTAATGATTGGAATTTTTACTTTATATCTTAAAGATGTAGAGAGTGGTTTTGCCATGACCGAGAAAGAGGCTTCTGATTTGTACGGAACCTTTATCGCATTAGTTTTTCTTACTCCTTTTATTGGCGGCTTAGTGGCTGATCGATATTTAGGATATAAAAAGTCTATTGTTTTTGGTGGAATTTTAATGGGTATCGGTTACTTCTTAATGGGAGTACATGATATTACGGTACTTTATATAGCTATGACTTTGGTAATTATTGGGAACGGTTTTTTCAAGCCTAATATTTCTACATTGTTAGGAAGTTTTTATACCAATGAAGAATATAAGGATAAAAAGGACGAAGGCTACAATATTTTCTATATGGGAATTAATGTTGGGGCTTTTATTTGTAATTTCTTTGGTGCCGCTTTGCAGATTCTTTTAGGCTGGCATTGGGCTTTTATGGCTGCAGGTGTTGGTATGTTTATAGGTGTAATAGTGTTTTTATTAGGAACTAAACATTACGTAGGACACGATCAGAAAAAAGGTGTGCAGGAAGGCGATATGCCATTTTATAAAATCATCCTTTTTATTTTATTACCATCATTTGTTTTTGGGGCAATAGGCTGGTTGATAAAAGGAGTTGCATCAGAAACTAATTTGAATAGTGCAATCTTTGGTTCAGACAGTACAGATGCCTTTATTTTTGCTTGTATTCCAATCGTTTTGTTTTACGGATCACTTTATGTTAGAGCCAAAGCAGAAGACAAACGTTCAATAGGAGCTTTATTGGCTATTTTTGGCGTAGTGATTTTATTTTGGGGTGTTTTTAAACTTAATGGTTCAGCACTTACAACTTGGGCAGATCGTTATACAGATCGAGAAGTAACTGGAACAGCTGGTCAGGTTGTTGGTAAAATCAAATTAGCAAAAGAAGTAGAATATAAAAAAGAAACAACAGAGCTTTATGATGACCAGTTTCGTTTGCAAAAAGTAAATGGTGTTGTTCAAAAAGAAGAGAATTATCCATTGTATTTTAGAAATGTCGCTCCAGAAAAACTGCCTGCCGAAGGTAGTAAAGTGCATCTTTGGGCTACAAACTTAAGTCAGTCTATTAATCCAGGCTGGGTAATCATATTAACACCTTTGGTTGTTGCATTTTTCTCTTTTTTAAGAGCGAGAAAAAAAGAACCTTCAACACCCACAAAAATTGCTTTTGGATTGTTAATTTCGGCCTTGTCTGTTTTGGTTATGATAGCAGCTGTAAAAATTGGCGGCAACGGAACAGAGAAAGTCAGCGTTTGGTGGTTAGTGGCAAATTACGGTATCATCACAATTGGGGAGCTGTTTTTAAGCCCTATGGGATTATCTGTAGTTTCTAAATTAAGTCCAGTTAATATTACTTCATTAATGATGGGAGGTTGGTTTTTATCAACTTCAATAGGAAATAAGTTGAGTGGTGTTTTGGCGAGTATGTGGGATACCTATGATAATAAAGTCAACTTTTTTTGGGTTAATTTTGCGTTGCTGATGTTTGCGACTGTGCTGATGTTTGCTTTAGTAAAACAGCTTAACAAGGTGATGAAAGAAAGAGGAATCAATTAATTATAAATATATAAATGGAACAGAAGATTACTTTAGAGGAAATTCAAAATTTTAAAGGCAATTATCCAAAGCAATTGTGGTACTTGTTTTTTGTTGAAATGTGGGAGCGTTTTTGCTTTTACGGAATGCGGGGGGTTCTTGTTATTTTTATGGTAGATCAGCTTTTTTTGAAAGAAGATCACGCTAGTTTACAATACGGTGCAATTCAGGCTTTTGTGTACGCATTTACTTTTATTGGAGGTATTTTTGCTGATAAGGTTTTAGGATTTAAAAAATCATTGTTTTTTGGAGGAATAGTTATGATTCTTGGAAATCTTTTGATCGCTGTTTCACCTCATGATTTCTTTTACTATGGTATTGCATTTTCTATTATTGGAACAGGTTTTTTTAAACCAAACGTTTCATCAATGGTAGGAGAGTTGTATCACGAAAGTGACGGACGTAGAGATGCTGGTTACGGAATGTTTTATGCCGGAATCAATGTAGGAGGTCTTTTTGGAGGTGCTTTATGTGTTTATTTAGGAAAATATTATTCTTGGCAATTATGCTTTTTGTCAGCCGCAATAGTAATGTTTTTAGGTTTAATAACATTTTTGTTTACTAAGAAATATTTAGGGCCAATTGGAGATTCTCCACTATTAAATCTAGAGCCGGGTAAAAGACGAATTCGCGAAATAGCAGTATACGCTTTATCAATTTTAAGTTTACCGTTTATTTTTATAATGGTAAAAAATACTGATTATACAGATTATTTCATGTATACAATTGGTATTGTTGCGGTTTTGTATTTTGTATATGAATTGTTTAAACTTGGAGATGTAAAAATGCAAAAGAAACTATTTGCAGCTTTCTTATTTGTATTTTTCTATTTCTTGTTTAATTCGATTTACGAACAAAGTGGTGGTTCATTATCGCTTTTTGCAAAAGATAACTTGAATAATAAATTGTTGTTTTTTAATATTGACCCAAATGTTGTCAATAATAGTTCAAATACCTTTTTTGTAGTTGTTTTAAGTCCTATTATTGGGCTATTGTGGATTTGGTTAGGGAAACGAAAAATAGAGCCAAACACATTAATTAAATTTGGAATCGGATTTTTGTTTCTAGCGGCCTCTTTCTATATATTTTATCTTACCAGATTTTTTGCTGATTCAAAAGGTATCGCATCATTAAACGTGTTTACTTTAGCTTATTTAGTAACAACAATTGGTGAGCTTTGTTTAGGGCCTATTGGAATGTCGATTATTACAAAATTGTCTCCAAAAAGATTGTTTGGAATGATGATGGGATTGTGGTTTTTGGCTAGTGCTTTTGGACAGCTGGCTGCAGGAAAATTAGGAGCTGAGATTTCAAGATCAAATACTGGAGATACTTTAGTCTCTAAATTACAGTCTTACACAGAGGGTTACTATCAATTGGCAATTTATTCGCTAATTGCGGGAGTTATTTTGATTGCTATTTCTCCAATAATTAGAAAATTAATGCAAGAAGTTAAATAGTTAATTTTTATTGACTTTTTGATTAAATTTGTCAAAAAATAAAAGAACATGAAAAAGATATTCTTAATAACATTGTTTTTGATTGGTGCATTTACAACTCAAGCTCAAGAGCTAAAGTGGTACACAGATGTTAAAGAAGCAATTGCAGTAAGTAATAAAGAGAAGAAACCAATGTTGATGTTCTTTACCGGCAGTGATTGGTGTGGATGGTGTATTCGTTTGCAGAATGAAGTATTGAAAACGGTTGAATTTAAGAAATGGGCAGTTGATAATGTTGTTTTGGTAGAACTTGATTATCCAAGAAGCGTTCCTCAAACGCCTGAGTTAAAAAGTCAGAATAATGAATTGCAGCAGGCTTTTGGAATTCAAGGATTTCCTACCGTGTTTTTTACTAGTGCAGAATCTAAAGACGGAAAAATTAATTTTAAAGGTCTTGGAAAAACTGGTTATGTTGCGGGCGGACCTTCGGCTTGGTTAACTGTGGCAGAAGAGATCGTTCATCCTAAAAAGTCATAAAAAGAGAAAATAGATTGCTATAAATATAAACTCCTTACAGTAATGTAAGGAGTTTTTTTATACATAAGAAAAAGATCTTCATTTAGGCAGTAATTAGTGGTTTGATGTTTAAACATCGGTTAAAAAACATATAATGTATTTTTTGTGTTTATTAAATTTGGATAATTAAAATATTATGTTAATTTCGTCACGCTATACTAACCAAAAACCAATCTACTATGACTAAAAAATTACTTATCCTACTATTTTTTTTAGGTTCATTTTTTATGCAGGCGCAAAATCTGGCTTGGCGGACAAACATGACAGATGCCATCGCAATCAGCAATGAACAAAAAAAACCAATGTTAATTTTATTCACTGGTGCAGGTGTACCAGAAAATTTACAAAATGAGATTTTTAAAACCCCAGATTTTGCTGTGTGGTCTCGAGATAATGTAGTTTTGGTAAAACTAGACCTGTCAGATTCTTCAGCTTCAGCTACAGATAAAGAGCAAAATATTAAACTTAAAAATGCTTTTGGCGTTGAAGATCTTCCTGAAGTTTGCTATGCAATAGCTTCAATAAGAAAAAATAAAACAACTTTTAGTGCTTTAGGTAAAATTGCTTACAAGCCCGGCGGTGCAAAAGCATGGATCGCTGAATCTAATAATATTTTGCACCCAAGTGAATAGTGAATTTAATTAAGTTTTCTTAGTTTAATTTGTAGAATCCCTTTTCGGCAGTAGCATGAAAAGGGATATTTTTTTTAGCACAGCTTGCCTCCCATGTTTTTTGCATTTTGTATGAATTAGAAGCATCAGCCACAATGATTTTGGGATGAAGATGTGCTAAAACTCGATCAAGATTTATTTTTGGAGATTGTGTTAAGATTAGAACATCTGGTTGTAATTTATCAACGTAAATTCCCGTGCTGTCTATAATGAGAATTTTTTTACCATTAAAAAATAGTGTGTTTTTGATTTTTTTTGGTTCACTCAAAGTCCCAAAATTTCCCACTAAATAAGAATTAAGAATAAAGTTTCTTGTATTAGGTTTTAAAATAGTATCGGCAGCATAAAATGTAATATTTTTTCCTGCCCTTGTGGTTATCAGCGTACTTTTCTTTACGTTGTAAACAATTAATTCATGTTGACCTGCGATTTCTTTTTTAGTATAAATTAAAGACAACTGCAGTAAAATTATAGATAGTGCAAATGCGGTAAAATGATTAAAAGTTCTGTTTTTTGACCAAATAATACAGCTGATAATTAGAAAATAAAGAGAAAATAGATAATAGGAGTTAAAGCTTATATTTTGAAAAACAAATGATTCAAACGATGCAACATAATGAATTGTTTGGTTTAAAAGATAAATGCTTTTTTTCAAAGATTTCAATAAGAAATATTGGCGGACTTATAAAAATGGCAATTATCATAACGATTATTCCAGCAATCATTATAAAAGATAAAATGGGAAGAATAACAATGTTGGTTACAAAAAATAAACCAGGAAATTGATGAAAATAATAAAGACATAGAGGCAGAGTGCCAATTTGAGCAGCAAAAGAAACGGTTAATGCATCCCAAATATAAATTGATACTTTGTTTTTAGGAGTCCATATTTTTTTTAGTTCTGGTTGAAGCCAAACAATAAACAACAACGCTAGATAACTCAATTGAAAACCAACATCAAACAAAAAATAAGGTTCAAATAGTAATATAAGTAAAATTGAAACTAGGAGGGTATGATAAATATTTCCGCTTCGACGCAAATGATTTCCAATTGCTACAAATGAAAACATTACTACTGAACGCAGCACAGAAGGCGATAAGCCAGAAATTATGGCAAAACCAGCTAATGATATTAAAATTGAAATTAGTTTAATAGCAGAACCTTTGCGAGTATTAGGAATTGGTTTTAGAATAAAAGAGATAAACAGCATTATAAAACCAACGTGTAATCCAGAAACCGAAAGAACATGTGTCGCTCCAGAATATTGATAATCTTTAATTATATCTGAGGAAATTTCTTGCTGCTGGCCTAATATTAATGCAAGGGCAACATTCATTTCATCTTTATTAAAATGAGCACTTTCAAGATTTTTTAGAATAGTCGAATGCAAGCGTCCGCAATAATACCAAATGTCTTTTTGGATGGTTTTACTTATTGTGATTTCTGATTTTTCGCAATACAATTGCGCATATATTTGTTTGTCTGATAGGTATTTAGAATAGTCGAATTGATTTGGGTTTTTATTAGAAGGAGTTCGCTGTAAAGTGGCTTTTACTCTAAGTATGTTTCCTATAATCATAGGATTGTGCAAGCTGTCTTTTTGAATATTTACTATTATTTTACCAGAATAAACGTTATTGTCAATTTCTTTTATGAGCCCAATGTAGCGATCGCTGTAATTGTTACTTTTGAGTTTTTCGCGAAGTATAAAAGTTATGAAATGTGGTTTTTCGAATGCAGTTTTTGAGTGCGTATAATTCGACTTGTCAAAAGAATCAGTGTGAAAAATCAATACGCATATTCCTGTAGATAATGAAATTAGATAAGTGCTTAATCCAAAATAAATGGTTGTTTTTTTGTTGTTTTTTGATGTAAAATAAAGCAGACAAAATAGAAGCGTGCTAAAAAGAAGTAATATACAAGCGGTCGAGATAGAAGGCTGGCAATAATAAGAGATTATTACGCCTAAAATAAAGCATAACGTAATTTTAACTAAAGGAAAATCTAATACTTTCATGGTTTAAAAGTATTAAATTTATGTAAGAAAAAGAATATAAATTAATTAAAATTACTCTATTACTCGATTGATTTGTGCAAAGGAATTTTGATAATAGGGTTCTTTGGTAGACGAAATTATGACACCTTTTGAGGTGGAAGAATGTACAAACTTTATTTCATTCGAGTTGACTTCAACAATTAGTCCTACATGATTAATTTGCCTGCTTCTGTTGGTTTTAAAAAATATTAAATCGCCTTTTTGAGCATCATTAAATTTTATGACTATTCCAATTTTAGCCTGCTCAAAAGAACTTCTTGGAAGCTTTATATGTTCAGATTCGAATGTAGTAAAAACTAATCCAGAGCAGTCAAAACCGCTTTTTGTTGTTCCTCCAGCTTTGTATTTAACACCAATATTATCCGTTGCTGTTTCAATCAAATTATTTACAACGTATCTATTTTCTCGTTTCGATTCTTTTTTGCTTACAGCAGTAGAGGCTGATTTACAAGAAGCAAGCAGCACAGTTAAAAGAAGGAAAAGGAGTATTTTTTTCAAAATAAAAAATTTAAGCTTTTAAATCCGCAACAATAAGTTTAGCTGTTTTTTTACTGGCACCAACTCCGCCAAGTTTTTCTTCTAAAATATCATAGTTTTTAAGCAATTTGGTACGATAAGAAGGTTCTAGTAATTTGTTTAATTCTTCTTTTATGCGTTTTGTATTGCATTCGCTTTGAATTAATTCAGTTACAACCTCTTGATCCATAATTAAATTAACAAGAGAAATGTATTTTAAAGTAATAATGCGTTTTGCAATTTGGTAAGAGATAGAACTTCCTTTGTAACAAACCACTTCTGGAACTTTAAAAAGAGCTGTTTCTAAAGTAGCAGTTCCCGAAGTTACTAAAGCAGCTGTAGAGGAACGTAATAAATCATATGTTTTATTTGAAACAAATGCTATGTTTTTATTCTTTATAAACTGTTGGTAAAACTCAAAATCCTGACTCGGTGCACCAGCAATAACAAATTCATAATCTTGAAAATCGTCAACAACACTCAGCATTACACTCAGCATTTTTGTTATCTCTTGTTTACGGCTTCCTGGTAAAACGGCAATAATTGGTTTTTCACCCAAATTATTTTCTGTTCTAAAAGCAATTTCATTAAAAGAAGGTTGATTCTGAATGGCGTCAATCAATGGATGTCCTACAAAATCAACAGGAAAATGATGTTTGTCCTCGTAAAAACTTTTTTCAAAAGGTAAAATCACAAACATTTTATCAATATCATGTTTTATAGCATTGATACGGTTTTCTTTCCAAGCCCAAATTTGAGGAGAAATGTAATAATGTGTTTTGTAATTAAGTGCTTTAGCCCATTTTGCAATACGCATATTAAAACCCGGATAATCGATAAAAATTAAAACATCAGGCTGAAATTCAGTAATGTCTTTTTTACAGATTTTAATATTATTTAATATGGTTTTTAGGTTAAAAATAACTTCAACAAATCCCATAAAAGCTAATTCGCGATAATGTTTTACTAATGTTCCGCCGGCCTTTTGCATTAAATCACCACCCCAAAATCTAATGTCAGCTTGAGGATCTTCCTCATACAATGCTTTCATTAAATTTGAACCGTGTAAATCTCCAGAAGCTTCACCAGCTATTATGTAGTATTTCATGTTGACCAATTTTTATTGCTGCGCAAAGATAGGTTTTTAAATAATTAGAGTTGAAATTGCTAAAACAATCACCGCCAAAATTACACCTCTTGCCATCATTTCTTTGTTTCTGTTTAAAAGAATTAGAAAAACCGCAAGATCTAAAGTGGTGCCAATCGTAATTACTTTTCCTAAATAACCTTGCTGTTTAATAGTTTGAATTCCTGTCGAAAGATCAAGTGATGTAAAGGTTTTAATGAATAAAAGACTTCCAAGAATAGAAGTCAAGATTCCGATAATAAATCCAATTATAATATCTTTTTTACTCATTTAAATTCCAAGTATTAAGCTGCTGCATCGAATGATGAGCGGTTAAGTCAAATTGTACCGGAACAACCGAAATATATCCATTTTCCAGCGCCCATTCATCTGTATCTTCGCCTTTATCTTCATTTACAAATTTACCCGTAAGCCAGTAATAATCTTTTCCAAAAGGAGTTTGTCTTTTGTCAAATTTTTGAGAATAGAAAGCTTTTGCCTGACGACAGATTTTTATTCCCTTAATTTCTTTTTGACTTAGTTTTGGAAAATTTACATTTAAAACCACACCTTCTGGCAGTTTGTTAGCCAGAGTTTCTAAAGTTATTTTCTTCACAAAAGCTTTAACAGGTTCGAAATCGGCATTCCAGTCAAAATCCAAAAGAGAAAAACCAATTGCTTGAATCCCTTCAATTCCAGCTTCAACAGCTGCGCTCATAGTTCCAGAATAAATCACATTAATAGACGAGTTAGATCCGTGATTGATTCCTGAAACGCATAAATCTGGTTTTCTTTTTAAAATTTCGTTTACCGCTAGTTTTACACAATCAACAGGCGTTCCAGAACAGCTGTATTCTGTAATTGTATCTTCATCTTTAGAAATTTTGTCTAAAAACAAAGTGTTATTTATAGTAATAGCGTGTCCCATGGCGCTCTGTGGTTTATCTGGAGCAACAACAACAACATCGCCAATTGTTTCCATAACACTTATCAAAGCCCTTATTCCTGGAGCAAGAATTCCGTCGTCGTTTGTTACTAATATTAAAGGTTTTTGAGTACTCATGCTGTGATTTGTATTTTTAATTTATCAAAATTAAAGCTTATTAAAACAAATGTAGTAACAGATTTTGGTAGAATACTAACAAATAAATAAAAATTGTAAACTAAATTCGGGAAGACTTTTGCACATCAAACATTTTTATATCTTTAACAAAAAATTATAGTGAACTTGGCATGTTGGCATAGTTTTTACCGTAACTTAGATTAAAAAATTTGATGAATGCTATTATTAAGTTTATGAAAAGAAATTATAAAATCCTTATAGCCGTATTATGCTTGTCTCTGACCTTGTTTGCTTTTAAAATAAATGCAGACAAATCTGGCGATCCGGATCCAAATAGAGATAAAACACTTCTAGAATTACTAGCGTTTGTTATTGAAAAAGGACATTACAGCCCGGCTGAAATAAATGACGAATTTTCTAAAGGTATTTTTAAAGATTATATCGAAGCATTAGATCCTTCTAAAAGGTTTTTTCTTCAATCAGATATTGATGAGTTTAAGCAGTATGAATTAATGCTTGACGATCAGTTTTTGAATAAAGATTTGACGTTTTTTAATTTGACGTACACAAGGCTGATGAAAAGAATGGAAGAGAGCAAAAAACGTTACAAAACGATTTTAGCGCAGCCATTTAATTATAACACTGACGAGACTTTTAATTCAGATTATGAGCATCTTCCTTATGCAAAAAACTTAACAGAGATCAATGAAAGATGGAGAAAACAAATTAAGTTATCTACACTTTCATCGCTTGTTACAAAACAGAAAATTGAAGAGGAAAAAAGAAAAAAGATCCAGCTTACAAAGAAAAAACATTTGACGCTTTAGAGAAAGAAACTCGTGACAGCTCATTAAAATCTTTAGATGATAACTTTAGTGTTATTAAAGATTTGAATAAAGATTATTGGTTTTCAGTGTATTTGAATTCAATTATGGCTCGTTTTGATCCGCATACAAGTTATTTTGCACCAGAAGA
The DNA here is from genome assembly GCF_004119495.1 of Flavobacterium sp. YO12. Taxonomy (GTDB): domain Bacteria; phylum Bacteroidota; class Bacteroidia; order Flavobacteriales; family Flavobacteriaceae; genus Flavobacterium. The sequence goes on from NZ_NRQU01000022.1 coordinate 58,427, forward strand.
AAAAGATCGTTTTGATGTAAATATTAGCGGGAAATTAGAAGGAATTGGAGCAAGATTAACTAAGAAAAATGATTTTACACAAATCGATGAATTAATTTCGGGCGGACCAGCTTGGAAAGGAAAACAACTTGAAGCAGGAGATTTGATCTTGAAAGTTGCTCAAGGAAATGAAGAGCCGGTAGATGTGGTTGGAATGCGTCTTGATGATGTTGTGAAAAAAATTAAAGGACACAAAGGAACTGAAGTAAAACTAACAGTTAAAAAAGTAGACGGAAGTATTAAAGTTATTTCGATTATTAGAGATGTTGTCGAAATCGAAGAAACGTATGCAAAATCTAGTATTGTTGAAAAAGACGGACTAAAATACGGGGTTATTTATCTTCCTAAATTTTATATCGATTTTGAAAACAAAGACGGTCGTGATGCAGGAAAAGATATTGCTCTTGAAGTAGAAAGATTGAAAAAAGAGAACATAAACGGAATCGTTCTTGACGTTCGTGATGATGGCGGTGGATCTCTTTCTACAGTTGTTGATATTGCTGGTTTATTTATTGAAGAAGGACCAATTGTTCAGGTAAAATCTGCAGGAAAAAAGAAAGAAGTTTTATACGATAAAGATAAAAAAATAGAGTGGGACGGACCATTAGTAATTATGGTAAACAGTTTCTCTGCATCGGCTTCTGAAATTTTGGCTGCGGCAATTCAAGATTACAAACGTGGTGTTATCATCGGAAGTAAACAAACTTATGGTAAAGGAACAGTTCAAAATGTACTTGATTTGAATCAGTTTGTTCGTAACGCAAATTACGGAGACTTAGGAGCGTTGAAAATTACAGGTCAAAAATTCTATAGAATTAACGGAGGTTCTACACAGTTAGAAGGCGTTCACAGTGATGTTGTTATGCCAGATCGTTATGCTTACCTGAAAATGGGAGAACGTGATATTGACAATGCTATGCCATGGGATAAAATAGATCCAGCGGATTACAGCACTTGGACTTCTAATGAGAACTTTACTAAAGCAATTCAGAATAGCAAAAACAGAATTTCACAAAGTCCTCAATTTAAATTGATTGAAGATAATGCGAAATGGATTGATGTTAAAAATAAAGAGAACACGTACAGCTTGAATATTAAGAGTTTTAAAGAAACTCAAGAACAAGTTGAAAATGAAGGAAAAAAATACAAACCAATTTCTGATTATAAAAACAACTTAGTTTTCAAATCATTGCCTTATGAAGAAGCTGAAATGAGCACTGATGCAACTTTGAAAGAGAAAAGAGATGTTTGGCATCAAGCTTTGTCTAAAGATGTTTATGTTGAAGAAGCTTTGAATGTTTTAGATGATTTGCAATCACCAAAGGGTTATGTAAAAAATACAGTTTCTCCAAAGATGAAAAAGGATAAATTGGTAAAATCTTAGTTCTCGATAGAATTAATTTGTTATTAAAAAAACGCTCCATAGATTTAAATATTTATGGAGCGTTTTTTGTAAGTTTATTTCAAAAATAACGACTGCACTACAATGAAGAATTATATTATTTTAGGTTTATTGGGGATTACATTATTTGGGTGTAAAAAGGAAAATATTGACGAAAAGGAAACGGTTCTGAAACAAACTTCTTTTGTTCCAGTTCAAAATGTAACTGATTCTTTGTATACGGCAGTTTATTTGCCAACATCGACAACCAGTCAAATTGTAAAGCATAAATATTATACGTTATCTTATAATGAAAAATTTGAGCAGGCAGAGTGGGTCGCGTATGAATTAAAAAAAGAGTATTTGAAAAATGCAGATTATAAACGCCCTTATTTTATAGAAGATCCAAAAGTTACTACCGGTTCTGCAGACTGGAGAAATTATAAAAAATCAGGTTACGACAAAGGTCATCTTTGCCCGGCAGGAGATATGGAATTTAGTGAAGAAGCTTATAATGATACTTTTTATACATCGAATATTTCTCCTCAAAAACATGATTTCAATAGTGGAATTTGGAATAGACTAGAGCAAAAGACACGTTACTGGGCAGGAAAATACAATGATATTTATGTGGTCACTGGCGGAATTTTGAAAGATTCGGATAAAAAAATAGGAACAGAGAAAGTTTCTGTTCCTAAATATTTTTATAAAATTGTCTTAGCTAAATCAGGGAAAGAACATAAAGCGATTGCTTTTTTGGTTCCTAATGAAGACAGTGATAAGTCAATTTATGATTTTGAAGTTCCTATTGAAACTTTAGAAAAAATGACTGGCATTGACTTTTTTCCGAATTTGAAAAACTTAAAAAGCAGTAAGGATTTTTAATTAAATAATGTCCTGTTATAAATTAATATAGAATACAAATAAGAATGCAATTTTTTAGAATGAAGAAGCAAATGATTTTTGTTGGTTTAATGATCGTTTTTATCATAAACCAAGGCTATAGCCAAACATTATTGAATAAAAAAAATATAGAAAATACACTTAATGAAGCCTTTAATAAATTTAAAGATTTAAAAGAAGGAAAAAATGCAGACTATATTAAAGAGCTGGCCAATGTAGATCCCAATATTTTTGGTATTGCACTTGTTACTGCAGACGGAGCGGTATACACAAAAGGTGATATAACCTCAATGGTTTCAATTCAAAGTATATCGAAAGTATTTACTATGGCAAAAGTAATTGAACAAGAAGGACCTCAGTTTTTGGAAGACAAAATAGGTGTAAATGCGACTGGGCTGCCATTTAATTCTATTGTTGCGGTAGAAATGAATAAAGGGCAGAAAATTAATCCTCTTGTAAATCCTGGAGCTATTGCGGCCACAAGTCTTATTAGAGGTAATGATTCTATAGCAAAATGGAAAGAAATTCAGAAAATTCAGAGTGATTTTGCAGGAAGGCAACTCTCTATAAATCGTCCTGTTTATATAAGTGAGGCTGGTGATAATTTACGAAATCAAGCTATTGCACATTTGTTATTGGCTTATAACAGAATATATTTTGATCCAGTACAAGCAACAGATATTTATACGAAACAATGTGCATTGAATGTAAATGTAAAGGATCTTGCAACAATGGCAGCCACATTGTCAAATGGAGGTGTTAATCCTATTACAAAGAATAAGGTGGTTAGCCAAGCGACCGTGATGTATACCTTACCTGTAATGGCAACTGCGGGTCTTTATGATAATTCTGGAATTTGGTTATTTAATTCTGGGCTTCCGGCAAAGAGCGGCGTTGGAGGAGGGATGTTAGCAGTGTGTCCTGGTAAATTTGGAATAGCTGTTATTTCGCCGCCATTAGATAACTCTGGAAATAGTTTGAAAGCTCAGAAAGTGATTCAGTATGTTGTAGAAAAACTTAAAGCAAATCCTTATTGGGTTGATCCTAAGTAGGTATCGAAGTAAAAAAAAAGAAAGTCCAAAATTATTTTGGACTTTTCTTTTTTGTTTTGAAATTTAAAAAGTAGTAAGGACTTTTAAATCGGCAATTGTCTGAGTTGGATTTTCGGCTTTAAAAACAAAGCTTCCTGCTACTAAAACATCTGCGCCTGCCTCTACTAATTGTTTTGCATTTTTGTTCGTTACACCGCCGTCAATTTCAATAATTGTCGAAGCATTTTTGCGTGTAATTAAAGCTTTAAGCTTTCTTACTTTATCATACGTGTTTTCGATAAACGATTGACCTCCAAAACCAGGATTAACACTCATGATGCAAACTAAGTCAATATCGTTAATTACATCTTCTAGTAAATCAATATTAGTATGCGGATTGATGGCAACTCCTGCTTTCATTCCTTCTGCTTTAATTGCTTGAAGTGTTCTGTGTAAATGTGTACAGGCTTCGTAATGCACGCTTAGAATATTAGCTCCTAAATCAGCAAAAGTTTTAATGTAACGATCTGGATCAATAATCATTAAATGCACATCGATTGTTTTTTTTGCGTGTTTTGAAATGGCTTCTAAAACAGGCATTCCAAAAGAAATATTTGGAACAAAAACGCCATCCATAATATCAATATGAAACCAATCTGCTTGGCTGTTGTTTATCATTTCGATATCACGTTGTAGATTAGCAAAATCCGCTGCAAGGACAGAAGGAGCAATAAGTGTATTTTTCATTGTAGTGTGTTGTTTTTTTGCAAAGATAATTTTTTTAACCGCAAAGAGCGCAAAGAATTACGCACGGTGCACTAAGTTTTTTTTCACGCAGATTTAGCAGATCTGATTAAATTATTCGCAATAAATTCAGCAAAATGAATCTGCTAAATCAGCAAGAAGATTTTTAATCATTTTAATCTGTGAAATTTGTGGCTAAAACCTTGCGAACGTTGAGCTTAAAAACAAGTAAAATAAAAAACTCCGGTAATCAGCCGGAGTTTCAATCATCAATCAAAAAACGAACAGTCAATCAAACTGTTGTTTGCTTTAATACCAATATACGAAATTTTGAAACAAATTCCAAACTCCAATAATTTTTGGAATTTGGAATTATTTATATATTGGAGTTTTGGGTGATTACCCAAGATAAGTTTTAAGAATTTTACTTCTTGAAGTATGTTTTAATCTACGGATTGCTTTTTCTTTAATCTGACGAACACGCTCACGAGTTAGGTCGAAAGTTTCTCCAATTTCTTCTAAAGTCATTGGGTGTTGATCGCCAAGACCAAAATACAAACGAACAACATCAGCTTCTCTTGGAGTTAATGTTTCTAATGAACGCTCAATTTCAGTACGTAATGATTCGTGAATTAATTCTCTGTCAGGGTTTGGAGATTCTCCAGAACGTAAAACGTCGTAAAGATTAGAATCTTCACCTTCAACAAGAGGTGCATCCATTGATAAGTGACGACCAGAGTTTTTCATAGACTCTTTTACGTCATTTACTGTCATGTCAAGTTCTTTTGCAATTTCTTCAGCAGAAGGCGGACGCTCGTTAGATTGCTCTAATAACGCATACATTTTGTTGATTTTATTGATAGAACCAATTTTATTTAATGGTAAACGAACGATACGAGATTGTTCTGCCAATGCTTGAAGAATCGATTGACGAATCCACCATACAGCGTAAGATATAAATTTAAAACCACGAGTTTCATCAAAACGTTGAGCCGCTTTAATAAGACCTAAGTTTCCTTCATTAATTAAATCAGGAAGAGTTAATCCTTGATTTTGATATTGTTTAGCAACCGATACAACGAAACGCAGGTTGGCTTTTGTTAATTTTTCTAATGCTCTTTGATCACCTGCTTTAATTCTTTGTGCTAATTCTACCTCTTCATCAGCGGTAATTAGGTCAACTTTTCCGATTTCTTGTAGATATTTATCTAACGATGCAGTTTCACGATTGGTTACCTGCTTGGTGATTTTAAGTTGTCTCATGTTATTTGTGTCCTCAATTTTTAAGTGTACAAATGGTTATACGTGAGAAGATGCAAAAAGGTTACAATTAAATGAAAATAATTTTATTTTTTTTTAGTAACTAGGTCAAAAAAAAATCGGTTCAAGAATTGAACCGATTTTGATATTTATTTTACTGTAATGTTTTTTGTAATATATACGGGCTTTCCTTCGTCTGTAAAACCTTCTAAAACAACTTCAAAGTCGCCTTTAAGGTCTGAAGTGTAGAAAGATAAAGTTTCTTCTTTTTCGTCTAAAGATAAAGTTGGCTCCCAAAGCAATTGGTATCTATAATCTGGAATTCGTTTTAGATTATTTCCCGCATTATAATCAGGGTTATAATAAATTTTTGCAGGATTTGGTCTTTGAACTTCAGTTGGCTTCATGTATTTTTTGACAAAATTTATAGCAAAGTCACTGTTTTTGGTTTCAAAACTTATTAAGCCTCCATATAATTTTGGACCATAAGCATAAGGTTCATTAATAAGGCTTACTTTGTCTACATTTCCCATATTATAATCAAATAAATCACTTGAATCTTGTATAAGAAGTCCATCAACGATAATTAAAGGCGGTCCGTAAGCAGTTAGATCTTTATGACCATTTCGTACAAACAATTGATTTTTATCGTTAACACGTCTGTAATAAAGTTCTAATATGATTTCTACAACATTCTCCTTTAGGGTTGGGAAGCGAGTATAGTCGTCAAGAACATATGTTTTTTCGATGCTGTTAAAAAACGGACTGATAACTGCTTCTTGTATCAAGCTGTCTTTTTTCGTTTGATAATAGGCGTTTTGAATCTGACTTGCAGTAGAGCGCTCTTCAATATCTTTTTTAAGATCTTCTGTTAGATTGAGTTTTGATGAAAATTGCAGTCCTGAAGTATCAAGTTTTGGTAATGGATCTAAAAGCACGGTGAAATCTGAAGGGTTTTCATCGAGAACCTGAATAATCGCATTTGAGAAATTTGGAAATTGATCTAATAAAAACGTGAATTTCCCCTGAGAGTTTGTTTTAACTATTTTTAAAACATATTCTTTTCCAGGAAGCGAAATTGACAATGATTTATTATTTAAATCTTGATTGGTTTTTGATACAATTGAACCAGTAATTAATTCTGCTCGAAGTTCTGGAATAAATAAAAACGAACTAGGAGAATAATCGCTGTAATTTTGAGCTGTTTTTTTTACAAACTCTTGTGGAGTTGTTTGTTTTAAAGCAGGAATTTGATCTTTCTTTCGAACAGAAATAGAGTAATTTCCTTTTTGGGTTATTTCAGTAAGTGATTTTACTTTAATACTCGCTTTATCTCTTGTGTAATAACTGTTTTTATCTAGTTCAAAATCGATTCTTTTTTCATTATCAAGATTTGAATCTGTTGAGATATTAGTTGATGAAACACTGTTCTTTAGTGTATTATCAAAAGTTACATTAGCATTAGGCTCTTGAGTTTGAAATGGATTTATGATGAATAAATCTATTTCATATGTTTGAGATTTCGGATTGTTTAACATCCATTTTGTATAGGCAATTAACTTATAATTTCCTGTTTTTAATGTTGTTGGTATAAAATAATCCCCTGTTCCAATTCCTTTGTCAAGATAAACTTTGTTTTTTTGAAATGATTGTTTTTCATTATCAACAAGTTCAATATAAGCTATTTTGCTTATTAAACTTGGTTTGTTATTGATAGGGTTCAAACAATATAATTTGTAGAACAAAGTTTCTCCGGTTAAAAAAGTTGTTGTGTTCGAATGAAGAAAAATAGTTTCTTGTGATGATTTGGTTACTATATTATTTTTGTTTTGCTGCGCAGAGACAAATAAGCTGTTTGCAATCAAAAGTGTTAAAACCAATAATTGTTTAATTCTTTCCAAAATGTATGTCTGGTTATAGATTAATAGTTGTTCCATAGATGATAAAAAAGAATTATTCTATCCAAAAAGTTGGAACCATGTTAGATGAAAAAGTAGTACAGTCACCACAAGGTGCTTTTACCAAAAAGTATTTACTTTCATGATCCCATGAAAACAGAGTTCTGCCTTTGCTTCGAAGGGAGGAACGTAATATTTGGCCTGTACAAGGAAGGTCTCCTGGACAATCGATGTATTCTTTTAGATCACAATCTTCTATATAGTAAGGAGGTAAGTTATCATTCGGAAATAAATCTTTATAGTTGAAGTAAATTCGATCCGAAGAAACGGCCGAAACTTCAAAAAATCCAATTACTTTCTCATTAGGATTTTCTACAGATTTCATATTACCGTAAAAGAATCCAGGCTGTTTAGGCGAAAGAATACTTTCAGATGTAGATAATTCTCTCAATGTTTTATAAAAAGTATAAGCTGCTAAACTTTGAACATACTGTTTTACGAAGATGCTATAACGATGTGAGATGATATAATTTTGATCGCTGATAAAACGAACAGGATAGTGTACACGATCTTCGCTTGAGGTGCTGGTGTTATTAAGAAGAATAGCATCAGAAGTTTTAGAAGAATAACATGTTTTAGCTTCTTTGACTCTATTGGTTACTACAATGACTTCTCTTTCTGGAGTAGTAGGAGTTCCTGGGATTACGTTAATGTTTGCTTCTTGATAATACCACATAGGTGCTATGATTTTGTACGTTTCAGTATATTCATATCTATAGTATTTTGAAGTATTGGCAGGATCGTAACTATTTACATTTATTTGAACTCCACGCTGTCCATCAACAGTTTCGACAGTTGCAGTCATATTGTCAATTTTAGTTTCTGTAGTTAGAAGCTGTTCATCCGAAGTGTAATTTTTTCCTTCCCTTGTTTTAATGTTTAGTTTGTACTTTGTTCCAGGCATTGCTTTAAACGGTGTAAGCGAAACATAGAGACTGTCATTTTCTTTGAACTGATATTCATTGCCTTTATCATCTGTGATAAAAACATTAGCTCCTTTCTCAAATCTAGGGCCGGTTTCTTCTAATTGATAAACTTGAGAAACTCTTATAGTTTGATTTTTAAGTTCGTTTGTGATTGTTCCTTCAACAACTAGTGCGCTTTCAAAATCGGTAGTTTTAAAAGCATATTGTTCTGTACAGCTTGTTATGGCAAGCGATAGAAGAAGAAAAACGGAGATTTTTATTTTAAAATATTTCATAATTATTAAAATTTGAAATTATAAGTAATACTAGGAATTGGAACAGAGAATATTGAAGTTTTATAGGCTTTAATTTGTCCTTTATCCGTTACAAAAAATACTGAATAAGGGTTGTTTCTGCCTAAAACATTATAAACTGAGATGTTCCAGAAGCTATGGGTTAATTTTTTTATTTTATGATTTCCTTCAATGTTTAAACCTACATCTAATCTGTAATAATCTGGAATTCTAAATTTATTACGATCGCTGTAAACGGTATATTGTGCATTTCCGTAATCATACTTTCCAACAGGATACGTTATTGGTCTTCCGGTTTGATAGATGAAGTTACTTGAAAAACTATAACGTTTTGTGATTCTATAGTTTAAAACCGCACTAAAATCATGAGGTTTGTCAAAATTAGATGCGAAGAATTTACCGTCATTTACTTTCTCTTCATTAAATTGAGAATTTAGTCTAATTAATGATCTAGAGTATGTATATCCAAGCCATCCGTTAAGTCTTCCTACTTGTTTTTTTAATAATACTTCGATTCCATAGGCTTTACCATCTCCTTGAAGAAGTTCGGTTTCTATATTATGATTTAATAACAAATCAGCACCTACTTTATAGTCTAATATGTTTCTTGATTTCTTAAAGTAACCTTCTACACTTAATTCTAACTCGTCATTTTTTAGATTCTTATAAAGACCTAGCGAAAATTGCTGAGCACTTTCTGGCTTTACATTTAAATCTGAAAGCTTCCAAATATCTGTTGGAGATTGTGTAGTATTGTTTGATAAAAGATGGATGTATTGATACGTTTTGTCATAACTGGCTCTAACAGAAAAATCGTCTGTTATAAAATAGCGTGCAGCAACTCTAGGTTCAAATCCGCCATATCTTTTAATTACTTCGTTATTGCCAAATGTTTTAGTTTCCACTACAGTAGCATCACTTATAGGAAGATTTTCGTCATAAACCCTTTGAGTAGATTTTCCTAATGCAGCAAATGACGAGTATCTTAAACCAAAATCGACTAAGAATTTATCTGTAACTTTAAAATTATCACCAACATAAATAGCAGATTCTAAACCTCTTTCTTTGTCTATTTCAATAGGAACTAGGATAGATTCAGGATTTTTAGGGTTTAAATATCCAGGATTAATGCCGTAAAGTTTAGTTGAAATTCCGTAACTAATTTTATGCTTTTCGCTGTATAAGTAAATCATTTTTAAAGCGGCCTGCGTATCATTAATTTTATAGCCAAAATCAAAAGCATTTACACCGTCAGGCTGATAATCTATATTAAAGCGATACTCACTATTGGTAAAGAGAAGTGAACCTTTGTTTTTCTCGTTAAAAGTGTGATTCCATTTTAAAGTTGCTAGTCGATTGCTGTATTTGTACAGAGAGTCTGATGAAACACTAAATTTATCGTGGCTGTAATAAGCTGTAGCCTCTATGTCATTATTGGCGTTTATTTTATGATTGTATTTCAAAATGAAGTCATAGAATGATGCCTGACTATTTTTTAATTTTTCATCATCTAGACTTTTTAGAATCCAGTTAGAATAACTGGCTCTTCCTCCAGCAACAAGGCTTGATTTGCCTTTTACAACTGGTGTAGAAATCATTACATTGCTTGTTGCAGGACCAATTCCAGCTTCACCTTCAAATTTATTGAAATTTCCAGTTTTTGAGGTTATGTCAAAAACAGATGATAGTCTGCCTCCAAACTCAGCAGGAATACTTCCCTTATAAATATCTACTTTTTTTGTTGTGTAAGGATTTAATGCTGTAAAGAAGCCGAAAAAGTGAGATGGATTATATAAAACGGCATTATCTAATAAAAATAGATTTTGATCTTCTTTTCCTCCTCTTACATTATATCCAGAAGAACCTTCTCCAGATGTTTTGATTCCCGGCAGTGTCAATGCTACTTTTAGGATGTCACGTTCGCCAAGAACTAATGGAACATTTTTAATTCCTTCAGCATCAATAGTTGTAACTCCTGTAATTGCCGCTTTTGCATTTTTACTTTTATTGGTATTAATTAAAACTTCGTCGAGCTGATTTACGTTGTCAACAACCATAAAATTAAGGGTACCGTCATTGTAAACCATTATTTTTTTAGACACTTTATCGTAAGCAAAAGTTTCTGTTTCAACTGTGCTGATACCTGGCGGCACTTGCAGTTTATAATGTCCGTCGTTATCCGTAATAGTCGAAAATTCGGTATTTGGAATTTTTACTACAATGTTTGCAATTCCGCCTTTATTTTTACCGCCCCTAACGTATCCTGAAAGAATATAGCTTTTCTTTTTTGGTTTTTTACTTCTTTACCAATAAGTATAATATCCTTAATGTTCTTGTTAGGATTACGAGAATTTGTTTTTTTTACCGAGTCAAATTGCTGATAAAAAACAGGAGCAAGAGCTAATCCGTTTTCATCTCTCTCTAGCGGAATTCCAAAGTAATCGTCTGCCAGCTCATTATATATGATGCTGTTATTGGTTAATATGACTTTATTTTCGGCAACAAAAAAGTTAATGTTAGTGTTTTGAAAAACATCTTCAAGTATTTCGGCTATACGGACTTCTTTATACTGTTTTGTAATAGAAGTGCTGTCAGATTCTAACCATTTTTCGTCGTAGTAAAATTTAAAATATGAGGTTTGTTCAATATTTTGAATTGCAGTTTTAATGTTAGCGTTTTTAAGTTCAACAGAAACTTTATCACTAATGACTTGTGATTGTATATTGTATTGAAAGGCTAATAAAAAGAATAGGAGAGTAATTTTTTTCATTTAGTTAGAACTTTTTTTTAAAAAAAAATTATTGATTTGTTTCGTTAGATTTTCCATGTATTGAGTTTTATCTAATCGTGCTAACTTTCTATTGGCGTTGTAGTAATTATTAATTTCTTTTTTAATAGAAGGAAAGATTCTTTTTATATCTTTTTGTGAGTCAGCTTTGTAGAAAAAACCATTGTATTTTAAGAGATAATTTATTTTCTCAATAAAATTGTAATAGACTCCATCTGTCTGAAAAACTTCTATTTTTTCTTTATGATATTTAATGAAAAGTGAAACATCATTGCCAACATATTTTTCTTCGTAAATACCTTTTACAATATTTGGAAATTCAATGCTTTCAGATCTTAGATTGACAAATTTTTTATTATTGATGTAAAAAAAATCAACTTTGTCCTTAACAATATTCATAGCTAAGTTATCTGTTTGTTCTTTATGCTTGAAAATTACCTCGTCTTTAAGGATATCATATTTAAGATAAGAGTTGGAATAAATTTCTTTTTCAAAGCTTATATCGCCGACGGTGAATTCGTCGAGATAATATCTGTGTTTGTTTGCAATTGGACGAAGCGGCTCACTGTGCAAAACTCCGTTATTAATATTTAAGTTGTCTTTTCCAACGGCATTGTCAAAATAATCATACAATGATGATTGGTCATTGGACTGACAATAGGAATAAGAGGTCGTGAGTAATGTGCTTAATATCAGTAGATAAAAAGCCTTTTTTTGATGATTTTTCAAAGGATTTTGTGGTTTTGATGATTTGTTTTTGATTGGAGCCAAATATATCAAAAAAAATATGTTAACCTTTTAGAATTTCTGTTAAATTGTGATAATTTATTTACTTTTTGTGATTTTGCAGAATATTATAACAATTTTTTTAAGACATACGACATAAATAAAAACCCTAATCAAGCTAATGAATAGGGTTTTTGGCATTAATGAATTGAGGGCAAATATTATCGTTTAAAGGAATTTATTCGTAAGAATCATCCGTACTGTCTAGGATTTCATCAAATATCTTTTTTAATGATTTTAAATAAAGAGGAAACGAAAGTGCCAGCAATACATATTCTATTCTTAAAACAGTTATGTCGTCTAGTATTCGATATAAGCATGGAATAATAATGACTAAAGAAACAGCTACCCCAATCCAAGGATTATTTATTATCTTTTTTATGGTTGGTAAAAGTTTCATTTCGGTTTTCTGATTTAATGTGATTCTCATCTACTTTTTTATTAGTTTCTTGATGTAAAAGTAATTTCGATTTCAAATTCAGATCTTAAAAATGTCATGAAAGCCGTTTTTCTTGTCATGAAAAGTATAGTATTTGC
>NZ_NRQU01000023.1 GCF_004119495.1 Flavobacterium sp. YO12
ATGCTTTTTTTTGGGTTTAATTTTTCTTCTTAAATAATCCATTCAATAAGTCGCTGGCTTTTTTAGTAACCTCTTGAGTTTTTTGTTCTTTTTCAGTTTTTGCAGCCTGAGTCGTATCTTTTGCTTTAGTGTTTTTATTGATTAAATCAGTCAAAGCAGCAGTACCCTTTTGCGTCAGCTTTTCTTTCTGCTGATTTGCTACTTGTGTGGCTAAACTAGAAACTGCAGTTTTCATATCTGTAGTAATTTTTGGATTAGAAAAATTACCAGTAATCATTGCATTTATTGGTATGTTTTGCAGTTTTGCAGCATCTGCAGGAGACATTTTAGCAATAAAGGCATTTGCTTCATTTCCTAAATATTTAGCAGGAACATCAAGTTTTAAGTTGTAGTTCATCGTTTGATCAAAACCGTGAGTTCCGCCAACGGTAATTTTTATGTCTTGATATTTAATGTCAAATGGTTTTACGTTTACTTTTCCATTATCAAAAGTCAAAGCCGCTTTAATATCATTCAAATTGACTTTATTCATGTCAATAAATTTGATGTTTGAACCTAAAGCATTCAATAAAGTAGAGTTTTTGGAGTTTATTGTAGTCGAAAGCAACTGCCCTAATAAATCTCCTGAAATTGATTTTAGATCTGGAGTAAGTTCATTTGCATCAAGATTACCGTTTAGTTTTACAGTCGAATTTAATTTTCCATTTATGATTCCTGCAATTGGAGCAATTTTTTTCATCATGTCCAATTGCGTAAAAGTCTGCGCAATATCAACTTGGTTAAAGCCTAAATTCATATCAAATGTGGGAACTTTAGTTTTAGTCGAAACAGCACCAGTTAAACCAATTGTTCCGCCAAAAATTGATGTTTTAAAGTTTTCCAATAAAGCTTTTTCATCTTTGATGATTAATTTTCCAGAAACATCTTTAAGCTTCAAATTGTCGTATAAAACAGTTGTTGCTTTTGCATTCAAAGTACAGTTTAAAAAAGCTGGAATTTTCATTGCCTCTGCTGGTTTTGCTGCAGTTTTTGTTTCTGCTTTTGCAGGTTCGCCCGCAGTCATAAAATCATCAACAGCCAATTGATTTGAACTCATATTAAAGTTTCCTTTTAATTCCTGTTTTTTGAACATAAAACCATAGAAGTTTTCAAGAACACCATTTATTGCAAGATCACTTTTTCCAGTAGTTGCATTAAATTGTTTCAAATTAATCGTACTTGGATTGAACTCAACTAATGCTGTGCTGATATTCATCGATTTATTGTTTTCATCAGTATATTTAAATCCTGATAAACTCATTGTTCCAGCATTTTTAATGTTTTGATACTGACTTTTTTCTACAGAAGCCATATCAAATTGTGTAGTAACATCCGCTTTTAAAATACCAGCCAAAGGTTTATCCATCTTAATAGGATATGCTTTTGATAGATTAGCTAAGTTGATTGTTCCTTTTAAAGCGGCATTAACAAAAGGGTTTACAGTAATATTTCTGATATTTGCTTTAGCGTTAAAAACATCCTGATCAATTCTAAACGATAGTTTGTCTAGATTAACATAAGTATCATTTAAAATCCCAGTTTCATTTATAATTTTAGTATCGATTACAATATTTTGAACTGATTTTGGCAAGTTAGGATATTGAAATGAAGCATTATTTGACGCGATCGCAATATTAAATTTTGGTACAGTTGTATCTGTTAATTGCCCTTTTGCAAAACCTGCAACCGTAAAGTCTCCCGTTGTTTTTACACCATCAAGACTTGATGAATAGGCTGACGGAATTAAACCTAAGAAATTAGTAAACGATGAGGTTGGTGTTTTAAATTTTAAATCATAAATCTGTCCCGCTTCAACCATTTGTATAAAACCGTCAAACTCTAATGGCAATTGATTAATTAAAGCTTTGTTTTCTTTAAAAGTGTATTTGCTTTGGTCTAAATCAATTCCTAAAACTGCGTCTAAAGTCAATTTCACATTTTTCATGTAATTGATTTTATCCATATCTAAAGATACTTTAGCAGTCGATTTTGTTGTTAAATCCAATTTGGAATTGGTAAAATCACCAGTTCCTTCGTGGTTTAAGCTGTCAATAACCATTTTTATTTTTGATCCTTGATCAATGTATCTGAACGTGAAGTTTTCGATTTTATAATTTTGAATTTTTAACGAAAGCGGTTTGCTTGCATTATCCTTAGCAGTTTCTTTCTTGTCTTTCAAAGCAATATCAAAGTTTCCTACGCCGTCTTTATTAAAGATGATATTTACTAAACCATTTTCAGAAGTAATTCCCTGAATGTTCAATGGTTCATCTTTTCCTTTAAAAAGTTCTTTAATGCTCATTTTTAAATTCAACTCGCCTAGCGAAACAAGCGTATCACCTTCAAAAGGAGCTTTGTTAATGATTACTAGTTTTTCAATTCCTACCGCTGCATTTGGAAAGTTTTTAAACAAACTCAAATCAGCATCAGCAAAACTTACTTTAGCATCTACACTTTCATTTATAGCATCGGCAATTTTTGCTTTGATTTGATCTTTAAAGAAATAAGGAATGGCGAATAATGCGGCAACAAAAAACACAATTACAATGGCGCTTATTTTTAAAATTTTCTTTAACATATTTATAGATTTGAGATTGAATTTGAAATTAGGACTCTTGCAAAAATAGTTTTTTTGAATGAGACAGACGATAAAGTTTTCTTAAAAACTGTAAGAAATAGCTGTAAAACGGAAATAAAAAAAATCCGTCTGATAATTTTCAAACGGATTTAAATTTATGATATTGCATTTATTTTTTAATAAAGGAGACTATTTTTTCAATCAACACCTCCGAAACTGGCAGGGTTTCATTATTGTAACTGTCCATATTTGCCTGCTTATCGCCGTCAATAATTTTCATAACATGATTCATTTTATCAATGATTGCCAATTGCGAGTTTTTATTGGCTTGAGCCAAACTTTCGGCATCTTTAACGCCTACTTGCATATCGTTGTTTCCTTGTAAAACTAAAACAGGAACGGTTAATTTTTTAATCTCAGTTTGAGGATCATATTTAAACCATGAAATTAAGTAAGGCTGAATGCTTGGTCTAAAAAGAGAATTTAGAAGCGGATCAACTTTATTTACTTTATTGCCGCTTTTTAAACTGTCAATA
The DNA here is from genome assembly GCF_004119495.1 of Flavobacterium sp. YO12. GTDB lineage: Bacteria > Bacteroidota > Bacteroidia > Flavobacteriales > Flavobacteriaceae > Flavobacterium. The sequence continues at coordinate 3,154 of NZ_NRQU01000023.1, forward strand.
ATAGGAAACGTCATATCCTCCAATTGCTTATTTGATTTAGAAGCTATTTGAGATTTTATAAGTTTATCTGCAGATTCTCCTGCGCCTGCAATAGAAACAAATTTATTCGCTTTTGCTCCCGCAATCATTCCAATTAAGGAACCTTCGCTGTGACCAATAACAGTAAGTTGTGTAAAACGTTTGTCAAGTTTCAAAAAGTTAATCCAGCTTTTTACATCTTCAGTATAGTTTTCAAAAACCAAGCTCGATTCTGTTATTGCAGAAGCTTTACTTTCTCCAATTCCTCTTTTGTCAAATCGTAATGATGCAATTCCGTTTTTTGCCAAAGCTTCTGCCAGCATTTTTAAGGAATTATTTTTCATCATCGGATTGTTCCCATTTCGGTCAGTTGGCCCTGAACCTGCAATTATCAAAGCAACCTGACATTTTTTGACTTCATCAGGAACAGTCAGCGTTCCGTACAGCTGATCAACATTTATTTTTAAAGTTACATTAGTTTCTTTAAAAGTATGCTGCGTTGTACTTTGTGCATTTGCAATTGTCAGGAATAAAGCGGAAAAAAAGAGAAATATAGTTTTCATTTTTTTAGATAGCATTACTTAATGTTTATTCCAAACGGCATCATTGCCTGTACACCTTTTTGTCTTTGAAATCTTTTAACTTGCTCGATAAGCAGATAATTTTCTTCTCCGATTTCTTCTTTTATAAACGCCTCTTTTGATTGTGCAAAAGGAAGATTAGCCATTAAATCGCTAAAAGTTTTTTCGTACTCAGGATAATTTTGTGTGCTGTAATTTTTAATCTTAGCAATTTTAGCAGCTTCAACAATAGCGTCATTAAGACCGCCAATTTTGTCTACTAATCCAATTTTTACAGCCTCAGATCCAGACCAAACTCTTCCTTGAGCAATAGAATCAACCTGTGCAAAAGTCATTTTTCGACCTTCGGCAACATGCGTAACAAAATTTTTGTAGATCTGTTCAACTCCTTCAAGCGTAAAAGCTTTAAATTTTTCATCAAGCGGCACAAACGGACTGTAATTTGCTGAATTTTCGTGGGTTTTGACCTGTTCTGTATAAATTCCTAATTTAGTAGCCAACGGCGTGAAATTTGGCAATACTCCAAAAACACCTATAGAACCCGTAATCGTGTTACTTTCGGCAAAAATCTTATTTGCATTACAAGCAATATAATAACCTCCAGAAGCGGCATAATTTCCCATTGAAACCACAACTGGTTTTACCTTTTTAGTGATTTCAATTTCTCTCCAAATTAAATCTGAAGTTAAAGCGCTTCCGCCTGGACTGTCAATTCTAAGAACGATAGCTTTTACATCTTCATTTTTTCGAGCTTCTTGCAGCGAACGACGCATTGAGCCTTCGCCAATTACAGTTACATCACCTTCGCCGCCAATAATTTCTCCTTGAGCATAGATAATCGCAATTTGATTATCAGCAGTATTTGTTAATGCAGTAGTAATATTGTTTTGAGTATAATCTAGAATAGAAATTTTGTTATAGTCATCATCTCCAGTCACTTTCAAAGCTTTTTTGATGGCATTATGATAAACATCTTCATAAGCAATAATGTCAACTAAACGTTCTGCTTTTGCCATTGCAGGAGTTCTAGCTAATAAACCATTTGCTATTTCATTTAATTTCGCAACAGGAATATTTCTGCTTTTTGAAATATCGCTGCAAACCGTTGTCCAAATAGAATTTAAAAGTGCAGTAACTTGTTCTCTATTTGCATCGCTCATTTTATTTTCTAAAAATGGCTCAACAGCACTTTTATATTTTCCGTGACGGATAACTTCCATATGAATCCCTGATTTTTCCTGAAAATCTTTAAAGAACATAACTTCAGACGAAAGTCCTTTAAAATCTAAATCTCCGGCTGGATTCAAATAAACAGTATTAGCAACAGAATTTAAATAGTATTCTTTTTGAGAATAAGTATTGGCATAAGCCCAAACAAATTTTCCTGATTTTTTGAAGCTTTCAAGAGCATTTCGCAAATCTTTATATTGAGCCAATCCTAAAGATGATTCATCATTTAAAATCGAAATTCCCTTAATATTACTGTCTGTTTTTGCTGCTTCAATAGCATTAATAACATCCGTTAAACCAATTCCTTTTTTTTCTGAAAAAACAGTTACCCACGGATCTTTATACTTACCTGCATAATCATTATTGATTTGTTTTAGATTTAATTCTATAACTGAATCATTTTTTACAGAAACCTTGTCTTCTCCTCCAAAAATGGCTCCAATTAGAATAACTCCAAAAAAGAAGATCATAATAAATACAAAAATACCAATAACAGTGGCGATTACATTTCCTAAAAATTTCATATGTATATTTTTTTAATAAGTAGCAAAAAGACGGATTTGTTACAAATATAATCTAAAATCGATTTAACTTTTGTATCCGCATCAGCGAAATATTTGTAGTTTTCACATTTTTAATCGTCTAATTAAAGATAGCATAATTTGTAAGATAAGTATGGTTTGAGGTTGGAATATTTTATATTTGATAAAAATAAATACTGCAATATGAAAGATAAAATTGCCTTGTTGAGCCTTTTTTTTCTCGTTGGTTTTTATGCCGAAGCACAAAAAGTACAAACTAAAAAAGTGGTGGTTGATAAAATGACAAAACTGCCATTGGAAAAAGTAAATGTTTATAATCAAAAAGATAACTCTATAACAAATGAAGAAGGTTATTTTTCTTTTATTACAGATTATAATGAATTGAATTTTAGCTTGATTGGTTATGAAAATCTAAAACTTAGTTTTGAGGAAGTAAATAAACGAGATACAATTTTTTTACAAAGCAAAACAATTGAACTTGAAGAAGTGGTAGTAGGCGGTGAAATGGCTATAATGAAAAAGGCATATGCTAAAATGAAGGAAAATTATATACTCGAACCTTATAATGAAAATTTCTTTCTGCGATGTGTTTTGAAAAGAAATGACGAATTAGTCAGGCTGCAGGATATTTATGGAAAAGTATCAAGAAAAAGTATTTTTAAAACCAAAACCCAGCCGGATAATAAATGTGAAGTTGAGATTTTGAATATGAGAAAAGTTGGAATTAAGGATAAAGAAGATTTTATTTATTTTGAATTTCAAAGCTTTGAAAAATTATTTGATATCAATGCAATGATATCTATAAAGTTGGAAGACTTCGAACTTACACAGGAAAAAAATGCAGCGAATAATTTTTTTAAAATTAGTTTTAGTAAAAAATTAGATAATGCTGTCGGGCAAAAAACAAGCGGCTATTTTATAATTAATAAGGAAGATTATGCAATTGTCGAAACACACTTTGATCTTTATGATGATGGAGAAAAAGTGCCGTTTCAAAAAAAGGGTAATGTAGAATATCGAACAACGATTTTTAAAACAACATCAAATTATAGAAAGAACAGCAGTACCAATAAATATTATTTAAATAATGCAAAATCAGATGTTAGAGTAGAGCTGCTTGGTAACGAAAAGGTTCCAAAAGCTTTTTATGATTATTCGACCAATTTTTTTGTAACGAATAGTTTTATTGCCGAGAAAGCAAAATCAAATTTGTCTATGGATAAAGATATTTTTAAAGTAAAATATCCATATTCAGAACAATTTTGGAAAAGTCAAAACCAATTACCTCTAACGAGCGATTTAAATGCATTTTTAAAACGTGTTTCAGAAAATAAAGACAATAAGAAAGAGTTTGAAGTGGTTGGAAACTTCTAATTCTTGAAACAAATAATGTGGTTAATTCTAAAATAGTTTTAGTTAATTTGCATTTATTATGAAGTCACAGCATCAAGTCGTTTTATCTATAGGCAGCAATCAAGGAAACAGGTTAGAAAACATCGAAAGCTGTATCAATTTGATACATCAAGAAGTGGGAACAGTAATCAAGGTTTCAAAATTGTATGAAACACCTGCCTGGGGTTTTGAGAGCGATGCTTTTTATAATTGCGCTTTACTTTTGCATACGGCTTCATCTGCACAAAAAATACTAAATCAAGTTTTAAAAGTCGAAAAACAATTAGGCAGAATTCGATCTAATAAAGACGGATATCAATCTAGAATTATTGACGTTGATTTGATTGTTTATGATGATGAAATTATCGAATCTGAAAAACTTCAGGTTCCGCACCCATTAATGCAGAACAGAAATTTTGTTTTATTACCAATATCAGATTTAAAATTGGATTGGAAACATCCGGTTTTTCAGAAATCAATTTCGGAGTTAATTGCAGTTTCTCCAGATGACAGCGTTTGTACAGTAGTTCAGGATCTAAAAAATCCTTTGCAGGAAATTGCACTTGAAAACTATAATTATATTGCTTTCGAAGGTAATATTGGCGCAGGTAAAACTACTTTGGTACATAAAATTGCCGACGATTTTAATGCGAAAACAGTTTTAGAGCGTTTTGCGGATAATCCGTTTTTACCCAAGTTTTATAAAGACCAAAACAGATATGCGTTCCCGCTCGAAATGTCTTTTCTAGCCGATCGTTATCAGCAATTGTCAGATGATTTGGCACAGTTTGATTTGTTCAAAGACTTTATCGTAGCCGATTATCATATTTTTAAATCGCTGATTTTTGCTAAAATTACATTGGCAGAAGATGAATATCGCTTGTACCGAAACTTGTTTGATATTATCTATAAAGAAATGCCTAAGCCGGATTTGTATGTTTATTTATATCAAAATACAGAACGACTTCTTCAAAATATAAAGAAACGAGGCAGAAGCTATGAACAAAATATAGAAGCCGAATATTTAGATAAAATCAACAATGGTTATTTAGAATATATTAAATCCCAGTTTGATTTGAATGTTTTGATTATTGATGTTTCTAATCGTGATTTTGTAAAAAAACAAGAAGATTATTTATTTGTTTTAGACGAAATTAGAAAGAAATTGAATTAAGATAATTAGAAAATGTGCCAATTAGATAATTTTCTAATTGGTACATTTTCTAATTGACATATTCTTTCTAATTAGAAATTATCTTTTCAGTGAAAAATGACCTCTTAAAATAGGTTGTGTATTATCTATTTTTAAAGCATACCAATAGTCAGAAGCAGGCAAGAGAGTTTTGTCGAATGTTCCGTCCCAGCTCATTTTAGATGCATTTAGCTGTGCAATCAACTTCCCGTATCGGTCAAAAATAGTAACCTGCGCCTCAGGATAATTTTCCATTCCAGTAACTTCCCAAGTGTCATTATAAGAATCATTGTTCGGAGTGAAAAATGCTGGAAAAATAAGAACAACAAAATTTTGCATATCCAATCCACAACTATTTTTATCTCGAGTATACGCCGTTTGCAATCCGCCCGGAACATCATAAAAAGTATTTGAGTCCTGAAAGTTTATTCCATCAACAGAATATTCAAAATAAGCAGTTTCTTTTTTAAGATAAATCACAACTTTTGTTCCACTGACGCCAATTCGATCTATTTGTGGAATCTCATGTTCTTCAACCGTAATTGTCTTTCGGCTTGTACAATTTTCAGGAGCGGGACTGCTTACATCAACAGTGTAAATACCGCCTTGAGTAATGTCCGTAGTCTGCGTTGTTGCTCCATTAGACCATAAATAACTCATTCCTGTAATTCCAGCATCTAATGTTATAGTTTGAAATTGGCATAAAGGCAAAGTTTCATCTGTAACAACAGGAGGAGTGTAGATAGTAATGGCAACTGGAATACGATTCGTGTTAATGCAGCCGTTATTTGAAGCTTCTGCGTAATACGTTGTATTTGTAGAAATAGCAGGAGTTTGAAAACTATTGCCTGTAAAAATACTTGTGCCGCCAGTTGAGTTTGCATACCAATTAATAAGCCCAATATTTGAACTGGCTTGCAAAGTTACACTTCCAACACCACATCTTGAAACATTCGAAGAAACAGCAGTTGGGATATTTGGAGTTTGATTAACCGTTGCAATTACCGATTTTCTATTTATTTCACAGCCCGCATCGGCATAATAAGTTGTAGTTACTGTTATTGGTGATGGAGTTGTGTAACTGTTTCCTGTTCCTAATAAAGTTCCACCTGTAGCTGAATCGTACCAGCTAATAGTGGCGCCTGCAGTTGCAGTCGCATTAAAAGTAAAGTTTCCTGAGTCACAAACTGGACTTGGAGTAAGTAAACTTGCGATTTCAGGAATTGTGATTTTTGTGCTTGAGGCAATTTGTAAAGGAGCCTCTCCAGGCATTCCGCCATATTCAACAACATAGCCTTTAGGTTGATAAGCATCACCTGTAGTTAATGATCCCGTATTTGATAAATCGTTCCAAGAACCTTTTATTCCTACGCCAGGCTGCGTAATATGCGCATAATCTTCATTTCCTTGATTGTTTGGTTCTCCAGTGTTCCAAAAAGCAAAATTTGGTGTTGAGCCATTTGCAGTTCCGTTCCAGAAAACAGTGCCTGCTTCAGGACCGGTAACCCATTTCCAAACACCTTCTGTTTCTGCATCGCTTCCTCCAATCCATCCCGTTCCAGAGGCTTGTTCACCAATTAATTTAGCTTCGTCAGCAGATAAAATAGTTGCAAGATAACCTTGTAATCCATAATAAGTACTTGATTCGGCTGCTGTTTTTGCACTCGACCACGTGATGCCAATACTTGGTACAAATAAATAAAAATGTTGTGTTGAAGGAAGGTAATTGGCTTGGCCAATCGTTATAGAAAAAGTTCTAGTGCCAGAGGCTGTAGCTGAGGAATTAGAATATACAACATCCTTAATTGCATTAACAAAATCAGAGTATAAGATATTCGCTCCTGTTGAACTGTATAATCGTAATTTTCCAGCAGTCGCATCCCAGCTTGTTGTAATTGCAGGATGAGAAGCTGGGTTTGAAAGTTCTAGTTTGTCAAGACCACTTGAATAACCAGATGAAATTTGAATGTAAACTGCCTGAGTTGATGGTTCAGCAGGATCGTGAGTTATGCTAATAGTCTCAACAATTTTTATAGTGCTTTGCGGACAGTAAAATTGATTTCCAGTTGCAGTTATAACGGGAGGTGTGATAGCAAAATCTAAGGCTGTATTTCTTTTTTTATTCGTTTTAAGACTGTCATGTAAGCATATGTCTGCATACTTATTTTTAGTTTTAAAATTCTCATTTGCATGAGTTTTTGCCACATTTAAAAGAAGTAGTAAAAGCGTTATTTTGAAGAAATTAACATTTTTCATTTTATAAAAGTATCAATTTTATAAGAATAAAAAAATATATTTAAAAATCTAACATTTACAGCTGTTTTTCGATTTAAAAATCACAGTTTTTTGTAAAAGAATAATTTCTTAATCGTTATTTGGCCAGTTTAGTTTTTGAAACAAATCCCAAACTACAATTCCTGCGCTAACTGCTATATTCAAAGAATGTTTTGTGCCTAATTGAGGAATTTCGATACAGCCGTCGCAAATAGCTACAGCTTCTTGTGCAACACCGTATACTTCATTCCCAAAAACCAAAGCATATTTTTGATTTTTTTCCACTTTAAAATCTTGAAGAAAAATAGAGCTTTCCACTTGTTCAATGGCTAGTGTTATTACATTTTCTTTTTTAAGATTCTCGATAACTTCTAATACATTTTCGTGGTGTTCCCAAGCAACAGTTTCAGTAGCGCCAAGAGCTGTTTTGTGAATCTCTTTATTTGGAGGTGTTGCAGTGATACCGCATAGAATGATTTTTTCGATCAAAAAAGCATCCGAAGTTCTAAAAACAGATCCAATATTGTGCAAACTACGAATATCATCCAAAACTAATATTAAAGGAGTCTTGTCTGATTTTTTAAAATCTTCAATTGATTTGCGCTCTAGTTCGCTGTTTTCTAGTTTTCTCATTTGTATAAATTCAGGTCATAAAAAAAGCTTCCAAAGATAAGGAAGCTTTTTCGATTATTTTATTGTTTTTCAGATTAGCTTTTTACGGGATCTGGTAAAACTGTACCTTTAATAGTAAGTACTTTTGTAGGTTGTCCTTCAGCGTTAGAAGTAACAGTTACTGTTTTTGTAAAAGCACCAACTCTATCAGTAGCATATTTTACACCAATAATACCTTTAGCACCAGGAGCAATCGGCTCTTTTGGAGTTGTTGGCACAGTACATCCACAAGATCCTGTTGTGTTTGTAATGATTAACGGTTTTGTTCCGTTGTTAACAAAAACAAACTCACGTTTTCCATCAGCATTGTGAGCGATAGTTCCGTAATCAATAGTTTCAGTTTCAAAAGCCATTCCAGCTCCTTCAATTTTAGCTACTTTGGCAGCTTTAGCAGCAGCTTTTTTTGTGCTTTGAGCGTTAGAAGCTGTAATACCAACAACTGCTAACATAGCGAATAAAATTATTTTTTTCATCTTTTTAGATTCTTAGTTTAAATGATTGAACAAATCTATATAAAATTCTTAAAAGTGAGCTTAAAAATAGCTTAAAATATTTTAATTTTTGAAGTCTTCAATATGCCGTTAAAAAATTATAAATTCGCTGTCTTAATTTTCATTTAAAATATATCAATTTTGGCAGCTAAAGAAAAAGTAGTGAAGGAAACACCTTTAATGAAACAGTACAACGAAATCAAGAGAAAATATCCTGATGCCTGTCTGCTTTTCAGAGTAGGAGATTTTTATGAAACATTTGGAGAAGATGCCATTAGAGCTTCAAAAATTCTTGGCATTACTTTAACAAAAAGAGGCGCGGGTTCAGATACAGAAACAGCGCTGGCAGGTTTTCCTCATCATTCTGTTAACACCTATTTGCCAAAATTGGTTAAAGCAGGACTTCGTGTTGCAATCTGCGATCAGCTGGAAGATCCCAAAATGACAAAAACTATCGTAAAACGTGGTGTTACAGAACTTGTAACGCCAGGAGTTTCTTTAAACGATGAGGTTTTGCATTCTAAAACAAATAACTTTTTAGCGTCAGTTTATTTTGCTAATAAAAATATCGGAATCTCTTTTTTGGATGTTTCAACAGGAGAGTTTTTAACAGCTCAAGGAAATGCTGAATATATCGATAAGTTATTGCAGAATTTTAATCCGAGTGAAGTTCTAGTTCCTAAAAATAATAAAAGCGATTTCAGAGATGCATTTGGCGATGATTTTCACAGTTTTTACTTAGAAGATTGGATTTATAAAGAAGATTATGCACTCGAAACGCTTACCAAACATTTTCAAACCAACTCTTTAAAAGGTTTTGGAGTAGAAGAATTAAAAGAAGGAATTATTGCTTCTGGAGCGATCTTGTATTACTTGTCCGAAACGCAGCATAATCGTGTGCAGCACATAACGGCTATTCAGCGAATTGCAGAAGATGCCTATGTTTGGATGGATCGTTTTACAATTCGTAATTTAGAATTGTATCATAGTTATAATCCAAATGCTGTTACGCTTTTAGATGTTATAGACAGGACGCTTTCTCCAATGGGAGGGAGATTGTTGAAGCGTTGGCTGGCTTTGCCTCTTAAGGACAGTAAAAAAATAAAAGGACGCCATGACGTGGTTTCATATTTGAAATCAAATCCAGAAGTTTTACATAATATTCAATATCAAATTAAACAGATTTCAGATTTAGAACGTTTGATTTCTAAAATAGCAGCGGGAAAAGTTTCTCCTCGCGAAATTGTTTATTTAAAAGAATCTTTAGATGCGATTATCCCAATTAAAACCTTAGCGCTGGAAAGTAAACAAGAAGCGGTAAAAATTATTGGAGACAGTCTGCATGCTTGTGATTTACTGCGAGAGAAAATCAAAATAACTTTAAATCAAGATGCGCCAGTTGCGATTGCAAAAGGAAATGCAATTGCTAAAGGTATAAGTGAAGAATTAGATGATTTACGTGCTATCTCAACTTCAGGAAAAGAATATTTAGAAGGAATTGAAAGAAGAGAGTCGGAAAGAACGGGAATTTCGTCTTTAAAAATTTCATTCAATAATGTTTTTGGGTATTATATCGAAGTTAGAAATACGCATAAAGATAAAGTTCCAGAAGAATGGATTCGTAAGCAGACACTTGTAAATGCGGAACGTTATATTACTGAGGAATTAAAAGAATATGAAACAAAAATATTAGGTGCAGAAGAGAAAATTCATAAAATTGAAACAGAGCTTTTTGAGCAATTAATCGCTTGGATTGCAACTTATATTAAGCCTGTTCAAATGAATGCAAATTTGGTGGCGCAACTAGATTGTTTATGTTCGTTCACTCAGTTAGCTGTAGAAAATCAATATGTGTGTCCAGAAATTGATGAAACTTTTGAACTTGATATAAAAAACGGAAGACATCCTGTAATCGAGAAACAATTACCGGTTGGAACACCTTATATTGCAAACGATGTTTTCTTAGATAGAGAAACGCAGCAGATTATTATGATTACTGGTCCTAACATGTCTGGTAAATCGGCTATTTTAAGGCAAACCGCTTTAATTGTCTTACTTGCTCAAATGGGAAGTTTTGTTCCTGCAGACAGCGTAAGAATGGGAATTGTCGATAAAATTTTTACCAGAGTTGGAGCTTCTGATAATATTTCGATGGGAGAATCTACTTTTATGGTAGAAATGAATGAAACAGCTTCGATCTTGAATAATTTATCAGATAGAAGTTTAGTGCTTTTGGATGAAATTGGAAGAGGAACTAGTACTTATGATGGAATTTCAATTGCGTGGGCGATTGCTGAATTTTTGCACGAGCACCCTGGCAGAGCGAAGACTTTGTTTGCAACGCATTACCATGAATTGAATGAAATGACAGAATCTTTGTCTAGGATTCAGAATTATAATGTTGCTGTAAAAGAGCTAAAAGATACTGTTCTTTTTGTTCGTAAGCTTGTAAAAGGAGGAAGCGCACATAGTTTTGGAATTCACGTAGCAAAAATGGCGGGAATGCCGCAAATTGTGATTTTAAAAGCACAGAAGCTTTTAAAGAAGTTAGAAAAAAATCATTCTAATGAAGCTTTAAATGGAGTGAAAGAGGTTAATGATGAAATGCAGATGAGTTTCTTTAATTTAGATGATCCTTTGTTAGAAGAGATAAAAGAGGAGATTCTGGGGCTTGATATAAACGCGATTACGCCTGTTGAAGCACTGATGAAGCTTAACGAGATAAAAAGAATGTTGGTTAAAAAATAATTTCATATTTAAAGTTTAGGTTATCAGAAAGTTATAAAATAAGTTGATTTTTTTTTGAAAAAACGCTTGTGTAATTGAATAAATGTCCTAAATTTGCACTCGCAATACAAGACAAGTCAAGTGTTGCGGTTCTTAATTAGAATTTGAAATGCGAAAATAGCTCAGTTGGTAGAGCGCGACCTTGCCAAGGTCGAGGTCGCGGGTTCGAGCCCCGTTTTTCGCTCAAAACCATACAATGCTCGGATGGTGAAATTGGTAGACACGCTGGACTTAAAATCCAGTGAACAGCAATGTTCGTGCGGGTTCAAGTCCCGCTCTGAGTACTAAAGCCTCTTCTTTTGAAGAGGCTTTTTTTGTGGTGTAAACTCAATGATAAAATCAGTTTACAGAGTAGATTGATTTTGAAGATTCTAAGGAAATCTAAAATCAATAATTTAAAATCTAAAATCAACAATCAAAATATGGGGGCTTTTGTAATTAGCAAGCGGTTTAATGATGAGTATAAGTTTGTGTTTACATCTAGGAAGGGAAAGGTTATTTTTACGAGTTTGAGTTATGAGTTGAGGTTTGAGTGTGAAGAAGATATTGAGAAGTTTAAAAAGACAATTGAGCTTTCGAGGTTTTTAAAATTTAAAGGCTCGGGAGGGAAGTATTTTTTTAAATTGATGCTGGGTGATGTTCACTTTGCAACAAGTCGAAAATACACTACGGAATTGCTTCTTCAAAAAGGAATTAAGGAAATTGTGACTTATGCTTCGAGATCGGAGATTTTAGATTTCTCATCGGGCGAATCTATTTTTGGGGATGAAGAGATTCCGGTTGAGGAAGAAGTAGAAGAATAAAAAAAAAGCGTTCACCAGGGTGAGCGCTTTTTTTTAGTTGTAAAATCCAAAGGTTGAATTTTGGTCAAAAAAAACCATCGAATCGATGGTTTTAAAATTTTTAGAATTTAGGTTCTAATTATTTTTTACTTCTTTAGCAGCTTCTTCTACTTTAGTAGCAGCAGAATCAACTTTAGCAGCAGCAGAATCAACAGTTGCAGCAGCAGAATCAACTACAGTAGCAGCAGAATCAACAGCAACAGCAGTAGAATCTACAGCTTCAGTAGCTGCAGCGTCAGCTTTTTACAAGATACAACAGTTAAAACAGCAACAACAGCTAAACTTAAAAATACTTTTCATCTTACTTTATTATAAAAGGTTAATTATTAATTCGTGGCAAAGATATAAATTTTTAATATGTAAAATATTTTTATTTTTTAAATATTTTCATCGCTCACGTTTATCTTAGTTAACAAATAATGTGCCAGAATGATAAAGTTATCTTAAATTGTTTATTTTTCTGTGCAAATTATTATTTGCTGAATATTCTTTATGGAAATAGGTGGTTTTGATCCTCTTGGTTAAAGTTTATTTGTTTTCTTAGTGAATTTATAAGATGGTAAAAAAGAACAAAATGGGTAAATTGGTGTATGATGTGAAAATAAGAGCCATAATAATGAATAAAGAAAAAGATTGTTTATGAAACGATCCTCATTATAGTATCTGTTGCGCCTTTGTTTTCTTGAATAAACGACTTGCAGATTTTGCTTTTTTCTTTATAAAAGATATCATCATTTAATAAACGATCAAAAACAGTCTTCAATTCGTTAAAAGTAGATACAGATATGCATCCTTCAAGTTCTACTAAAGAAACAGCTTCTGCAAAATTTGCAAAATTTGGTCCAATCACAATTGGAATTCCAAATGTGGCTGGTTCTAGAATATTATGAATTCCTGGATTTCCAAAACCGCCGCCCACATATGCAATTGTAGCATAGCTATAAATCTTTGTTAGAAGTCCAACAGTATCTATTATAAAGACATTGTAATTTAATAGGTCTTTCTCTTCTTTTTCAGAATACAAAATAGTAGATTTTGTAAGGAGCGATTTCAATGCATTAATTTGATCGGTCTTAATATTATGAGGAGCAATAATGAATTTTATATTGTCTGGTGCTTGATTGATATATTCGGCTATTAAAGCTTCGTCTTTTGGCCAAGAACTTCCTATAACAATCGTTGGCTGATTGTTTTTGAAATTTTCGATATAATCAAGTGTGTTATCTCTTTCTAAAATTGCTGCGACTCTGTCAAAACGAGTATCGCCGGAGAGAATTACATTTTTAAAACCAATTGTTTCTATTTTTTGTTTTGAACTTTCGTTTTGAACAAAAAAGTAGGTAAAAGCTTTGAGAGCATTTCTATAAAAACTTCCATACCATTTAAAGAACATCTGACTGTCTCTGAAAATTCCCGAAATCAAATAAGTTGGTGTTTTGCTTTTCTCCAGTTCTTTTAAATAGTTCAACCAAAATTCATATTTAATGAAAAAGACAAATTCAGGATGAACGAGTTTTAGAAAACGTTTTGCGTTGCTTTTAGAGTCTAATGGCAAATAAACAGTAACATCGGCAACAGTGTTGTTTTTACGCACTTCGTATCCTGAAGGCGAAAAAAAGGTTACAACAATTTTGTGAGATGGATATTTTTCTTTGATTTTTTCAATTACAGGCAGACCTTGTTCGTATTCGCCAAGTGATGCAGAATGGAACCAAATAGTTTTGTCTGAAGGTTTTATTTTTTCTTCTAAAATTGAAAAAACGTTTTTTCGTCCCTCAATGAAAAGCTTAATTTTCGGACTAAAAAGGGCGGCAATTTTCAGAAAAAAGCCCGCAATAGAAATAACTAAATTATATAGAAAAAGCATCTGTTTATTTTTGTGGCTAAAATACATTTCTTTCGACTATTTTCATGGTTTGAAGTTATTAAATAACTATTTTTGTTCCTCCTTTTAGAGAATCTGATAGCAAAACAGATCTTTAATTTTAAAATATATTGAAAATGAAAAAAATTCAAATGGTTGACTTAAAGAGTCAATATGAAAAAATAAAAACTACTGTTGATGCTTCGATTCAAGAAGTTTTAGATACTAATACTTATATAAACGGACCTTTAGTACATCAATTTCAAAAAAATCTTGAAGATTATTTAGGAGCAAAACACGTAATTCCGTGTGCAAATGGAACTGATGCTTTGCAAATCGCTATGATGGGATTAGGTCTACAGCCAGGAGACGAAGTTATTACTGCTGATTTTACTTTTGCAGCAACTGTTGAGGTTATTGCACTTTTGCAATTAACACCAGTTTTAGTTGATGTTGATATGGTAAATATGAACATCGATATTGAAGCAATTAAAAAAGCAATTACGCCAAAAACAAAAGCAATTGTTCCAGTACATTTATTTGGACGCGCAGCTAATATGGATGCGATTATGGAAATTGCAGCTGAGCATAATTTATATGTAATTGAAGATAATGCTCAGGCGATTGGCGCTGATTACATTTCTAAATCAGGAACAAAAAGTAAAGTTGGAGTAATTGGTCACGTTGCCGCAACTTCATTTTTTCCGTCTAAAAACTTAGGTTGTTATGGAGACGGTGGAGCAATCTTTACAAACGATGATAAATTAGCACACATAATCCGCGGAATTGTAAATCACGGAATGTATGAGCGTTATCACCATGATGTTGTGGGGGTAAATTCACGTTTAGACAGTATTCAAGCTGGAGTTTTAAATGCAAAACTGCCTTTGTTGGACGAGTATAATAAAGCACGTCGTTTAGCGGCAACAAAATACAATGCAGCTTTTGCTGGAAATGCACATATTATTACGCCAGATTTTGATGCAAACGAAAACGATCACGTTTTTCATCAATATGTATTAAGGATTTTAGATGCTGATAGAAATGCTTTGATGCAGCACTTATTAGATAAAGGAATTCCATGTGCAATTTATTATCCAATTCCGCTGCACTCTCAAAAAGCATATGTAGATTCTCGTTATAAAGAAGAGCAATTTCCAGTTACCAATCAATTAGTAAAAGAAGTTATTGCTTTGCCAATGCATACAGAACTTGATGACGAACAAATTAAATTTATCACAGATTCTGTTTTAGAATTTTTGAATAAATAAAATAATTAAACCAAATAAACAACAGCGCAAAACAACCACAAAATGAAAGTATTAGTAACAGGAGGATTAGGATTTATTGGTTCTCATACCGTAGTCGAATTGCAAAATGAAGGCTTTGAAGTTGTGATAATTGATAATCTTTCAAACTCTACCGAAGATGTTTTAAAAGGAATTACGACAATTACAGGAATAACGCCTTTATTCGAAAAAATTGATTTAAGAGAAAAAAGTGCTGTTCAGGATTTCTTTAAAAAACACAACGATGTTACAGGAGTAATTCATTTTGCAGCGTCAAAAGCAGTTGGAGAAAGTGTTGAAAACCCATTGCTGTATTATGAAAACAACATTAACACTTTAGTTTATCTTTTACAAGAATTGCAGCAAAAACCAGAAGCGAGTTTTATTTTTAGTTCGTCTTGTACGGTTTATGGTCAAGCCGAAAAAATGCCAATCACAGAAGATGCTCCAGTGCAAACCGCGATGTCTCCTTATGGAAATACTAAGCAAATTGGAGAAGAAATTATTTCAGATACAGCCAAAGTAACTAATATCAATGCTATTTTATTACGTTATTTTAATCCAGTTGGAGCACATTCTACAAATGAAATTGGCGAATTACCAATTGGTGTTCCTCAAAATTTAGTGCCGTTTATTACACAAACTGGAATAGGGCTTCGTAAAGAATTGTCTGTTTTTGGAGATGATTATCCAACTCCTGACGGAACTGCTGTTCGAGATTACATTCACGTGGTAGATTTAGCAAAAGCACACGTAATTGCATTACAGCGTTTGTTGAATAAAAAGAATTTAGCAAAAGTAGAAACTTTCAATTTGGGAACAGGAAAAGGAAGTTCAGTTCTAGAAGTAATTCATAGTTTCGAAAAAGTAAGCGATAAAAAACTGCCTTATAAAATTATGCCGCGTCGTGAGGGTGATATTACCGAAGCTTATGCAAATACAGATAAAGCAAACAATGTTTTAGGCTGGAAAGCTGAATTAAGTCTAGACGAAGCAATGGCAAGTGCTTGGAAATGGGAACAAAAAGTTCGTTCTTAAAGAAAGAACTAGAAGAAAGATATATATTGTCGAGACGCACAACAGTGTGTTTTAATTAATAAAAAATACCAGATAATCGATTTTTGATTATTTGGTATTTTTTTTAAATGGTATTTCACATTTATGAAACAAAGTTTAGATTATAAATTGATTTTTGCTCTTGCGGCGGTTGGAATTATTTGGGGGACAACATTTTTAGGAATCCGTGTTGCCGTTGAAACCATTCCGCCTTGGTTTGTAACTTCAATTCGTCAAGGACTAGCAGGATTTGTAATGATGGCTATTTTGTTATTTAAAAAACAACTAACATGGATTGGCTGGAAAAATTTAAAACAACAACTTATTCCGTCAGTTTTAATGATTGTAATTGCAAATGGTTTTACGACAATTGCAGAGCAAACACTCCCTAGCGGATTGGCTTCTGTAATAAGTGCGTTGTCTCCTATACTTATTTTTTTAGGAAGTATTTTATTCGGATTGCAAAAAATGAGTTTAAGAGGATTTGTTGGTGTGATTATTGGGTTCTCTGGAGTTGTTTTTATTTTTAAAGACGGACTCGGATCCTTTTTAGATGCAAATTACAAAACGGGAATGATGTTCATGGGATTTGCAATTCTAGCTTGGGCAGCGGGAACAATTTATACAAAAACACATGCCGTAAAATCTAATAATATTACGCTCAATTTGTTTTATCAATTTACGATGGCTTCTTGTATTCAGCTGGTGTTGGCATCTATTTTTTCGCCAAATCCAGATTTCAGTTCGTGGAGTTCAAGAAGTGTTTTTGCGGCTTTGTATTTGTCAATTTTTGGATCTGTAATTGCTTTTTTTAGTTATAGTTATGCTTTAAAACATGTTACAGCGGTTCAAGTTTCTATTTTGGCGTACATAAATACGATAATTGCAGTTTTTCTTGGATGGTTGCTTTTAGATGAAGTTATTACAATTGATTTTATTATTGCTACAGCGTTGATTATACTTGGAGTTTTTATTGTGAATTATAAAAAGAAGGAAAAGAAAGTTGTATAAATTTTGATTCATTTTATTTCGTAAATTTGTAAGAATTAAAAGTGTAAGAATAATGGATTCCGATAAAGAAAATAAAAAGAAAGATAAGGTTGAAGAACCAAGAGTAGAATACGAAGTTCAAAAGCCAAAATTTAAAGGGATAGATCCTGAAACTTTTGATTTTGATGCTGAGTTTGCAAAAGGATTGACCCCAGAGGAGTTTAAAGCTGAAATGTCTAAAAGGATAAAGGCATATCCTTGGAAAAAGTAATTTTTAAAAATGCTGTTCTGGAGTATTTTGATGATTTAGTTTATATTCTTTTTAAGGACGAATATTTTGGTTTTGCTGAATCGGCTCAAAATTATGTTGATAAAATAGTAGATTTTGTCATTTTAAGTATTTCGAATTTCCCTCACAAGAAAACCCCAAAATCACTTCAATATTTAGGTTCGTATTATATTTTTTATAAATCAAATGCCAGAACAACTTGGTACGTGTTTTTTGAAAAAAGAAATCAAAATTATCTAATTACTGGAATTATAAATAATTATAGTGAAGAAATAAAAGAATTATAAAAACAAAATCCTCATAAACTGAAAAGTCTATGAGGATTTTTTGTATGTAAAGTTTTTAACTGATTACTAAAAACTGAATACTGACGGCTTAAAAATTAAGCATTCGCAGTAACCGCTTCTTTGTCAATTTTATTAATCAGACCAGCCAATACTTTTCCTGGGCCAACTTCAGTAAACAAAGTAGCGCCGTCAGCGATCATTTGTTGTACAGATTGTGTCCATTTTACAGGAGCTGTTAGTTGAATGATTAAGTTCTTTTTAATTTCGTTTGCATCAGAAACTGCATTTGCTGTTACGTTTTGATATACTGGGCAAATAGGAGTAGAGAAAGTAGTTGCTTCAATTGCGGCAGCCAATTCTTCTCTTGCTGGTTCCATCATTGGTGAGTGAAAAGCTCCTCCAACAGGTAAAATTAAAGCACGTTTTGCTCCTGCAGCTTTCATCGCTTCACAAGCTTTTTCAACTGCTGAAGTTTCTCCTGAAATTACCAATTGTCCTGGGCAGTTATAATTTGCGGCAACCACAATTCCATCGATAGAAGCACAAACTTCTTCAACAATATTATCCGCTAAACCTAAAACCGCGGCCATTGTAGATGGAGTGATTTCGCAGGCTTTTTGCATAGCAAGAGCACGTTGAGAAACCAATTTTAATCCGTCTTCAAAAGACAAAGTTCCGTTGGCAACTAATGCAGAGAATTCTCCTAAAGAATGTCCTGCAACCATTTCTGGTTTAAAATCTTCGCCCAAAGTTTTAGCTAAAATAACTGAATGTAAAAATACAGCAGGCTGTGTAACCTTAGTTTCTTTTAGTTCTTCGGCAGTGCCTTCAAACATAATATCTGTAATTCTAAAACCTAAAATCTCATTAGCTTTTTCGAATAATTCTTTGGCTAAAGCCGAGTTTTCATATAAGTCTTTGCCCATTCCTGTAAACTGTGTGCCTTGACCTGGAAATACGTATGCTTTCATTTGTCTAATTTGTTTTATTTTTTGGAATTGAAAATTAGCTTCAATTGAAAGGCAAAATAACACTTTTTATTTCGTATAATCTTTAAACATATAAATCCATGCTAACCTAGAGAATCTCAAGTTGAAAGAAGTTAGTAAAGTAATAACAACAGCAATGATTGGAATGATTCTTAAATCGAAATTTTCTCAAAGAAAAACTGTGCAATACAATACGTTGCAATTCCCTGAGCGACTGTTAATCCGTAGTTTACATACATAGCCCCAAAGAAATAACCAGGTTCTTTTTGAAATTTGTAATTACAATGACTGCAGTATTCATTCATTTTTGGAAGTCCGAAAGTCAAAAAAATATTTTTGTCTGTAAATACTTTTCCTTTATGACAAATAGGACATTCGTTGCTTAATATATGAGTTAATGCGCTTGACATGATCTTGTTGTTTTTTATTTATACAAAGGTAATTCAGAGTATTATAAAAGGCTTTTTTATATCTTCGCTGATTATAGCACAATAAAGACATTTTTATGAAGAAATATCCCGTTTATAGTGTTCAGAATTTTAACTGCAATGATATTCATCGTGATTTTTATGTGAATACCTTTAAAGAACATCTAAAAAGCCACAGCTTTGTCGAAGAACCGCATCGTCATGATTCGTATTTAATGGTGTTTTTTACAAAAGGTTCTGGATTGCATGAAGTCGATTTTGATCAATTCGAAATAAAAAGAGGTAGCTTGTTTGTGCTGCAGCCTGGGCAAATGCATCATTGGAGTTTGTCTGAAGATGTCGAGGGTTTTGTAATTATTTTTTCTCAGGAATTGTATAATTTATATTTCGGACAAAAAAATATCAACGATTACAATTTTTATCATTCCATTCATAATCGTCCTGAAATGGTTTTTGAAGAAAAAGAAATTCCTAGAATTCTTTCGTATTTTAATTTACTGATTCAAGAAAGTAATGAAAATGCGAAATATCAATTAGATAAAATGCTGAATTTGTTAGACTCAATTCACATTGAAATCGCTCGTAAATACAGCGAAACCTATTCACATCAAACACATTCATATAATATTAAAATCAACAAGTTTGAATCACTTTTAGAGGAATATTTTAGAACAGAAAAACTCCCTTCTTTCTACGCAGAAAAACTAAATATTACGCTAAAACATTTAAACCGAATCTGCAATGAAATTCTACAAAAAACCGCCACAGAAGTAATTACAGACCGCGTAATCCTTGAAATAAAAAGAATGTTAATTGATAAGCAATTAGCCGTAAACGAAGTAGCATTTAAAGTAGGTTACGAAGATTACTCGTATTTCTCCCGATTCTTCAAAAAACAAACCAGAATGTCGCCAACTGAATTTAGAAATACAGCGCGCTGAGTTTTTAGGTTTGCCACGACTCGAGCGATAGCGAACAGGCGAAGCAATTACCCGAATTGCCAAGAATTTTTTCTCACAATGCCGAAATTTTTGCCACAGATTAGAAATCCAAATAATCTTTTTAATCTGTGGCAAAAAAAAATAATTCGTGGAAATTCGCGTAATTCGTGGCGAATAAAAAAAGCCCTGCATTTGCAGGGCTTCAATAACCAATCAATTAAATTCGAGAATGCTTGATTATGCTTGTTTTACAAATTGTAATTCAATGTTTAATTTCACTTCTTCACCAACTAAAACACCTCCAGTTTCAAGAGCCGAGTTCCAGTTTAAACCCCAATCTTTACGATTAATTTTTCCTTCTATGTTAAGACCTACTTTTGTGTTTCCCCAAGGATCAGTCATAGTTCCGCTAAATTCTACAGGAAATTTTACAGTTTTAGAAATCCCCTTAATATCTAAATCACCAGTTAATTCATATTCTCCATCATTTACTTTTTTGAAAGAGGAAGCTTTGAATGCTAATTTTGGATGATTTTCGGCATCAAAGAAATCCCCGCTTCTTAAGTGACCATCTCTGTCTGCATTTGCAGTATCGATTGAAGCGATATCGCCAGAAAACTGGATATCTGCATTTTCGAAATTATCTCCGTCTGAAGTAATTGTTGCATCATAAGTTCCAAATTTGCCTGAAACATTTGTAAACATCATGTGTTTAACTTTAAAACCAATTTCTGAGTGTGTTGGGTCAATTGACCATTTTGTAGTTGCCATAATTTTATTTTTTAAATAATTAATTTCATTTTGATAAGACAAAGTTACGGTGGGAGTAAGCGTAACACACTTAACCTAGATTAAGAAATAAAAAATGTGATTTTTTTTGTCGCAGATTACACATATTAAAAAGATTAAAAAAAATATGACGCCACGAATTACACAAATTTTTAACCCAATTTAATTAGTGAAAATTTGTGTAATTCGTGGCGACTAAGAATCACTTTAATCTGCGTAATCTGTGGCGAAAAAACTAATGTGTAAAGTTTAGCTTTTCTTATTCATATAAAATGTCAAAGCTCCAGATGGACATTTTTTTACAGTTTCTATAATTTTATCAGAAGTCGAAGCTTCGGCTATAATCCATGGTTTTTCTTTTGGACGAAAAACATCTGGATTGTTTTTTACACAATTGGTCGAATGTATGCATTTTCCAGATTGCCAAACAATCGTTACTTCGCCATTTGTATATTCTTTAGTTAGGTTATTTGGATTCATGATTGAAAATTTTAAACAGTTAGTTTTAAGTAAATTAAGACCAGTTTCTATCTAATAAAATTACGTTTTCTTTTTGAGTTTTGATGGAATTTGAGCAAAAAAAGAAACGATAATAAGTTGAAAATCAACTTAAATATCGTTTCTAAAAAAAATAATTGTAATCTTTGAATTAATAGTTCATCGGGATGTCCATCAATAAAAATTCAGCGTCAGTGTTGGCTTTAATGTTTAAAACGTCTGTTCCTGAAATTCCAACTGCATCGCGAGTGTTCAATTCTTGATCGTTGATGGTAACATTTCCTTTCAAAACAAAAGCATAAACTCCGTTTCCTTCTTTTTTGATTTTATATTCCGTTGCAATTCCTGCATCAAAATTTCCCATATTAAACCAAGCATCTTGATGAATCCAAACACCTTCATCATCAGCATTTGGTGATAAAACCTGAGCTAATTTATTGTGTCTGTCAGCAACATCTAAAGTAATTTGTTGGTAACGTGGCGTAACATTTCTTTTATTCGGAAACAGCCAAATTTGCAATAATTTAGTCTGCTGATCTGCATTTGGGTTAAACTCACTATGTTGAATTCCGGTTCCGGCACTCATTACTTGAATATCACCATTTTTGATAATTTCAGTATTTCCCATGCTGTCTTTATGAGCCAAATCACCTTCTAATGGAATTGTAATAATTTCCATGTTATCGTGAGGATGTGTTCCAAAACCCATTCCGCCTGCAATTGTATCATCGTTCAAAACACGAAGCGCTCCAAACTGAATTCTGTCCGGATTGTACCAGCTCGCAAAACTAAAGCTGTGATAAGCGTTCAACCATCCGTGATTTGCGTTTCCTCTTGTTTCTGCTTTGTGCAATACTATATTTTCCATGATTTTGTATGTTTTGTTAATTTTATAGTACAAAGATACTATCAAGGTAAAGGAAAAGCACTTAATGTAGATTAAGAAAGATTCTGAGGTTCTGAGAAGCTAAGGTTTTTTGAAATTTTTGCGATTCAGTAAAATTATCTAATTATTTTTTTGAAGCAGAAGTTTGGGTTTTCAAAAGACGTTTAGTCCCGCTATCCGTTTCAATCTTTTATGGTGAACCCCACCATAAAAGGATTTCCACTTTTATCGGGGCTAATTTAGAAGTTTTTGTTTTCAGAAGTTGAATAGACGTAAAGGAAAAACGTTCCGAAGGAACAAAATATATTCTAGGGATGGATTTTAATCCATTCTACGTATGAAGCTCTACAAAGATTGGTGTAGATTATTCTTGTAAATTTCCATCAGGGTATTTATAAAACTCTAAGTCCAAGAGTTCTAATTTTGTGTTTATTTTTTCATTGTTAAGTTCTTCGACTTCTCGATTTCGGAGTTTTTTAATCAAATCTTCATTGGATAGTTTTTTTGGATTAATTAAATTAATTGCCGATTCAAGAATTTTTGCGGTTTTAAACTTTTTATTTTTCTTTAATGATTTTAATGTTTCAAAACAATTTTGACCACTTGAATTAAAAAAGTATTGATTAAATCCTCCATTATTTACTTCCATTTCTAATTCTTCAATATTAGCTGTCGGTTTTGAAATATTAGTTTTCTCTTTGTTTGAACTAACTTGGCCTAAGCAACTTGAAAAAGTCATTAGAAGTAAGAGAAAAATGGAGTTGAATAATTTCATTGCTTACGGTTTTGGGATTTTAATGCTTTGTCAAGTTACTTACGGAGATCTCTCCTTCGTCGAGATGACAAGATTGCGTATAATATCTAAGATCAACTATATTGACTTATAAACTGCTGCACAACAGCATCAGTATTTTCATGACGTTTTTTCTTTTCCAATTCAATTGGCGGAGAAGCGCGTTCCAAACAATCTTTTACATCGCAAGTCTCACAAGTAACACCAACAATTCTCTTTACTAAAGGTTTTCCTTCAATGAATTTGAATTTCTTTTTCATAGTCGACGTAATCAAAATTCCAACAGAGATACTTCGAATAGTATCATGCAAAAAAGGATCTTTAGTTGCCGATGAGAAAACCAGATACTCGTTTCCGCTATGAACGTAACTCGAAATTTGTGCATCAAAAAAATGTGGTTTATTTTGTTTGATGGCTTCGTCGATGGTTTTTACTGAAACCCATCTTCTGCAATAATGTTCGTTCGTTTCGTTGGCATGCGGTTCTTGTTGGTTCGTTATGTGTAGTTCTTTTTTAATATGATAAACATCTGAACCAATTTTATGCGACATTCTTAAAAAGAATAAATTTTTAAGCTGAAAATCTTTCGGCAACAAATTCGTTAATCGTTGGTAAAACGATTCTGGAGAAACTTCAAAACTTTCAATCAACGCTACAAATTCTTCCGGATTTGGTTTTTCATTGATTAAAAAAGCATTCACTTTGTCTACAACCAATTGTCTAGGTAATAATAAAGCACCAGCGAAATAAGAAGCATAAAAATTATTTAAAACCTGATCAAAATTTTCAAATTTAATCCAACTGAAAGTCAGTAAGCGATCCGAAATTTTTAAGTAGTTATAAGCGATCTCTTTAGCTAAAATAAAAGCTCTTTGTGGCGCATCGATTTCTGTTGAAAGCAATAAAGTTTTGCTTTTCGGAACATAAATAGAACGCAAATCGCCCAAAGCTTCTTGATCTGTAAAAGCGATTTCTTGAATTTTGTATTCGTATTCTTCTTTTAAAATTGCCTCTAATTCTTCAATTGTGATTTTAGAATCCAGATTTATCTGAAATGATTTAGAAAACGTAATTACTTTTTCTTCTAAATCTTCAAAATAATTACTGTGTGCTTCCTGATACGAACGTAAAGCTGCTAAAAAGAAACTTTCGCGACTTAGATTATAATGCTGAGCGATTTCGATAATAGTACTAATAAACGCATTGACTTTTGCAGGAGCATTAGCAATAATATCAATTAAATCTGCTTCCTGAATGCCAAAAAGCTCTAACGGAATCTCTTTTAAAATTCCGGATTTCAAAATTTCGCCAATTGGAGCGAGATTATTATCGAGTTTTAATGACACCATTTGGTCATAAGTAACATCTAAATGTTCGCAGAGAAGCAAAATTTTATCTGTTTTTGGATATTTTTTCCCCTTTTCAATTTCATTTAAATACGATTTTGAAAGATTTGTCAGTTTGGCTAAGCCAAAAAGTGACAGATTTTTTTGAGTACGAACTTGCTTCAATTTTAGTCCGAAGATCAGCTTTATATAGTCTTTTTCGATATCCATGAACCAAATATAACTATTATAAAAATAATCGCCAAAAAATTATTTTTAATATTTAGCGAACGTTCGCTTGTTTTGTAAAAAACTTTTTTTTAATATTGTCATGTAGAAATTATTAAAAATCAAAACGTTATGATTTTTATATTCTGAAATGAATAAATGATAATCTAACGAAAAGATTTTTTTCTAATAAAAAAATAAAACCACAGCTATGAAAAACCAATTAGAAATTACCGAAACGGCAATGGAATTTTTAGCCGAAAAGAAGCTTCGTTATCCAAAAATCTGGACAGAAGAAGCGATTGTTTTTATAACCGAATTGCATCGAAAATTCGAATCGCAACGAAAATTATTGCTTTTGCAGCGAGAACAAAAACAAGTCACTTTTGATCAGGGAGTCCTGCCAGTTTTTATTCCGGAAACCAAAAGCGTAAGAGAAGGCAATTGGACAGCTGGTGAAATCCCAAAAGATTTATTAGACCGAAGAGTGGAGATTACCGGACCAGTTGATCGAAAAATGATTATCAATGCGTTGAACTCGGGAGCTAAAACTTTTATGGCCGATTTTGAAGACAGTACTTCGCCGACTTGGCAAAATTTGATGGACGGACAAGTGAATCTAATCGATGCAGTAAATAAAACAATTACATACACTGATTTGGTAAAACAAAAATCCTATCATTTAAATGAAAAAACTGCAATATTAATCGTTCGTCCGAGAGGTTTGCATTTGCCAGAAAAGCATGTTTTGATTGAAGGAAATGAAGTTTCGGGTTCGTTGGTAGATTTTGGTTTGTATGTTTTTCATAATCATAAACGACTTTTAGAAAATAATTCTGGACCGTATTTCTACATTCCGAAATTAGAACATTATCTGGAAGCTCGCTGGTGGAATAATGTAATTGATTTTACCGAGGATTATCTGAAACTAAAACGAGGAACAATAAAAGTGACGGTTTTAATTGAAACCATAACAGCAAGTTTTCAATTGGATGAAATTATTTACGAATTGAAAGAACATATCGTGGGATTGAACTGCGGACGTTGGGATTATATTTTCTCTTACATTAAAAAGTTTAGAAAAAATCCAAAATTCATAGTTCCAGATCGCGATCAGGTAACTATGACTTCGCCTTTTATGAATGCTTATTCGAATTTAGTTATTCAAAGATGTCATAAAAGAGGAATTCATGCAATTGGCGGAATGGCAGCACAGATTCCGATTCGAAATAATGAAGAAGCTAATGCTGTTGCTTTCGCGAAAGTAAAAACGGATAAAGAACGAGAAGTTCGAAACGGACACGACGGAACTTGGGTGGCTCATCCAGATTTAGTTGCACTGGCAAAAGAAATTTTTGATAAAGGAATGCCAACTCCAAATCAGATTCACATTAAAAGAGAACATCGAAAAATTACAGAAGAAGATTTAATTGAACCACCAATAGGAATCATAACTGAAAACGGCGTTCGAAAAAATATTAATGTTGGAGTTTTGTATTTAGCTTCATGGCTAAACGGACAAGGAGCTGCTGCATTACATAATTTGATGGAAGATGCCGCAACAGCCGAAATTTCGAGATCGCAATTGTGGCAATGGCTTCAGAACAAAGTGATTTTGGATAATGGACGAAAATTAGATTTGGCTTATTATCACGAATTGGCTTTGGATGAATTCAGAAAAATAAAAGAAAAATTAGGAGAAGAAAATCACGAAAAACAACAATTTCCGTTAGCTGAAAAAGTACTGGAAAGATTAGTAGTTAATCCTGATTTCGTTGATTTCTTGACAATTCCGTGTTACAAATATTTATAAGATAAAAATCCGCTTAATCTGTGAAATCTGCGGGCGAATAATTTTTTTCACGCAGATTTTGCAGATCAGGGAGATAAAATGAGAATGAAACTTTGGCTTAAATTATCTAACACATAGAAACATAGATTTTAGGTTTTAAATAAAAAGGAAGAAGAAAAAAACAAGTTTTTCACACATAGCTATGTGTATTGAAACAAGTGAAACGCCTTTTACCACAAAGTATAACTATGTCTCTATGTGTTAAAAAAAATGTCCAGTTAAACTGAATACTTTTAACTGTGAACTGAACACTATTACTTACTAACCACTTTAACTATACTATTTATGAAAACAACAGAAGACAGAATTCAGGAATTGATTAACGATTGGATCACGAACCCGAGATGGAAAGGTGTTGAGCGACCTTACACTGCGAGTGAAGTAGTTACACTTCAGGGTTCGTATCATATTGAGCATTCTATAGCCAAAATGGGAGCGCAAAAATTATGGAGAAAGTTAAAAAGTCAGGATTTTGTCGCTGGTTTGGGGGCGTTGACTGGAAATCAGGCAATTCAGGAAGTTGATGCGGGTTTAGAGGCGATTTATTTAAGCGGATGGCAGGTTGCTGCAGATGCAAATCTGGCGGGAGAAATGTATCCTGATCAATCACTTTATCCAGTAAACAGCGTTCCGATGGTGGTAAAAAAGATCAATAATGCATTATTACGTGCTGATCAAATTCAGACTGTAAATAATATTGAAGATAAAAAAGATTATTTGGTTCCGATTGTGGCTGATGCCGAAGCAGGTTTTGGGGGAAACCTGAATGCTTTCGAATTAATGAAATCGATGATTGAAGCTGGAGCTTCTGGAGTTCATTTTGAAGATCAATTAAGTTCTGCTAAAAAGTGCGGGCACTTGGGGGGAAAAGTTTTGGTTCCAACTCAGGAAGCAATTAATAAATTGATTGCAGCGCGTCTGGCTTCGGATGTTATGGGGGTTTCAACTTTAATTGTAGCAAGAACAGATGCCGAAGCAGCAAATTTATTAACTAGCGACGCAGATCCAAGAGATAGAAAATTTTTAACTGGCGAAAAAACAGCTGAAGGTTTCTTTTATGTAAAAAATGGAATCGAGCAGGGAATTGCAAGAGGTTTAAGCTACGCGCCTTACGCCGATTTAATTTGGATGGAAACCAGTAATCCAGATTTAGAATTTGCGAGAAAGTTTGCAACAGCAATGAAAAAAGAATTTCCAGATAAAATGCTGGCTTACAATTGTTCTCCGTCTTTCAATTGGGCAGCAAAATTAACAGTTGCCGAAATGGAAACGTTTAGAGAAGATTTAGCAGCAATGGGGTATAAATTCCAATTCATTACTTTGGCAGGATTCCATGCTTTGAATACGAGTATGTTTGAATTGTCAAGAGCGTACAAAGAACGCGGAATGGCAGGATATTCTGAATTACAGGAACGCGAATTCGCGTTACAAAAAAACGGATTCAGAGCCGTAAAACATCAGGCCTTTGTAGGGACTTCTTATTTTGATGCCGTTCAAAATACCGTTATGATTGGAAAATCAACTATAACAGCGATGGAACATTCTACAGAGGTTGAGCAATTTTAATTCAAAAGAAAAGCCAGTTCATCGAACTGGCTTTTTTTTTGTCACAGATTTCACAGATTAAAAAAGGTTGCTACGAATTACACAAGTTTTCGCGAATTTTATTTTAATTTTTAAATCAATTAATTTGTGGAAATTTGTGTAATTCGTGGCTAAAAAAAATCACTTTAATCTGTGAAATCTGTGGCGAAAAAATTATTTCTTTAAAAGGCGAGCTTTCATTTTGCTGAAAAATTCTGGAGTTACTCCGATAAAAGATGCGATTTGTTTTTGAGGAACTTTATGAACTAACGTTCCGTACTTTTTGCAGAATTTATCAAAACGTTCTTCAGCCGGTAAACTTAAGTTATCCATTAATCTTTGCTGATTGGCAACGAGTGAATTTTCGATCAGAATTCTAAAAAAGCGTTCCAATTTTGGAATCTCAAGAAATAATTGTTCCTGGTTTTCTTTGGATAAAGAAACAACTTCTGCGTCTTCCAGAACTTCAATAAAAAGCTGTCCCGGTTTTTGCGAAAAGTAACTGTACATATCGCTCATCCACCAGCCTTCGCAGGCAAAAGAAAGAACGTGCTCCACAATATTATCGTTGATATTGAAACTTCTTAAAATTCCAGAGTTTACAAAATACGAATGTTTGCAAACTTCTCCCGCACTTAATAAAATAGTTTTGGCTTTATAAGTCTTAGTTTCTGTTTTAGACAAAAAAAGAGCTTGTTCTTCGGGTGTTAATGAAACGTGCTTGGCAATATTTTCAAGAATTAATGCCATTATTTTTCGTTTACTAAAGTGAATGAAGTAGCTTTAAAACGATTTTTTTCGATTGTTCCGGTTACTGTTGCTTTTTTGACTGCATTGCAAAATCCGTCTTCAGCATGAGCATCACCATGATCATCGATTTTTGTTCCGTCAACGAAATAGGTTTTTCCATCAATACGAACGGCCAAATCACAGCTTTTGCCTTTCATTCCAAATTGACATTCTCCACAAGCAGCTTCTACAACTGTTGGTTTGTCAATTACTTTTTTACTTTGAGCCTGAGTTGAAATACCAACAAATAGGAAAATTACGAATATAAGTTTTTTCATTTTTTAAGAGTTTACAGTTATTAATTTTGCCGTTTCTTTGGCACGTTCTATTACTTCAATTATTGGAGTTGCAAGTGAATCGTGGCTTAAAACAACTCCCATTCGGCGATAAGGTCTTGAAGTCGGTTTTCCAAAAATCCTGAAATCAGTTTTTGATAATGCTGCTACTTTTTCGATTCCGTTAAACGTTGGATTTGTAGAATCTTCTGATGCTAAAATTACAGCGCTTGCTCCAGCTTTTTCTAAAGTGATTTCAAAAATTGGAAGACTTAAAATAGCTCTTAAATGAAGTTCAAATTCGTTGAAATTTTGCGTTCCAGCCAAAGTTACCATTCCGGTATCGTGCGGACGAGGAGAAAGTTCAGAGAAGTAAACGCCTTCTTTAGTAAGGAAAAATTCAACACCAAAAAGTCCGGCACCTCCAAGTGCTTCGGTAATTTTTTCGGCCATATCCTGCGCTTCGTACAGATCTTTTTCTGAAACTAAAGCTGGTTGCCAGCTTTCTTGATAATCACCGCGTTCTTGTCTGTGGCCAATTGGCGCACAAAACAAAGTTGGATTGTTATTTTGAGTAATTGTTAAAAGCGTAATTTCCGAATGAAAATCAACAAAGGCTTCTACAATAACTTCGATAACATCGCCACGCGAACCAGCAACAGCATATTGCCACGCTTTTTCGATATCACTTTCTGTTTTGATTGTCGATTGCCCTTTTCCAGACGAAGACATTAAAGGTTTTACTACGCATGGAATTCCAACTTCTTGAACGGCCTTTTGCAATTCTTCAGCCGAAGTTGCGTATTCATATTTTGCGGTACGTAATCCTAATTCTTTTGAAGCTAAATCACGAATGGCTTTGCGATTCATGGTAAAGTTTGCCGCTTTCGCTGAAGGAACAACTGTAATTCCTTGCTTTTCATAATCGTAAAAACGTTCGGTGCGAATGGCTTCTATTTCGGGAACTATAAAATCCGGTTTGTGTTTGGCTACGATTCTGTCCAACGCTTCGCCGTCGAGCATATTGATGACTTCAAAACCGTGGGCGACCTGCATAGCCGGTGCATTTTCGTAACTGTCAACTGCAATTATGGTTTGTCCGATTCGTTGCGCGGCAATGACAAATTCTTTGCCTAATTCGCCTGAACCTAGGAGTAGTATTTTCATTTTGGAGTGTTGTAATGTTTGAGTAGTAAAAGTACAGAAAAAGCTTTTTTTAACCGCAAAGAGCGAAAAGAAATTCTCACGCAGATTTTGCAGATCGAGCAGATTTAATTTTGTTTTAGATTTTAGTTCTGACAAAGTAATCGCGCAGTTTGTCATTTCGAGGAACGAGAAATCACACTAGAAGCTCGACAAAGATTTGTGATTCACTTTTTGGAATCCCGTATGCGATTTCTCCTTACGTCGAAATGACAATATTGAGGAAATGATAGTGAAAATTTAACCGCAAAGAGCGCAAAGAATTACGAAAAGAACTCAAGGTTTTAACTTTAAGTAAAAAAGGTTCGCAAAGATTGTTTTAAAATCTTTGCGAACCTTGCGTATACCTTTGCGAACTTTGCGGTTAAATAGTAATATTAATGAAAATGATCTTCTTCAATCTCAAATTCAGCATCTTTTTCCCAGATTTCCATTTCGCAGGGTTTACAGTTGAATTTTAGTTTGTATTCAAGTTCTCCCTGTTTTAATACTAATGGCTCTTTTACCTTGACACCAACTATATCTTTTTGGTGTATTGGGCATTTTTTTAATTCGTATTTGATGCAATATTTCGTTGTCATTACACGAGATTTTCCTGGATCCCATTGTAATTCGAATGCTTTTTCGATTTCAGTCACACCATGACGTTCGTAAAATTTACGAGCCGTTTTGTTCGAAACATTGTACATGAAATCCAATTTGGTTTCAGGATACGGATGTGACGTTTTTACTAATTGGTGTTCTTGGCGTTTGTAATTTGCCAAACGAATTTCAGTCAACTGATCGTAAACTGTTCTTCGCATTTCGTTGATTTTTGAAATAGGAAGGAACCAGTTTTGAGAAAACATAATGTTGATTTCATTAGCAGTATAAGGCGTGAAACCTGTTTTAGCTAATTGTGTTTTGATATTTTCTTCGATTGATTCGCCAGTTTTTGTTTGCTCTTTTGCGTGATCTAAATTAACGATACTTACATTTCCGTCTTCATCGGTTGCGATTAATTCAAAACCAGTTTCAGTTTCTGTAAGTAATAAAGTGGTGCTTAATTTACGAACGGCGCTATCTTCTCTTTCAACAATTTTGATGAAAGCGGCGTCATTATTTCTGTAAATGAAAGTTCCGTCTTTTACTTCTTTTAAAACGTTTGGATAAATTTTGCCGTTTTCGGCTTTGTTTACATAGATTCCGTCAGCTTCATTATTTTCGTTGATGAAGCAAAGTCCGTCACCGTTGTTTAATAATTCACCGTTTTCGATTTCGTAAGCGTTTCCAACAGTGCGGATTAATTTACCAATATATTGTCCTTTTGATTTTGGGCTTTCCCAAGAACCAATTGAGGTGTGTCTTTCGTTTACGAAATAATCCGTATAACCACGATTGAAGGTTC
Source organism: Flavobacterium sp. YO12 (assembly GCF_004119495.1). Classification (GTDB taxonomy): domain Bacteria; phylum Bacteroidota; class Bacteroidia; order Flavobacteriales; family Flavobacteriaceae; genus Flavobacterium. The sequence goes on from NZ_NRQU01000023.1 coordinate 34,917, forward strand.
TGCTTAAAGAAGAATCAAAAGTATACGTACAAGTTCCAGAAGAAGCTTTCATGTATTTTTCGCTTCCTTCACCTTCTAAATAACTGTCTAGTTTTTGACGTAAATAAGAAACGTTGTTTTTTACATAAACGACATCTTTCAATCGGCCTTCAATTTTAAAAGAAACGATTCCGGCTTCGATTAAATTCGGAATTTGTTCTGAAATATCTAAATCTTTTATCGAAAGCAAGTGGCTGTTTCTGATTAAAGTTTCTCCGTTTCCGTCGATTAAGTTATAAGGCAAACGGCAGTTTTGAGCGCAAGAACCACGATTGGCGCTGCGTTCTCCGTTTGCTACACTCATGTAACAGTTTCCACTGAAAGAGACACATAATGCTCCAGTTACGAAAAACTCTAATTCAACATCAGCTTCGTCGTAAATCGTTTTAATTTGATGCAAGTTCAACTCACGTGCTAAAACGACACGTTTGATTCCAGCATCTTTTAAGAATTTTATTTTATCGGCATCACGATTGTTGGCTTGTGTGCTGGCGTGAAGTACGATAGGAGGTAAGTCCATTTCCATAATCGCCATATCTTGAATGATCAAGGCATCAACACCAATATCGTATAACTCCCAGATCATTGAACGACACGTTTCAAGTTCGTTATCGTATAAAATGGTATTCATAACAACAAAAACCTGAGCATTAAATAAATGCGCATATTGTACTAAAGCTGCAACATCTTCAATAGAATTGTTGGCATTAGAACGTGCACCAAATTGTGGTGCTCCAATATATACTGCATCGGCGCCACTGTTTATTGCGGCCATTCCTCCAATTAAATCTTTAGCAGGTGCTAATATTTCGATTTTCTTCTTCATTTCTAAAACTTTAGACTTTTGTGGTATTCCCGAAAAAAAGTGTGCAAAGGTCTTATAAAATATTCGAGTTTGCTAATGATAGAGGGATTTTTTTGAAATTGTTAACTTAATATGGAATGATGATAAACGAAGTTTTTGTTTATTTGGTTGGTTCGTAAATAAGCTGTACTACTCCAGATTTGAAAATATTGGTTTTAAGTAAGGTTAATTCTAGTCGTTCTTTTAAGTCTTCAAATAATGGCTTACCGCTTCCTAGAGCTATTGGATGGACTGATATTCTGTATATGTCAATAAGATTTAATTGAATAAAGGTTTTAATAAGACTTGCTCCACCATAGAGCCAAATGTCACCTCCGGGTTGTTTTTTAATCTCATTTATTTTTGTTACAATATCTGAGTTTATAAATGTTGCTTTGTTGTCTTGTCTGCTTTGACTTGAAAAAACATATTTCTTTTTTGAATGTACTCCTTTCCAAAGCATTAGTTCTGCATTACTTGCATTTGTTTCTGGCTGATAATTGCCCCAAGAATCATAACTTACCCGACCATAAAAAATGGTATCTATACCTGATAGAAATCGATCAAAATCTATTTCGTCATCCATAATACACCAATCAATTTCTCCATTTGGACCTTCAATAAAGCCATCTAAGGTTACAGCTAAATCTAGAATTACTTTTTTCATTTGTCAAATTTTTATGTTTGTTACAATTTAATAAAAGATAGTTTTTAATTTGAATAAAACCTAATCTAGAGGGATAGAATATCCAATAGCAAATACACTGGTTGACTGTTTTGCAGCAGGATGAAAATATCCAGAAATACCAATTTCCAGGCTGTTTTTTCTGCCCAGCGCTAATCCAATACTAAATGGGATATGCAGTAAAACATCACTTTTGTTAAAATTAATGTTTGGTGTAAAGGTTTCGAATTTACCTATCGAAGTTCCTATACCACCTTCGATAAATGGTGCTACCCATGGAATTGGTGCGCAAATACGAACTTTTCCTCCCATTAAAAAAGCATTAGTTGTTACTTTATATTGAGGTTGGTTTTGTATATTTTGATCTTTATCTACAGATTCAAAAATGGCGCCAGCATAAGGTCTTATACTTAGCCATGATTTTACTCCTAAAACATATTCTGCTTGAAGATAAAGTCCGCCTCCCATAACATCTACTTCTTCCTGACTTCCATAATCTTCGATGTAATATGAACTGCTCGATCCATAACCTATGGATGCTTTAATAAAATTACCCATAGTCTGGGCTTTTGAATGAGACGAAAATAATAGTGTAAACATTATAGCAGTAAAATAGCGTAGAGTTAAGGTCATTGATTTTTTTTTTAGTTTATTAAATGGTGAGGCGAATATAAGAATTTATTTACATGTTTAAACAAAGACAAAAAAACAGCTTAAAGTATAAAAGTGATGAAACTTTTGAACCTTAAGCCGTTTTAATAAAACTTATTTATGTTGTTATGCAGTCAAAGCTTCTTTGATTCTGCGTAATGCTTCTTTTAAAATATTGTCGCTTGTTGCGTAAGAGAAACGAATACAATTTGGATTTCCGAAAGCGTCTCCGGTTACAGTTGCAACGTTAGCTTCAGCTAAAAGATACATCGAAACGTCGTTTGCATCTTTAATTTCAGTTCCTTTTAAAGTTTTTCCGAAGAAAGAAGAAACGTCTGGGAAAACGTAAAATGCTCCTTCTGGAACGTTGATTTTTACTCCAGGAATTTCTTTTAATAATCCAACCACTAAATCTCTACGTGTGTGGAACGCCTGAACCATGTGGTTTAATACACTTGGATCTGCATCTACAGCTGTGATTGTAGCACGTTGCGCCACAGAATTTGCTCCAGATGTTACTTGTCCTTGAATTTTTGTACATGCTTTTGCAATAAATTCTGGTGCTCCAATATAACCAATTCTGTATCCTGTCATGGCGAAAGCTTTTGCAACTCCGTTTACAGTGATTGTTCTTTCTAACATTCCTGGAATTGAACCGATACTGCAGAAAGTTCCTGAGAAATTGATATGCTCATAGATTTCATCTGCAACTACGTAAATATTTGGGTGTTTTTCTAAAACTTTTGCAAGTGCTGTTAGTTCTTCTCTACTGTAAACAGAACCTGAAGGGTTGCAAGGAGAAGAAAACCACATCATTTTTGTTTTTGGTGTGATGGCAGCTTCTAATTGTTCTGGAGTGATTTTGAAATCTGTATCTACAGAAGTTGGAACTTCAATAGGTACTCCTCCAGAAAGTTTTACGATTTCGAAATATGAAACCCAGTATGGCGCTGGTAAAATAACTTCGTCACCATCGTTTAACATTACTTGTGCAATGTTGTATAAAGATTGTTTTGCTCCTGTAGAAACTACGATTTGAGTTGGTTTGTACTCTAATCCGTTGTCTCTTTTAAATTTTCTACAGATTGCTTCTCTTAATTCAAGGTAACCTTCTACTGGAGAATATGTGCTATAATTTTCGTCTACTGCTTTTTTAACAGCTTCTTTAATAAAGTCAGGTGTATTAAAGTCAGGCTCACCTAGGCTTAAACTGATAATGTCTTTTCCTTGTGCTTTTAATTCGCGAGCTAATGCTGCCATTGCTAATGTTTGTGAAGTCGCAAGGTTGTTGATTCTGTCTGAAAGAATATGGTTCATTATAAAAATTTTGAATGTCCTTAATTTTCAACTTTTAATTAAGGAAGGTTATTATTAATAGATTTTTTTAGCTTAAACTGATAATTCAGGTTTCATTCCTAAATCGCGTAAATGCTTAAAGTGTGCAATAATAGCACTTCGCATTGTTTTGTATTCATAATAAGGCAAGTTGCACTCCTTTGCAGTTTCTTTTACGATTTTTGCAATTTTACCATAATGTATATGACTTATATTTGGAAAAATATGATGTTCGATTTGATGATTCAATCCTCCTGTGTACCAGTTAACAATTGCATTTTTTGGAGCAAAATTTGTTGTAGTAAACAATTGGTGAATTGCCCAAGTATTGTCCATTTCTCCTAATTCATTTGGGGTTGGATTTGTAGTATGTTCTACAACGTGAGCCAACTGAAAAACAACACTTAAGATTAATCCTGCAGTGTAGTGCATTACGAAAAAGCCAAGAAGAACTTTCCACCAAGTAATTCCTATTACAATTGGTAAAACAATCCAAATAGAAACATATATAATTTTGGTGATGATTAAAGTTGTCCAAAGAATTTTTGGGCTTTTTGGTTCACCATAAGATAATTTTCTTTTAAGGTAGTTTCTCATTTGCTTAAAATCGGTAGTAATGGCCCAATTAAAAGTCAATAACCCATATAAGAAAACAGAATAATAATGTTGAAAACGATGAAAACTATGCCATTTTGCATCTTGAGTAAAACGGATAATTCTTCCAGCATCTAAATCTTCGTCATGTCCTGGAATGTTGGTATATGTATGATGAAGCACATTATGCTGTACCTGCCAGTTGTAAACATTTCCTGCCAGTACATAAATAGTACCTCCCATAAATTTGTTAATCCAGTTTATATTAGAATACGAACCATGATTTCCATCATGCATTACATTCATTCCAACACCAGCCATACCAATACCAATTACGATCGATAAAAGAAGCATTACCCAAAAAGGCATATTAAGTGTAAGGATTAAAAAATACGGAGTAAGAAAAACCGCGAACAGAATAACAGCTTTTAAGTGCAGCTTCCAGTTTCCGGTCTTCTGAATGTTGTTCTCTTTAAAGTAATTGTTTACCCGAGAGTTAAGTGTTCTGAAAAACTTCAGATTGTCTTGCCTTGCAAAAGTTGGAGCAGTGTTATTCATAATTAATTTAAATAGTTTTCAAAGGTAATTATTATAAATTTTCAATTTGCAAAATTGAGTTAAATATTTCAATCGTAAAGTAGTACTTTTGTTAAAAATTTAGAGCAATGGATGAGATATTGAAATATTTTCCTGATTTGACCGATCTTCAAATCGAACAATTTCAAAAATTAGACTTTTTATACCACGATTGGAATGAAAAAATTAATGTAATTTCTAGAAAAGATATTGATGCCTTATATACAAAACACATCTTGCATTCTTTAGGAATTGCTAAAATCATGAAATTTGAGCCGGGAGCAACAGTTCTTGATGTTGGAACTGGAGGTGGCTTTCCTGGGATTCCGTTGGCGATTCTTTTTCCTGAAACACGTTTTTACTTAATTGATGTAATCGCAAAAAAAATAAAAGTTGTTCAAGGTGTTGTTGATGCATTAGAATTAAAGAACGTAAAAGCGGAACAAAAGCGTGCAGAATTAGTAAAGGGTGATTTTGACTTTATTGTCAGCCGTGCCGTAACCAATATGCCAGATTTTGTTTCTTGGATAAAAGATAAAATTAAAAAGCAGCACAAGCATACTTTGAAAAACGGAATTTTGTATTTGAAAGGAGGAGATCTGACAGAAGAATTAAAAGATTTTCCAAATACAACTCTGTATGACTTATCAGAAATATTTGACGATGAATTTTTTGAAACTAAAAAAGTGGTTCATCTGCCTTTAAAATTTAAAGCTTAAATTAAACATAAAAAAATAACCCGAATGAATTTTCTTTCGGGTTATTTTTTGAATTAATATTAGGTTGGTTAGGATGCCTTTTTAGCAGAATTCAAAAAAGGATTTGCTTTAAGATTTAAATTATCAATAAAATTTTGAATTGCATTTTCTGACGCTTCAAGACTGTATTTAAACTCAGGATCAAAGAAAAAATCGCGGCATATTACAGGCTCATTTGATGAATTGTAAACTGCCTCATCAGATTCGTCTAAATCAATATAACTATAAGTACAAGGATAAAGTGAAACTAAGTTAGCAATTGTGCTGCTAAGCCATTTGTCAAAAGTTTTCTTTTTTGGAGTAATATGACGCGCTAACAATGCTAATCCTAAAAGTTCATTTTGTAAAAAATAAGATCCTTTTCTATATCTAACATCAATCATAGTCACGTTCATTAAAGCAATCCATAATGCACCGTCAACAGGACCTGCGGCAGGAATTTCAAGTTCTGTATCAAACAATAAAGGATTTGTCTGCTCTCGGTTATTAATAGAGCACCAAAGAGCTTCAATTCGTTTTTGGGTGTCATTTGTTGTTTGTGTGAATCCTGTAAAGCGCCAATAAATCCATTCTAACAATGCCGCAGTTAGACCAATAGAGCCTTTATGGTTAATATGGGTTAACGCATTTTCCAACTCTTGATTTTGTTCAAGAGGATCTAAAAATTTGTTTATTTTCTTCCGAGTCCACGTAAAATCAATTGAATGACCAATACTTTTTGATTCTAAAATTATTTTAGGGACATTGTTTAAATTCCTCATTTGATTAATGTGTTAAATTATTTTAGACAAATTTAAAGTGATGTTTTTTTACGAAATGTTATTAGAAGTTTTTAAAACAACAAAATAAGTTTTTTAACAAAGTGTATGATATTGACAATCAATAAAATAAGAAAAGTATTACAATAATTATTCAAAAAATGCCAGTTAAAGTAATGTTAATTTGTGTAAATTTAATTTGGTAAAAATTGTAAGAAATTCTATTTTACTTTGATTGATTATTTGAACCTTTTTTATTATTTAATTTAAAAATATGTATGATGAATAAAATACTTTGTACGATTGGTTTAATGATGTTTTTCGTAGCTTCTTGCGAGAAAAAACAAACAAAAGAAGCGCAAGAGCCTGAAGAATTACATGAAAATGTAATGATCGAAACAGCTTCAAAATTAGTTCCATTAAAAGAAAAAGTTCTAACTGCAGAACAACAAAAAGCACTTACACCCGATTTGGTTATTCAGAGATTGAAAGAGGGAAATAAGCGGTATATGAATAACGACTTAACTTTAAGAGATCATTCAGCATTGGTTCGTGATGCCGTTGAAGGGCAATACCCAAAAGCAGTTATTCTTTCTTGTGTTGACAGCAGAATTCCTGTAGAAGATGTTTTTGATAAAGGAATTGGAGATCTTTTTGTTGGAAGAGTCGCTGGGAATTTTGTTAATGAAGATTTATTAGGCAGTATGGAATTTGGCTGTAAAGTTTCTGGAGCAAAACTCATTTTGGTTTTAGGACATGAATCCTGCGGAGCTATAAAATCAGCGATTGACAATGTAGAATTAGGAAATATCACGGCGATGCTTGCTAAAATAAAACCGGCAATAGCAAAATCTCAAGATTTTAAAGGAGACAAAACTTCTAAAAATGATGAATTTGTAGAGCATGTTGCAAAAACGAATGTGCTTGAAACAATTGAAGATATCAAAGCAAAAAGTCCTATTTTAAAAGAAATGGCAGATAAAGGCGAAATCAAAATCGTAGGAGCTTATTATGATTTACATTCTGGAGAAGTTGTTTTTCTTTAATTCTATAAACATTAAAAATAAAAGCCGAATCTTGAAAATAGATTCGGCTTTTTTCATGCAGATAAAATTCTAAGCAAGAAAATTTCATTTATCACCTATTATTTTTCTTTCATGTACTTTTATTTGTTCGCTCTATATTAGAGAAATACCTTTACGATGTAATAAATATCTTTTACTTTGAAAATGAATAAAACAATATCGACTTATTGGAAAATTCAACTAACAGGATGGCTTACAGCATCTTTATACTGGGGATTTCAGGCTTTTTTCAGCGGTAATTTTATCTGGAAAATTGGTGTTGCCGATTTAATACTAGATGTCTCGATTGGCATTGGACTAACACATCTTTACCGAAATTTTGTTTTAAAAAAGAGATGGAATAAATTAAATCTAAAAAAATTAATTCCAAAAATGATAATAGGGGTTTTGATACTTTCTTTGGTATACACCGTTTTGATTGCTGGTAAATTATATCTCGTTCGTCTCTTTATACTAAAGGGCGATCTTTTACCATTTACGGTATTTTTTAAGTCGATGCAATTACAAATTTTTATTACAGGAACCAGGTTAATGTCGATTTGGGTATTAGCGTATCACCTTTATCACTATTCAAGACTTGAATTGCAAACAGTAAAAGAAAACGCTAGACTGTCTATTATTGTAAAAGAAGCACAACTTAATAATTTGAGTGCGCAACTTAATCCGCATTTCTTTTTTAATTCATTAAATAATATAAAATTTTTAGTATTAGAGAATCCACATTTAGCCAGAAGAGCAATTGACCTTTTGTCTGAATTGTTAAGGAATTCTTTAAGCAGTAATGTTGAGAAATTAATTCTTTTAAGTGATGAAATTAATCTTGTTAGAGATTATCTCGAATTAGAAAAAATGCGTTTTGAAGAACGCTTGCAAATCAAAATTGAAGCAAATGAAAAAGAATTAACGCATTTGATTCTGCCTTTTAGTATTCAGTCATTGGTTGAAAACGCTGTTAAACATGGAATTGAAAAAAGAAAAAACGGCGGATTTATAGAAGTAAAAGTAAAAGCTGAATATGATTTAATCAAAATTACGGTTCAAAATTCAGGTAAACTCAGCAAAGAAATAAAGGATTCGGGTATTGGATTAAAGAATCTAAAAGAGCGATTGCTGCTGCAATATAATGGGCAAGCTTTTTTTGAAATTAAAGAGATGCAGGATGAAACAGTTTTGGCAACCATTTTAATACCATCGAAATGAAAAAGATAAAAGTTGTAATAGTTGATGACGAACGTTTGTCGAGAGAAGAACTTAAACGAGCTTTATTATTGTATGAAGATTTTATTCTAATTGGTGAGGCTGAAAATGCGTATGATGCCAAAGATCTGATTGAAAATAAAATGCCTGATTTGATTTTTTTAGATATTAAAATGCCTGAAAAATCTGGATTCGATTTATTAGAATCCTTAGAGAATGTTCCAGAGGTATTATTTATTACAGCCCATAATCAATTTGCAGTACAAGCATTTGAGGTAAATGCATTAGACTATTTGCTGAAGCCCATAAGAGATGAACGTTTTTTGAAAGCAATTGAAAAAATAAGAAATACCATAAGCATGAAATCTGTTTTGAGCAATGCAATAGAACAAGATCGAAGGATTTTTATTAAAGATGGCGAAAAAAGGTTTTTCATTCCATTAGATGAAATTTATTTAATTGAATCTCTAGAGAATTATACGAGACTTTATTTTCAAGATAAAAAAGCGATGCAAAGGCGATCACTCAGACAATGGGAAGAGATGTTGGATGGAACTGTTTTTTTTAGAATAAACAGAACCGAAATTGTAAATATTAAATACATACAACAAGTTAATAGTACAATCGATGGCGGACTTGAAGTAAAACTTAAAACAGGAGAATTATTAAAGGTGTCTAAACGTCAATCTGCAAAATTTAAAAAAAGTAATGGGATTTAATAAAGCTATTCAATGAAAACAATTTTAAATTTTGTATTTCTTATTTTAATAGTATCAAATACATTTTCGCAACAAACCAAGAGAATAAAATCTGAAGATTTAAAAAGTGCTTACAATATTCAAGACAGTGTAATGATTAAAACACGAGATGGCGCTTATATTTCGGCAATAGTTGTTCGGAAAAAAGAAGTTTCTAGTCCAAAACCAGTAATATTTCAATTTACGATTTATGTTAGAGATAAAGGAAGAGACATTAAATCCTTAAAAGAAGCTGTTGATAATGGCTATGTAGGTGTAATTGCCTACACAAGAGGAAAGCGATTTAGTCAAAGTGATATACTTCCTTATGAAAATGACGGCAATGATGCATATGATGTTATTGATTGGATCAGTAAACAAAAATGGTGCAACGGAAGTGTAGGAATGTATGGCGGCAGTTACAACGGATTTACACAATGGGCGGCTTGTAAAAAAATGCATCCAGCACTTAAAACGATAGTTCCGTATGTTGCTAACAGACCCGGAATGGGTTTGCCAATGGAAAACAATGTATTTATAAATCCTAATTATGAATGGTCATTTTATGTTGGTAATAATAAATATTTGGACACAATTGCTGGAAATGACAGGCAGCGTTTTAGAAAAATGCAATGGAAATGGTGGGAAACAGGCGAAGCTTACAAAAAACTAGACAGTCTCGATGGAAGTCCGAATCGACTTTTTCAGCGATGGATTAAGCATCATTCATTTGATGAATATTGGCAAAAAATGGCACCCTATAAAAATGATTTTGCACAAATAAATATTCCCGTATTAGTATTTGATGGTTATTATAATGATTCTCAAAATTCAAGTTTATATTATATAAGAGAACTTCAAAAATACAATTCCAAAACTCCAGTCTATGCAGTTATTGGACCCTACGATCATTTTGGGACTCAGGTTGGAGGTGAAAAAGAATTGTATGATTACAAAGTTGATCCAGTGTCAATAGTCAATATTAAAAAAATAACTTACCAATGGTTTGATTACATTTTGAAAAATGGTTCAAAACCAGAAATACTCAAAGACAAGATTAATTATGAAGTAATGGGTGCAAATGAATGGCGAAGCGCTCCCTCTCTCGATAAGATGGCTAATGGTTTTCTTAAATTGTATTTGTCAGATAGTAAAAGAGGAAAATTCTATTCTTTAAAAGAAAAAAAAGCAGCTCAAAAAAAGTATCTGTACCAAGAAGTTGATTTTGCTGACCGACAAATCCAAAATAATGACTATTATCCAGATCCTATTATCAGAAAAGAAATTGACACAACAAATGGCTTTGCTTTTGTAAGCGAACCGTTGAAAGAGCCGATCTTGATTAATGGTTCGTTTTTAGGCGAAATAAAAGCCAGTATCAATAAGAAAGATATGGATATAGGAGTTACTTTGTATGAAGTAATGCCAAATGGGGAATATTTTCATCTTTCATACTTTTTAGGACGTGCGAGTTATGCTAAAGATATTACTAAAAGAAATTTACTGAAACCAAATGAAATTGAGTCAATTCCTTTTTCAAATACGCATTTAGTAAGCAAACAATTAAGTAAAGGAAGTCGTTTGCTGGTAGTTATTAATGTTAATAAAAATCCGTTTTCTCAATTAAATTATGGATCAGGAAAAGAAGTTAGCTACGAAACAATTCAAGATGCAAAAGAACCATTAAAAGTAAAATGGTACAATGACAGTTTTGTAAAAATTCCAATTTGGAAGTAAAGAAAAAACAAAATCCGAATCTCGATAAAAAGATTCGGATTTTTGTTACGTGATTGTATTTAAATGAATTAACCAGTTTTCTTTGTAGCTATTCCCAATTGGAATTTCGACAGAATTTATTTCAATTTCATTTTTAGAATAAGAGGTTAATTTTTTTGTCTGAATAATGAATGAGCGGTGAACACGAACAAAATCTGGATTTAATAACTTTTCAAAAACAGAAATATTTTGTTTGATGTGATATGACCTGCCATTTTCGAGATGTATTGTTATGTAATCTTTGAGGCTTTCAATAAATAATATTTCATCCAGAATAATTTTAATGTTTTTATTGCCGCTTGTAACAAAAATGTAATTTTCAGTCGTTGAATTACTCTCTTTTTTAGGAGTTTGTAATTGCCTGAATTTTTCAATTGAAGCAAAAAAACGATCAAAAGTAATTGGTTTTAAGAGATAGTCAATTACATTTAATTCATATCCTTCTAACGCATATTCTCGATAAGCAGTAGTGAAAATTACTTTTGGAGGATTTTTCAATTTCTTTAAAAAATCGTTTCCTTTTAATAAAGGCATTTCTATATCTAAAAAAATAAGATCTACAACATTGTTTTCTAAGAAAGTGTAGGCTTTCAGTGCATTTTCGAAAGAATCAATTAGTTCAAAGTTTTCGAAATTTGCTAAATGTGAAGCAATTAATTCTCTTGCTAAAGGTTCATCGTCAACTATAATGCATTTATGTTTCATTTTTTTGAATTTAGTTCAATCACTTTTCTATAGTTTCTCTATTAGTACTTTTGCACAATAAGCTAAATTAAAGAGTAAGGCAGAGTTTTGCAGTATAGTGCGTTTGCGTTTCTCTGATTTCTATTTTATGTTTTTTGGGATACAACAAATCAAGTTGTTTACGAACATTTATTAAACCTATTTTTGACTTGTCAGAAATTGCGGCAAAATCGTTTTGGGGTTTTGTATTCTCAATACTAAAAATAATCTGCTGATTTTTACTTTCTAATTTTAACCGAATTGCAGCTTTTTCTGTTTCATTAACTACACCATGTTTAAAAGCATTTTCGATAAAAGTTAATATAATTAAAGGAGAAATTTTATTACTTTCTTGAATGTCTTTGGTGAACAAAATATCTAATCTGTTTTCGCTGTAGCGAAGTTTTTCCAAAGCAATATAATTCTCAATTAAAGTAATTTCTTTTTCAATAGAAACATAATCGTCATTACATCGATATAATACAAAGTCTAGAATTTCAGATAGTTTAGCAATTACTTCGGGTGCTTTATCGTCTTTTTTTAGTGTTAAAGTGTATAAGTTGTTTAAAGTATTGAATAGGAAATGAGGGTTTAGTTGATTTTTTAACACCTTTAATTCCATTGATTTCTTCTCTTCTTCGAGTTTTAAAAGACGCTGTTGCTTTCTGTTGAAGCTGATAAAGCCTAAAATAATAATTGGATAGGTGATAAAAGAAAACTCTCGTACAATCAATTTTACAGAAGTTAATCTTTGAGGAATGTTCATTTTATGTCCAAGCCAATCATTAAAAAATCCTGGAAATTTTGGTTCTAGATAATAATATTTAAGAATCATCAAAAAAGCAAAAACAATATAGAGCCAGCTTAAAGCAGAAACTATAAAAAGCAGGTATTTCTTTTTGTTAAGCGTCTGGGGAATGATCCAGTAAATTAATCCGTAGCTGGCAGCTGCCTGCGCTAGAATTTTCCAAGTATATACAAACGTAAAATCATAAGTACTGGTGTCATTAGATTTATTTGTAATATAAAAAAATAAGAAGAAAACCCAGTATAAGCAATGAAGAGCAACTCTTTTAAGATCTATTTGTTTAATAAAATTCATAAGATATTTAATTGAGAGCAAGATAGTAAAATATAGAAAAAAGCTTTGTTTAAAGGTGTGAATAATACGTTTTTGCGTTTAAAATGAGGGTTTGAGCATACGAATTCAATAGTTATCAAAAATCGATTATTTGAATGCTGAAGCAGGCTTTTCATTTGTAAGTGAAATTAGATATCTACACTACGATTATATTCGTCTAAAAATAGAAACAATGATCAAATTTATTATTCTGCTAGCAGTAATTTTAAGTAATGCATTAAAATAAAAACCTTTTAACCAAGAAACAAGTAAAACTAAAACAAATGAAAAAAGCAATTAAAACTGCCATTGGGATTCTAATTTTATTCAATGCCTTGAATTTATTTTCACAAGCAAGCAATCAAGAAATTACATATAGTAAGACTTCAAAAGTAATAAAACCAACTTTATTTGCAGATTTGGGAGAAACCTGCCAAACACCTGATGGTATGGCTTTAGATAAAAAAGGCAACTTGTTTTTATCGATTACAAATCCAATTTCATTTGAAAAATTTGGGAGTAAAATTCTAACTTTTGATAAAAATGATAAACCAGTAGTTTGGTTTGATAAATTGCCATTGCACCCAATCACAAAAAAGGTGCATCCGATGGGAATGGAGTTTGGTCCTGATGGTAATTTATACATAATGGATAATCAGTTTTTTGCTGGAAAAGAGAATTTTTCCAGATTGATTAGAATTATTGTAAAAGAAGGAAAACCGTTGAAAGCCGAGGTCTTAGTGGAAGGATTTAATTTTGGAGAAGCTGTAAGATGGTCAAAAAATAGAATTTATATAACAGATGCTTTATTTGAAAATAGAAGAGAAAGCGGAATTTATAGTTTTTCGTTAGATCAATTAAACAAGAAAAATATTGTTCTGGATTCATCAAATAAAAAAGATTACCTGATTGCAACTTTTACCTTAAAACCCGAAGTCACTAAAAATACAATTGGTATTGATGGAATTGCTTTTGATAAAAAAGGAAATTTATATGCAGGAAATTTTGGTGATGGAGTAATAACTAAATTAGAATTCTATAACGATGGAAAAGTAAAATCTCAAAAAGTTGTTTTTGATTCGGATAAATTGAAATGTTGCGACGGCTTTTTTTATGATGAAAAAAGAAATTCCATTTTTATTGCCAATTATGAGAATAACAGTGTACATCAACTCAATTTAAACACGAACACAATTTCTTTAATTTGGGAAAATGACGCCGCCGATGGTTCTGATGGGAAATTGGATAATCCGTGTGAAACTATTATTTATAAAGGAAAATTATTGGTTGTTAATTACGATACTTTCCCAGGAGAAAAAAATAAAGAAGCGGATGCCTTTCATACTATTTCAAGTTTTGATTTAGGGAATTAAAGGTGAAATTATGTCGAAAAACAAAATTTAAACAAATAAAGAAGCCGAATCTTAATGAAAAGATTCGGCTTTTTTATAATCTAAAATTTGAACTCTAAATCAGATTAACCTAAGAAAGGATATCTGTAATCTTCTGGAGTTACAAAAGTTTCTTTGATAGTTCTTGGAGAAGCCCAACGCAATAAGTTCAATGCAGAACCTGCTTTATCGTTAGTTCCAGAAGCTCTTGCTCCACCAAAAGGCTGCATTCCTACAACTGCTCCAGTTGGTTTATCGTTAATATAGAAGTTACCAGCTGCATTTTGCAATTTAGTAGTAGCTACTTCAATAGCATAACGATCTTGGCTGAAAACAGCTCCAGTTAAAGCGTACTCAGAAGTAGTGTCAACTAATTCTAAAGTTTCTTCCCACTTAGCATCTTCGTAAACATAAATTGTGATAACTGGTCCAAATAACTCAGTTTCCATTGTAGTATATTTTGGATTTGTAGTTACGATAACCGTTGGCTCAACAAAGTATCCAACTGATTTATCGTAATTTCCACCAACGATGATTTCTGCGTCAGCATCTTTTTTTGCTTGGTCAATATAACTTGCTAATTTATCAAAAGAACCTTCGTGGATAACTGCAGTAATAAAGTTTCCAAAATCTTCTGGAGAACCCATTTTCATAGATTTTACATCAGCAATTAATTGTTCTTTTACAGCCGGCCATAAACTTTGCGGGATATAAGCTCTTGAAGCTGCAGAACATTTTTGACCTTGAAATTCAAATGCTCCACGAGTAATTCCTGTAACTACTTGTTTTACGTTTGCGCTTGGGTGAGCAATGATAAAATCTTTACCACCAGTTTCTCCAACGATTCTTGGGTAAGTTTTGTAATTATGGATGTTTGCACCAATTTTTGCCCAAATATCTTTAAATACGTGAGTTGAACCTGTAAAGTGAACACCTGCAAAATCGCGGCTTGCTAAAACAGTATCAGTAATCATTAAAGCATCTCCAAAAACTACATTGATAACTCCATCAGGAACTCCAGCTTCTTTGAAAACTTCAAGAATAATTTTTGTAGAGAATACTTGGCTGTCACTTGGTTTCCAAACCACAACGTTACCCATCATTGCAGCACTTGCAGGAAGGTTTGCAGCAATAGCAGTAAAGTTAAAAGGAGTAATTGCGTAAACAAATCCTTCAAGAGGTCTGTATTCTAAACGGTTCCAAACAGAAGAATCTGATTTTGGCTGATCGTTATAAATTTGAGTCATGAATTCTACGTTGTAACGTAAAAAGTCAATTAATTCGCAAGAAGCATCAATTTCTGCTTGGTGAATATTTTTAGATTGACCAATCATAGTAGCAGCATTAATGCGTGCTCTGTATGGCCCTGCGATAAGTTCAGCAGCTTTTAAGAAAATAGCAGCACGTTGTTCCCATGCCATGTTTGCCCATGCTGTTCTTGATTCAAGAGCATTTGCAATTGCTTTTTCGATATGTTGTTTTTCAGCTAAATGATATTTTCCAACGATATGTTTGTGATCATGAGGAGCTGTAATGTTTCTAGTGTTTCCAGTTTTGATTTCTTCACTTCCAATATATAAAGGAACATCAATTTGAGAGTTCCACATTGTAGTGTAAGCCGCCTGAACAGCTGCTTTTTCTGGAGAGTTAGGTGCGTAGCCTTTTACGGGTTCGTTTACCGCTTTTGGTACATGAAAGAATCCTTTTAGCATGTTATTTAAAATTAGATAATTAGACAATTTGCAGGTTAGATGATTTGATTGTTACGAATAATCTAACGTCGCACAAAAGTACAAAGGATAAATTAATAATTTGATAAATTTATGATTTAGATAACGATAAAAAGAAGACAGCCTTTAAACTATGATTTAGTTTAAAGCAAAAGGAGCACACATTCTAAAAGTAGGTACAATAACCTTGAATGTTTTTGTTGTAGTAAAATTGATCATATTAAAATGACCTTTCATAGCACCATATGGCGATGATAATAAACAGCCTGAACTATAAGTGTGATTTTCTCCCGGTTTTAAAACTGGTTTTTTACCAATTACACCTTCACCGTCAACAACTTCCAAATCATTTAGAGAGTCAAAAATTTCCCAATGACGAGATGTTAACTGAACAGAATCTTTACTATGATTTTCGATTGTAACTACGTAACTAAAAGCAAAGTGAATTTTGTAGTTTTTGAAGTAAGTTCCTTCAAAACTAGTCAAAACAGATATTTTTATGCCTCTTGTAATTTGAGAAACCATACTAACGTAGTAAATATGTGTATATTATATATGCAAATCTACAAAAAAAAATCTTTTGTCCTAAAACCTTAACAATGTTTTAATTTACGATATTTATTGAGTTTGCATTTCCTTTTCCTATAACTCTTTGATAACGATCTATGCTTTCTTTATAGTAAACCAAAATTGTATATTCGTTTTCTGTTTGATAAAAATTGCCATCAATAGCATTTTCATTATCGATGTTTCCTTTTTTATCAGCTACCGTATATTGAAAATTAGTAAAACCTTGTTTTATCATTACAGCCTTTTCATAAATGCCTTTTTCCGTATTATAATCCATTTTGTATTCTGGTGATAAACTGTAATTATTAAACATTCCTGTTATATAAATATCTTTGTTAAGTCTAAAGGCAGGAGCCGAAAGCGAAAAGTAAACCCACGCATAATCAGCTTCAATATCGTTATTTGATCCGTTAATGTTTTTAACTACAAAATTACCGTTAACGTCTTGGTATAAAGTATAGATCTGATTGCCTCGAGCGCGATTCGTGTACAAATATGAATTGTAAACATCGTTGCTGGTTCCCACTTTTCCAACATTATTATTGGCAGCTCGAATGTCTTTGTTTTCAAAATATAAAAATTCATTCCCGCCCCAAAACTGAGTTTCAGCATCGTATTTGTAAACAAGTTGATTTCCAATTGTATATTGTGGTGGAACATTTTTTATTGCAGTATTAAAATTTCCGTTTTGCAATAAAAGAACTTTTACATTTTGTGTCGGCGTTTGAAAAACAATATCATTTGAAACTATTGCAAAATCAAGATTCTGTTTAAAATCAATGTTGCTGAGGTTACGGCTTCTTTTTACTTGAGCTGCAACGGTACAATGATTCTCAAACAAAATAAACTTTCTTGCAAGTACAACTTCTTTATCTTCATTTAAAATTTTTAAAATGTAGTTTCCAGAAATTCGCAGCTGCGTAGTAAACTGATTAGGAAACGGAAGTCTATAATGTGAATATATTTGAAGCGTATTAAAAGAATTAGAATAATCAGTTATTCGCTGACCATCAAAACCACGTAAAAAATCTGTTTTTGGAATGTCTGACGGAATCCAATTGTAATCGCAATGAGTAATTTCGAAGTAATAATTGGCTTCGCTTCCAAATAAATCATCAAATTGAAATTCAAATGTTGATCCTAATTCAAAAATAGGAACAACATTACTGCCATTTTGTACAAACGAAACAGTTTTGATATTGTAAGGCGGATCAATTTCTTTTTGAACATTTTGGGCTTTCGCCAAAGTGAAAATTAGAATAAAAAATAAGCTTGTATATAAAAATTTTGGCATCTTATTACGTTGTAAGATTGTAAATATAACAATTTTATGTAACGAAAAATAGACTGTTTTATTGGTTTAACGTATTAAGAATTTAAAATGTACTCTAAATTAGCTTCGATTTCGTCATTGATATAACTTTCTTCTAAAAGCGAATCAGATAACAGTTTTTTGTTTTCCTGCAGTTTGATTATTTTTTCTTCAACCGTATTTTTCGAAATAAATCGTATAACATTGACTTTGTTAAGTTGTCCAATTCGATGCGCGCGGCCAACTCCTTGTTTTTCAGCAAAAGGATTCCACCACGGATCTAAAAATAAAACATAAGAAGCTTTGGTAATATTCAATCCAACGCCGCCGGCTTTTAGTGATATAAAAAACAACAAAGGATTTTCTTTTTCCTGAAACAGTTTTACCTGCTGTTCTCTTTTATGAGCAGGAGTTTCGCCCGTAATTTCGCAATACTCTATTTTGTTTTCCTTACACCAATCAGTGTAGAAACTTAGATTAGTAACAAATGAACTAAAAATGATCGCCTTTTGTTTTCCTTTTACTAAAGTTTCTAAATAATTTGTAACGGCGATATATTTTCCAGAATCGATTTCTGAATCTTGATCTACCATTTTTGGGTGATTACTTAATTGTCGCAGCTTCATCAACGTATTGATAATACTGATTTTATCAGGACTAGAACCATCCGTTTTAAGTAAAAAATTACGCGCTTTTGATTTTTCTTTTTCGTATAATTTCTCCTGTTCAGGATCCATAGTACAGTAATAAATCTGCTCCGATAACTCAGGTAAATCTTTTAAAACCTGTTCTTTAGTTCTTCTTAGAATATAAGGCTGAACAAGATTTTTTAGTTCAAACAAAATATTTTCATCTTGTTTTTTTTCTATCGGAATTTTAAAATTGGCGGCAAAGAAATTGTAACTGCCCAAAATATCTGGATTTATAAATTGCATCTGCGACCATAAATCGTCCAAAGAGTTTTCAATTGGAGTACCGCTCAAGGCAATTTTGTGAGCCGTGTCAATTTTATTTATAGCTTTAAAAATCTTAGAATCTTTGTTTTTTATGTATTGACTTTCGTCTAAAATCAAATAACGGAAATCATACTTTTCTAAAATCGATATATCACGATGAATAATGCTGTAGCTCGTAAAAATTAAATCAGTTGAAGCTAGTCTGCTCGCTAATTGCTTTCGATCATTACCCACATATTGCATTTTTGAAAAGTGCGGAGTAAATTTTGCAGATTCGTTATACCAGTTAAAAACCAATGAAGAAGGTAAAACAATCAAAGCTTTAAGCGGTTCTCTTTCTATCGTAGTTTCATTAGCAAACAAATCAAAATTTGTCGTTTTTGTTGTAAAACCTAATTGTTCCTGAACGGCAACAAGAACAGCGAGCGTTTGCAAAGTTTTTCCAAGTCCCATATCATCCGCAAGACAAGCGCCTAAATTGGAGTTGTGATGACCTAAAAGCCATTTTACGCCGTCAATTTGATAAGGTCTTAAAGTTGCTTTCAGTAACTCAGAAGAGGTATATTCAGCTTTTTGAATAACTTCATTTTTGATTTCTGTAATGGTGTCTAAGGCTGCAAAATTGCTTTTTCGCAAAAGCAGATTTCCATTTTCTGTTTTAGCTAGTTTTGCCAGCGAACTGTATTTGCTGAACCATTCTAACGGAATCAAAAAATAGTTTCCGTCAGGCAGTAAAAAGAGTCTTTCTTTGCTTTTTATATTGGGAATAATTTCACTGAAATTGATCGTATACGACCCAATCGTGATGATTATTTTAATGTCAAACCAGTCTCCAGCGGTTTCTTTTGATGTTAAAACGGAATGGTTTTCGGTAATAATTTCTTTGCTTTCTAGTTTTAGATTTTCAATTGTAAAACCCAAACTTTCAAGTTCTTCTTTGTGATCAATAATGAATTGAATATTGAGATAAGGATCTGGAGTTTCTACTGCGGCATTTAATCCAAATAATTCGTTTTTGATTTTTATTAAACCAATTTCAAGCAGTTTTTCTGTATATAAAGTTTCATCAGAACTTCGTTTAAACTGAATAATTTTAGGTTCGCCTGCAGCGTTGAAATCTACAAATGAATGTGTTTTTTTTGTTTTACCTGAATCAAATGTATAACCATTGTAGTCAAAATAAAGGTTGAGGTAATAACAGTTTTTAAAGAAATCATAAACGGGCTGAATCGTATAGGAAATAATCTTGTCACGATTTTCAACCTCAAAACCAGTTGCTTCTATGTCAATTTTTTTAGCTATTTCAGGAATGAAATTTTTGAAAAAATTATCGACTAATTTTGAAGGTATTTCTATAGATTTTTTAGTTAAAAAGGGCTGTAACTTTTTAGTGTTAAGATCTTTCAGCTGTCCTAATTTTTTATTGATAATCAGCCAGCCCGGTTCATTTAAAAGAATATCAATTTTACTGTTCATCGGTAGAAAAACAGTTTCATTTTCTTTTAAAGAAAGGGTATAAGTGATTCCTTCAGAATGTTTGTCGAACTGAATCAGCGGTTCAAAATGCAGCGGATTTACATCAACTCTGGAACGATAAAAATCCTTCTCAGGTCCAATGTCAATAGACAGCGGAAATTGTTCTTTTGCAATTAGATTATAAAATGAACTTAAATTAAAGTTTAAATATTGACGAATAGCAAAATCAATTTTGGAATCTTTTTGCAAATCAGCAATGGTTTTTGCCGATTTTACTTTTGCACTGAATTTTTTAAAAATGAACTCCAATTTTAAAGATTCGCAGGCAGTCAATATTTTTTTTGTGTTAGAATCCAAGCTTTCAAATGCGATTCCAAAACTTTCAAGTACTTCAGCGCTTGCTTTTTTGTTTAAGTATTTAATTTCATCAGTGTTCTCAACAATGTATGCGGTCGGGATGTGAGTGTTTAGGTTTTTTTCAAAACTGATGTCAAAACAAAATTGATATGATTTTGCAGGTTCCAAGATTTAAGATTTGGTTTGATTTGATAAGGCGTATAAAAATTAAAAAGTTTTCAAATTATCGCTATTTTGAAAACTTTTTAAATGAACTTATGTTACTATATTGGGGGAAAAATTAGTTCTCTGGTTTAAAGCAAAGCGGGATGATTTCTCCTTTTGCTAAACAATATTTTTCTACCAGTTCTGGTGCAATTTTATTAGTATAATCTTCTTCAATTACAATAAAGCCAATACTTCTTAATTTGTCGAAATAATCACGTCCGTAAATGCGAACATGATCGTATTGTCCAAAAATTCTAGCACGTTCTTTTTGATCTGTAATCGAATCATCAGCAAACGTAACTTCACGAGATAAATCTTGCGGAATTTGAAGAATCGCCATTCCGCCAGGTTTTAAAACTCTAAATAATTCCTGCATTGCTTTTGTGTCGTCTGGAATATGTTCTAAAACGTGATTACATAAAATCACATCGTATTCGTTGTCTTTGAAAGGTAAATTGCAGATATCTGCTTTTACATCTGCCAAAGGCGAAAACAAATCGGTTGTTGTATAATCAAGATTTTTCTGCTTACGGAAAAGTTTATAGAAAGCTTGTTCCGGAGCAAAATGAAGTACTTTTTTAGGTGCTGTAAAAAAATCAGTTTGGTCATTTAAGTACAACCAAAGCAAACGGTGTCTCTCTAACGAAAGTGTACTTGGTGAAAGTACATTATTACGCTGTTTTCCATATCCGTAAGGCAAAAACGATTTGAAACTTTTTCCGTCAATAGGATCAGTAAATTTGCTTCCTTTCAGCGATAAAGCTAAAATTGGACGTGCCACGTAACTCAAACGAATTAATATCGGTCTTGGAATAGTATTTAAAACTAATTTGAAAAGTTTTTTCACAGTTAAATAAATTTGAACACGAATTTCACAAATTGACACGGATTAGTGTTATGGTGAAATTTCACGAACTTTTAATTTGGGTTAAAGTATTATTCTTTTGTATTTGAGGCTGTCTTCGCCAAAATTGACTAGCAGACCTAATTTGTTTTTTGATGCAGCTAAATAATTTAAGGTCTGCTTAATTTCACTTGTTGTTAAAGCTGCGATTGCTTTGAGTTCTAAAATAATTTCATCGAAAATAACAAAGTCTGCAAAATAATAACTAGGTAATATGATGTCTTTGTATGTAATATTATATTTTAATTCACGATTATAAGGAATCTCGTTTCGTTGAAACTCATATTCTAAAGCATCACCATAAACCTTTTCACTGTGTCCTTTTCCTAAAATTTTATGGACTTCCATACAGATTCCAATAATTTTATAAGACTCATCCTTTAAATATAATTCACTCATCATTCATCAATCCTTTTTTTCTGTGAAATTTCGACAAAGTATATTTCGTGCTAATTTGTGAAATCCGTGTTATAAAACAAGCGGCACTTTTCTAAATTCATCTTCTTCATTGCTTTTGATTCCTAAAGCTTTGTAGATGTATTGAAAAGTAGATAATAATTCAGGTTTACCATCAACTAGTGCTACGTCATGTTCGAAATGTGCACTTGCTTTTCCATCTGCAGTTGTAATGGTCCAGCCGTCCTTATGTTGCTTAATGTTTCTGGTTCCAAGGTTAATCATTGGTTCAATTGCAACTACCATTCCTTCAACGAATAGTTTTCCGCGTCCGCGTTTTCCATAGTTTGGCATTTCTGGTTCTTCGTGCATTTTTTGCCCAACACCGTGTCCAACTAGTTCACGAACAACTCCGTAACCATGTGCTTCTGTGTATTTTTGAATCGCATTTCCAACATCTTCAACGCGATTTCCTGCTTTAAATTCTCTAATTCCAACATAAAGAGATTCCTTAGTTACCTGCAAAAGTTTTTTAACTTCCGGTGCAACTTCTCCAATTTCGAAACTATACGCATGATCTCCGTGATATCCATTTTTAAATGCTCCGCAATCTACCGAAATGACATCACCGCTTTTTAGAGGAGTGTTATTTGGAATTCCGTGAACAACCTGAGAATTTGGACTCATACAAAGTGAATTAGGAAAATCATATAATCCTAAAAAGCTTGGAACGGCACCGTGATCACGGATAAATTCTTCGGCTAATTTGTCAAGATATAATGTTGTAACTCCTTCTTTAATTTCAGAAGCAATCATTCCTAATGTTTTTGATACGATTAAAGCACTTTCGCGCATTAATTCAATTTCCTCTCTAGTTTTTTGGATAATCATATTTTTCCCATTTTCAGTTCGCAAAAGTACAATTTTATATTATTTTTTTCGCCACGAATTTTACGAATTCACACTAATTCAAACGAAGTAAATTGTAATTCGTGCTAATTTGTAAAATTTGTGACAGACTTTTTTAATTCAATATCCCAGAAAAAGCCCTAAATTAGTAGTAAAATGTCAATAATCATGGAAATTTCGACTGATCAGGATATTACAAAAGTAAAAGCATTAAAGAAAATGAAGAGAAATGCTTTGTTGCTTTTGGGTATTGCCGTTTTGCTGTTTGTAGTGGCAATTTATTTTAAAATCCCAATGCTTCAGGCGTTCAGCGAGGCAGCGATGGTTGGCGGAATTGCCGATTGGTTTGCAGTTGTGGCTTTGTTTCGTCATCCGCTGGGAATACCAATTTGGCATACTGCTATTATACCGACGAAGAAAAACGAGATTGGAGAAAATCTTGGAAATTTTGTTTCAGAAGAATTTCTAAATCGTGAAAAACTGGAAATTAAATTGGATGAGTTCAATTTTGCAGCAAAAGCATCAGATTGGCTTTCACAGCAGGAAAATGCAGATAAAATTGCAAATGTTGTTGCCATAAATATTATTCCTGGAGTTTTAAGAACGATAAAAGATGAGGATGTAAAGCGATTTATTCAAGTTCAATTTGCGGCAAAACTTGAAGGGATTAATTTTGGAGATTGGGTGGCTTTGGCTTTGGAGCCTTTACAAAAAGGAAATGTAAAAGATCAATTATTGACGAATCTTTTGACGGTTATGAGTGAGGAACTGACAAATAATAAAGACTTGATTCGGAAAAAAGTAAAAGCATCAACTCCTTTTTTGAGTTTTGGTCTTGCTGATAAAAGTATTACAGAAGGTGTTTTTAATGGATTGCAGGATTTCTTGAACGAAGCCAAAAATCCAGGAAGTGCGGTACGAATTAAAATTGATGAATACGTTTATAATTTTTTAGAAAAGGTAAAAAATTCTGAAGAAATGAGAGTTAAGATCAATAATATGATTTTAAGTTTTGTTGGAAAAAAAGAAGTTCAAGACTATATCAATGGAATTTGGGATGAAATAAAACTCTCGATTTCTAATGATTTAAATAAAGGGGAAGATTCGTCTATTAAAAATAGTATCGCTGGATTAATTCAAAGTTTTGGAAATGGAATAAAGGAAGATTCGCATATGATTGATAAGATCAATAATTTTATTAAAAATGATCTTTTGTCTGTTCTTTTGAATAATAAAAAAGTTATAGGCGATTTGATCTCTTCGACCGTAAAAAGCTGGGATGGAAAAGAGGTTTCTGAAAAACTAGAATTAGAAATTGGTAAAGATCTTCAATATATAAGAATCAATGGGACTTTGGTTGGAGGACTTATCGGTCTTGTAATTTATGCTGTCGAATGGACGTACCATTATTTTATAGTTTAACCATATAGTGATATAAGTTCATTTAAAAAAATAGCGCAAAAGCTAGTAACTTAAATAACTTATATCACTTATATGGTTTAAAATCAATCAGGATTTGCCATGATTTTGAACAAGTCAGAATTAGAGATGTAAAAACGGTTTTCCAATGCAATTGAAGCCAATTTTGCACTTACTAAATTGTTCTCGCGTGTGTTGATTAGGAACAAAGAGCTTTCTCCAAATGAGAATAAGCGTTCTTCAGAATTTAGCATTGTCAAGTTGTTTTCGACTAAATCTTTGGCTAGTTTTTTTTGTTTTATAAGCGAATTGATTTCTAATTTTTGAGCACTGATTTTGTTAGTCAATTGTGTTTTTTCTAATGCTAATGCAAATTCGTTTTCTTGAAGTTTGTATTTTGCTAGTTTTAAACTTCCTCTTTCTTTTCGCAGAAATAAAGGAAAGTAAAATTCCAGACCAATTTTGTAATCGTCAAATTTATAATTGTCGATGTAATTTGGTTCAGATAAATAGGCATAAGCAATGTTTATTTTTGGCAGCAGCATATTTTGTTTTAGATCTTTTTCTACATTCAAGATGTCTATTTTGTTCTGCATCGCATTTAGTTTAGGATGCGTTTCTAAGCTGAAATCTTTTTGCAAAAGATCGTTTGTTTTTAACGTTTCCTGCAGCGTACTTTCTAGAGTGCTTTCTGGTACAAGTTCATCTGAAATTTCAAGAGGAATATTGTTGTCAAGCCACATAAAATTTGATAATTCCAGTTTTGCTTTAGCTAATTTTAATTTAGAATCTTCAAGGCTCAGGGTTCTGTTTTTTACAATAATTCCTGCTTCAATACTGTCAATCGCAGGTTTGTCGCCTTGATTAATCAAAGATTTAATTCCTTCCAAACGTATTTCGGCATTTTTATTATAAGTCTCGTACAGTTTCATTTCTTCAAAATTCTTTTTCCAATTGAAATAAGCAAGAGAAGCATCGTATAAAACGCTGACAGCTTCAAGTTTTCGTTCAGATTCACTTAGTTTTATCTGAATTTTTGCCTTGCGAACATCAGCCATTCGTTGATTAATAAATAATCCTTGTCCAACAGGAACACTGATTCCAAACGAAGTTAAACCTTGATTAGGCGTTGTGTTTTCAGGATTAAGATAAACACCTTCATTGTTGTCAAATCCAGCTTTTAACTCAATTCCGTACCAAGTTGGGATTTTAAAACTGCTGTTTAAAATAGAATAATATTCTTTGTCTTTAAATTGTTTTTGACTAAAATCTACTTCAATTTTTGGATCAAAACCACCTCTTGCCATCATTAAATTGGCTTGTGCTTTGCTGATTTCTAAATTGGCATTTTTTACCAAAGGATGATATTTTTTTACATATCCAAGAAACTCATCGTAAGTAAGTTCTTTAGATACGGGCTGCTGGCCAAAAACCGTACAGCTCAAAAATAGAAAAGCTATAAGTATCCGTTTCATTATTTTTTCTCTTTAGTTTCTTTTTCGCCAGTTTTGTAATAATTAGGAGGGAAACCATTTAAAGTTCTCCAGATTTCGAACCAAATTGGTACTGTGTCTAGTAAAGCAATTGTTTGGGCGCCAGAACCAATGCTCAATTGCTTAGGCCAATGTGCTTCTTCAGGATCAGGAGCAATTAAAACTCTGTATTTGCCATTTGTGCTGATAAAGTTTTCTATCGCTACAACTTTTCCTCCAAAAGTTCCGTATGATATATCCGGCCATCCTGCAAATACAATTGTTGGCCAGCCGTCAAACCAAACGCGGACTTTTTCGCCTTTTTTAATTAAAGGCAAATCTATTGGGTTTACATACGTTTCAACCGCAATATCATAATGAGATGGCATTATCGTTACAATTGGAGTCCCTTCTTTTACCGTTTCGCCCAATCCTGCTTGCAAAGCTCGGTTGATATATCCGTCTTGCGCAGCTTTAATATAATACATGCCATTTCTTAAGCTGTAATTCGTGTATTGGTTTTCTAATTTGCTTACTTGAGCTTCAGTATCAAACTTGTTGCTTAGAGTAGTAAATTGATCGCTTTTTGCTTTGGCTGCTTTTTCAGCATATTCAGCCGAAATTCGGTTAACTTCAACTTTAGCGTTTATGTATTCATTTTTACTGGATAAGAATTTGTTTTCTTGTGTTATGATTTTTGCATCAACATCTTGCAATTTTAAACGTTTCTCTTCAACATCTGTAAGCGGTTTCAAGCCTTCTTTGTTTAACTGAACAGAACGATTGTATTGTGTATTTGCGATTCGCAGTTGTGTTCTTGCGGCAACAAGATCAATACTGTCGCTTTTTATTTTTAAAAGAGATTGTCTGACTTTGTTCTTTGCTTGTTCCAGTTTTAGCCTTTTTTCGCTTTCAATAGCTTGAATTTGAGTAGAAAGAGTTTGTACTTTCTCGTCATATGATTCTAGAGAGTTTTTCTTTGCTTCTACCTGATTTTTGGTGTTTTCGACCAAATTAGGATCCATATAATCCTCCTTTATTTCAGAAATAAATAAAATGGTATCTCCCTTTTTTACAAAATCACCTTCTTGTACATACCATTTTTCAATTCGACCAGAAATAACACTCTGAATTGATTGTGGTCTTTGATTAGGCTTTAAAGTGGTTACAGATCCTGATCCCGAAACATTTTGTGTCCATGGCAGAAAAAGAGCAATTATTCCTAAAATTGAAGTACCTATTATAATCTTATTTAAAATTTTATAATGACTTCTATTGTTTAGGTTTTTTACAGTCTCGTATCGTTCAAGAGACTGCAGTCTGGTTTTATTGTCAGAAATGTTTAGCATGGCATATCGTTTTTTTGATCAAGTAGAATAAGACCGTTTTGCATTGTTATTTTTCGTGTTGATTTTGTTTTCCAATGCGGATTTTTGGATGAAACAATAATGGTCCACTTGTTTTTATCTGAAGTAAGAAAGTCTATGATTTCGTTAGCTACATTTTCATCCATAATATCAGTTGGATCTTCATAAAAAAGTATTTTTGGTTTATGAATGATGCTTCTAGCTAATAATATTTTCTGTGCATTTGAGGATGATAGTTGTCTTCCTTCAGGATAAATATGTGTATCTAAACCTTTTGGCAGTTGTTTTATAAACGAACTCAGCTGTACTCCGTCAAGTGCCCATTTTAAATCTTCGGAACTTATTGTGGGATCATTAAAAGTTATGTTTTCAAAAATGGTTCCTTCAAATGGTGTTTCGTTATGGATAATTGTTCCAATTTGTGAGCGATATTGTTTAATGTCTATTTTTTTGAATGTATCGTCATTGATGTAAAAAGCACCAGAACTTTGTTTTAATAAACCAGATAACAATCTAATAAGAGTTGTTTTTCCAGAACCGTTTTCACCGTCAATTACAATTTTTTCACCTTGCTCTATTTTAAGAGATATAGAATCTAGAGCATATATTGGAGAATCTGGAAATTTAAATTTTAAGTTTTCAGTTTCTAAAGTGATGTTGGTATAACAAGTATCGTTTTTAGACTCAATATATTCTTCTAATTCCAAATCAGTTACCTGTCCAATTTTTTCAACAGAAGTCAAAACGTCATAAAAAGTTTCAAGTCCAAGAATGATTTTTTCAACAGAGGTAATTACTAATAAAATAATGATCTCTGCCGCCACAAATTGTCCGATATTCATTTCCTGACTTAGTACTAAATATCCGCCAATAGAAAGCAAACTTGCTGTAATAATGATTTTAAAAACAATCAATTGGGTAAATTGTTTTTTGATCACATTAAAATGTTTCTCGCGATAGTTGATATAGTTGTTTACGATCTTATTGTTTTTTTGAAGCGCAAAATCATAGTTTAATTCATTTCTAAAACTGTAATTATTACGCGCCATTTCTTGCAGCCAGCCAGCTACTTTATATTTGAATTTAGATTCTTTTAAACTTGTTTCTAAACCAGACTTGTATGAAAATTTAAAAATGAAAAATAAAAGCAAGAACAACAATAAGCCAAATACAATAAAGGACGGATGATATAAAGACAGTAAAATTAATCCGAATGTAATTTGGAGTAAAGCTGCCGAAAAATCAATCAGTAATTTTGATGTACCTTTTTGAATGCTTAAAGTGTCAAAAAAACGATTTGTTAACTCCGGCGGATAAGTGCCGTATAATTCCTCAGGTTTTATTTTTGGCAAGCGAGCCGCAAACTCAAAGGAAGAACGAACAAATATTTTTTGCTGTAAATTTTCAGTAATTCGCAATTGCATTAATGATAAAAGTCCAACAAGTGCAACTCCGGCAACAACCAGAATAATAAGTACAATCCAAGATGCACTTACTCTTCCAGATTGTATAAACGCTATAATAGCCTGGATTCCTAAAGGAAGCGACAAACTAACTAAACCAGCAAAAATGGCGTAGAAAAAGATTTGGTATATGTCTTTTTTGTCTAATTGAAGTAAATTGTAAAATCGTTTTAAAGGTGTCATGTTGATTTTTTTATGGTTAGCGTAAAACGTTTTCTGCAAGATTGATGTAAAACTCTGTGGTTGTTACTGTTTCATTACAATTCGTAATTGTTTTTAAATGATCTGTTAAAAAGTGCTGATGCAAACTTCCTTCAACAATTGTTGAAACCAGTGATTTTGCATATGGATAATCGGGATTTACTTCTTTTACAATGGCAACAATTCTATTGATAACCCTTTTGTAAATTAAGAAAAAACCTTCTTTGTTTTCCTGATCAACTTCTTTAGTATGAAGTGTTTTTGTAAATTCAGCAATTATTATCTTGTTTAAAACAGCTTCGTTTATATGATCTGTTGCAATGTCATCTGTTATTTTTTCAGTAACTAATGTGATGGCTTTTTTCAGTTTTTCATTTTTATCTATAATGTTGGTCGTAGTAAATACTAATTTGTATTCGATCCAGCTCCAATACCAAGAAGATAAATAAACTAAGAGTTTATGCTTGTTCTCAAAATAACGATAAATCGAACTTTCGTTTGATCCTATTTTTTCTCCTAATTTTTTAAATGTAAAGTTATCAAAACCAATGGTGTCGATAAGAAGAATACTCTGTTCGATTATTTTTTTTCCCAGTGCGGATGTTTCGGGATCTTTTACATAGATCTTTTCGTTTATTTGGATTTTTAGATTCGATAGTATAATTTCCATAAAAATTATTTTAAATGCAAAGATAATAGTATTACTATTAATAAAGAACATTTAGCTTTTATTTTTGCAAAAAAAGCTGCTCTAAATCAAGAGCAGCTTTTAAAAATTATTTAAACGGAGTTTATAGTAATGAATGACAGGTCATTGCATTTGGCTGTTGTACTCCCATTAATTCTAAAATAGTAGGGGCAATATCTCCTAATACACCATTTTGGATGTTCTTTAAATCCTTGTCAACTAAAATAATCGGCACTGGATTTGTTGTGTGCGCAGTATTTGGACTTCCGTCAGGATTAATCATTGTTTCGCAATTTCCGTGATCGGCAATTACAATCGTAGTGTAATTGTTTGCAAGAGCAGCTTCGATAACTTGTTTTACGCAAGCATCAACAGCCTCGCAAGCTTTGATAGCGGCGCTCATAATTCCCGTATGACCAACCATATCACCGTTTGCAAAATTCAAACAAACAAAATCTACTTCACCTTTATTTAATTCAGGAACAAGTGCATCTGTAAGTTCATAAGCGCTCATTTCTGGTTGTAAATCGTAAGTTGCTACTTTTGGTGAGTTTCTTAAAATACGAGATTCGCCTTCAAAAGGAGTTTCTCTTCCTCCAGAGAAGAAAAATGTTACGTGAGGATATTTTTCAGTTTCAGCAATACGAATTTGCTTTTTACCTGCTTTTTCTAAAACTTCACCAAGAGTTTCAGTAATATTGTCTTTGTTGTAAACGACTTTTACATTTTGGTATGTTTCGTCGTAATTTGTAAGCGTAACATAATACAAGTTTAATTTATGCATGTTTTGCTCATGAAAGTCTTGTTGTGAAAGCGCTTCAGTTAGTTCGCGCCCTCTGTCAGTTCTAAAATTGAAGAAAATAACAACATCGCCTTCTACAATTGTAGCAAGAGGTTTTTCGTTTTCATCAACCATAACAACCGGCTCGATAAACTCGTCTGTGATGTTTTTTTCATAACTTTCAAGAACGCTTGCAACTGCATTTTTTGATGGAGTTCCAACTGCATTAACAACTAGGTCGTAAGCTAATTTTACACGTTCCCATCTTTTATCACGATCCATTGCGTAGTAACGGCCAATGATTGAAGCGATTTTTACAGGAGTATCTTTAATATAATCCTCTAAATCATGAATGTATTTAGCTCCAGATTTCGGGTCAACATCGCGTCCGTCAGTAAAAGCGTGTACGTAAACTTTGTCTAAGCCATATTCTTGCGAAGCATCGATTAAACCGCGTAAATGAGAGGTATGAGAGTGAACACCTCCGTCAGAAACTAATCCTAAAAAGTGTACTTTTTTATTGTTTTCTTTAGCGTAAGTAAAAGCGTCAATTAAAACCTGTTCTTTAGCAAGTGTTTTGTGGGCTACTGCTAAATTTATTTTGGCTAAATCCTGATACACAATTCTTCCGGCACCAAGATTCATATGTCCAACCTCACTGTTTCCCATTTGACCTTCAGGTAAACCAACGTTTAAACCGTCAGTACGAAGTTGTGCGTTTGGGTAATCTTTATAAAGGCTGTTTATAAAAGGAACATTTGCATTGTCTATTGCAGATACTTTAGGGTCAGGAGATTTTCCCCAACCATCTAAAATCATAAGGATAACTTTTTTGTTCATTACTTTTTGTTTTTTACAAAGATAAGTCATTTCTAAAATTTGCGTGAAAGCATTGTCACATTTATGGTTAATAAAAAGAAGCGTATTAAAAAATAATAATTTAATTATAGAAGTCTTTATTTTTTAAAATTAATTCACGCTAAGCTCTTTTTCTGAACCTATTTTTGACGGCGTCGAAGTGTAGAAATTGTATGCAGGCTTTTAGAGGGGAGTTAATATCATGATTTTTTGCAAAATCTATTTGCTGATTACTTGTAATTTGTCTTGAGAATTTTATTTCTGATAACTAGAAGAAAAAGTTTAATTGTATTTTCTTTAAGAATTTATGCGGAAATCTTGGTGTTTTAGAAGGAAGTAAATATCTTACAGGAATACCTTTTTTTATGTTAATTATGTTAAAATTTAAACAAAAAAGGCCTGATTTTCAGGCTTCTATTTTGACGGCTGTAAATAATTTATATTTTTGCCATACCCAAATTTTTTATTAACCTAAA
The DNA here is from genome assembly GCF_004119495.1 of Flavobacterium sp. YO12. Taxonomy (GTDB): domain Bacteria; phylum Bacteroidota; class Bacteroidia; order Flavobacteriales; family Flavobacteriaceae; genus Flavobacterium. The sequence goes on from NZ_NRQU01000023.1 coordinate 66,728, forward strand.
GAAATTCAATGATTTACAAAATTTATCCACTGCTTGTGTTTTTGCTATTATCTTTTGGAGAAGATTCAAAAAACACACCCGAACTGAAAAATGCAACGACTGAAAACATTGCTAAGGTTGAAAAGAATCTTACGGTTGAGGCAAAAATCGAAAGTATTTATAAAACATTAGATACTAATAATTTTAATGTTCCTGAACTTAAAACTTTTACTGAAGCTTTAAAAGGTTTTTATCTTTTAAAAGAAAGAGGGATTGTTCAAAAAAACATTTTAACATTAATTGATTTTAGTTTGTCGTCAAATACCAAACGTTTATGGGTAATTGATATGACAACAAATAAAATTTTGTTCAATTCACTAGTTGCTCATGGTAGAAATACAGGAGAAGAATTTGCATCGGCATTTTCTAATATGAATTCATCGTTTAAAAGCAGCTTAGGTTTTTATGCTACAGGTGAAATTTACAAAGGAAAACATGGAGCTTCATTGCGTTTAGATGGTTTAGAAAGAGGTTTGAATGACAATGCTCGTGAAAGAGGAGTTGTAATGCATGGTGCTGATTATGTGTCTGAATCTTTTATTAGAGATCATAAAAGATTAGGCAGAAGCCAAGGTTGCCCTGCGCTTCCGGTTGAATTGACAGATGAAATAATTGAAACGATAAAAGATAAATCATGTTTGTATATTTATCATCCATCAAGAAGTTTTACGATGGAAGAGAGGCTAATTTCTTAGTTTAGTATACAAATCTGAATCTAGATTATAAATATCAGCTCTAAAAATGAGCTGATTTTTTTTGCTCCAAGCAGTCCAATACCATTGGTATAAAGCATATTTTTTGGTAATTTTTGCGCTCGTTGTTTTTTTGGTAGCGATTATAGTGTCAATTTTTTCTTTTGAAAACTTTTCAGAATCATCCAAAATATGCTCTGCTAATTCCAGCGGATTTTCAACACGAACGCAGCCAGAGCTTAGAGAACGATTATTTCTTCCAAAATAATTTCGGTGATTTGTATCATGAAGGTACACACTGTGGCGGTTTGGGAATAAAATTTTCATTAATCCTAATGAGTTATTATAGCCTGGGCTTTGTACGTAGCGATAATTGTTGGGTTTGTTTTCGTTCCATGCCATTGGTTCCACTTTGTTTCCAGCAGTATCGTAAATAGTGATGCTTTTGTTAGCTAAATAATTTCGATTTCGTTTCATAGCGGGAACCACATCTTCCTTTAAAATTGTAGGAGGAACTGTCCAAGTTGGGTTGAAAACAACAGTTTTTAGTACCGATGTAATAATTGGCGTTTTTCTTTTGCTGGTTCCAACAACAATATTTCTAGATAAAATAGTGTCTTGATTCTCGACAACATCTAAGCTGTAATTCGGAATGTTGATGATGAAGTATTCTTCGGCTAAATCAGTAGGAAACCATCTCCATCGTTCTAAATTGACAATAATTTGCTGTTTCCTTTTTTCTTTAGAATAGTTTAAAGCATTTATAGTTCCTTGTCCTATAACTCCATCAGGAGCAAGACCGTGTCTTTCTTGAAATTTTTTAACTGATTCAAATGTTTTTTGATTGTAAATGTTTGTCAGGCTGTCTTTTCCTGACATATCATTCCAGAACAAAAGCCTTTTTTTTATGTTTATTAAAGCAGAATTGGTGTCGTTTAAAGTGATTTTTTCGAGAGATTGTATGTTTTTGATTTCGTCATCTGGAAAAGTTTTAATGATTTCCAATGCTTTTAACAGCTGTTTGTAAGTTTGCGATTTAGGTTGGATATTATCAACAATGCTATCTAATTTGTCTTTGTTAAAAGCTTTAATTAAAACATTGTTTACATCAAATGTTTTCTCTTCTAAATCCCAGTCTGTATATATTTTTTTAGGATCAAGTTTGCCTTTATAAAGATGATTTAGGTATTTTTCAAAATTATAAGTCAGTAATATGTCATACGCAGCCAAGTCAGAATCGCTCAGAGAGCTTATTTTACTTTCGAATTTTTTTAATTTAGATGCTTTGTAATCTTCGGGGTTTAGCCCTAATTCATCTGATTTTTCTAACTGTGATAGGACGTAATTTCTCTTTTTTAAATTTCCCCAAACCGTTTTGTTTTCAGAAGAGTTGTAGAATTGTTTTAAAGTTTCGCTTTTAAAAGTACCAATTAATGCAGTGTCAATTTGAACCGTTCTTTCATCAGTAAGTATGATTGCTGGAGCTTTTTTTACAACAGCAGGTGCGGTTTTAGGAGTATCTTTTTTACAACTAATCAAACTGCATAATACTAATAAAAGGTAAAATTTTTTCATTCTATATTTTTTTAAACATCAAATAATGTTCTCCAACGTCTTTTATTTCAAATGGTTCGCCAAGAACTTCATAGTTCATTCTTCTGTAAAAACCTACTGCTGCGGTTCTGGCGTTAAACCAAATTAAATCGACTTTGTTTTGTTTACAATAGTCTTCGCAGTGTTTTACTAAAGCTTCTCCGAAACCCTTTTTTTGGTGATTCTCTAAAATTGCCATGCCGCGAATTTGACCCTGTAAATTTTCGGCAAATATAGGGTTGGATTTAGTGAATAATGAAATAATTCCTGTTAAATTTTCGTTTTGAAACAAACCAAAATGATGAGTCGTTTCTAAATCGTCTCCCTCAAAGACGCAGCTTTCTATAGGTTTTCCTTTTCTTAAAACTGGTTGGCGTACAATATAGGTTTCTTTTGATGGGATTTCTTTGATGATATTCATGATTTTTGAAAAATAATTGTTTTTATAACTTTTTAATTTTAAATGTGTTATAATTAAATGTTGATTTTAGTTGATTTTTTTTGCGAAAAAGCTTGTTTTGAACTTAACTTATTTTCTATATTTGCACCACAGTAATGCGAAAGTAGCTCAGTTGGTAGAGCTCCAGCCTTCCAAGCTGGTTGTCGCGAGTTCGAGCCTCGTCTTTCGCTCTAAAAAACCGAAATTTAATCGTTTCGGTTTTTTACCAAAATTAAATAATTTT
>NZ_NRQU01000024.1 GCF_004119495.1 Flavobacterium sp. YO12
AAGCTGTATTTTTTCTGATTTTGTTTTTTTATCAGATTTATTTTTTTGTGTTTTGTTGCTTTTACTTCTTTTGCAGGAACCGTTTTGCCCTCTTTTGCAGGAAATGCATGAACCATTGCACTTGTTCCTAAAACTGCGACTAATAACATTAATAAATTTCTACTCAAGCTTAGCTGTTTGCTTTTTTTGTTTTCGTGAATCTTCGATTTCATAATTTCTAAGATTTAATATTCAATTCCTTTTATTTTACAGATCAAAATTACCCCTGTAACATGAAGAGAAAATGAAGAAATCTCCGAATAAAAAATTTTAACTTGACATTAACTTTTGCTTTTTTTACCATATAAGCGATATAAGTTCATTTAGATATTCTAGATCATTAAAATATTAGACGCACTGCAGTGCGTCTCTACGCTATGCGTGATGCTAAATTGAACTTATATCGCTTATATAGTGGAAAAAAAATCTTGTAACTTTAATTTTTGAGACCTCAATTGTTTATTTTTACAGACTAATATTTTTTATATGTCAACTCAAAAACGCCTTTTTCTTCTAGATGCATACGCATTAATTTTTCGTGGTTATTATGCTTTTATAAAAAACCCTAGAATTAACTCAAAAGGAATGGATACATCTGCAATTATGGGTTTTATGAACTCACTTTTAGATGTTATTAAAAGAGAAAAACCAGACCATTTGGCCGTAGCATTTGACAAAGGCGGAAGTCAATTACGTAATGAATTGTTTCCAGAATACAAGGCAAATAGAGATGTTACTCCTGAAGCTATTAAAATAGCGGTACCTTATATATGTGAATTATTAAAAGCAATGCACATTCCGATTATCGAAGTTGCTGGTTTTGAAGCCGATGATTTAATTGGAACAATTGCTAAACAAGCCGAAAAAGAGAACTATAAAGTTTTTATGGTAACTCCTGATAAGGATTTTGCTCAATTGGTTTCTGAAAACATCTTTATGTACAAACCTGCTCGTATGGGTAATGGAATTGAAATTTGGGGTGTTCCTGAAGTATTAGAAAAATTTGAAATCGAACGCCCTGAACAAGTAATCGATTTTCTTGGTATGATGGGAGATGCTGCCGATAACATTCCTGGACTTCCCGGCGTTGGTGAAGTTACTGCCAAAAAACTGTTGAAAGAATTTGGAACAATGGAAAATCTTTTGGCTAATACCGATAAGCTGAAAGGAAAAATGAAGGAGAATATTGAAGCCAATAAAGAAAAAGGTTTATTGTCTAAAAAACTGGCAACAATTTTACTAGACTGTCCTGTAACTTTTGATGAGAATGATTATGAGTTAACGCGCCCTGATATTGAAAAAACTGATGCGATTTTTCAAGAATTGGAATTTAGAAGAATGGCCGAACAATTTGATAACTTGTTTAAAACTGATGGAACACAAACTGCTCCTGCAGCTGCTCCAGATGCCAAATTATACAAAAAGCCACAGCCAAAAAACGAAGAACAGTTTGATTTATTTGGAAGTGCTTCCGCAGATGAAGATACAGAAACTGCAAGAACGTCTTTTTACAGCACATTAGAAAACACACCTCACTCCTATCAAACCATTCAAGGAGATTTAGGAGTAAAATTGCTTTTACAAAATTTACAAAACCAAACTTCGGTTTGTTTTGATACCGAAACTACAGGAATCGATGCTTTGCATGCAGAACTTGTGGGGATGTCATTTTCTTATGAAAAAGGAAAAGCATTTTATGTTCCGTTTCCAGAAAATCAAGAAGAAGCAAAAATATTAGTAGACAAATTTGTTCCGTTTTTTGAAAATGAAAACATCGAAAAAATTGGGCAAAACCTTAAATACGATTTAAAGATTCTTTCTAATTATGGCGTTACTGTAAAAGGAAAGCTTTTTGATACCATGATTGCGCATTATTTGATTAATCCAGATATGCGTCATAATATGGATATTTTGGCAGAAACCTATTTAAAATATTCTCCAAAATCAATTGAAACCTTAATAGGTAAAAAAGGAAAAAATCAGCTTTCGATGCGTGATGTTCCTCTTGAAGACATTAAAGAATATGCTGCCGAAGATGCTGATGTTACTTTGCAATTAAAAGAAATCTTCACTGTAGAATTAGACAAAACTGAAACTAAAAAATTATTTGACGAAATCGAAATTCCATTAGTAAGCGTTTTAGCTGCAATGGAAACCGAAGGAATTCGATTAGATGTTGATTTTTTAAACGCAATGTCTAAAGAAATGGATGTTGAAATCAAATCTTTAGAACAAAAAATATACGAAACCGCTGGAGAGAAATTTAATCTTGCCTCTCCAAAACAATTAGGAGATATCTTATTTGATAAACTTAAAATTGGCGGAGCAAAACAAAAGAAAACCAAAACTGGTCAATATGCAACCGGCGAAGAAGTATTAACTTATTTAGCAAATGACAACCCAATTGTAAAACAAATTTTAGATTGGCGTCAGATGGTAAAATTGCAAAGTACTTACATCTTAGCTTTACCAGAACAAGTTGACAAAAAGACTTTACGTGTTCATACTGATTATATGCAGACTGTTGCGGCAACAGGACGTTTGAGTTCTAACAACCCAAACTTGCAAAACATCCCAATTCGTACAGAAAGAGGACGTCAGATTCGTAAAGCCTTTGTAGCACGCGATGAAAATCATACTTTAATTTCTGCCGATTACTCGCAAATCGAATTGAGAATTATTGCCGCTTTAAGTGGCGAAGAAAACATGATTAAAGCATTTCAAAACGGAGAAGATATTCATAAAGCAACCGCAGCAAAAGTTTTTGATGTAGCGCTGGAAGAAGTTTCCCGCGAACAAAGAAGCCATGCTAAAACTGTAAACTTCGGAATTATATATGGTGTTTCTGCCTTCGGATTAAGCAATCAGACTTCGTTGTCAAGAAGTGAAAGTGCTGCTTTGATCGATGCTTATTACAAAACTTACCCAAGATTAAAATCATATATTCAAGAACAGATTGATTCTGCCAGAGAAAAAGGTTACGTACAAACCATTCTAGGTCGTCGTCGTTATCTAAAAGACATTAACTCGGCAAATGCAGTTGTAAGAAGTGCAGCAGAGCGAAATGCCGTAAACGCGCCAATTCAAGGAAGCGCTGCCGATGTAATTAAAATTGCAATGATTAACATTCATAAAAAATTACAAGACGAAAACTGGAAATCTAAAATGTTGCTTCAAGTACATGATGAGCTTGTGTTTGATGTACATAATGACGAATTAGAAAAAATCCAGCCCATGATCAAACATGAAATGGAAAATGCTTTTAAACTCTCTGTTCCTTTAGAAGTTGAACTTGGCTTAGGTAAAGACTGGCTGGAAGCACATTAGAAAGGCAGAAATGAAACAAAAAACGATAACGTATTCCCTTGTAACAATAGTTGTCTTATTTATAATCTACCAGATCAATGTTAGCTTAGCTTTAGGCTTGGATACTTTTGTAATAAATCTTTTTCCCCGCAAAAAACTGCCAAGTGAATTTGCGGCTTATAAAAATTTATCTGAAGTTAAAAAATTTGGCAATCATTATATATCAATATTTCAACAAGGAGCCAAATATTGTTATACGTTTCAGATACTTGAGATTTCAAGTGATAAAATCATGGTTAAAGTAATTACCAATTCTGAACCTTATGATCACGGGGGAGGAAATACTGGTGATAATTACAGCAACACATTATTTAAAATGGATTCCTTTGGAAAAGTTTTAGATACAATAGGCTTTAAAACTTCCTCATCTGATCAATCTGAATTTGGCGAGATTGTTTTGCTTAACAAACAAATAGTAAACAAAGCCCTGCTTTATTACCAAACTTGGCCCGTAGATGGGAACAAAACAAAAAAAGCATTTATTCCTGTAAACAAAGATTTAAGTTGGTCTGCTGAAAAATTATCTAAATATTATTATGATACTATTGTACCCAATTGTATTTACTTAGAGTCTTTTTATAGCTGGAGAGATCACTCGATACCTTCTGATAAAAGAGAATCTATAATTTATTATGCAAATAACCAATGGTACGTAGTTTATGGCACAGGTGAAGATATATATAATAATGCCCGAGATCTAAGCTCGAAGCAGCATAAAAAGATTGATAATGAAAATGTATTTCATGATATACCAAACAATAAAATAAAGGTTCGATATTATCAAAAAGTAGAATATAATTCAAATATGGCAGGACAAACCCAGTCCAACAGCCCTTATACTTATTATTACTGGGATGGAATTGCTTATGTCAATATACTTTTTGCAAAAGACACACTAAAATTTAAAAAAGAAGATATTTTTTTGGATGATTACAGCAACAAGGAAAAATCAATATACAGCACTACAAAAGACAACTGGACAGAAATGGAAAACGCTGTTAAAAAAAATACAATTATTATTCAAATCCAAATTTGAAGTTTACCTTAATTTCTGACGATGAAAGTAAAAACTTGTACATTGTCAAAAAAACAAAATAATATTGCATTTTAAAATTGGCTATCATGAAAAAAGTTTTTTTGTTTCTATTTGTAATGTACTCCACGATTTCATTTTGTCAGGACAAAATTTATTATCTAGAAGGAACTTTAGGTAAAAGCACAATCTATATGACCCTTCAAGTTTATAAATCGGATAATGAGACTAATCTAAACGCCGTATATTTCTATAAAAATTCATTAAAAGACATTAAACTTGAAGCAAAATTAAAAGACAATAACAATTATACTTTCTATTTTAAGCCCGGCGATATTGTTACTGAAAAGTTTTACCTGAAAAAATCAGGCAATAATTTCGATGGTTTTTGGTATGATGCTAAAGACAAACAACTGGCTGTTCATCTTGAACCTGTTAATTTTGATAATTACAAATCAAACCTCTCAATTAGGTTTGATGACGAACGTTTGAATCTGGTAAAATATAAGTTCTTGGAATTCAAAAAACAAAAAACCACGATTTACAATAACAAGGAATTTGTCTGGTATTCTGAAAAACATTGCGATTCGGATTTCTTTAGATTAGGAAATAATTTTTCAGAGAAAAACAAGGCTGTTATAAATCCAATTTTAGAAAATATACACATTCAAACTACATTAGCTCAGCTTAACTGCTCTTCAAGTTTTGAATATAGTGAAGGAAAAGGGATCGAAGGAAGAACTACCATAAATTTCCTCAATACAAACTTATTGGGTTTTGAAATGTTTTCATCTTATTACTGTGGCGGTGCGCATCCTGATTTTGGAGGAAGTGGTTATTTGATTGATCTAAACAATGGAAAAGATTATGAAATAGATGACATCATTGCATTTGATAAAAGTGTTACCACCGAAGAACAAAGCAATTTTGATAACTATTCAAAATACAGAAGTACTTATTTTGCTCCTAAATTACTAGCTGTACTTAACTCAGAGTTTCATTTCGAAAAACCAAAAAATGACGATGATGATCCTTGCGATTATACCAATGAAGAATATTGGGATTTTCCGTCTTGGAGTTACACCGAAAAAGGTATAGAATTCACGCCAATCTTTTACAGAGCCGCAAGATCTTGTGAGGAATCATTTCTAGTTCCTTTTGAAAAATTAAAAAAGTATAAAAATCCTAAATTCCCGTATTCTTTATAAAAAAAATATCCGCCTTAAAGACGGATATTTTTTATTTATGCTTTTCTAGTCGATTCTCGCTCTTTCAATTTTGTTTTGATAACGATAGTTTCATAGTCCGAAGTTTCGCCTTCCGGCTCTTCTAACCTCTGAATTAATCTTTTTGCCGCAACTTCACCAATTTCGATTCCGTGCTGACTTACTGTAGTTAAACTTGGAGACAAACGTCTTGAAGCCAAAATTCCGTCAGCAAAACCAATTATCGAAATATCTTCAGGAACTTTATATCCTTTTTTCAAACTTACTCTTAAAGCCGCAACAGAATCATTTTCATCTAAAGCGAAAATCGCATCAATTTTATTTTCAAAAATAGCATCAATTTTAGCTTTCATATCTTCTTCTGAATCAGTACGAAGAATGATTTTTTCGTTTATTGGAATATTATTGTCTTTTAACGCTTTTAAATATCCATCAGCTCTTAATTTTCCAACACTTAAATTATCTACAGAAGAAATTAAAGCAATGTTTTTGCATCCTAAATCAATTAAATGCTGAGTCGAGTTTAATGCAGAATCAAAATCATCTACCACAACTTTATCGCATTCTACTTCATCAGCAATACGATCAAACATTACAATTGGAGTCCCGTCATTAATAATAGCCGAAAAGTGGTTGTAATCTTGAAGCTTTTGCGCTTCTTCAGAAACCGAAAGAATAAAACCATCAATTGTTCCGTTGCTTAACATTTCAAGTGTATGAACTTCTTTCTCTAAAGATTCATTCGAAATACAAGTAATTACGTTATATCCTTTTTTATCTGCCACTTTTTCGATTCCGCTAAAAACTTTGGCGAAAAAAGAATTTAATATATTAGGTATAATTACTCCAATCGTTTTAGTCTTACGATTCTTCAAATTCAGACCAATAACATTTGGTTTATAATTTTTGAGTTTGGCATACTCCTTAATCTTCACCTTCGTCTGCTCACTAATTTCCGGACTATCATTTAGCGCCTTAGACACCGTAGATACAGAAACACCAAGTTCTTTCGCAATTTGTTTTAGAGTTGCTTTAGCTTTCATCTATTAATATTTTATGTAATTAATACAAATATAGTAGAATTACCTAAAATAAAACAAAAAACTGCTGCTACTATTTGAAATCATAAGGCCTTTTCGAAATAATATTCAAAAACATCGATTATTTAAAACCACTAGTGCTAAAATTTCGTTAATAACTTAATAGCATGTTATTAACCTTAATAAAAACCTAGATTATGAAAAACGAAGTTAAAATTCATGAAGTTGATCCTTCACTGAATAATAGAAGGAGCTTTCTTAAGCTCAGTGGACTAACATTAGTTACCGCAGGTTTGGTTTTAGCTGGTTGCAGCGACAATGACAACAATAATAATATGGAGGACAACTCCTTACCCGGAATAAAAAATGGAGTTTTTGATTTAGGTTCTGGAGATTTTGGCGTACTTACTTATGCATACGCCTTAGAACAATTAGAAGCCGATTTTTATACTAAAGTTGTAAATTCATCAAATTTCAACACTGTATTTAATGATATTGAGCGTCAAGTCTTAACAGACTTATACCACCATGAAGTAGTTCATAGAGATTTTTTTAAAGCTGCCTTGACTGGAGCACTCCCAGATCCAAGCTCTCAATTACTTCCTTCCTTAGCCTTCAGTTATGGTTCTTTAAATTTTAACAGCCGTAACGAAGTTTTAGCTACCGCAAAAGCACTAGAAGATACAGGCGTTGCCGCTTACAATGGCGCGGGACGACTAATTAAAAGCGCTGATTATTTATTACTGGCAGGAAAAATTGTTTCAGTTGAAGCCAGACACGCTTCCGCAATAAGAAGCTTGATCAATCCGAACTCCAAAGATTTTGCAGGCGACGATATTGTAAACCCTTCAAACGGCTTAGATGTAGCAAAAGATCCTTCTAAAATCTTACCAATTGCGGGCGGATTTATTACTACAAAATTTACTGCCAAATATTTACCTTAATCTTAACGAGCTAAAACTTAGAAATTATGAATATTTTAAAATTTATAGAAACCTTTACTGATGATAGTATAATGAATAGTACAGGTTCACGAAGAGACAGTTTTTCACAATTTGGAAATATCAGTAAAAATCTGGCGCTGGCATCAATTCCTTTTGGATTATCAGCATTGGCAAATAAAGCAATAGCAAAAGATATCACCCCAACACCCGCCACCCCAATCGGGGCTTTACAATTTGCCTTAACACTAGAATATCTTGAAAATGAGTTTTATGCCATGGCGCTGGATTCTGGTGTCATTCCGGCCTTAGAAAATGGTGGACGGGATTTAAAAGTCTTTCAACAAATAGCAGCTCACGAGTCAAGTCACGTTAAATTTTTAATCGCAGGATTAGGTGGTTCAGCAAGTGCAAACTTCGTTCCTAAACCTACTTTTGACTTTACAGTGGGCGGCACATTTGACCCTTTTCACGATTACCCAACCTTTCTTGCCTTAGCACAAGCTTTTGAAGATACCGGCGTGAGAGCTTACAAAGGGCAAGCCGCTAACTTAATAACTACACCAGATTTATTGACTGCAGCTCTGCAAATACATTCTGTCGAAGCACGTCACGCGTCTGAAGTGCGAAGGCTCCGCAAATTAAAAGGCTGGATTTCGAATGCTGATCGAGGAGCAGGAATGCCGTCAGCAACTCAAGCGGTTTACGATGGCGAAGGAGTTACCACTCAAGCAGGATTCAATACTGCTGCGGCCTTTGGAGCTTCCGCAGGATCAGAAGCTTACGACGAACCTTTAACCACTCAGCAAGTTGTAGATATTGCCAATATTTTTATTGTTTAATAACAAAAACACTCCACAAATTGAACCAGCTTCGCCTTAATGTGAAGCTGGTTTTTTTTTAGTTTTAAAAATAAAAACTGAGAGCCTGATTTTCAGGATATAAAATATTCTTTTAAGGTATTTGGTTTTAAAATAATTAATTGTACTTTTGCATCCCCTTTATTGGGGATGGAATGTTTAATTAAAATAATATTATGGACGCATTAAGCTACAAGACAATTTCAGCTAGCAAAGCCACTGTAACTAAAGAGTGGATTGTTGTTGATGCAGAAGGTCACAACTTAGGACGTCTTGCTTCAAAGGTTGCGATGATCTTAAGAGGTAAGTACAAGCCAAGTTACACACCGCACGTTGACTGTGGAGATAACGTAATTGTTATCAACTCAGAAAAAATTAACCTTACAGGTACAAAAATGAATGACAAAATTTACATGCGTCATACAGGTTACCCAGGAGGACAAAGAACTTTAACTGCTAAAGTATTGCAATCTAAAAACCCTGCATTATTAGTAGAAAAAGCTGTAAAAGGAATGTTACCTAAAAACAAATTAGGAGCTGAACTTTTTAGAAATCTAAATGTTGTTGTAGGTGCTGAGCATACTCACGGAGCTCAAAAACCTAGAACTGTTAACCTAAACGATCTTAAGTAATGGGAGTTATTCACAAAATCGGTAGAAGAAAAACCGCTGTTGCACGTGTATATGTTTCTGAAGGAACAGGTAAAATCACTGTAAACAAAAAAGAATTCGCAACTTACTTTCCAACTGCAACTTTACAATACAAAGTTTTACAACCATTATCTATGACAGAAAATGCAAGTAACTTTGATGTAAAAGTAAACGTTTACGGAGGTGGTTCAACTGGTCAAGCAGAAGCTGTAAGAATGGCATTAGCACGTGTAATGTGTGAAGTGAACATCGAAAACAGAGCTATCTTGAAACCAGAAGGTTTATTAACAAGAGATCCAAGAATGGTTGAACGTAAGAAATTCGGTCAGAAGAAAGCTCGTAAGAGATTCCAATTCTCTAAACGTTAATATTACCTGTCTTGTTCAAATGGGACAAGACATTATCAATTATTTATTGAAATTAAAAAACACAGTTATTGTTGCTCTCCTACCGAGGTAGGATATAGTTTAGCATCTAAATGTATAAAGCCAGAGAAATCGCCATTTATACATTGCTAATCAACAGAACGTAAACTAGTACAAAAATGGCAAACAAAATAGAAGTAAAAGAATTACTAGAAGCAGGTGTTCACTTCGGACACATGACTAGAAAATGGGATCCAAACATGGCTCCTTACATTTATATGGAGCGTAATGGTATTCACATTATCAATCTATATAAAACTGCAGCTAAAATTGAAGAAGCTAATGAAGCTTTGAAAAAAATCGCTGCATCAGGTAGAAAAATTTTATTCGTAGCTACCAAAAAACAAGCAAAAGACATCGTTGCTGATAAAGCAAAAGCTGCAAACATGCCTTACATCACTGAAAGATGGCCAGGTGGAATGCTTACTAACTTCGTAACTATCAGAAAGGCAGTTAAAAAAATGTCTTCTATCGATAAAATGAAGAAAGATGGTACTTTCATGACGTTATCTAAAAAAGAGCGTTTGCAAGTTGATCGTTTACGTGCTAAATTAGAGAAAAACTTAGGTTCAATCGCTGACATGTCTAGACTACCAGCTGCATTGTTCGTAGTAGATATCAAAGCTGAACACATCGCAATAAAAGAAGCACAAAAATTAAACATTCCAGTTTTCGCAATGGTTGATACGAATTCTGACCCAAGAGAGGTTGATTACGTAATTCCAGCAAATGATGATGCTTCTAAATCAATTGACAAAATTTTATCTTTAGTAACTACTGCAGTAATCGAAGGTCTTTCTGACAGAGGTTCTGAAAAAGAGACTGAAGCTCCTGCTGAAGAAGCTGCTCCTGCTGTTGAAGCTGAAGCTGCTCCTGCAACTGAAGAATAAATCAAATTTTAAATTCCAAATTTTAAATTCCAAACTCCAAATACAAAATTAAAAACGTTATGTTGATAATTTAATAAAATTGGAGTTTGGGATTTAGAAGATGGAATTTTTACTTTTAACATTAAAATTCAAAAATATTATGGCAACAATTACTGCTGCAGACGTAAATAAATTAAGACAATCTACAGGTGCCGGAATGATGGACTGTAAAAAAGCTTTAGTTGAAGCTGAAGGAGATTTCGATAAAGCTATACAAATCCTTAGAGAAAAAGGACAAAAAGTTGCTGCTAACCGTTCTGACCGTGAGTCTTCTGAAGGAGCTGCTGTTTCTTTCATCAATGCAGACCACACTAAAGGAGCTATCATTACTTTAAACTGTGAAACTGACTTCGTAGGTAAAAATGAAGCTTTCGTAACTTTAGCTAAAGATTTAGTAGAAAGAGCTATCAACTTCTCTTCTAAAGAAGAATTCTTAGCTTCAGATTTCAACGGAATTACTGTTGCTGAAAAATTAATTGAGCAAACTGGAGTTATCGGAGAAAAAATCGAAATCGGTGGTTTCGAAATTTTAGAAGGTGCTTTTGTTGGATCTTACGTTCACGTTAACAAAATTGCTGCTTTAACTGCAATTTCTGCTGCAATTCCTAACGCTGACGTTTTAACTAAAGATGTTTCTATGCAAGTTGCTTCTATGGGAGCTGATACATTATCTTACAAAGATTTTGATCCTGCTTTCGTTGAATCTGAACTTGCTGCTCGTATTGCTGTAATCGAAAAAGATAACGAAGAAGCAAAACGTTTAGGAAAAACTTTAAAAAATGTTCCTAAATATATTTCTTTCTCTCAATTAACTGAAGAAGTTTTAAAACAAGCGGAAGAAGATGCTAAAGCTGAATTAAAAGCTGAAGGTAAACCAGAACAAATTTGGGACAAAATTATCCCAGGAAAAGTACAACGTTTCATTTCTGACAACACTACTTTAGATCAAGAAAAAGCTTTACTTGATCAAAACTTCATCAAAGATGACAGTAAAAAAGTTGGTGATTACGTTAAAGGATTCAATGTTGAAATTACAGGTTTCAAAAGAGTTACTTTAGGTTAATATATTATTTCAATAAAAAAAGCCCGAATATTTATTTATTCGGGCTTTTTATGTTTATCAAATTGTAAAGACGCACCGCAGTGCGCCTATTATAATTACAAAGTATTTTTACTTTTTCTTTTCTACAATTGGAAAATTTCTAGCACGCATTAATGCATCAGATTTTGGAGCTCTGCCTCTAAAATTCTCATATGCTTTCTCCTGATCTATAGTATTTCCTACACTAAAAACATTATCATAAAGACGCTTAGCTACTTCTTTATCATAAGGTCCTTTTCCTTCTGTAAAAGCTTCCCAAGCATCAGCATTAATCACGTCTGCCCATAAATAACTATAATATCCAGCCGCATAACCATCCCCAGAGAAAATATGTCCGAATTGAGGAATTCTATGTCTCATTACAATTTCTGATGGCATATGAAGCGCGTCTAAAGTTTCTTTCTCAAATTTATGAGGATCAATAGTTGTAGTTGCCAAGTGCAGTTTCATATCTATTAAAGAACTAGAAATGGTTTCTACAGTAGCAAAACCTTCATTAAAATTAGCCGCTTTTTCAATTCTATCTACTAATGACTGAGGCAATGGTTGATTTGTTTTATAATGTAATGCAAATTTATTCAACACTTCTGGTGTAGCCAGCCAATGCTCTAATAATTGCGACGGGAACTCGACATAATCTCTAGCCACAGATGTTCCTGCCAAACTAGGATAAGTTACGTTAGAACATAATCCGTGAAGCGCATGTCCAAACTCATGAAACAATGTGGTTGCATCTTCCCAAGAAATCAAAACAGGTTCGTTTGCTGCACCTTTAATAAAATTACAGTTATTAGATACAATTGTAAGCACTTCACCGTCCATTTTTTGCTGATCACGATACGCATTCATCCAAGCACCAGAACGTTTACCAGCACGTGCATACGGATCAAAATACCACAACCCAACTGTTTTACCCGTTATTTTGTTACTCACCTCCCAAACACGAACATCTGGATGATAAACAGGAACATTTGTAACTTGTTTGAAGCTTAAATTAAATAATTCTCCAGCAACCCAAAACATTCCTTCACGTAAATTCTCTAATTGCAAATAAGGCTTAACCTCATTTTGATCTAAATCATATTTTGCTTTTCTAACTTTTTCAGCATAATAGCGATAATCCCAAGGCTGAATTTTAAATTTTCCACCTTCAGCATCTACTATTTTCTGCATTTCAGCAACATCTTGATGCACCTTTTCTACAGCCGGCTCCCAAACAGACATCATCAAATCCAATGTTTTCTTAGGATCTTTCGCCATTTTATTAGACAAACTCCAATCTGCAAAAGTTGGAAATCCTAATAATTTCGCTTTTTGAGTACGTAATTGCAAAATAGAAACCAAAGTCGCATTATTATCATTTGCATTTCCATTATCACCTCGTTTCACAAAAATATCGAAAGCTTTTTCTCTTAACTCTCTACGATTCGAGAAAGTTAAGAATGGCTCAATTGAAGAACGTGTATTAGCAATACAGCCCAAAACATCAAGTTTTCTCTCTTTTGCTTCAGCAATAGCAGCATTTTTTACTTCTAGCGGTAAACCATCAAAATCACTTTCTGTTTTTAAAGCTACATATTGATTATTTTCCTCGGCCAATAAATTTTGGCTGAATTTAGTAAAAAGACTCGCTAGTTTTTTATTAATATCAGCTACTTTTTCTTTATCAGCCGCATTCAATTTAGCTCCTTCACGAACAAAATCAGTATAATACAACCAGATTAAACGCTGTTGTTCGCTGGTCAGTTTTTTACTTTCTTTAGAATTGTACAAAGCCTCAACTCTAGCAAAAAGTTTTTTATTCTGATTAATCTTATCAGAGAATTCAGAAAACTTAGGAGACATCTCGCGATCTACAGCACTAAACTCAGGTGTACTCAAATTCGATCTGTAAATTCCGTATACTGTCAAAATCCTAGTAATTGTTTTTCCAGAACGTTCCAGCTCAGCAATTGTATTTTCAAAAGTCGGTGCCTTCGGATTATTAGCAATAGCATCAATCTCGTTTAGTTTTTCTTGAATTGCAAACTGAATTGCCGGCTTAAAATCCGCAACCTTATACTCATTAAACGCAGGAACTCCGCCATATGGCCCTGTCCAGTTTTTGAGCAATGGGTTATCTGAATTTGTTTGTGCGGTGGCCGCAAAAAAAGTTGTTCCCATGAGAAAAATTGTCATTAATTTTTTCATTATCATTATTTTTTAACTAATATATTATTGTTCCAAATGTAACTAAAATCAGCGTTCAAAATAGAATTTTAACTTTCAGATTCTCTTAAATGCAACAGCTTAATTTAAAATCAATCCTTTTTAAGTTATAAAGAAATAGTTTAAATTTGAAACATCATTTACCAAATTAAGATGTTTAAAACCCGAAAAGAAATTGTTTTTGTTGTCCTTGCCGGAATATTTATAACGAATGCAGTTGTTGCAGAACTTATTGGTGGAAAGCTAATTCAAATTGGCCCATTTGTAATGAGCATTGGAATTTTGCCATGGCCTGTTGTTTTTCTAACAACCGATTTGATTAATGAATATTTTGGAGAAAAAGGGGTAAAAAAACTCTCTTTTATAACTGCCTGTTTGATCGCTTATGCATTTTTAATCCTTTTTATGGCAATAGTAATTCCTGCTGCAAAAGGAATAAGTCCTGTAAACGACGAGCAATTTCAAGCTGTTTTTGGACAAAGTATGTGGATTATCGTAGGGAGTTTGATCGCTTTCATGGCATCTCAATTAATTGATGTATGGATTTTTTGGTTCTTTAAAAGACGCACAGGCGAGCGAAAAATTTGGCTTAGAACAACAGGTTCAACCGTAGTTTCGCAATTATTTGACTCATTTATTGTTCTTGGAATTGCTTTTTGGCTGCCTGGAAAAATTGATTTTGATACTTTTCTTTCTTCCGCTTTAATTGGATACACTTTTAAATTATCAATTGCAATTTTACTAACCCCATTAATCTATGCGGGGCATCATTTGATAAAAAAATATTTGGACGAGGAAGGCTCATCTCACAAAGGATAAACCAAAATAAAGCCATGAAAAAAAACTGTACGATATTAGTATTCCTTATCGCTTTCCTTTTTTTCGGTTGCGGAAATGACGAGAAAAAACAGCCTAAGAAAAAAGTGTACCCTGTTAATTCTTTGAAAACGGCACCGTTAAAAGAAATTTCCTCTGCTTCTTCAAAAACCATTGTACAAAAAGAAATTCTTACTGACTCAGTTTCTAGTAGAAAAAATACTTTTGCTGTAAAAAAGCCAATCAAAATTAACGAGCGCACTCAAGAATCAAAAACACCAATTAGCACCGCCGCTTCCGAACCAAAAAAAGACCCTAGCGAAAATAAATTATTAAGCTTTTCAAACCTTCATAAAATATTAAGCAACTGTAAAATTGGGCAAACCTTAACTCAAAAAGAGCTTACTCAAAACTTTGAAATTCAAAAAGAAGCAGTCAAACTTGTTAAAAGCGTAACCAAAACTGCCCAAAATGAAATCGAAGTTAAATGGCATTCAACGTGGTTTATTGAAAAAATATCTGATGCTAAACTTCAAGATGGGCGATTAAAAGTGGTATTTAAAGAAAATAAACTATATACTTCTGGCAATGCAATTGGCATTAAATACAACAAAAAAATCTATAATAATTTAGTTATAATAGGCCGTTCGGCTTACATTCCAACTGTAAAAGGCTACAGCTGGCAAATTGGAAAATAATGAAAAACGAAAACATCATTCGCTGCGGCTGGTGCAGTTCAAGCGATTTATACAAAAAATATCATGATGAAGAATGGGGAACTCCTGTTTATGACGACCCTACTCTATTTGAATTTTTAATCCTGGAAACCTTTCAGGCGGGATTAAGCTGGATTACCATTTTAAACAAAAGAGAAAATTTTAAAACAGCTTTTGACAATTTCGATTATAAAAAAATCGCCAATTATCCCGAAGATAAGATCGAAGAATTACTTCAAAACACAGGAATTGTTCGAAATAAACTCAAAATTAGGTCAGCAGTTACAAATGCTCAGGCATTTATGAAAATTCAGGATGAATTTGGAACTTTCTCTGATTATATATGGAAATTCACAGATGGAAAACCTATTGACAATAATCCGAAGAGTCTAAAAGATGTTCCTGCCACAACTCCAATTTCTGATGCAATTAGCAAAGATCTAAAAAAACGTGGTTTCAAATTTGTTGGTTCAACCGTTATCTATGCTCATATGCAGGCGACTGGAATGGTCAACGATCATATTGAAAATTGCTGGACGAGAACTAAATAGCTTTTAATTACAATCGTAGTTTTCAGTCACCGTTTTCAGTTTTCAAAAAACTTGAAACTTAAAACCTGAAACTTCTAAACAAATTTTATTACATTTGCTTCACACTTTAGGGGTGTCTGCAACTTGCAGGCTGAGATTTTACCCTCTGAACCTGATCTAGTTCATACTAGCGTAGGGAAAAGTAAGATGACTTCTGAGCGCATTTTTATGTGCAATTGCAGCCATTCCTAAGGTAGAGATTCACTTCAGTGAATCTTAGATAAACCGAAAAACAAAGGAATGGAACTAAAAATCAACCAACAAACTAAACATTTTAATGCTGAATCTCTAAGCATTCAGTCATTACTTGATCTCGAAATTCCCCACAAGCAAAACGGAATCGCCGTTGCTATTAACAATACTGTTGTTCCAAAAATTAAATGGAACGAATTCTTCATACAAGAAACTGACGAAATTTTGATTATTTCTGCTACGCAGGGAGGATAGAATTTAAACTCCAATTTTTTAAAAATCCAAATTCCAATTATATACTGGACGTAGACGCACTGCTGTGCGCCTCTACAGAAAAATTTTGTGAGACAAACACAATCAGAATCAACTTGAAACCTGAAACTTGAAACAAAAAATACCATGACTACAGAAGAACAAATATCAAGAACACCATTTCCTAATTCTAAGAAAGTTTACATCGACGGAGAAATTCATCCGATAAAAGTTGCTATGCGCGAGATTCATCTTAGCGACACCAAACTTTCAAACGGAGGAGTTGAAAAAAATCCTCCCGTAACCGTTTATGACACATCAGGTCCATATACTGATCCAAATGTTGAAATAGATATTAGAAAAGGACTGCCGCGCTTGCGCGAAAATTGGATCTTAGATCGAAATGATGTCGAAATTTTAAACGAAATCTCTTCAGATTACGGTCAAAGCCGATTGCGCGACGAAAACCTGAATCATCTTCGTTTTGAATATCTTCATCAGCCAAAACGTGCTAAAAAGGGCGCAAATGTAACGCAGTTATATTATGCGAAACAAGGCATTATTACTCCTGAAATGGAATACATTGCTATTCGCGAAAACCAACGTATCGAGTTTTTAAATGAGCAAACAAAAGCAATGCAATGCCAACACGGCGGAAATAGTTTTGGTGCAAATACTCCAAAAAGTAAAATAACACCCGAGTTTGTACGAGCTGAAGTTGCCTGCGGAAGAGCTATTATCCCTAATAACATTAATCACCCTGAAAGCGAACCAATGATTGTTGGACGTAATTTCTTGGTAAAAATCAATGCCAATATTGGTAACAGCGCTGTAACATCAAGTATTGAGGAAGAAGTTGAAAAAGCAGTCTGGGCTTGCCGCTGGGGCGCTGACACAATAATGGATTTATCTACTGGAAAAAACATTCATGAAACCAGAGAATGGATTATTCGAAATTCACCAGTTCCAATTGGTACCGTTCCTATTTATCAGGCTTTAGAAAAAGTAAAAGGAATTGCAGAAGATTTAACTTGGGAAATTTTCCGTGATACTTTAATAGAGCAGGCAGAACAAGGTGTTTCATACTTTACAATTCATGCTGGAGTTTTACTTCGTTACATTCATTTAACCGCAAATCGCGTAACGGGAATCGTTTCTCGAGGTGGATCAATCATGGCAAAATGGTGTTTATTTCATCATAAAGAAAACTTTTTGTACACTCATTTTGAGGAAATCTGTGAGATTATGAGACAATACGATGTTGCTTTTTCTTTAGGAGACGGTTTACGTCCGGGTTCGATTGCAGATGCCAATGATGCCGCACAATTTGCCGAATTAGAAACTTTAGGTGAATTAACCAAAATTGCTTGGAAACATGATGTACAGGTTTTTATTGAAGGCCCGGGACACGTACCAATGCACATGATTAAAGAAAACATGGACAAGCAATTAGAGCATTGTCATGAAGCTCCGTTTTATACTTTAGGCCCCTTAACAACAGATATTGCACCGGGTTACGACCACATAACATCTGCAATTGGAGCTGCAATGATAGGCTGGTACGGATGTGCTATGTTGTGTTACGTAACACCAAAAGAACATCTTGGTTTACCTAATAAAAAAGACGTTAAAGATGGCGTAATCACCTATAAAATTTCGGCACATGCAGCAGATTTAGCAAAAGGTCATCCGGGAGCTCAGTACCGTGACAATGCTTTA
Source organism: Flavobacterium sp. YO12 (assembly GCF_004119495.1). Taxonomy (GTDB): domain Bacteria; phylum Bacteroidota; class Bacteroidia; order Flavobacteriales; family Flavobacteriaceae; genus Flavobacterium. The sequence goes on from NZ_NRQU01000024.1 coordinate 18,105, forward strand.
AGTAAAGCCCGTTTTGAATTCCGTTGGGAAGATCAATTTAATCTAGCTTTAGATCCAGATACAGCGAGAGAATTTCACGATGAAACACTACCTGCTGATGGTGCAAAAGTGGCGCATTTTTGTTCGATGTGCGGACCAAAATTCTGTTCTATGAAAATATCTCAGGAAATTAGAGATGTTGCTGCCGCAGAAAAAGGAATGCAGGAGAAATCAGAAGAGTTTATTGAGCAGGGAAAAGAGATTTATATTTAAGTGAAAAGATAAAAGGAACAAGGAGAAACATATGATTGTGATTACGAATCCTTCTTTTATTGAAGATGAAATTGAAATTCTTCATTCTTTATTTGAAGAAGGATTGTCTTTACTTCATATTCGAAAACCTGATTTTTCTGAATTGGAAATGGCGCATTTTATTCATCCAATAAAAATGGAGTTTAGATCGAAACTGGTTTTACACAGTCATCATGATTTGGCTAAAGACTTTGGTATTAATCGAATTCATTTTTCTGAAAAAGAAAGAAAAAATCAACGTCATCTTTTTTCAAAGTTTTCAGATTCTGTCAAAGATAAAAGCGAGTTCATATCAACATCAACACATTCTATAGACGATTTTAATTCACTAGAAAATGATTTCGATTATGCCTTTTTAAGTCCTGTTTTTAAAAGTATTTCTAAAGAAAACTATCATCCCAAAACAGATCTCTTTGAAGCATTAAAATCAAGAACAAATTATAAAACTAAAATCATTGCTTTAGGCGGAATTAATTCTGAAAATATTCAAAAAACGCTCGAGAATGGTTTTCATAACATCGCACTTTTAGGTGCTGTTTGGAACAACACAAACCCTGTAAAAGAATTTAAATTATGTCAGCAAATCGCCCTTTTGCACTTACAATAGCCGGCCTTGATCCTTCGGGAGGGGCTGGTATTCTTGCCGATATTAAAACTTTTGAGCAGCATAAAGTCAATGGTTTTGCAGTTATCACTGCCAATACTATTCAAACTGAAGATACATTTTATGAAATTCAGTGGACGGATTTAAGTTTTGTGATTCGCTCAATTGAAACTCTTTTTTTGAGTTATAAAATCAGCGTGGTCAAAATTGGAATTGTTCCTTCTGCTCATTATTTAAATCGAATTCTGTCAACTATAAAACTGTTATCTCCAACTACACAAATCGTTTGGGATCCCGTTTTAAAATCAACTACAAAATTTGAATTTCTTTCAATTAACGATTATTCAGATCTAAACAAAATTTTATCAAAAATCGATCTAATCACACCCAATTATAATGAAATTGAAGTTTTATATCCTGGGTTTATTTCAAAGAAACTTTGGTTGCAAAATGAAATTCCTGTTAATCTTTTATTGAAAGGCGGACATAACGAAGCCGCAGTTGGAACAGATCATTTATTTCTAAAAAATGAAGTTTTTGATTTGCTTCCTACCGATAAAAAATGTTCTGAAAAACACGGCTCAGGCTGCGTCTTATCATCTGCGATTGCTTCAAATCTTGCATTAAACCAAACTTTATATGAAGCTTGTAAAAATGCTAAAACCTACATAGAAAAATACCTGAGTTCAACATCAACTTTAATCGGATATCATCATGTACAATAAATTGCAATACATTTCACAAGGAAAAACAATCGAACAACAATTGTACAACATTCATCAAGCTTTAGATGCAGGATGCGACTGGATACAAATGCGATTTAAAAATCAGACTGCAAAAAACAGCTTTGCATTAGCTGAAGCTGTAAAATTTTTATGCGAAGAATATCTCGCCAACTTTATTGTAAATGATAATATATATCTCGCACAGCAAATTGCTGCCGATGGTGTTCATCTAGGTTTATCAGATATGAAAATCGATGAAGCAAGAGCAATATTAGGGGCTACAAAAATTATTGGAGGAACCGCAAATACATTCGAAGATATTGTAAATCATACAAAAAATGGCTGTGATTATGTTGGTTTAGGACCTTTTAGATTTACTAATACAAAAGAAAAATTAAGTCCCATATTAGGCTTATCTGGTTATTATGAAATCCTAGAAAAATTGAAAAAAAATAACATTGAAATTCCAGTGTATGCCATTGGAGGAATCACCCTGAAAGATTTAAATCCGTTGATTGAAACTGGAATTCACGGAATTGCAGTTTCAGGCATCATCACAAAAAGTGACGAAAAAGAACTATTAATTCAACAATTAAACGAAAAATTATATGCAAACGTCATTGTTTAATATTGGGGATAAATCCTTCAAATCTCGTTTATTTCTGGGAACAGGAAAATTTGGCTCCAATAAAGAAATGGAGGAAGCTATTTTAGCATCAGAAAGTGAGTTAGTTACGGTTGCCTTAAAGCGCATTGATCTAGAAACTGATACTGATGCCATTTTATCGCATTTACAACACCCAAATATCAATTTATTACCCAATACTTCTGGCGCAAGAAATGCAAAAGAAGCCATTTTTGCTGCTCAATTAGCCCGTGAAGCTTTAGAAACAAATTGGGTAAAACTCGAAATTCATCCAGATCCAAAATATTTACTGCCTGATCCCATTGAGACTTTAAAAGCAACCGAAGAATTGGCTAAACTTGGCTTTTTTGTACTGCCTTACATTCACGCTGATCCTGTGTTGTGCAAACATTTAGAAAATGCTGGAACAACAGCCGTTATGCCATTAGGATCACCAATAGGCAGTAATAAAGGCTTAAAAACAATTGATTTTATAGAAATTATAATCGAACAAAGCAATGTTCCAGTCATTATAGATGCAGGAATTGGTGCTCCGTCTGATGCTGCAAAAGCAATGGAAATTGGCGCTGATGCCGTTTTGGTAAATACAGCAATTGCCGTTGCAGGAAATCCAAAATTAATGGCGGAAGCATTTAAAGAAGCGGTTATTGCAGGAAGAAAAGCTTTTGAGGCAAAAATTGCTAATCAACAAAACTATGCTGTGGCTTCTAGCCCTTTAACTTCATTTTTATATGATTAGATTTTTGTTTCACGCAGATTTTGCAGATTTAAGCAGATTTTATATTGATTAATAAATTCTTAAACTGCAAATTTTTAAAAACTGACAAAACAAAAAAGAAAGAAAATTCTTTAATTTTGAGTAATTTTAAAACTAAAGAATTATGACAGAAAATGAAATTTCATATCTAGTACGAGGAGCAATTTTTAAAGTATACAATAATTTAGGACCAGGACTATTTGAATCTGTCTATGAAAGCGCTCTATTCTATGAATTAGAAAAATTAGAACTTAAAGTCAAAAAACAAGTAGCAATTATCATTAATTATGAAGAAATAATATTAGATGCCGCTTTTAGACTTGACTTACTAGTTGAAGATAAAGTAATAATTGAATTAAAATCTGTCGAAGAATTAGCACCGATACATTACAAGCAAATTGCAACCTACCTTCGACTTTCTAATAAAAAATTAGGCATACTCGTTAATTTTAATACTCTTAATATTTTAAGTGATATTAAAAGAATTGCCAATAAAATATAAAAAACGCAAGATGCAATAAAATAAAAATCATTTTTAATCTGCTTAAATCTGCAAAATCTGCGTGAAATAAAAAAATAAAATGAAAACATTCAAATCTATTTTTGAGCAATATAATTGGGATGATATCCAGTCCAGAATATACCAAACCACATCAAAAGATGTTGAGCGAACTTTAGCCAAAACCAAATACGGTCTCGATGATTTCTTGGTTTTAATTTCGCCCATAGCTCAAAATTATCTGGAAGAAATGGCACAAAAATGCCATGAAATCACCAAAAAACGTTTTGGGAAAACGATTCAAATGTATGCGCCGCTTTATTTAAGCAACGAATGTCAAAATATTTGTACGTATTGCGGATTTAGTTTAGACAATAAAATCAAACGAAAAACACTTACTGATACCGAAATAAAAATCGAAATTGAGGCCTTAAAAAATACAGGTTTTGACCATGTTTTACTGGTTACTGGAGAAGCTAATTATACTGTAAACATCAATTATTTTCTAAACGCAATAAACCTTATCAAAAACGATTTTTCGATCATTTCCGTCGAAGTACAACCGCTTTCTATAGAAGATTATGAAAGGCTGCACAATGCTGGTGTATATTCGGTTTTGGTTTATCAGGAAACTTACCATCAAGAAGTTTACAAAAAATACCATACAAAAGGCAAGAAATCAAATTTTGACTATAGACTGGAGACTCCGGATCGAATTGGAACTGCTGGAATTCATAAAATTGGTTTAGGTGTTTTACTGGGTTTAGAGGATTGGCGAACGGATAGTTTTTTTAACGCTTTGCATTTAGATTATCTTCAAAAAAAATACTGGCAGACCAAATATTCTGTTTCCTTCCCTCGCCTTCGCCCTGCTGAAGGAATTATTGAACCAAATTTTATAATGGACGATAAAGATTTGACACAATTAATTTGTGCTTATCGCTTATGGAATGAAGATTTGGAAATTTCGATTTCAACGAGAGAAAACGAAAAATTCAGAAACAATATTATTCCCATTGGCGTTACCAGCATGAGTGCAGGTTCTAAAACAAACCCGGGCGGATATGTTGTTGACCCGCAGTCATTAGAACAATTTGAGATAAGTGATGAACGCTCTGCAGATGAAATTGCGCAAATCATAAAAAGTAAGGGTTACGAGCCTATTTGGAAAGATTGGGACAAAGCATATAGTCAAAAGTTTGAAAGCCTAAAGTCATAAAGTCTAAAACTTTTGACTTACAACTTTTTACTTTCAACATTCGGCTTTCGACTTTAAAAACCTTAAGACTAAAATAATGAGTATTATACAAGAATTTTTACGTTACAATAGACAAACTATGTTACCTGAAATTGGTGATGAAGGTCAGGAAAAATTAAAAAAAGCACGTGTTTTAGTAATTGGTGCCGGCGGTTTAGGCTGTCCTATTTTGCAATATATTGCAACGGCTGGAGTTGGTTTTATTGGAATTATAGATTTTGATACCATTGAAATTCACAATCTTCACAGACAGATTTTGTATACCGAAAATGAAATTGGTCAGCAAAAAGCAATTGTGGCAAAAGAAGTCGTTTCAAGATTAAATCCGCTTATTGAAGTTACTGCTATTACTGAGAAATTGACTTCAGAAAATGTTTCAGAAGTTATTAAGGAATATGATATAATTGTAGATGGATCAGATAATTTTACAACACGCTATTTGGTAAATGATACTTGCGTTCAACTCAAGAAACCTCTGGTTTATGGCAGTATTTTGAGATTTGAAGGGCAAATTGCAGTTTTTAATCACAACGGAAGTAAAAATTTACGTGATTTATTTCCCGAAATGCCTGATCCAAAAGATGTACCGAATTGTAATTTGAATGGAGTTTTAGGAACATTACCCGGAATTATAGGAAATATGATGGCGCATGAAACCTTAAAATTAATTCTAGAATTGCCAACTTTAAAAAATGAATTAGTGATTTTTAATACTTTAAACTGGAATTTCACAAAGCTGAATTTCTAGAAAACAAGTGTATCTCCAATCTTGATAGTTCCTGAATTCAACCCCACAATGTTGGTTCCGAATAAAACTGAATTATCTACATTTCTGTATTTACTTAACGTTTTTAAAGGTTCTTTTTTTAGTCGTCCGTTTTCAGGATCATTATTCACCATAACGCATCTTCCGCAGGGTTTTATGTTTTTAAATTGAACTTCTCCAATGGAAAAGCTTTTAAAATCATCTTCTTCATGAGGATTTTCACTGCTTACAACGATGTTTGGTCGAAACCTTTTTATGGTGATTTTTTCATCAAGTTTATCATTCAAAAAATCCAAGCTTTTTGTACCAATTAATAAATAAGGATAACCATCCGCTAAACTTACATTGAAAGTTTCTTTTACTCTGGAACTTTCATGTTTACGATCTCCATTCTTTAGAATTTTGACCAATTTACATTCGAAACCTAAATGCTGACTGAACCATTTTGAAGTTTCTTTATTCACCTCAACTACTTCACTTTTATCATCCCAAACATTTACTTCAAGGGAATTGCCTAAATGTTCATTGATAGAAAATTCATGTTTTTGATCTTTAAAAGTAACATTGATTTTTCCATCTAAAATCTTCGGATAAAACTGGCTCATTACTCGATGTTCTCTTTGCGTAATCATCTGGTTTTCTGCATCAACAAGCATCCATCTGCGATCATTTTCAAATCCCATTTCTTCAGCCAAAGCAGATTGAAGGCTGATTCCTGCCAAGCTTTTAATCGGATAAATATAGATTTCCTTTACAATATGAACTGTACTCATTTTATTAACTTTTTAAAATCGTCATAAATTCATCGCGATCAATTTCGCGACAACCCAAACTCTCTAAATGCGGATTGTAAACTTGGCAATCTAATAGTTTGTAGTTTTCTTTTTCTAAATAATTCACTAAAGCTATAAAAGCAACTTTTGAAGCATTTGAGACTTTAGAAAACATACTTTCACCGCAAAAAATATGTCCTAAATCTATTCCGTACAAACCACCAACCAATTCTTCATCTTGCCAGACTTCTACAGACTTTGCAATTCCCTGCTCATGGAGTTTACAATAAGCTTCAATCATTTGGTTTGAAATCCAAGTTCCGTTTTGTCCGTCTCTTTTTATCTTCTGACAATTTGAAATCACGTCCTCAAAATTCTGATTAAAGGTGACTTTAAATTGGTTTCTATTCAAAATATTTCGCATGCTTTTAGATACAATCAATTCATCTAAAAACAAAACCATTCTTGGATCTGGCGACCACCAAAGTATTGGTTCACCTTCATTAAACCACGGAAAAATTCCGTTCCTGTATGCCAGCTTTAACCGCTCCGGATTTAAGTCTCCTCCAATTGCAAGAATTCCCTCTTCATCAGCTTCTGAAACTGGCGGAAAAAATAGATCTTCAAATACGTAGTACATCTTTTTTAAATTCCAATAAAATTAAACTCCAAATTCCAATTTATCACAATGTTGTCATTTCGACCGAAGAGAGAAATCACAAACGAAACTCGACAAAGATTGTCGATTCACTTTACAGAGTTACTTGTGCGATTTCTCTCTTCGATCGAAATGACATAAACTGCAAATAAAAATAAAATTCCAAATCCCAAATTCACGAAAATGAATTGGAATTTGGAATTTAATAAATTGAATTTAAAACTCTTAGAACGGTAAATCGTCTGGTTCGTCTTCGTTTAAGTTTGTTGCTGGAGCAAAAGCTTCTGCTGCCGGCATTGCTGGAGTTTGTGCAGGACCTTCTGGTGCAAGTCTTTCGATTCTCCAACCTTGAATACTATTAAAATATCTAGTTTCTCCTTGTGGATTAACCCATTCTCTTCCTCTTAAGTTGATAGAAACTTTTACTGCCTCTCCTTGCTTATAGCTGCTTAATAAATCGCATTTATCTTGTGTAAATTCGATTAAAATGTGCTGTGGATACTGCTCATCTGTAGTAACTACTAGTTCTCTTTTTTTGAATGAAGCACTAACTTGCTGCTCAGGATTAACCACTTTTACTTTTCCTATAACTTCCATCTTCGTCTATATTAATTATTGTTTCTATTCTTATTTTTTAGCTAAAAGCACTTTCCAAGCTGAGCTGATATCTTCTTTATCGAGATATTTTTTTGCTTCTAAATGGATTTTTTTCTGATCGTCTGAACTTAAAACTCCTTTGACTGCGAAATTTTCTTTCACAAATATACTAACTTCTTCTTTTGTAGGCAAGGTTTCTATATTGCCTAATTTTCCAAGGTCATTCCCATTAAACACAGGGCTTTGCCTGATATAATCTGGAATTGCATCAACACCAACACCTAAAGTTGTAAGCGGTTTTTGTACTTCAAATAACCCTTGATTCGATCTAGAATACCAATTTCCGCCAAGTCGTGAAACCAAATCAATTTTATGTTGATCGATTGCTCCATTTTCATCAAGAATTGCTTCATGAATATGAATTTTAACCACTTCGCAAAGAATCAAATTCCCTGCTCCGCCTTCGGTTCCTAGAGGAATAATCTGAGTCACTTTACACTCAAACTGAACCGGAGATTCTTTTACGCGATAAGGTTTTACAAAATCTGAAGGAATTTGGGTTAAACCTGCTTTTATAAACTCGTTTACACAATCTCCATATTCTGTGCTTGCCAAAGATGTTTGTTGTACCAAATCGTAATTAACGACATTAATTACAACTTCACGAGTTGCTTCAGCGTTTATCAAGGTGTGTTTTATGGTATTATCACGAACACGTCTTGATGGCGAAAAAACTAAAATTGGCGGATTAGCGCTAAACACATTAAAGAAACTAAAGGGAGATAAATTTGGAACTCCATTTACACTTATGGTGCTTGCAAAAGCAATTGGCCTTGGGCCTACGGCACTTTGCAAATATCCTTGCAGTTTTACTGTCGTTATCTCTTTTGGGTCTATGCTGATCATAATTTCTCCATTTAACCGAACCTCAACTTCGGGCTTACAAAAGTATATAAATCGTTTAACTTCGAGAAATAGTTTTGCAAGATAAAAACAAAAAATCTTTAAAGTTCTGCGAAATATAAAATGCGTTTATTTCGTTATATTTATACCTCAAAAATTAGTTTATGCGTTTTTCTGAAAGTAGAAATACAACCCGTTGGATCATTATTTTTATTTCCTTCTTAATCATTTCTTTGATTCTTTGGAATACTTATACTTTTTTCCAAATCTTTAAAAATGAGGAAAGATTAAAAATGAATCTTTGGGCTAATGCTCAAAAAACATTAATTAATGCAGATGAAAATACTGATCTTGATTTACCTCTTGAAATCATAAACAACAATACTTCTGTACCAGTAATGTTAGTAATGTATGACAAAGTTATAAGCTCTGTAAATGTTCCTGAACACATTATTAATGATAGAAAAGAGTCTGTTAAATTTTTAAATAATCTTAAAAACGAGAATGATCCTGTTATAATTGAATATGCTCCTGGTAAATTTCAACAGATCTACTATGGAAATTCGGCTTTGATCAATAAATTAAAATATTATCCTGTAGCTTTATTATTGATTATTTTTTTGTGCGGTGCTTTGATTTACAACTTCTACAAAAGCACAAAAATGGCAACACAAAATAAATTATGGGCAGGAATGGCAAAGGAAACGGCACACCAAATTGGCACTCCTTTATCATCATTAATCGGTTGGGTTGAAATTTTAAAAACGGAAGAAATCGATCAATCTATTACAGCTGAAATCGAAAAAGATGTTGAGCGTTTGCAAACCATAACAGATCGTTTTTCTAAAATTGGTTCTGTTCCTGTTTTAGAACCAAATGATATTGTGGCAGAAACTTTGAATACCTATGAATATTTGCAATCGAGATTTTCTAAACAGGTGTCGTTTTCATATAAGGCTCCAGAAAAACAAATTTTTGCTCTGATCAATCCAACGCTGCACAGCTGGACTATTGAAAACTTAATTAAAAATGCGATTGATGCAATGAAGGGAAAGGGGAATCTTGATCTTGAAATTGAATTAGATTCTCATCATGTAAAAATAAACGTGAAGGATTCTGGAAGCGGTATTTCTAAAAATCAATTCAAGACTATTTTTGAACCTGGTTTTACTACTAAAAAAAGAGGCTGGGGCTTGGGACTTTCTTTGACTAAAAGAATAGTCGAAGAATATCACAATGGAAAAATCAAAGTGCTGCATTCTGAAATTGGAAAAGGAACTACTTTTCAAATCAGTTATAAAATAAACACTCCTTCTTAAAAAATAGATATAAAAAAACACCAATTCAAAATCGAATTGGTGTTTTTATTTTTTCTGTATACTTTAAAGATTAGATTGAATGTCTTTTGCCAAAGCTTCAAACTCTTCTTTTGAAAGTTTCACTTTATTATGAAAACGCATTTCATCCATTTCGTTAAGCGGAATTAAATGTACGTGCGCATGAGGAACTTCTAAACCTACAACTGCTATTCCAATTCTTTTACATGGAACTGTTTTTTCCAGCGCCGCTGCAATTCTTTTCGAAAACTTCATTAATCCTAAATACAATTCGTCATCCATATCAAAAATCTTATCGATTTCTTGTTTTGGAATACAAAGTGTATGTCCTTTTGCATTAGGATTTACATCTAAAAATGCCAAATAGTTATCGTCTTCAGCGATTTTATAAGCTGGAATTTCTCCGTTTACTATTTTAGTGAATATAGAACTCATTGTTTTATTCGGTTAATCGTTTAACTGTTTATTCATTTAACCGATTAAACGGTTAAACAATAGGAAATTTAGTCTCTTGAAATTTCAAGAATTTCAAATTTTAAAACACCGTTTGGTACTGTAATCTCAGCTACTTCGCCAACAGATTTTCCTAGTAAGCCTTTTCCAATAGGAGAAGTTACAGAAATCTTTCCTGTTTTTAAATCGGCTTCACTTTCAGCAACAAGTGTATACTTCATCTCCATTCCGTTGCTTTGGTTTTTAATTTTCACATTAGAAAGTACCAAAGCTTTCGAAACATCAAGTTGAGATTCGTCAATTAATCTTGCATTTGCATATACTTCTTCAAGTTTAGCAATTCTCATTTCTAATAAACCTTGTGCTTCTTTTGCAGCATCATACTCAGCATTTTCAGATAAGTCACCTTTATCTCTTGCTTCTGCTATATCTTGAGATGCTTTTGGACGCATTACACTCTTTAAATGCTCCAATTCATCTTTTAACTTTTTTAATCCTTCTGCGGTATAATAAGATACTTTACTCATAACTTCATCGTTTATATAAATAGAAAAAATCCCATCGGGACGGGATTTTGTATTACAAATATACTATTATTTTTTGTAGTACATAATTATATGTTAATCATATAAAAATCAAATCTAAATAATTTATTTTTGTTTCACTAATTCTTATTAAAATAATGAAAAAAATCTTTCTAATAATCGCCTTCGTTTCTATCCTTTTCTCTTGCAGTGACAGCGAGCGAAGCAATAAAAATCCATATATCCCTAATTACGCTGTAAATTTATCTGTAGATATGAACCTACCGGCTTATTCCAATCTGAAATTTGTGAGCAACGGTGTAATAATTCCTAATTATGGAGCAAAAGGAATTATTATTTTTAATGCTGGAGGCACCTATAATGCTTTTGACGCGGCTTGCCCTAATCAGGATTTAAACTCATGCGTTGCCATGACAATTAACGGTATTAATGCCGTTTGTTCTTGCGATAAAACAGAGTACAGTCTATTTACTGGACTTGGCGGTAAAGATTATCCATTAAAACAATATCGTGTTGAAGTAAGCGGAACTGTAATTCGCGTTTATAACTAAAATAAAAAAAGCCTGAAAGTTTAAATTTTCAGGCTTTTTTATGTTTGAGAATATTTTAGAATTTTAATGTTAATCCTGCTAGGAAATTAATTCCTGCCTGCGGATAATAGTATGGATAAATATCCCACATAGCTCCGTTTGAAACATATTTTTTATCTAGAATATTGTTTACTAAACCAGTAATCATGATTGATTTAAAAACAGATTTTGGCTTAATCTCGTAAGATACATTCAAATCATTTACAAAATAATCAGCCAGTTTTGCAGATGGCAATTCGATATTGTTCATGTATTGTTTACCAACATACTTTTGCAGCAACGAAACATATAAATTCTCAATTGGCTTATAAATTATAATATTCCCTGCAATAACTTCTGGTGAATAAGCAATATTCGTTGTTCCGTAATACTGCCCGTCAACAGCTAAATCAATATTTTTATTACTGCTTAAAGTAAAATTAGGTCTCAAAATAAATTTTTCTGAAAGTGCAATTGTTGCATCAAACTCAAATCCTAAACGATAGCTTTTTTCAGTATTAGCACGAATTGGCGCACCAACATCATCCAATCTTCCCGTTAAAATTAACTGATCTCTATATCCCATGTAGTAGAAATTAGAATTCAATTGGATTTTTTCTGAATTAAATCTCCATCCCAATTCAAAATCATTTAATTTTTCAGGCTTCACATTTCCGCCTTCATAGTCTGTTCTATTAGGCTCACGGTTTGCACGTGCATATGAAAAGTATAGATTGTTTTTTGAATTGATCTCGAAATTTAAACCAGCTTTTGGATTAAAAAAGTTAAACTTATCATTTACCAAACCAGTTTCGGCACTATTGGCTTTATAGTGTACATTTCGGTATTGTAAATCTCCATAAAAACTTAATTTTTCAGTAAACTGATAGTTTGCTTTTGCAAAAATATTCCCATCTGTTTTTGTCGAGAAATCATCATAATAATGATCGCCTAATTCAGACTGAGCTGAATTTCTTGCCCAAATTACTTTTCCGTAGTGATCGCCTTCATATTTATTCCAGCCTCCGCCAATAATAACATCTAGTTTTTCTTCTTTATATTTTACAGAAAAAGTTGTTCCGTAAAAGTCATTATCTAACCATTTCTGACGAATCAAATCAGTTCCCGGAACTAATTCTCCTAAATCATTCTCAACTTGTTTTGTAGGCTGAATTGGCCCATATCCTTCAATTGGCTCATCATATTTGTAATTTTCATAATACCCTAATCCCTTTGTATAATGAAAAGCTAGATTAGTACTCCACTTATCAGACCATGATTCACTCCAATGTAATTGGTAATGATCTTGATTGTAATTATCTGTTTCATTATCGTAAAAACGAACATTTCCTTGTTCATCTTTATACTTTCCTGCGGAATTATAAGTGCGGTTTGAATTTAAAGTTTCAGCATCGATTCCGTTCCAAGATTGGTACGTTTTTTCAGTTCCTCCAAAAACAAGAGCTTTAATCAAAGTTGTTTTTCCAACGTAAGTTCCTTGCAAGAAATATGATTTTAGATCTGATTTGGCACGATCTACATAACCATCAGATTTCAATGTAGATAAACGACCTGCCAACTCAAAATGATCATTTAACAAACCTGTGCTAAATTTTACTGTATTTTTATTTGAATTGAAACTTCCGTAAGAACTTGAAATTTCGCCATTTGCTTTAGAAGCGTAATTATCTGTAAGCATATTTAAACTGGCTCCAAACGCCGAAGATCCGTTTGTTGAAGTTCCAACACCTCTCTGTAACTGCAAGCTCTCTAGAGAAGATGCAAAATCGGGCATATTTACCCAAAAAGTCCCTTGACTTTCAGCATCATTATAAGGGATTCCGTTTATAGTAACGTTTACTCTCGTAGCATCACTTCCTCTAACTCTGATTCCAGTATAACCCATTCCGTTTCCAGCGTCAGAAGTTGTAACAACAGAAGGCAGGTAATTCATTAAAACAGGAATATCCTGTCCTAGATTTCTGTATTTAATTTCTTTTTTATCCATGTTACTGAATGTAACCGGAGTTTTTGAAGTAACACGAACTGCAGAAACTAAGACATCATCAAGTTTAGTAACTTTTGTTGAATCCTGCACTTGCGCAGTAGAAACCAGTGTAAAAAAGAAAGAAAAAAGAAGAAAGAAAATGGATTTGGTTCTGCTCAGTTTTTGAACCTTAGAACCTTTGCAACTTAGTACCTCAGTACTTTGAAAAATAGTTTTCATTCGTAAAGAATTACGAATAAAAGGGGGAATTATTCTTTTGTTAAATTAATAAATGTTTCACGACAAAATAAAGTGTGCACGCTTGACAGTGTCGTTTTTTCCCTTAGCAACATTACTCGCTCAGGTTCTTTGGGTATGATCTCAGCTCGTTATTTAGAGCACCCCTTTGAGACAGTGCAAATGTAGTGTTAAAAAACAAATTCCAAAAAATTAAATTCCAAATTCCAAAAACTCATTTTTTTCTCTTTGAATAAATACTCAAACAACCACCGATGACTGCAAAAAAACCATAAAGAGCATTTAAATATCCATTACGCACGCCCAACATTCGTTTTGAATTATAACCTATCGAGCCATTAAATCCTTCATCGATTCCAAACTTAAAGAGCACAAGCCCAAAGATTATTACTAAAACTTCCCAATAATAACTTTTTGATCGTTTATCTTTATCTGGGTTTTTCATTTTTTAAAACTCTGGTCTCTTCCTGTTTTTCTTTATTTCAGAAACACTTTTTTTGTCTTTGATTCTTTTTTTAATTACGGATTTTGGAATTTTGGTCGCTTTTCGAACTTTCGGAACAAACAAACCTTTCTTTATAATTTCTAAAAAACGTTTTATAACAATCTCTTTGTTTTTAATCTGACTGCGATCTTCATCACAATTTAAAATCAATATGTTCTCAGAGGTTAAACGTGACGATAAATTATCTTTTAAAAGCGCTTTTTCTTCATCTGACAAAACCTGAGAAGCTTCTAAATCAAAAGTCAAAACTACTTTTGATGAAACTTTATTTACGTTTTGTCCGCCTGCACCACTGCTTCTAACCGCTTTAAAATTTAATTCTGATATGATTTTTTCGTTATCCATTATTGTGGCTGATGTGTCGCTTTTAATAAATCATTTACCGTTTTTACCGGATTAAAGGTTATTAATGGAAGTGCAACAAAAATAGTGAGCCAATGTGCCATTGAACCATTCCATAATCCTGGCAATTCATAATTTTTTACTGCTTTGCCTTCTACACTTTTCTCTACAATAAAACCTGCATTTTGATCTATATATTGACCAAGATTAAACTTTTGTCCTTTAAAATTCTTAATTCCGCAAACCAAATCAACTGGATTAAAATGGGTTGCCGCTTCTAAAATTTCAAGTTGTTTTTTATTTTGAAGATCAATTTGAGAGGCTTCTACAATTTGAAGGGAAATTTCTCCTTTGTCATTCATTACCCAAAATGGACCGCCGCCCGGTTCACCTTCGTTCCGAACCATTCCGCAAACTCGGATTGGCCTATCTAAGATTTCTCTAATTTTGGTAATTTTATGTTCAATAGTAAATTTATAAAAATCTTTACTTACCTGAATATTTAACTTCTCGGCTAGAAATTCAATAATTGCAGCAAAATCACTTTCATTTAATTCGTTATTTTCAATTGCTCTTAAATAACCGAATACTTTTTCTTGAATTTCGATCAAAATACCTCCTAAGGTCTTTTTATAGAGGGTAATTTCATCTATATGATTTTGAATGACATTATCTATATTCTTAATAAAAATAATATCTGCATCAAGATTATTTAGATTTTCAATTAACGCACCATGTCCTCCGGGTCTAAAAATCAGCTTTTCATTTTGATTTCGTACAATTTTGTTCTTTACATCAACTGTAATAGAATCTGTGCTTTTATTTTGATAGGAATACCCAATATTAATTTTTGTTCCTGAAGATTTTTCTATTTTTCCTCTAACCTCATCAACGGCCTGCTCAAATAAATTTTGATGAATTTCTGAAACGGTAAAATGCAAATTCGAACTGTTATTTGTTGTCGCATAATGAACGCATTCGTTCAAATGCTCTTCAATTGGATTTGCAAGATGAGTTTTGTATAAATGGAATGGCAAAACTGCTTTAGGTTTATTTGCCGAATTAAAATGATCTGGAGAAAGCAGTAACTTTATGAAATAATAATTTTTATAATCTCTTTCTAAAGCATCAAAATCTGGATAAACCTCTTTTAGCTTTTTATAAACAGTTTCAAAAAAGGGAAATTTCTCCATTCCTACTATAAAAATAGCAAGTTCTTTATCATTTTTTCTATTGATATAGGCATTTATAGTTTCTTTTTCAATATCAAAATCATTCAAGAAAGCAATTAAAAACTTAAACATTCTAGTTGCAGCTCCAGAAGCTGGAACAAACTTTTTAATTTTTAAATTTCCTCTCTGAGCATCAAAAAAAACAGCCTTTTCTTTAAATTCTATATCAGATAAACTTAAAATTCCGTTATTGATAGTTGCTGGATTTATTAAGCTGCTTTTTGTAATTCCGTTTTTAAAAATTTCCAATTGTTTTAGAACATTTTCAAAAGGAATACCATGCTCGTATATCTGAACAAAATCAGCAGAACTAAAGCCATGTTTTTTAGCTATTGCTAAGTTATCTACAATTTCTACAGCCTTTGCCAAGCGGCTTTCTTTGTTGCCCGAAAGCGTTATAAAGGGCTTTTTAGTATTTATCAGGGTTTCTTTAAAAACAGAAAACACTGTTTCTCTTCCTTCAGGTGTATCTCTAATATCATCCTTTTCCCAAGGAACATCAATGTCTGTTAGAAAAAACAAATCGTATTCATGCTCAAGCGCCGCCTCATTTAAAAGCGGATCACAAACATTATAATACATTTCGGAGAAAACTTTGGTAACCATTAAATTGGTATCGCAAAACAAGTATTTTTTTGCGTTTGAAAGTTTTTGATTTTCTAGAGCGGTCTGTCCGTAAGCAATGGGCATCATATCTGCCTCAACACAAATATGCTGATTTTCTTCCCATTTTTCTTGCAGATAATCGCGTGCAAATTCCGGAACCCATTCTGTTTCGTAATAATCTGCAAGTTGTGTTGCCAATGTGGTTTTACCTGTACTTTCAGGGCCAAATAAAGCAATTTTTATGATAGCTGTTTTTTGCTGTCTAAGATTTTTCTCCATTCTAAATAAGCTGAAATAGCTAAAATTGTAAAAATTAAGTATTGAAGTGACAGCATTCCAAGTCCGCGATAAGCGTACAGAGGTACTACAATAATATCACCAATAATCCACAGTGTCCAGTTTTCGATTTTTTTTCTGGCCATGTACCACATCCCTGCAAAAAATATTCCAGAAGATATCATATCGACATAATTGTCATTTTTAATTTCGTAATCGAAATATTTATAAATCCCGAAAACTACAAAAACAGTTATCAAAAACAATACGACTCCGATTATTTTTTCATTAAAATTTGTTCTGGTAATTGGCAGATTATCCTCGACTGCTCCACCTTTTCCCCAAACATACCAGCCATAGATGCTCATAATCGAGAAATATCCGTTTATAATCATATCGCCAATATAGCCGGCAACATATAAAAGATACACTGAAATAACTGTGGCGATTAAACCTGTTGGATAAACCAAAATGTTTTCTTTTTTTGCAAACCAAACACTTAAAATTCCAAACACAAAAACCAAAAATTCTAAGGCAATATGCCAAAGCGGCGCATTTTTATAACTATCAAGAAAAAAATCTATCATTTGGGCGGTATTTTGTAAACTATAAAAGTTTTATTTAGGATTCAAAAAAATGGCTGTCATTTTCAAAGGCAGTTCCTACAACTACCAAATCAGCGCCAGCATTGTAAGCTTTTTTAATGGAATGCAAATCTACAATTCCTCCTCCAACAATAACAGGAATTTCAATATTTTGAGCAATTAACTGTATCATTTCTAGCGGAACTGGATTTTTTGCTCCGCTTCCGGCTTCTAAATAAATCAATTTATTCCCTAACATTTCGCCTGCTTGAGCTGTTGCGAGTGCCAAATCAAAATTATCACGACTAAGAGGTTCTGTTTTGCTAACACGCGCAACAGCAGTTTCGTTACCACTTTCAATCAAAATATACCCTGTAGAAATAACTTCAAGATTTGTCTTTTTAAGAATTGGAGCCGCCTGAACCTGATACTCTATTAAATAGTCAGGATTACGTCCAGACAATAAAGACAAAAACAAAATGGCATCGGCTTGCAGAGAAATCTGTGAAGGATCTCCTGGAAACAAAACAACCGGTAGATTTGTCTTTAATTTTAACTCTTGTATTAAATCTTCTAGAACATTACTCTGAACAATACTTCCGCCAACAAAAATATGAGTTGCTGGAGATTCATTTATTTTAAGCAATAAATGGTGCAAATTTTCCCAAACAATTTTATCAGGATCTAGAAGTATGGCCAATAACTTTTGTCCATTTTTCTTAGCCTCCAAAATCTGCCGATGAATACTGAGTAATTTTTGCTCCATAATGGCTGTAAAAGTAAAAAGTTTTTAATGCCGAAGAACTATTTTGAATGAATTATCTTTGTAAAAACAGCTTTAAAATATTTTTTATGATTGCTTCCGAATTATTAGAAAAATATGACGCGATAAGAAAGACTATCGATAAAAATGAAATTCTTTTTGAAGAAGGAAATCTGCCAACACATTATTATCAAATTATTTCAGGCGAAATTAAAATGAGTAATTATAATGATGATGGAAGAGAATTTATTCAGGGGATATTTTATAAAGATCAGTCTTTTGGAGAACCTCCATTATTTTTAAATCAAAAATATCCAGCAAATGCTATTGCTGTCGAAAACACTGAAATTTTTCTTCTGCCAAAAGTTACTTTTATGAAACTGCTGCAGGAAAACCCTTCTGTGAGCATTAACATAATTGAAAATCTTGCGCAGCGTTTGTATTACAAATCTATAATGGCGGCAGAAATATCGACTCATGAACCTGAGCATAGGGTTTTAAAATTAATAGATCACGGAATTGCTTATTTTAATTTTAAAAAAGAGGCTAACGGACATCTTATTAGTTTTACCAGACAGCAAATTGGAGACTTAACCGGACTGCGTGTTGAAACCGTTATTAGAGCCATAAAAGCACTTGAAAAAAAGGGACAGCTAAAAATAATAAACCGAAAAGTATATCGATAAAAAAGATTTTGTTTTATGATTTAAGTCATAAATAACAGCGTCAAGGTGCCTGTACCTTTGTTATTCTAAAACTTAATATCATGACACTTTATCAAACAACATTCGAAAATTTTGACAAAAATTATATTGGTTCTGCAACAATGGCTGTAATTGGCCAAAGCTGTTTAGGAGCCGCTGCAGCAATGTTTATTCTTGCCAATGGAACTTCTATTCCGCAAATGATACAACTGGCTGTTATTGTTTTAGTTTGTATCTTTGTAAACACTTCAATTTTAGCTCAAATGAAGCATAAAGTGGTTTTTAACTTACTTCTTGCAAGTGCTTTTTTTAGTGTTTTATTTATTATTTTGAATAGTCTTACATGAGTAAAAAACAAATAGAAAATAGAGCAGATGTGTCTTTTCTAGTCCATCGATTCTATGAAAAAATAAGAGCCGATGAAGAAATTGGCTTTTATTTTAATGAAATGATTAAAGATTGGGATTCACATCTGGAAAAGCTGACTGATTTTTGGGAAATGAATTTGTTTGGTATAAAGAAATATGCTGGTAATCCTATTGCTGTTCATAATGAAGTTGATGCTCATTTTAAGGGGCAGATTACTTCAAATGAATTTGGAATCTGGCTTAATCATTGGTTTCAAACTTTAGATGAAAATTTTGAAGGTGAAAATGTCGAAATACTAAAAAGACGTGCCAGAAAAATGAGCACTTTTTTGTACATGAGTATGTTTGAACATCGAAAAAAAGATGCTAATGCTTAATTATTTCTTTCAATAAATTTAAATATCATAAAGTTGGGTTTTTTACTTTTCAAAAGCATAAACCAATGTAAAATTACCCTCAAAATTATCTGATTTTATTTCTTCATAATGCACATCAAAATCTTTCACTAAATCATCAAAATGAAGACTGGCGTTGGTTTTAGCTTTATTCAAAGAAAAATCATCAACTCTAATATGATCTTTAAAACTAATGCCTTTCTCGTTTCTGATTTTAAAAATGGCTTCTTTTGCACCCCAAATAACAGTAAGCTTCTTTACATAATCCTCTAAAACATTTGGCTTTAAATAATCAAATTCAGTATCTACAAATTTATCTGCAATGCGAAGTATTTTTTCGCGTTGTAATTCCATATCAATTCCTACGGTTTCATGGCTGACGATTATTGCCGCAAAATGATAGGAATGTGTTATCGAAATATGATTATGACAATCAAAATAAGGTTTTCCAAATTCGTCATAATGCAAATCATGATCTGTAAAACCTATTTCCTGAATCAGCATACGAACGCTTAAAAAAGCGCGCTGATGCAGTTGTGATTTCATTCCGTCAAGCCTGCGCTGCGTCTTCTCTTTTAAGGTAACCTTACTATACAATTCATCAAAAGATTCTGTTATTTCCCAAATTAAAATTTTTGTGGTTTCGTTAAACTGTATGGTTCGAAATAAAGGCATTACTTTTTAATTATAAATTATGAGTTGTCAATTATGAGTTTTTAAACCATATAAGTGATATAAGAAAATATAACTTCTGGTTCAAAAAAATGCATTAAGTAAATTTAAGCAAAACAAAGCGCATTACAACGAATCCTTTTTTAAATGAACTTACATCACTTATATGGTTTAAAACAATTTACAAACTAATGTTCTATATATTAAGAAATTAAAGATTTCATAAATCTTACAGAAAGTAGTAAAAATAAAAAGCTATTATGTAAATTTGCAAAAATTTTACAATTACAAATATACTATAAATGAGTACAACGACTACGCCTTATGTGGCTTTCAAAGTAAAAGACATTTCTCTGGCTGCTTGGGGAAGAAAAGAAATTGAACTAGCTGAAGCTGAAATGCCAGGTTTAATGGCTCTTCGCGCTGAATATAAAGACGAACAACCTCTTAAAGGTGCTCGTATCGCTGGATGTTTACACATGACGATTCAAACTGCAGTTTTAATCGAAACTTTAATTGCTCTTGGTGCAGAGGTTACTTGGTCTTCTTGTAACATTTTCTCTACTCAAGATCAAGCTGCTGCTGCTATTGCTGCTGCTGGAATTCAAGTTTATGCTTGGAAAGGTCTTGACGAAGAATCATTTGACTGGTGTATTGAGCAAACTTTATTCTTTGGTGAAGACAGAAAACCATTGAACATGATTTTGGATGACGGTGGAGACTTAACTAACATGGTTATTGATCGTTACCCGGAATTAGTTCCTGGAATTAAAGGTCTTTCTGAAGAAACTACAACTGGTGTTCACAGACTTTACGAAAGAGTAAAAGCCGGAACTCTTCCAATGCCTGCTATCAACATTAACGACTCTGTTACTAAATCTAAATTTGATAACAAATACGGATGTAAAGAATCTGCTGTAGATGCTGTACGTCGTGCAACTGACTTAATGTTAGCTGGAAAAAGAGTGGTAGTTTGCGGATACGGTGACGTTGGAAAAGGAACTGCAGCTTCTTTCAGAGGTGCTGGTTCTATCGTAACTGTTACTGAAATCGATCCAATTTGTGCTTTACAAGCTGCAATGGACGGTTATGAAGTTAAAAAATTAAACACTGTAATTGCTAATGCTGACATCATCATTACTACTACAGGAAACAAAGATATTGTTCTTGGAGAGCACTTCGAACAAATGAAAGACAAAACTGTTGTTTGTAACATTGGTCACTTCGATAACGAAATCGATATGGCTTGGTTAAACAAAAACCACGGTGCATCAAAAATCGAAATCAAACCTCAGGTTGACAAATACAACATCGCTGGAAAAGATATCATCATCTTGGCCGAAGGTCGTTTAGTAAACCTTGGTTGTGCTACAGGTCACCCAAGTTTTGTAATGAGTAACTCATTTACAAACCAGACTTTGGCACAAATCGAATTATGGAACAACAGTGCAGCCTACAAAAATGAAGTTTACATGTTACCAAAACATTTAGATGAAAAAGTTGCTGCTTTACACTTAGCTAAATTAGGCGTTGAACTTGAAGTTTTACGTGACGATCAAGCTGCTTATATTGGTGTTCCAGTTGAAGGTCCATTCAAACCAGAATACTACAGATACTAAAAATCGCAGTTTTCAGATTTATAAAAACCCTTACAGAAATGTGAGGGTTTTTAATTTTTAAGGCTTTATAAGAATGAGTAAATTGTCTTTTTAAACATTTCAACCAAAAAATTCTACTTTTTAGAAATAAGTCCTTAATTTTAAAAATAAAAATAAGCCCTTATTTCTCAAATACATAAACATTGTAATCTTGAAAAAAACATCTTATTTATTCGCTTTCTTATTTTTACTCAGCCTCCCGCAAATTATTTTTTCGCAGGAAAAGAAACCTAAAGTCGTATTGGTTTTAAGCGGCGGCGGGGCAAAAGGAATTGCGCATATTCCGCTTTTACAAAAACTAGATTCTTTGCACATCGTTCCTGATCTTATCGTTGGAAATAGTATGGGAAGTATCATTGGCGGTTTATACGCAATGGGATATTCTGGTGACAGTATAGAAAAGCTAACCAAAAATATTAATTGGGATAAATTACTTGGCGGCGGACAATCATTAAAATCTGTCAGCGTAGAGGAAAAAAGAGAATTTCAAAGATATTTAGTTGGAATTGGGATTAAAAACAAAAAACTAAACAGTATTGGTTCTTTATTAAACGATCAAAACTTAAGAGAATATCTTTCTGAATTAACTTACCCGGTATATAACATTAGAAACTTTGACAGCCTCTCTATCCCGTTTAGAGCCATGGCTACAGATTTGTCTGAAGGAAAGGAGGTCATTTTAAGCAAAGGCAGCTTAGCTTATGCAATGAGAGCCAGTATGTCGCTCCCTGCTATTTTCAAACCTATGTCATACGAAAAAACAGTATTAGTTGATGGAGGCGTTTTAAATAATTTCCCTACTGATGTCGCCCAACAAATGGGTGCCGACATTATTATTGGCAGTGATGTTGGAGGCGGATTGGAACCAATAGACAAACTGAACAATGTTATAACTATATTGACACAAACCAGTATGTTCCCTAGTAACATTAAGAATCCTGCAAATAGAAAACTCTGCGACATTTTAATAGATCACATGCCAAACCTTCGCTTTTCGACTGCAGATTTTGCAAATAGTGCAGAAATCTATAAAGATGGTAAAATTGCAACAAATGAAAATCTTCCTGCTTTAATAGCATTATCCGAAAAATTAAAAGGGTACCAACAACGTATTCACGAATTACCACAAATGCCCTCAGAAATTATTCTTGATACCATTATTTACAAAAAAATCAGTCCCGAAAATCTTGCTCTCGTATTAGGAAGAATGAATCTAAAAACACATAAAAAATACACTACAAAAGATTTAATAGCAGGTATTAACAGAGCAATGGGTACCAATCTTTTTGATGAAATTACATATAACTATTTCATCAAAGATGACAACAAACTAGGTGTTACCATCTTTGGGCATGAACGCGCCAAAAACCAACTGAACACATCTGTACATTATGACACTTATCGTGGCGTTGGAATCATTTTTAATTACACTGCCAGAAATGTTCTTGCCAGAGCATCTCGCCTTCTTATAACTGCAGATATAGCTGAGCAGCCAAAAGCAAGAATCAATTATCAGAAAAATTTTGGAAAAAACCGAGATTGGTGGTGGTCGTCTGAACTTTATGGAGCATTATTAAGACAAGAAATTTATTTTAACGGCAGGGCTTCAGATAATGTGCTTTATAATTCTGTTGAATTTAATAATGAAATCAATAGAAATATAAATTCATTAAAAAGTTATTTTGGTTATGGCTTGCTCTATCAATATGCCAATTTAAAACCAAAATACGAAAGAGAATATAACCCTAACTCAATCGACATCAAGACTTACTCCTTGAACACTATAGAATTAAACATGCATTATTTCTACAATGACATGGATAAAGTTTTCTTTGCTGAAAACGGAACAATTTTAAAAGCAAATGTAACTCGATCTTTATTGTCTGATGTTTACGCCTCTATTAATGACCCAGATAAAACAAACATATCTGGTACAACTAATGGTTACACAAAACTTGGCTTCAGTTTTGAAAAAAGAGCCCTTTTAAAAAAGAAAATTACGGGAATCATTGGGTTTGATTCTTATTTTACTTTTGAGGATAAACTTACAGACGATCAAATCTCTTATTCGGATTTTGGTTATGCCTCAAGATATTTTTTAGGCGGAATCATACCTAGTTCAGGCGGCAATCGTTTTTCATTTCCAGGCCTGCACGAAGACGAACTCAATGTTTCACAATATATGGGCTTAAAACTAGCTTCTCAAATAAACCTTATGGGAAAAATCTACCTAACTCCCCATTTTAATATCGCAACTGTTGGGTTTGAATCTTTTGATAAATACATCAACAAAGCATTTAGTCCAAAAGGAAAATGGGATGATGGCTTTGACCCTAGTCTTGTACTATCTGGAGGAGCTTCTATTTCTTATCAATCGATTTTAGGACCTATTCATTTTGATACTTCTTGGATAAATAATATTGACAAAGTAAGATTGTTTTTTAGTGTTGGATTCTCATTCAACCCTTAATAGAATGCTATAACTAAAAATAGAATTTTCTTTTTTATGCTTAAATTTGAAATCTAATAACTTGCAAAAAAGTAAAATTTTATAAAATAATGATCGAAAATATTTTATGTGAAGTACATGGCTCAAAAGAAATGTCTTTTGGCTGTATTCATATTGCAATGGCAATAGATTCAGACGAAAAAACAGGCTTTTTCTATTCAGAAGCCGAAGAAGATCTTCCGCAGATTGCTTGGTGTGGAGAATGCGAACAATATCTTCTGGACAATGGTGAAGAATGGACTGATGTTTTTCAAGCTAAAGCTGATTTTAAAATGTTATGCAGCGATTGCTTTGATGAAGCAAAAAATAAGGAATCAGAAATTCATTTACGATAAATAAATCTTATGAAAAAGAGTATTCTTTTTTCTGTTTTCTTCTTTTTAAACTTAACTGTATTTGCCCAAAGCAATGATATTTGGATCTCATTTCCAGATAAAGATTCAACTCATATTGGTTTTAAAGATAAAAACGGCATCATCAAAATTGAGCCAAAATTTATGGGATTTACAATCGCTCATAAATTCGAGAATATTATAGCCGTTACGGAAGGAAATAATCAAAAATGGGAAAGCTATTATTTAACCAAGACAGGAAAAATTGTTGGCCGAGACAGTTTATATATTTTTGACAATGGTCCAGATTGTGAAAATGAAGGTTTTATAAGATTTACAGATCGTAAAACGGATAAAATGGGAATGTTTAATGGCGAAGGTAAAATCGTAATTCCTGCAGTATACAGCAATTTAACTAAAGTTAGAAATGGAACTTTTATAGGATTAAAAGATGCTGAAAAAGTAAGAGATGGAGAACACTTTTTCTGGGCTGGGGGAAAAGAGTTTCTAATCGACATCAATAACAATATTTTAATTGACGATTTTGCATACAATGATAACCTTAATTTTTATTCTCTAGAAAAATCAACAGTGCCGAGTAAAGATCCAATAAGAGAATGTTTTCTTGGAGTTGACGGTCACTATTATTCGTTTATAAACTTTGAAAAAGAGTTTAAAGACTGGCTGACAAACAGTTTGCTCAAAGATTTATCTAAAGCTAATATTTTAAAACAATCTTTTGACAAAATTACCTATTGGAAAGAACCAATGGGCTGGATAAGTAACCCCAAAAGTAAATTCATAAATAATAATTACAATTTTTTAAAGCTTAAACTTCAAGAGTTAAATACTGCAAAAGCAGATTACTTCATTTCGGCTGACGGTTTGAATCAATTTATTTTTGAATCTGCCGAATACGAAATGTATTTCAATAATTGCAATGAATCTAAAGACTGGATTTACCCTACTATGGATATTGTCATCAATTCAAAAAACAAAACAAATTTCGGACAGGATCATTTTGAGTTTTTAAGAACTGAAAATGGTTATAAATTAATAAGCGTTTCAACAAAAAAAGATAAACTTAAATAATTGCTTCCTGCTTTGTACAAAACGTAACTTTGTAAAAAACTTAATTATGAAGAATTTTTTATTTTTGTTTATCGCCATTGTCTTCGAAATTATTGCCACAACTGCATTAAAAAAATCGGAGCAGTTTACTCAACTTATTCCCAGCATTATTACAATTGTAGGATACTTTGCTGCATTTTACTTTTTAAGTTTTGCTATAAGAACTATTCCGGTTGGTTTTGCTTATGCTATTTGGTCAGGAGTCGGCATTGTTTTAATTACCACTATTGGCGCTATTTTCTTTAAAGAAATTCCTGATTTACCTGCCATAATTGGATTAAGCTTAATTATAATTGGAGTTGTTGTAATTAATGTTTTTTCTAAAACTACAGCGCATTAAATCACTTTTCATCATTATAACACTATAATAAATGAAACATCACAATAAATCAACAAATTAATGATTTTCAAAAAAGGCACACTTTCAGATTTAGACGAAATGCAGCAATTGTATATAGAAACCATACAATCTGTTTGCAAGAATGATTATAATCCCGCACAAATCAAAGCTTGGATTTCTGGCGTAGAAAACAAAGAACGCTGGCTTGAAGTTATTGAAACGCAATTTGTTCTTTTAATAATTATTGAAAACCAAATCGCCGGTTTTGGAACTTTAAAAGACGGAAGCTATATTGACTTCTTTTACGTTCATAAAGGTTTTCAACGACAAGGAATTGCTGATAAACTTTTGACAGAATTAGAACTCGAAGCCAAAAAACAACATTCCAAAATTATAACTTCGGATATCAGTATTACTGCAAAACCATTTTTTGAAAAGAAGGGATTTATTGCAAAAGCCGAACAAAAAAACATTCGTCACAATGAAATACTTATCAATTATAAAATGGAAAAAGAGATTTAATAATTTGTTTCAGGTTTCAGATTTGTGCCAATCTTTGCCGACATACTTTCTGCCCTTCGACTTTGCTCAGGGTGACAATATTACGTAAAAAAAACTTTGCGCACTTTGCGTAAATCTTAGTGCCCTTTGCGGTTAAAAAAACTCCGCAAGATTCGGATTTTATACCAGCAGAAACCAATCGATATTTGCCTTATAAAATTGAATGAAAATGAACACACAGGAAACCATTAATTATAATCGTATTGCGGAAGCGATAGATTATATCAAAGCTAATTTTAAAGAGCAGCCTAATCTTGATGAAGTTGCCGAAAAAGTGCATTTAAGTCCGTTTCACTTTCAGAAACTTTTCAGCGATTGGGCAGGAACAAGTCCGAAGAAATTCTTGCAGTATACCAGTTTGGAACATGCCAAAAAACTGCTTAAAGAAAATCAAGCAACCGTTTCTGAAACAGCTTACGAAACAGGACTTTCGGGAACAAGCCGTCTTCATGATTTATTTGTAAATATTGAAGGAATGACTCCTGCCGAATATAAAAACGGCGGAAGGAATCTTGAAATAAATTACAGCTTTGCCGAAAGTCCGTTTGGGAATATTATTGTTGCATCAACCTCAAAGGGAGTTTGTTTTATGGCTTTCGCCGATGATGAAACCAATGGCGTAAATGCCTTAAAAGACAAATTCCCCAATGCTTCTTTCTCTAGAAAACTAGATTTAGTGCAGCAAAATGCACTGTTCATATTTCAAAATGACTGGAGCAAATTATCTGAAATAAAACTGCATCTAAAAGGAACTGATTTTCAATTGAAAGTTTGGGAGATGCTGCTAAAAATCCCAATGGGACAGCTTTCAACTTATGGCACTATTGCACATCAAATTGAGAAGCCAAATGCTTCAAGAGCTGTTGGAACTGCAATTGGCAGTAATCCAGTTGCGTTTTTAATTCCATGCCATCGCGTGATTCAGTCTTCTGGAATCTTTGGCGGTTATATGTGGGGAAACACTAGAAAAACAGCCATAATTGGCTGGGAAGGTGCGCAGATAAATCTATAGTTTTTTTGCCACAAATTGCACTAATTTTTATTCTAATTAATAAAAAAAATAATTCGTGAACATTCGTGTAATTCGTGGCAAAAAAAAATCCAATCTAAAATCACTATGCAAAATATACAATCAATAATTGCTTCTCAAAACTGGGAAAGCATCACCGAATCTATGCACGAAAATGGATTTGCAATTATTCCAAAAGTACTTAATAACGAACAATGCGAAGATTTAAAATTTGATTATGACAATCCAAATTTATACCGAAAAACGGTTGTAATGGAACGTTACCGATTCGGTTTAGGCGAATACAAATATTTTAATTATCCTCTTCCTGATTTAATTCAAAACATTCGATCTGCAATCTATCCCAAACTAGCACCAATCGCAAACGCTTGGATGAAAGTTCTAAATATCAACACCATTTTTCCTGATCAGCACCAAGAATTATTAAAACAGTGTCACGACAATAATCAATTAAAAGCGACCGTCTTGATTTTAAAGTATGGCAAAAGCGGTTTCAATACACTGCATCAGGATTTATACGGTGATGTTTATTTTCCAATTCAAATAGTCCTTTTTCTAAATGAACCTGATGAAGATTTTACCGGTGGTGAATTTGTTTTAACACAACAAACACCAAGAGCGCAATCTAAAGCTATTGTTTTGAAACCAAAAAAAGGAGACATTTTGGTTTTTACAACCAATTTCAGACCTGTAAAAGGTTCAAAAGGGTATTATCGGGTTAATATGAAACATGGTGTAAGCGAAATTCAATCTGGTGAAAGATATACGCTGGGAATTATTTTTCATGATGCGTTAAATTAAGGTTCAAAGGTACAGAGGCGCAAAGATTCAGAGGTTTCTCGATATAGCTGTAGAGACACACTGCAGCGCGTCTACGCAAAGATTTTTGACAAAAATACGTGACGTTAGATGCACTGCAGTGTGTTTCTACGATATAAAAATCGATATTTTTTTCACGCAGATTGAGCAGATTTTTTAAATCATTTTAATCCTTTAATCTGTGGCAAAAAAAATGACAAACAAATGATTGAACATATTAAAATTCTCGGCTCTGATCTTCGAATTAAAATTAAAAATGCGGAAATTTGTTTCGGCGGCAACCAAAAATTAAAAATCTACGGAACGCTGAAATGCTCTTCGGGAAAAAGAATGAAACGAGAAAATCGCGTT
Source organism: Flavobacterium sp. YO12 (assembly GCF_004119495.1). Taxonomy (GTDB): domain Bacteria; phylum Bacteroidota; class Bacteroidia; order Flavobacteriales; family Flavobacteriaceae; genus Flavobacterium. The sequence goes on from NZ_NRQU01000024.1 coordinate 46,909, forward strand.
TTCTTTTCTTCGGAAAACGAAGCTAAACAAAATGGTTTCAGGCCTTGCGGACATTGTATGAAACTTGAATATCAAAAATGGAAAAATGGACTTATTTAATCCTCAAATAGACGAAACAACAAATCTGCTTCCTAAGGATGGTACGGTTAATTATTACGGAAAATTGTTTTCGAGAGAAAAAGCCGATTTTTATCGTGATATTCTATTGAATACGATCGAATGGAAAAATGATGAAGCAATTATCTTTGGGAAATTAATTTTGACCAAAAGAAAGGTGGCTTGGTATGGTGATAAAGAATTTGAATACACGTATTCGAATACGACGAAAAAAGCACTTCCGTGGACAAAGGAATTACTAGAACTAAAAACTTTTATAGAAGAAAAAACAGGAGAAACTTTCAATTCCTGTTTACTCAATTTATATCATTCGGGCGATGAAGGAATGGCGTGGCACAGCGATGCTGAAAAGGATTTGAAAAAAAACGGTGCAATTGGTTCTGTAAGTTTTGGGGCTGAACGTAAATTTGCTTTCAAACATAAGGAGACTAAAGAAGTTGTTGCTATGATTTTAGAACACGGGAGTTTATTGGTTATGAAAGACGAAACACAAACGCATTGGCTTCATCGGCTTCCGCCAACAAAAACTACTCAAAAGCCGAGGGTAAATTTAACTTTTAGAACTATCGTCAGGTAAGGTATAAAACGCTATTTCTTTTTAGAAGAGACACTTTGGTAGGAAATCAATAAAGCATCTGCAAACATTTCAGGTCTTACTTTTGAAAGTTCAACAATTGTCCAGCCTTGTTTTCCCCATTTATTAGGTATTGGATAAAAAATCATTTCACTTGAAGCGCAAAATACAGATTGATCGATTTCATTGAATTTTAAAACGGCTTGATTTTTCTTTTCATCATAAGTAGCGAAAATTTTCTTCTTGACACGAAAGGATGTTTTTTCAAAATGTGGTTCTTCGGCAGCATTTTCAAATGATAAAGCTAATTTTCGGAATGTTTCAATTGATACCATAATCGCAAATTATTAATCAGACTTAACAAATTTTACCAACCTTGATTCAATCCATTTTTCAAGACCTCATCGTATTTTTCTTTATCGAAAGAATATAAGTTTGGTGCTTTGTGAGCAACATTACTTTTCTTTTCATCAAGTTTAACCAGAATTCCGATATTAGTTATTTTTCTAAGAAAATTTCTGCGATCTAGTTTTTTATCTAAAATCGTTTCGTATAATTTTTGCAGTTCTGGAATCGTGAATTTCTCTGGTAATAAATTATATCCTATGGGCATTAAATTCAGCTCTATTCTTAAGGTATCAAGAGCTTTATCTAAAATTTCCCGATGATCTAAAATAAGATCTGGAACTTCTTTATGATCGATCCATTCTACAACTTCATTTCTATTAACAGGATTGGGAAGTATTTTTAGAAAATCTACTAAGGCATAATAACCAATTGTTACAAAACGCTGCGTAAGCCATTTTCCTTGTTCGGGATCAATATCTAAATGTTTTAAAATTTCATTCCCAAAATGATTATCATTTCGCTTCGTTTTTCCAAATGTGGCAAACTGTCTTAAAAACACACCTTCAACTCCTGTTCTTTCATTTAGAATAGTAACCGCTGCCGTATCAATATCCTGATCAATTGGAATAAATCCGCCGGGTAAGGACCATTTTTCGTTGTGCGGAATTTTAATCAGCAGCACTTTCAATTGGTTATCATGAAAACCAAAAATCACACTATCAATTGACAATCCTGGCTGGTAATTTTTATTATTTTCTAAAATTGATTTCAGCATTGATTTTATAATTAATACGACATTTAGTTTCAATTGTGTACGCAATTTACTTCATTTTTTACAAATCGCATTTATCCATTTTCAAAATCAGAAAAAAAACAAAAGTGTATAAATCACAATTTTTGTTAAAATTAAAAATAAAATCAAAAAAACAAGTACATTGCGTCATAATAACACATTTAATGATTAATTGTGAAAAACAATTAAAAAAGAAAGAGAAAGAACTGCTTTTATACCACTTATAGTTCTTATCGAAGAAAACAAAATTTAGAAGAAAATGACCACTAATCCGTTAAAAAAAATCAATTCAAAAATTAGAGATAAAATCTGGAGTTCTTTTGGTTTTGTTTCTAAAACTTATCTTTTGGAAGCTTCTTTAAAATACAGCGAAGAGCAGGAAAGAATTTTTAATGAAATGATCGTTGAAACGGAGGCTAAAGATAAAAAAGCAAAACGTGAAGCTTTTGACAAAGCATTGTATGCTTCATACAAAGGAATTGGCGCTATGGATTTTATAAATACGGTTTTAAAATAATTTAGCCCCTTTATAAAATCCATAACGCCAATTCTAATAGACATTCTATATTACTGCACTAATTCAAAATCTGATTTTAGTTTAATATCTGCTGATGAAGCTCCAATCATTACTTCAAAATCTCCAGGTTCAGCAGTCCATTCTAATTTATCATTGTAGAAAGAAAGCTTTTCTTTGTCGATTGTAAACTCGATTGTTTTTGATTCTCCTGCGTTTAATTTCACTTTTTGAAAATCTCTTAATTCTAAAACTGGGCGAACAACTGATCCAAATTTATCTTTTAAATACAATTGTACAACTTCTTCTCCAGCTGCTTTTCCAACATTTGATAATTGAAATGAAACTTTAATTGTTTCGTTGTTTTTCATTTTTGTTGAAGAAAGTTTCATTCCAGAATAATCGAATTTAGTATAACTCAATCCATGTCCAAAAGCGAATTTAGGTGAATTCTTTAAATCGATATATGCTGAAACATAATTGTTTTGATTTTCATCTTTGGCTGGTCTTCCAGTACTGAAATGGTTGTAATAAATAGGAATCTGCCCTACTTCTCTAGGAAATGTCATTGGTAATTTTCCTGACGGATTGTAATCTCCAAATAATACATTTGCAATTGCATTTCCTGCTTCTGTACCTAACCACCAAGTATAAACAATCGCTGGAACGTTGTCTGCAGTCCAGTTAAAAACAAGAGGTCTTCCTGCATTTATTAAAACTACAACTGGTTTTCCTGTTGCCTGAATTGCTTTTACTAAATCTTCCTGAACACCTGGCAAATGAATATCGCTTCGGCTTTTTGCCTCACCGCTCATGTCACGTTTTTCGCCAATACTTAAAATAACAACATCGGCTTGTTTTGCAGTTGCAACGGCTTCTGCAAAACCATCTTTGTTGTCGCCTTCAACTTCGCAGCCTTTTGCATAAAGTAATTTAGTATTCTTGCCTACTTTATTCTGTAAACCATCCCATTGCGAAACAATCCATTTATTGTAATCAACATTAGGCAATTCTACAGACCAAAAACCCATATTTTCTTTATACTCTTTTACCATCGGCCCGATAAAAGCGATTGTTTTTAGGTTTTTAGAAAGTGGTAATGTTTGATTTTCGTTCTTTAATAAAACGATACTTTTTTGAGCAACTTCAAGTGCCGCTTTTCTATTTTCTGGATTATTTAAAGCTTTCTCTGCTCTTTTTTCGTCAGAATATCTATAAGGATCATCAAATAAGCCTAATTCAAATTTCTTGCGAAGAATACGTTTTACGGCATCATCAACTAAGTCTATTGAAACTTTGCCTTCTTTGACCAATTGTGCCAAATTGTTTTTGTAAGCAACGCTTTCCATATCCATATCACTTCCTGCAGTAATTGCTGAAAGTGCTGCTGCTTTAAGATCTTTTGAGTAGCCGTGAGCTACCATTTCTCCAATAGAACCCCAATCTGAAACTACGAAACCTTGAAAGTTCCATTTTCCTTTTAAAATGTCACGTTGTAGATGAACATTTCCTGTAGCCGGAATTCCGTTTAAATCATTAAATGAATTCATAAATGTTGCGGCACCAGCATCTAAAGCGGCTTTGAAAGGAGGCAGATAAGTTTCCCATAACATTCTTTCGCTCATATCAACGGAGTTATAATCTCTTCCGCCAACTGCGGCTCCATAAGCGGCAAAATGTTTTACGCACGCCATAACAGAGTTTAAATCTCCTAATTTATTTCCTTGAAAACCTTTTACTCTTGCATAAGCAATTTTAGATGCTAGATAAGTGTCTTCTCCTGCACCTTCCATAACGCGCCCCCAGCGTGGATCACGCCCAATATCTACCATTGGTGCAAATGTCCAGTGAATTCCGCTTGCGGCTGCTTCTGTTGCTGCTACTCTTGCTGCCAGCTCTATTGCTTCTAAATCCCAACTAGCAGCTTCTGCTAATGGTAATGGAAATGTTGTTTTATAGCCATGAATAACGTCCTGCCCAAACAACATTGGTATTTTTAAACGAGACTGCATGGCTAACTTTTGATAGTTTCTAGTAGATTCTACTCCCGTTACATTCAACATTGAGCCTACTAAACCGTTCTTAATCTCGGTCTGCTTATTTGGGTTAATCGTTATTGGTCCTGTTATTGAATTGTCGTTACTATATTGATTCAATTGACCTATTTTTTCTTCAATAGTCATTTTTTTCAATAAAGCATTTACTTTCTGATCGATTGTTTCTTGCTGTGCAGCCGCAAAAAATGTGACCATCAGTAAGAGGAATGTTGTTGTTTTTTTCATGTCTTTTATTTTAATTACCAAACATAAGTTGCTACTGCTCCTGCGTTTAAAGTAGTTGAAATTTGTTTTTGATTGTATTTTATATTGAATGTTTCAGCTTTATTTCCGTCGTTTTCAACAATTAAAGCAATTTGCCCTGATGATGTTTTGAATGCAACGTTATAAAGGTTTCCGCTGATATTGCTTCCAATTCTAATTGATCCTTCTGGTACAAACTTCGAAGCGTGGCCAATAATATAATAGCCTACTTCTCTTTTAATATTCTGATTTTGATCAATCATTAAAGCACCTTTGCAAGTAGAACACCCGCCTGGCGTAAATGGTTTGTAGAATTCGTCATTTGCTAATCCCCAGGAAAGTGCATTTACACTCCAGTTGCGCATCGAGCCAATTACTACATTTTTTACACTCCATTTCAAATCAGATTCAAAACTGCTTCCTGATCCTGTGTATTGTTCTGTAAAATACAAATCTTTATTTGGATATGCATCATGAACTGTAGACAAGGCACTAATATCTCCTTCGTATAAATGAAATGCTGAACCTGCTACAAAAGGCAATGCTTTTGGATCATTTAAAATGGTTAAAGGATATTCAGGTTTATTGCAATTGTGGTCGTAAACTACAATCTTGGTTTTAATTTTTGCTTTGGCGAAAGCGGGACCTAAATGATTTTTTATAAATTCTGCCTGTTGTTCTGCGAGCATCAATAAACTTGGATTGTTACCGGGATGTAATGGCTCATTTTGCGGTGTAATGGCATCAATTACAATTCCGTGCTCTTTCATGGCTTGAATATATTTTACAAAATACTCGGCATAAACCTGATAATATTTAGGCTGTAAGCTGCCGCCTTTTGAGCTTCCGTTGTCTTTCATCCAAACTGGCGGAGACCACGGAGAACCCATAATTTTTATTTGTGGATTTATGGCTAAAATCTCTTTTAACAGCGGTACAACATCATTTAAATCTGAACCAAGATTGAAATGTTCCAGCTTTAAATCTGTTTGCCCTTCTGGCATATCATCATACGAAAAAACTTTTTCATTCAAATCTGAAGCTCCAATACTTATACGCAGGTAACTTAAACCAATGGCATCATTTTTTCTAGAAAACAACTCTTGAAGCAGGGCTTCTTTTTTTGCTTTATCTAGTTTTAAAATTGTTTGAGCACTTCCTCCAGTTAACGAAAATCCAAAACCTTCTATGGTTTGAAATTTCTGAGCAGGATTTACTTCAATTGTTTGGTTTGCATTAGTTTCTGAACTAAAAACTAAATCGTCCTGTTTTTTAAGTTTTGATGTTTCATCTGTTGTTGTAATCCAAGATTGTGCTTTTCCTGAATTGCTTGCAACATTTTTTGAAGATCCGCATTTTATCTGTACCGCAATAAGAGGCAGTAACAGTAAAATTTGGAGTTTTTTGTTGATGTTTTTCATATTTAATCTATTTCTATTAGAACAGGTAAGTGATCTGAAGGATATTTTAAATCTTTAGAATCACTTAAAACTGCATGTTTTTGAACTGTGAGTCCGCTGTTTTTTGATATAAAAATGTAATCTATTAATAAGGTTACAGGCTCATTGTGTTTGAAATTATTAAAAGTTCCAGATGGCCCAAATGGTTTTTCTTTTGAAACATCTCTAGTGTCATCCATTACTTTTTTAATTTCAGCAATCTGAGGTGTGTTTGGCTCTGAATTAAAATCTCCCATTAAAAACACAGGATATTTTTTTGTGTTTATTGCTTTTATTTTTTCTAAAACTACCTGCACGCCTTTAACTCTTGCTACTTCTCCCATGTGATCAAGGTGAAGATTAAAGACGTAAAATGTTTTTTTAGTTTTTAAATCTGTAAAAAGACCATAAGTACAAACTCTATTGCAAGCAGCGTCCCAGCCTCTTGAAACTACATTTGGTGTTTCTGAAAGCCAGAAGGTGTTAGATTCTTGAAGCTTAAAACGGTCTTTTTTGTAATAAATCGTGCAGGCTTCTCCTGTTCCTCCTTCTTCTCTTCCTATTCCAAATTTGCTGTATTTTGGCATTCCAGATGCAATATCAATTACTTGACTTGGTGTTGCTTCCTGAACTCCAAAAATATCGGGGCTGTAAAATTGCACTTGAGACATGAAATAATCCTTACGATTTGGCCAGGCATTTTCTCCATCTGAAGCAACATTTAAACGAATGTTGTAGGTCATAATTTTTAAGTTTTGACCATAAAAAACTCCGCTTACTAAAAGCATCATTACCACTAAAACAATTGAATTTATCTTTTTCATATTTAAAAAATTTTGATCCGTAAAGCTAATGTTTCCTTGACCTTAAAGAAAAAAACTTATTTAAAAATTATGTTAATTATATAGTTTAGAACAATTAATATTAAATATATCATCACTTTATAACTTTAGGACTTTTTTTTATTTTTTTGTACAATCAAATTGGTGATTCTTTTTACTTTTTTGGGTTCTTTTTTTTATTCTCCAAAAAATCTAAATAGTTTAAATTAAAACCTCCTTTTTCAAAAACAGCTTTAATCTTGTTTTGACCTGCATTCAATTCGACATCAGTTAAGCTTATCGTTTTCCATTTTTCATTTCCGCCAGTTGCTGGCAGTGTTATCGATTTTGACCTTCCTTTTTCGGTTTCTAAATGAAGTCTGCCTTCTGCTTTTTCGCTTGAATATCGTATAGCAACATTGTATTTATTCTGCTTATTAACTTCGGTAGTAAACTGCAGCCATTCGCCGTCTTCAATAAATGAAACTTGATAACCGTTTGATCCTGCATCTTTGCATGGCAGAATATCTACACCGTCATTTCGCATTGTATTTCCTTTATTCCAATCTTCAAATTTGTTGGTTTCAACTCTGTAGTTCACGAAATCTTTATCGGAGTATGCGTAACCGTTTGTTCCTAAATCATAATGTGTTGCCGCAATTTTTCCTGGAATTACGTTTTTTCTGTACGCCTTTGTATCGTTTGTCTGCACTTGTCTAAACATGGCGTCGATTACATCTGGTTTAACGGTTACGTTTTCCATTTTGTAATTATCTGCCATTTTCATTAGTGTTTTTTTAGAAAAATCTGCTGTTGGTTTTTGACCGCCGTCTTTCCAGTATTTTAATAAAACATCGTATTCAGGGATTTTGGTTACAGAGGTTACTCCTGCAATATTTTCGATTTTTTTCATTGGCCAAAATGCCCATCCAATATTGTTGTTTTCCATCAGCGTAAGCGCATCTTTAAACCAAACATTAGAGTTTTCGCCGCTTTCTCCTAACCAAATTGGCACGTTGTACTGCGTTCTATAGTCCAACATTTTCTGGATTGATTCTTTGGTATTGTAGTTCCAATATTTATGAAAACTCAATGCCATATTATCATCCCATAAAGGAAAAATTCCGTTGTAATTATTTCCCCAGCAGTTTCCTTCAATAAAAATTAAATGATGGGTATCGACTTCGCGAATTGCTTTTGTTACGGAAACCATAAGTTCTCTTAAAGGACCGTTTGAATTTTCGTCGCAGCCATTTTTGTTTGTTCCTGTAAAATTCCAGTTGGGTTCATTAATAATATCATACGCTCCAATCCATGGATTGTCTCTGTAACGAGAAGCTATTTTTTTCCATAAAGCAATCATTTTTTTCTGATTGGCTTCACTTTCCCATAATGATGGTTTTGTCGTATCGTAATCAGAAATTGCCGCATCATTTCCTTGTCCGCCCGGAGCAGCATGTAGATCTAGAATAAGATAAATTTTGTTTTCGGCGCACCATTTCAGCAAATTATCTGTCATTGTAAAACCTTCTTCTATCCAAGTGATTTGACCATTTTTTTCTTCTTCAATTGGTGGCGTGTACAGATTATAATGCATTGGCAGACGGATTGAATTGAAACCCCATGCTGCTAACGAATCTACATCTCGTTTTGTTAATCCGTTTGCTTTGTAAGCTGCATAAAACTCTTTTGTTCCCTGCTCGCCAATGACGTCTTGAATTTTCTGTTTTATTGCATACTGCGGACTGGCAAAGGGCTGCGTCTGTATCATGTATCCTTCCTGCACCATCCACCCGCCTATACCAAGCCCTCTTAATACTATATTATTTCCATTTCCGTCAACAATTTTTTGCCCGTCTCTATGTAAAAAACCTTGTCCTGCAACGGCAATCGAACACAAAAGCTGTACTGCTATTATTATTTTTTTCATTTGAAAACTATTTTGTTTTTTACTCGATTTTTATTTCCAAGTATAGGTTGCCACTGAACCTGCTTCTAAAGAGGTTGTGATCCATTTATCATTGAACTTGATATTGAAAACTTCTACAGCAGTTCCGTCATTTTCAACAATTAAAACTTTTGAGCCTGATGGGGTTAAGAATGCCACGTTTTGAAGATTTCCGCTGGTATTACTAGCGATTCTAACGGAACCTGCCGGAACAAATTTTGAAGCGTGTGCAATGATATAATAGGCAACATTGCGCTGAAAATTTTCGGTTGATGTTACTGTTAAAGCTCCTTTGCAGGTATTGCATCCACCCGGAGTATGAGGTTCGTAATTGCTATTGTTGGCTAAATTCCATTCTAGTGCATTCTTGCTGTAGTTTCTCATTGAACCAATAACTACATTTCGCATATGCCATTTTAGATCACCTCCAAAATTCCCTATTGAGGCAGTGTATTGCTCTGTGAAATACACATTTTTTGTTGGATAGGCATTGTAAACATTTGACAATGCACTGATATCTCCTGCATACAAATGAAAAGCTGATCCGTCTACGAAAGGAAAAGCATCGGCATCTGCCAAAATTGCTTTTGGATAATTTATGTTGTCGCAATTATGATCGTAAATAATAATTTTGACATTTAGATTTGCTGCTTTGAAGGCTGGACCTAAACTTGTTTTTATAAAATTAGCCTGCTCTGCTGCCGACATATACATACTAGGATTGTTCCCGTCATGTAATGGTTCATTTTGTGGTGTTACGGCATCAATTGTAATTCCTTCGGCTTTCATTTGCTGAATGTATTTTACAAAGTATTTGGCATAAACATCATAATATTTGGTTTGCAATTTTCCGCCTACAAAGCTGTCTTTATCTTTCATCCACAAAGGTGCAGACCAAGGGGTTGCGAGTATTAAAATTTTAGGATTGATTGCTAAGATTTCTTTTAAAAGTGAAATTACTCCAGCTTTATCTTTATCTAAACTAAATTTTACCAAATCCAAATCGGTTTCTCCAGTCGCAAGATCATTATAAGTAAAAGGAGATGCGTTTAAATCTGAAGCTCCTATGCTTATTCTTAAGTAATTTACTCCTATCGAGTTTTCGCCTGAACCAAAAAGTTCCTGCAAGAGAGCACTTTTTTTTGATGCTGTTAATTGATTAATTACTTCAGCGCTTCCGCCTGTCAGTGTATAACCAAAACCGTCTATTGTTTGATATTTTTGCGAAGCATTTACCTCGATATTTGGATAGATATTGTAAGTGGTTCCAAATCCTAAAGTTCCTGATTGTTTTGCCAGTAAAACACTTTGATCTCCTTTGGTCAGCCAAAAATCGACGTCGTTTGTAACAACAACTGGAGGTACAACAGGCGGTAAAATCGGCACGGGATCAGCAGCATCATTTGACGAAGAGCACTTTATTTGCGAAAATACTGCCAATATGAAAAACAGTGCTTTTATTGTGTTTTTAAAGTTTAGTTTCATTTTTACTTTTTTTAACTTGATAAACAACCTATTACAACCAAATCAACTTGTAATAAAATAACTTACAATCACTTTTGCATTACCACAAAAAAAATAGTTTCAAATACAAAATGAATGAGGGTCGAAATGGATGATTCAAATCAACCCTCTCATTTACTTAAAACGCTCTAGTAAACAAGTGTTTGTATAGCATGAGCCGGAATTTTAACGACCGTTTTTTCAGCTCCAATAATTAAATTGTAATTCATTTCTTTATCTGTTTGATTCATTACAATTGTTGCCATTGTACCATTGGTATTTAAAAAGGAAGTACTAAACAATCCACTTCTGCTTACTGCTGTACTTACTCTTACGGCATTCAAATGGATGAATTTTGAAAAATGTCCAATGTAATAATAAGATGGTGTGTAGATTAACTCGCCTGTTTTTGTATCGGCATGAATTGGTGCGAAACAAAAATTACCAACGTGATTTGGCCCTCCTTTTTCATCTAAAAGAATATTCCAATCTGTCCATCCTACAGTTCCGTTGTTAAAATCATTCATCATAGAAATTCCATATCTTTCTCCGTTTGCCCAAAATTGATATTTTTTAGCATCAAATTTCTCTACGCAGCCTTCTGTAAACAATAATTTTTTATCAGGATATGCCTCGTTTACTTTGGCAACATTGTCAAACATTGAAGCGCCGCCAGACCAGTTTTCGTACCAGTGAAACCCCATTCCCCAAACATATTTTGATGCTTCTGGATCGGAATAAATTACGTTTGCTCTGTAGTTCATTAAATCGCGATTGTGATCCCATGCAATGATTTTTACATCACCGAGTTTTTCTTTTTTTAATGTTGGCCCTAGAAAATTTTTAATAAAGTCCCTCTCGGCTTCAGCAGAATATATACAAGATTCCCAACTTTGGGTTGCCATTGGTTCATTTTGTGTAGAGGTTCCCCAAATTGGAATTCCTTCTTTCTCGTATGCTTTTATAAACTTTACATAAAAATCTGCCCAAGTTTGGTAGTATTCTGGTAATAAAGTTCCGCCTTTCAAAACATTTTTGTTGCTTTTCATAAAAGCATTTGGAGACCATGGCGCAACGTAAGTCAGTAATTTTCCACCGGCTGTTTGAATGGCTTGTTTGATTAATGGAATACGGTATTGTTTGTCATGTTCAATCGAAAATGTTTTTAAATCTTTGTCATCCTCTTTGATATAGGAATAGCTTTCACTGCTAAAATCAGAGCTTTGTATTGTGGTTCTTAGCAAAGAATAGCCAATTCCTTTTTGTTTATCATAATAGGCATTTAAAAATTCTGTTTGCTTTTCTTTTGAAAGTTTGGCAAAAACTTCGGCACTTGCATCTGTTATTGCGCCGCCGATTCCCATAAAAGTTTGGAATTTTTTTGAAGGTTCAACAAAAACGGATACTTCTGTTTCCAGAGGTTGTTTTGCTGCCGAAAAGGATAAGTTATCTGTTGATGTTAATCTTAAATTAGTATTTTCAGCAGTTGTGTAAACCGTAACTTTCTTTCCGTTGGTTGTAAATTCTTTCTTTGCTTTTGTCTGCTGGGCAAGTGCCGACAGCGAGAACAAAAAACATAGAATCTTTAAACTATTTTTTTTCATTCTTTCCTTAAATTATTAAATTCTAAATAGAAGTTTTTTATTTCAGAAGCTCTTTTTCTGATCGTTTAAGGATTTAAAAAATAGCCCATACTCATAAATGATTATGGGCTATTTGCAACCAAACTTAAACTTAACTTAAACTTACTTTCCTCTTAATTCAACGCTTTTAATGGTAATTCCGCCTGGAGCGATTCCACCGCCGCATCTAATCATTAGATATATTTTTCCTGTAGTGCTAAATTTAACAACATTGCTTACTGCATCTAGTTTTGCATTTTTAGTACATCCGATAGATGATAATTTACCTGAAACTGGATTTTTACCGCAGCCATCCCAAGTATTTAAGCCCATTACTTTTCCGCCGTCGCTATAATCGCCAGAAACTGTTGCTGGATCTTTTTCTCCTGCATAAACTTCAAACCACATATCTGTAGATGCACCTCCAGAAACCACCATATCAATAGTATATTCTTTATCTTTTACTACATCTATAGCTTGATAAATTCCGGCGTGACCTCCGCTTACAGTTGCTCCTTTATCACTATAAACCCAGTCGCCTGTTGCTTCATAAATAACTTTTTTCCAGTTAGCCTGATCTGCAGCTGTTTTAAAAGAACCGCCTTTTACAAGATTTCCTTTTGCTAAGTCAGTAGTTGCAACTACAAGTTGAGAACTTGCAGTTCCTGTAGCTCCGCCTGCACCAACTGCTGTATGCGTAATTGTATAGGTTCCAGCATCTGGCAATGTGATAATCTCATTCATTTTTCCTGGATACTCACCATCACCCGTGTTCCATCTTGAAGAGATTACATTTTTTGTTTGTGCAACTAAAAGATAGGTGTTTGACGCTCCTTGAACTGGAGTTACTGTAAATGCTGCATCAATATTACTTCCTATTAGAACGTTAGCATTACCAGTCTCATCGTCACAACTTATTAATGTTCCTAACCCTAATGCCAATGTCAGCATTAGGAAAGTACTTTTTTTCAAATTTATATTTAGGTTCATATTCTATGTTTTTGGTTAATTAGTTCGACTATTGATAATTAGGATTTTGTTTCAATTTAGTACCGTTAAGTTCTGTGTACGGAATTGGAAAAATCTCATCTGTACCTGCATCAAAACCTCTATCAGCTAATGCTGCTGGAGCGTCTCCCCATCTTACTAAATCAAAAAATCTATGACCTTCACCAGCTAATTCCATTCTTCTTTCATTTTTAATCGCAGCTAATGTTACAGGTACAGAACCTAAACCAACTCTTTTTCTAACAGCATCAAGTAATTTTTGTGCTCTATCTCCAGATCCTAAAGCTTCTGCTTCCATTAAGTAAGTATCTGCAAGTCTGATGATGTAAGAATTTTGTTTGTAGTTCAACTCTGCATTACCACCACCAGTACGAACATCAGATTGTCTTGGCAAGTATTTATTCAAGAAATAACCTGTGTCTTGATACGCTGGAATATAATCGATTTGACCAGCAGCTTTAAGTGCTTTCAAATCTAAAATAGTTGCTCCAAATCTAGGATCATCTTTCATTGCGTTATACAATTTTTGAGTAGCAACATTAAAAGCCCATCCTGAAGGAAGATCTGGTGCTGTAGAACCTTCTGTCAGGACATATCCTCTTGGTCCAACCATAACGTTTAGAGAGTTTCCTTCATCTTTACCAGTTCCCCAAAATGTCCAGTCAGAGTTTCCTGCACTTGTATGAGATACTTCTAAAAGTGACTCTGCATTAAATTTCTTTGAAGTATCCCATAAATCACTAAACTTATCCAGTAACTTATTTCCGTATTGGTTTTCAACGCCCGGCGTTCCATTTACTTCTGCAAGAACAGTGGCCGCTTCGGCTTTTTTGCCTTCAAACAAAAGCACTTTTCCTAATATGGCTTGAGCTGCCCCTTTGTTAAGTCTTCCTGCTTCAGTTTCTGGTGTAACTTTATTTGGTAAAGCTGTAATCGCTTCTTTTAAATCTTTTTCTATTTGTGCATAAATTACATCTGGTGTAACTTGTTCTGGATCATAAATAGTCTGAGTATTTAGAGGTACTAAAACCAATGGAATGTTTTTAAACAGTCTCACTAGGTTAAAATAGTAAAGTGCACGCAGTGCTTTTGCTTCTGCAGCAAATCTAGCTCTTGCGCCATTATCCATTGTTGCTGCAGGAAGTTTTTCGATCAACAAATTGGCTCGAGACACACCTTGATAGTGGTCATTCCAGTAACTGCTCGGAACACTGATTGAAGTAAGTGAGTGCGTAGAAAAATTCTGAATTCCATTTCCATCTGTTGCACTACCTCCTCCAGCATAAAAATCATCAGATCCAGCATTTAACATTGCTACCAAATTTTCGAAACCTCCAGTGTTTTTTCTTAACGGATCATATACTCCCATTAAGGCTGCATAACATTGCTGTTCATTTGAAAAATAAGTACTTGTGTCAAATTTTCCCTCTGGGTTAATGGTGACAAAATCTTCAGAGCAAGATCCTCCTAGAGCTGCCATTGCAATAGCAATATATATGTATTTAAATTTTATAGTTTTCATAATTCTTTAATTTTTTAAAATTGAACATTTGCTCCAAACAAAATAGATCTTGCTTGTGGATAAACTCCTTTATCTACACCAAATACTTGACCTCCAATTTCTGGATCGTATCCACTGTATTTTGTAAATGTGATTAAGTTTTCGCCTGTTAAGTAAAAACGAACTTTATCTGCACCAATTTTAGATGATAAATTAGTTGGCATTGTGTATCCAACTTGAACAATTTTCAAACGAACGTAATTTCCATTTTCAAGATAAAAATCAGACATATTGCTGTAGTTTTTATTTGGATCATCGTTTGTTAATCTAGGATAATCATTTGAAGTTCCTTCTCCAACCCAGCGATCCAAAGCTTTTGTTTGATAGTTTGCATTCAAAACATCAAGTCTTCTTAACCCTTGGAAAATTTTACTTCCAGCAGCTCCTTGAGCAAATGCCATAAAGTCAAAGTTTTTGTAATCTAAGTTTAAAGTAAGACCAAATGTATATTTAGGAATATTTGTTCCTAAAAACTGTTTGTCATCATCTGTAATTGAACCATCTCCATTTGAATCTACCCAACGGAAATCCCCTGGTCTTGCTTTTGGCTGTATCAACTCTCCTTTAGCATTTTTGTAAGCCGCAACTTCCGCTTCATTTTGAAAAATTCCTGCCGTTTTGAAACCATAGAATTCATTAAATGAATGTCCAACTTGTGTTCTTGTTACTGGTCCCATAGATTGAAAACTAGCGTCTCCAACAATATAGTTTGTAGATGATCCTACATAAGTGATTTCATTTTTTAAATAGGCAAAGTTTCCGTTAACACCTAAGTTAAATTCTCCAAGTCTTTTCTTGTATCCTAATTCAATTTCAAAACCGCTGTTATTCATATCGGCAATATTTGCAGAAGGCGGATCAACAACTCCAACATATCCAGGAATAACAACATTTCTTAAAATTCCTGTTGTTCTCTTTTTATAGTAATCTACTGAAAGATTAAAATCGTTAAAAAGTTTTGCGTCAAGTCCTACTGTAGTTTGTGATGTTTCTTCCCATCCTAAGTCAGCATTTGGAAGTGTAGAATTTCCGTAACCAGTTGTAATTGCACCTGCATTCCCAACTGAATAGTTATAACCACCAACAACTAAACCTCTATATTTAAAGTCATCGATGTTATCATTACCTACAACTCCATAACCTCCACGCAGTTTTAAAGAGTTAACAACATTGTTTTCTTTCCAAAATCCTTCTTTAGAAACTACCCATCCTAAAGAAAATGAAGGGAAAACTCCGAATTTTTTGTTTTCACCAAAACGAGTCGATCCATCACGACGAACGATTCCGGTAAAAAGATATTTTTCTTTAAAATCATAGTTAGCACGTAAAAACAATGATGCTAATTTGTGCTCTACAAAATCCTCTGCAGTATTAACTCTGTCCGTTTGTGGAATATCAAAATTGAAAGAAGCATCTTTGTAGCTTGTAATTGGTAACCCAAACATGGTTACACCAATCATACCACCAATGTTTTCAACATAAGCTCCTTGCCCGGCAAGAATGTTTACATTGTGATCTCCGAATTTATTAGAATAGGTCAGGATATTTTCAAGAGTCCAAGAAAATGATTTTCTGTTTTCCTGCATATAGTTATTTCTATCCGCTTTCATGTTTGGATTTAGGAAAAAAACTGGTGTAAAACCTTCTTTCCCCCAGTAAGCTAATTTACCACCAAGCGTAGTTCTAAATTTTAAATGACTAGTAATATTAGCTTCTAAATAAGCATTTCCAACAAAATCATCTGACCAGTTAAATGCTCCTAATCTAGTTTGCATAAAACCTAGCGGATTGGTCATTTCTTGTTGTACTAAAGACGAAATTCCGTAAGGACGTCCGCTTGCATCTCTAACAACATTTGGATTTGCATAAAAACCTGTACCATCTACTGCTGGATCAGTAACAACAAGTGGAGTAATAGGGTCTAAGTTAATTGCAGAACTTAAAGGTCCTCCAAATTCAGTATTTGGATTATCAAGACCTTTAGTTTTTTGGTGTGTATAACCAAAAGTTTGTCCAAACGTAAAGTAATCAGAAATTTTGTGTGTTGAATTTAAACGGAAATTTTTCTTTGAATAGTTTGAAATTTCTGTTGCTACAATACCTTCTTGATCTTGTATTCCGAAAGAAGCATAAAAAGTAGATTTTTCACCTCCGCCACTGATGCTTAATTCATGTGTGTATCTAAAAGCTGAATCATTAAAAATAGCATCCTGCCAATCTGTACCTTTTCCTAAAGCTGCTGAATTTGCATATTTAATTGGACCCCCATCAGCCATTGATTTTTCATTCATAAGAGCACCATATTGCGCTGCGTTAAGAAGATCTAATCTTTTAGCAGGTGCTGAAATTCCAGCAAATCCATTATAGTTTACAGATATTTTTCCTGATTTTCCTTTTTTGTTGTAACTAAGATAACTCCAGTAGCTGCACGAGTACCATAAATCGCCGCCGAAGCTGCGTCTTTAAGAACTTCTATAGATTCAATATCACTTTGATTAATAAAACCAATCGCATTTGCATCTACTGCAATACCATCAACAACCCATAACGGATCATTACCTCCTTCTCTAAAAGTAGTTATACCTCTAATACGAACTTTTGAAGCGGCACCCGGTTGTCCTGAAGTAGCTGCAACAGAAACCCCTGCTGCACGACCTTGCAGAGTTTGTTCAACTCTTCCGTTTGGAACTTTTTCAAGATCTGCTGCTTTTACACTGGAAATTGCTCCTGTAACAACTGATTTCTTTTGAGTTCCATATCCTACAACCACTACTTCATTCAGGGCTTGTGATTCTGGTGATAACTTAATTGTAATTTTTGTTCTGCCGTTTACAGCTTCAGTAACTGTAGTGTATCCAATAAATGTGACTGTCAAAACTCCATTTGACGGTACTTGTAATTGAAATTTTCCATCAAAATCAGATGCGGTTGACTTAGTTGTACCTTTTAGTACAATTGTTGCACCCGGAACTGGCATTCCACTTTCATCATTTATTATTCCATTAACTGTGACATCCTGAGCCACGGCTATAACCGAGAATAACAAAGATGAAACACAAAAAATAAGTAATTTTGTTAATTTCATTTTTCTAAAAATTTTGGTTAATTAATTAGTAATTTGATGCAATAATAATGTTAATATTTTACTATCGACAACTAATATTCCTTACAAAAACACATCAAATTAAAAAAATACACATTACAAAAACACATCAAATTTTATATAAATTATTAATTTTCAATAGTTTAAAATCAAAATAAATGATGTTATCAAAATGTTAATTATAAAAATAAACACTACACTATAATAAGATTGCTTATTTTTATTAAAAAAACAGTGTTCTACATCGTAATAGTACCTAAAAAACAAATATAAAACACTACAAACAAGCACATTACAACCAACATTTCTAATCAAACTCAAAAAAACACAAAATTGACAAAACCACACATTTACATCATTTTTTTTACATTATTCTCAATCTCAATTTTTTCGCAGGTAAAGAATATTGGTCTTCCAGATATAAGAAATTACAAGCGAAATGAATATAAAGGCGGCACACAAAACTGGAATATTGATCAAGATAAAAACGGAAATTTATATTTTGCCAATAATAATGGTTTGCTGCAATTTGATGGAGCAACATGGCGAAAATATCCTTTGCCTAACTTAACTTCTGTTAGATGTTTAAAAATTGACAAATCTGGAAAAATATTTGTGGGAGGCTATAATGAGTTTGGTTATTTTAAACCGGATCATAACGGGCGGCTTAAATACACTTCATTGGCTAAAAAAGTGGATAAAAACAAAATTAAAATCATTGATTTTGTCTGGAAAATTCATTCTATTGGCGATCAAACTATTTTTCAATCTTTTGCAAGAGCCTATATTTTTAAAGATGATAAGTTAACGATATTAAAAGCTCCAAAAAGGTTTCAGTTCTCATTTGTTGTTAACGGGAAACTTTATTTCCAAGATGTCGAAAAAGGAATTCTAGAATATCGAAATGGCAGTCTTTATACTTTGCCAAATACGACAAGCTTGAATAATACTGAGATTTGGGCCATGCATTCTATTTCAAAAGATAAAATACTGATTGTTACGCTCGAGAAAGGCTTGTTTCTTTATGAAAACAACAATATTATTCCTTGGAACACTGAAGCAAACAGCTTTGTTAAAAAAAACAACTCATTAGGCGGAGTACTTATCAACAACAAATTTATTGTACTGAATACGGTATTAGACGGAATTATTATCTGTGATTTTAATGGTAAAATAATCCAACATATTAACAGAAAAAAGGGATTACAAAACAATACCGTTTTAACTTCATTTATAGACAATAAAAACAATCTTTGGCTGGGACTGGATAACGGAATTGCTTTTGTTAATGAGACTTCTCCTTTTACATATTTCGGTTTTAGTTATGACATTAGTACGGTATATGCTTCTGTTATTTTTCAAGGAAATTTATATGTAGCAACCAATCAAGGCGTTTTTTATCACGCTTGGAATAACAGCTTTAAGGAAGATGTTTTTAAGCTAGTTGAAGGAACCACTGCGCAATCTTGGAATGTTCAGGTAATTGACAATGAATTAATATGTGCAAACAATAGAGGCGCACTTGTTATTAAAGGCGACAGAGTAACGAGGATAATTGATTCTAGAGGTTATTTTGGATTTAAAAAAATACCAAGTCATCCTGGATTTTTTATTGGCTCCAATTATGATGGTTTTGCGATTTTTCAAAAAACAGCCAGCGGATTAATATTCAAAAATCAAGTTTCTGGATTTGACAAATCTTCAAATAGTTTTGAACTTGACCAATTGTATTTCTGGCTTAAAAAAGACGAATCTATTTATAGAATGACGTTAAGCGAAGATTTAACACGGTTTGCTACTATTAAAAAAATTGATCAACTAACTCCTAGGTTTAAAAACATAGGAAGTCTTCAAAACATTGGAGGAAAAATTTACTTTCAAACTCATAATCATTTCTATAAATACTCAAGCGAACAGGACTTATTTTATGAAGATAAAAACATAACAGCTCTCTTTAAAAACATTCCTGTGATAAATGCTTTAAGCGAAGATTCTCAGTCTAATTTATGGTATACATTTGATGAGTCGATTGGGGTCTTAATGAAAGATGGCAATCAATACAAAAACAGTATTGTTCCATTTTCAAACTTAACTGGTAATTTAGTGAGCAACCATTTATCAGTAAATACGATCGACTCTAAAAATATTTTTATCGGATTAACAGATGGACTTGCTCATTACGACTTCAGCCTGCAAAGTACTCATAATACTAAACCTAAAGCTTTTATCCGAAGTTTTTCATTTCCGGGCGATACTATTGTCATTGGAAATAACCAAACTAGAACCGAGAACATTCGCATACCTTACGCTTCAAATAATGTACGCTTTACCTTCTCGTCGCCTACTTACGAGAATCTCGAAAACGTTCAATTTTCGTATCAATTAGAGCCTTTTGATGACAAATGGAGCAATTGGTCTGTTGTGTCTTTTAAAGAGTATACAAACTTACGAGAGGGCGATTATACGATGAGAGTTAAGGTTCGAAACAGTTACGGAATTCAATCTGATCCATCGGCTGTTACTTTTACCATTTCTCCTCCTTGGTACAGGCATTTTCTAGCTTTTATGATGTATTTCATAATCCTAATTATAGCGATTTATTTTATTTCGGATAGAATTAAAATGAAAATAAGAAAAAACAAATATTATGAAACTATAGAACAGCGACGTCTCTACCTTGAAAAAGAATCCAAAATCAGACAAGAGCAATACGATTTGGAAAAAGAAATCGAGAAGTTAAAAAATGACAAACTGCAAATTAAAATCCTGGCAAAAGATAAAGAATTAGTTAACAACTCTTTGCAGGTAGTGAAGAAGAACAAAATTCTTAATGGAATCATCCATAAATTAAAAGAGATAGATGTAGAAGCTTTAGATGATTCTACTAAATTTCAAGTCAGTAAACTTAATAAGAGTATTGTAAAAGAAGTAAACACAGATAAAAGCTGGAAGGATTTAGAAAAACACATTAAGAATGTTCATTTTGAGTTTTTAAAACGCCTAAAGGAAAAATATCCCACAATTTCGCCTCGTGAGCTTGATTTATCAACTTATTTATTAATGAATATGTCTACTAAAGAAATAGCTGAAATCATGAATATTTCGACTGGAGGTGTAGAATTAGCCCGATACCGTTTAAGGAAAAAACTAGGACTGAATAAAAAAGAAAACCTGATAGGTTTTTTAATGAGTATATAATTTTAAAAAGCCATTCGAAATAACGAATGGCTTTTTTTTTATAAGATATATTCTAATGTACGTTCAAGAGCCATTCCTCTGGAGCCTTTTATTAGAATTGTATTATTATTGAACTGAATTGTTTTTAGATAATCTGCAAACGAGTCAAATGATTCAAAAAATTTGATTGTGTCACTCAAAACTTTATGCTCGTAAAATGATTTTCCAATCAAATAACTCAAACATTCGTTTTCTCCTGTCAAAGAATCTACTATTATTTTATGTTCTTTTTGACTTTCATTGCCAAGCTCAAACATATCGCCAAGAATCATTATTTTACCTTTGTTTTCTAATTGTACAAAGTTTGCAATCGCAACTGCCATACTGCTTGGATTTGCATTGTAAGCATCTAAAATGATCTCATTCGAGCCTTTTTTCAACAATTGTGATCTGTTGTTCTCAGGAATGTAATTCTCAATAGCTTCTCTTACTGCCTTATCGTCAACCTCAAAATATTTGCCAATAGTTACAGCTGCATTTATATTATTTGCATTGTAAAGACCTATTAAATGAGACTCAACAACAAAATGATCATAAGTAACAATAACAAAAGGATTCGCCGTAATATTTTTAATCTTCAAATCTGCATTCTCTTTATTCACTCCAAAAGTGAATGCTTTTATTCCTTGCGATTTTTCGATTTGAATAGGATCTTCAAGATTTACAAAAACAAGTTTGTTGTTTTTTACCAAATATTGATACATCTCGCTTTTTCCTTGTATAACTCCTTCGACGCCGCCAAAACCTTCTAAATGTGCTTTACCAAAATTTGTAATATAACCATAATCTGGCTGCGCAATCTCACATAAAAACTCAATTTCTTTTTTATGATTTGCTCCCATTTCAACAATTCCAATTTCAGTTTCGTCTGTAAAAGATAAGAGTGTCAGCGGAACTCCAATATGATTATTTAAATTACCAATCGTTGCTTTTGTTTTGAACTTCTTAGACAATACAACATTTATCAGCTCTTTTGTAGTGGTTTTTCCATTACTTCCAGTAAGAGCTATAATTGGCAGTTTTAAATAGGTTCTATGATATTTTGCAAGCTCCTGCAATGTTTCTAAACTGTTTTTTACAAGAATAGTCCTCTCATCGATCAAATAAGATTCATTGTCAATAATAACAAATAATGCTCCTAAATCGAGTGCTTTTTGAGCAAAAGTATTAGCATCAAAATTCTCTCCTTTAATGGCAAAAAACATTGATTCTTTTTCAATTTTCCTTGTGTCAATTGAAACTGATTTACATTGTAAAAACAAATTATGAATGTCCTGAATATTCATTTAATTTTTTATTTAATAGACCATAAAAAATAGAAAAAAAACAATAAAAAAATTCCAAATTCCATAC
>NZ_NRQU01000025.1 GCF_004119495.1 Flavobacterium sp. YO12
AATTACGGCTTTAGATATTTGTAAATAGTAAATATATTCTTTTTCTTACTTAAATTAAATAGTAACTTAAATTTATTATTTGAATTATAGTACTTCTAAAAAATAAGAACAAAAGAATTCAATTCTAAATTGTTATAAAAATCATATTTTTGGTACAATTTGTTAAATTACTACAAAATATACTACATTTGTATCTGTAATTAATAATAGAAAAATACATATGATACTTTTAGTAAGCAAAAATTTTGAACATTTAGCCGGAGATTTTCCAGCTGAGGTGTTTGGATGCGTATGTATTTTTATGAAATTATAATGTAAAGTTTAGAGTTTAACTCATCATAAAATAGAAAAGCGTCCTCATTTCAGGGCGCTTTTTTTGTTTTGGAGCACTTCGACTTCGGTAAAAAGCACTTCGACTTCGCTCAGTGTGACATCTAGGCAAACCAAAACTAAAAATATTTAAAAAAAATAATTGACCAAATGTTTAATGATTAATCAAAATAGCGAAATATAATCTTGAAAAGTAATCTGATGAGTAACAGTCATTTGATAAAAAGATAAATCTGCACCAGTATGCGGACAGGGATTTCTTTGTTTTAATTTGAAGGTTAATTAATTGATAGTCAGAAAATTAATCTTAAAAAATATTTGGAAATATGATTTTTTCGATATTATCTTTGCCTAACAAAATTGAAACAAAGAGTTTCTAATAACAACGCAGCAACAACAATTAAAAAAAATAAAACAATGAGTTTTAAATTATACATATACAACCCAAGACTAGCAGCCGCGACTTCGAATAGCGAATGCTTTTACATATCGGTGCATCAATATAGGCAATAGGATAATTATATCGTATTTGTTATGAAGCACCTTTAATTAGGTGCTTTTTTTTGCCTTAGGGGCAAAGGTTCAAAGGGGCAGAGAGACAGAGAAAAAACTTAGTATCTCAGCACCTAAGAACCTCAGAAGCTTAAAAAAAATAAACAATAAAAATTTAAGGATGAATCAAAAAATAGGACTTAGGTCAGACTATAGTGGTCAAACAGATAAAGTGGAATTTAATGAGTTGCCATTTGCCTCGAGAAGAAAGATGGATTTGGAGCTTATTAACCTATGGAAGGAAAAGGTGAATTTTAAGGAAATTATATATATCATTTAGAGATGTTTCTCTGTTAAAGCAATGGTGCTTTTGAACTTTTGTGATATTGGATTTCTTAGAAAAGCCTTCGATTTCCTGAGATTCCCAAGAATTACAAAATCAAAATACCATGCAAAACAATACATTACAACAATATAAAAACGCAATTAGAAAAAAATACGAGTTAGAAAAAGAAGGCAGATACTTTGATTATTTGTACAAACCTTCTCGTGGAAAACTTCGTGATTTATGCTGGTTGATTTTCGAAAATAACCCAACAAAAGAGGATTTAAATGTTTTTAGCAATCTCTTGGGCTTAGATTTCGATCACAGTAAAAAGAATAAGTTTAAGGAGAAGAAAGATAAGTTTAGACCTATCGAGACTTTCTTTAAAGGAGAAACAGATCCATCAAATATCGATGCTATAAATATGGCTGCAATTTTGGTTGATTTTGAGCCGCGTCCTTTTAAAAAGTTTTACGAAAATTCTAAAATTGGAGAAACAAAACCAGTTAAACGGATGGAGAAAGCTAAAGCAGTTTTTGAAAAAAAGAATGCTCTAAAAAAAGAAAAGGCTGAGAAAAAGTCTAAGAGAAGAAACTTCTTTAGAGATTTTAAAAGTATGTTTTTCTAGGCTTTTGCCACAAAGGCGCTAAGACACAAAGTTTTTTAGCCACTCTCGATAGCTATCGGGGTAAAGGATTGAAAAGATTATTAAAATCTGCTCAATCTGCGTGAAACTCATCTTATCGACCCTAGCGGTTAAAAAATAGTGAAAAACAATAGATGAAATTAGAATTTTCATTAAATAAAAAACGGCTGTCTAAAATTTTAGTCAGCCGTTTTTCTTTGGTTAATTATTTTGGAATTTTAATTGTGATCGTAGATTTTAGCGTAAAGATCTTTATAGATTTCTTTAATGATTTTACGTTTTAATTTTAGAGTAGGAGTAAGCTGTCCGCCATCGATAGACCAAACATCTGGAGTAAGCTCAAAACGTTTGATTTTTTCCCAGTTTCCAAATTTTTCATTGATGCTTTCGACTTCTTCATTTATACGCTTGATTACGTCGGCATTTGCACTAATTGCTGCATCTGTAGTTCCTAAAGTAATTTTATGAATTTTAGCCCATTCTTTTACAAACTCAAAATTGGGCTGAATAAAAGCACCTGGCATTTTTTCGCCATCACCAATTACCATAATCTGCTCAATAAAACGAGATTGTTTCATCGCATTTTCAATAATTTGCGGCGCAATATATTTTCCTCCTGATGTTTTGAACATTTCTTTTTTACGGTCGGTAATTTTTAAGAAACCTTCGCTGTCGATTTCTCCAATATCTCCCGTGTGGAAATAACCATCTTGCAAAGCTTCTGCTGTTTTTTCAGGATCTTTAAAGTAACCCAGCATTACATTTGGTCCTTTGCAAAGGATTTCTCCGTCTTCGGCAATTTTTACTTCGACGTTACGAATTGGTTTTCCAACAGTTCCAATTTTAAAACCTTTGTTTCTTTGGTCGTTTACAGCAATTACAGGTGATGTTTCAGATAAACCGTAACCTTCCATAACTGGAATTTCGGCAGCAGCAAAAACTCTTGTTAAACGTGGCTGTAAAGCGGCACTTCCAGAAACCATCAAATCTAAATTTCCTCCCAAACCTTCTTTCCATTTACTGAAAATAAGTTTGCGGGCAATTTTTAACTGAAATTCATACCAAGCGCCATTGGCTCCGTATGGTTCATATTTTAAACCTAAATCAATAGCCCAGAAAAAAAGTTTTTTCTTGATGCCTGTTAATTCGGCTCCTTTAGCATAAATTTTATCGTAAACTTTTTCTAAAAGTCTTGGTACAGCTGTAATTACATTTGGACGAACTTCTTTTAAGTTGTCGCTGATTTTTTCAATAGATTCTCCAAAATAAACTGAAATACCATAATATTGATAGATGTACAAAATCATTCTTTCAAAAATATGGCAGATAGGCAGGAAGCTTAATGCGCTGCTTTTTCCTGGATCAAACGGAATTCTTGGTGCACTGTCTAAAACATTAGAAACAATGTTTCTGTGCGAAAGCATAACACCTTTTGGGCGTCCTGTAGTTCCAGAGGTATAAATAATAGTGGCTAAATCATCCGTTTTTATACTGTCTTTTCTTGCTTCAACTTCGGTTTGATTGCTTTGGTCTTCACCAAGCGTTAGTAATTCAGACCAATGTTTGCAGCCTTCAATTTCATTAAAAGAATAAACTTCTTTTAGGGTCGGCACATTTGCTTTGATAAGATTTACTTTTTCAAGTACTTCTACATCCGAAACAAAGCAATAAATACTGCCGCTATGGTTCAAAATATATTCGTAATCTTCCTCAGAGATTGTTGGATAAATAGGCACGTTTTGCGCACCAGTCTGCTGGATACCAATATCCATAATATTCCACTCAGTACGGTTGTTTGAGGTAATTAGGGCAATTTTATCATCTTTTTGAACACCCATGCGCAATAATGCTCTCGAAACAGCATTTGCTTTTGCAATATATTCCTGGCTAGATGTTTTTTCCCAGACTCCATTTTTTTTAGTTGCTAACGCAACCGGAAGATCGTAAGTTTCTTGTTGATAATAGGGAAAATCAAAAAGGCGTGTGATTGAAACCATGTTTAATATATTGAATTTTATCGCAAATTAAATAAAAATTAGGTATAATTTTTAATTTTATGGAATTTTATGGGAAAATTTATAAGTACTTTTAAAAATCAACGAAAACGTTTTCTTTTTTGTAGTAAATTTTAGAAAAAACAAGAATTATTTATTTTCTAGGAGCGTTTTTTCGATTCAGAATCTTCAGAATAATCTTTGATTCGTTCGCCCATTATAAACATTTTTTTCTTGTTGAAATGAATGGAGAATTGAACATAAATCCAATCTTCTTCATTATTAGGTTTGTACCACATGGTATACGAAGCACTGTTGTAACCTTCTTTAAAAATTGGAATACCGTCTTCAGAACATTCGATTCCCCAGTTTATACTTTTTTTGGATAAATCTTCGTATTGAAAAGTTCCTGTTCCGTTAGCATTCAATTGTACAATTGGCTCGGTTTTTCCTTCGTATAAAAAGGTTCCTTCAATTGGATAACCAATTTTTGTTGTAATAAAATGATCGTGAATTTTATATTTTATTTTGTCAATCTTAATTTGTGCATGCGATTGAGCTGCGACTAGAAATAGCGCATAGAGGAGTGCTTTGTAAAATTTCATTCTATGTAGGTTAATTTGTTTTTGGAATGGGCCAAAAAGTTCTTGGGCGCGAACTTTTTGGCGAATATAGTTCAAATTTCAGTAGAAATTAGAATCCAAATTACAAGAATGAATATTTTTATTGTTGTGTAAAAAGCTATTCTGTAGAGAACTGATTTTCTAATAATTTTTCTTTAAAATCAGATTTAAAAGTATATGCAAAAGTCAGCATAAATGCACGAGTATCTGATTTGTTAGTTCTATTGTTGCTAAATAATAAAGTGTTGTTCTTATAACCGCTTTCGAGTGTGTTAAACATATCGGTAACAACCAAGCCTAAACGCGCATTTCCTTTTCCAAGTTTTTGCTGAAAACCCATATCTACATTATAAACCGGAATTCTTTTTCCTTGTGCTGTTGTTAAAGCCGAATTGTAATTTCCGATAATTTGGAGTTTTCCGCCTTTCCAAGGAACAAAATTATTGATGATTTTTCCGTACCAGCTAAAAGCATTTTTCACCACATCTTGAGTTAGATTTGTGGCGTCTATTTTTTGTTCAAAAGCGGTTAAACTAATATTAGCATCATAAAAAGAGAATGGTTTTAAGGTGAAGATGGTTTCTAAACCATAAGTTATCGTACTTCCTATGTTTCTTGGCTGCAGTAAAATTACACCATTGTCCTGTAATTCGGCATATTGTCTAATCGCGTCTTTTGCATTTCGGTAAAAAGCATTGGTCGAAAAAGAATAGTTTTCCCAGTTTTTATTGTAGCTTACTTCTGCAATATGAATAATTTCAGGTTTCAAATAAGGATTTCCGCCATGAGGATTTAACGCATCAGTAATATCAATAAACGGATTTAAATCGTCTAAATCTGGACGGTTAATACGCTTGCTGTAACCAAATTTGATAAATTCATCTGGTTTTAAATTCATTTGTAAAGAAGCTGATGGGAACAGTTTTAAATAATGATTTGAAAAATTATCAGTATTGTTCTGCGTTTTACCATTATTTGAAACCTGCTCTGCGCGAAGTCCTAAATTATATTTCCATTTAGGATTGTCAGTTTCGCCAATAAACGAATTCAGCATTCCGTAAACAGCATTTATTTGTTCGTTGTATTTAAAAGTATTGCTTGCCAAAGGATTAACAATATATTCGCCGTTTGTCAAATCAGTACTTTCAAAGTCTGAGTCAAAAAAACGAAACGTTCCTTTATATCCAGTTTCTACAATTGATTTTTCAGATACTGGAACCGTATAATTTACAATAGCATTCGAGATATTTTCATTTGTATAATTATGAGTTCTTTGCCATGCAGCATCGCCTATTTGTTGTTTATAAGCGTCATAATTATAAGTGTCAATATCAGTGTTCTCTTTGTGTTTGTTGAAAGAAGAAGTAATACTTGTATTTAGACTTTTTCTGTCGTCAGAAAATTTTCGATCATAATTAAAAGCAAGTTCGCCCACTTTTGTGCGTTCCAGTTCTAAAGAGTGACGTTTGTTGCTCGAAAAAAACTGATTTGCGCTTGTGTTTACCTGCGTGTACAAAGTTTCGTCATTGTCTTGATTTTCTAAATTTCCGAGTGCTTCAAACGAAAAGCTGTTTTTGTCGTTTGGAGTAAAATCGACGTTAAATTTTAAGTTTTGTAAACCTTCTGTACGAGCATCATCTCTATTTTGATGAATGTAATGTTCATCGTCTATGAAAAAATTAGTTCGATCAGCATTTATCTTTTTGGTTCTGCCGGCAAAACGATTATCGTAGGCCAAACCAAAATTCCATTTTTCAGTTTTATGATTTAACAATACAGAGCTGTTGATTCTTCCTTTAGCACCAAAACCAGCGCCTAGAACTACCGCTCCATTTATCCCTTGTTGATTGTTCTTTTTAAGCTTAATATTTATAATTCCGCTTTCAGCATTAGCATCATATTTTGCAGTTGGATTACTTATCACTTCGATACTTTCTATACTGCTTGCCGCAATTTGATCCATATTTGTAATGGCCGAATTTTTACCATTAATCAAAATCATTGGCGATTTTCCTCTTAGTGTTATACCGCCTTCAGCATCTACTGCAACTGTTGGAATACTCTTTAGCATATCAGTCGCCGTTCCGCCGGACTGCGAAATGTTTGAAACCGCATTAAAAACAAATCCCTCATCTGTTTTCTGAATTTGTTTTCGCTGAGACTTTACAACAACATCATTTAGTAAATTGGTATCGGTTTGTAATTTGATGGTTCCAATAGAAATCGGGCTGTCAGATACCTTTATTTTTTGAGAAATAGTTTTAAAACCAATTAGTTTAAATTGAAGTTGGTAATCTCCAGATTGAATGTTTTCTAAGGCAAAGTTTCCTAAAACATCGGTTACAGCATAATTGGCTGTTTTGGTAGAATCGCTGGCGCTTTTTAGAACTACATCGACAAATTCCACTGGAAGTTTTCCGTCAGTAATGTTTCCTTTTATAGCAGCGGTTTTTTGAGCAAAAGAAAATTGGCTTATAGTAAATAAGAAAATCAGCAGGGATAATTTTTGGATCATATTTTTCATGAAACAAAGATATTTACCAGAATGTTTACGCTTGCTTAAGCTGTCTTAAGATACCATTAAATTAATCTTAGAATAGTTTTAAATAGTTTAGTTAGCCACGAATTACACGAATTTCCACGAATGCATTGTGTGTAAAAGTTTGCCACAGATTAAAAGGATTCTCACAGATTATTTTTTGACAATGAAAAAAAATCATTTTAATCCTTATAATCTGTGGCTAAAAAAAATAATTCGTGAAAATTCGTGAAATTCGTGGCTATAAAAAAACGCCCGATAAATTCGGGCGCTTTTAGTAAAAATATATTTCTTAGTTTTTCTCAATCCATTTTCTGGCATTGACAAAAGCTTCATGCCAAGGCGAAACCTCGTCATTTCTGTCTTTTGGATAATGCGCCCAGTTCCATTGGAAAGTCGAACGCTCAATGTGAGGCATCATAACCAAATGTCTTCCTGTTTTATCACACATCATTGCTGTGTTATAATCAGAACCGTTAGGATTTGCAGGATAACCTTCGTAAGCATATTTAGAAACGATGTTGTATTGATCTTCTGCATAAGGTAGTTTGAATTTACCTTCTCCGTGAGAAACCCAAACTCCTAAAGTGCTTCCAGCCAATGTCGATAACATAACCGAATTGTTTTCCTGAACTGTTACAGAAGTAAAGATACTTTCGTGTTTGTTACTTTCGTTATGGTGCATTTTTCCGTGAACTTCATGTTCTGGATTAATCACTTCCAATTCCATAAACAACTGACATCCGTTACAGATTCCAACAGAAAGAGTATCTTCTCTTTTGAAGAAATTATCTAAAGCTGTTTTTGCTTTTTCATTGTATAAGAAAGCGCCAGCCCATCCTTTAGCAGAACCTAAAACGTCAGAGTTAGAGAATCCACCAACAGCACCAATAAACTGAATGTCTTCAAGCGTTTCACGACCAGAAATTAAATCCGTCATGTGAACGTCTTTTACGTCAAATCCAGCTAAGTACATTGCATTTGCCATTTCGCGCTCAGAATTACTTCCTTTTTCACGAATAATAGCCGCTTTTGGTCTTGGTTTTGAATTGTCGATTTCTGGTTTTTTTCCCGTAAAGTGCGCAGGGAAAGTATAATTTAAAACCTGATTTTTATAGTTTTCGAAACGAGCTTTTGCTGTTCCGTTTTTAGATTGTTTTTGATCTAATAAATAAGAAGTTTCAAACCAAAGATCTCTGTAAGTTGGAATATCTAATTTGTAATCTCCAATTTCTAAAGTTGCAGTTTCTTGAACTGAACCGATTTTGAAGAATTCAATATTATTAGCATTTAATTTAGCTTCAACAGCCGAATCAGATTTAGCTTGGAATACGATTCCAATATTTTCAGCGAAAAGGATTTTCAATAAGTCTTTTTCTGCGAAAGCGCTGAAATCAATTTTTGCTCCAAGGTTTACATCAGCAAAACACAATTCTAATAAAGTGGTGATTAAACCACCGCTTCCGATATCGTGACCCGCTAAAATTTGGCTTTCGCCGATTAATTCCTGGATTGTGTTAAAAGCATTTTTGAAGAAAGAAGCGTCTTTAATAGTAGACGTTTCGTTTCCGATTGTGTTTCTAATTTGTGCAAAAGATGAACCTCCTAATTTGAAATCATCCTGAGACAAATTGATATAATAGATTGAATCTCCGTTTTTCTGTAAAACCGGTTCAACTACTTTTCTAATATCAGTACAGTTTCCTCCAGCCGAAATAATAACCGTTCCCGGCGCAATTACTTCGTCATTTGGATATTTTTGTTTCATCGAAAGTGAATCTTTTCCTGTCGGAATATTGATTCCCAATTCAATTGCAAATTCTGAACAACCTTCAACAGCAGCGTATAAACGAGCGTCTTCACCTTCGTTTTTACAAGCCCACATCCAGTTTGCAGATAATGAGATTCCTTTCAACTGATCTTTAATTGGCGCCCAGATAATGTTTGATAACGATTCTGCGATAGCATTTCTACTTCCTGCAACAGGATCAATTAAAGCAGCAATAGGAGCGTGTCCAATAGAAGTTGCAATTCCTTCTTTTCCTAAATAATCCAGAGCCATAACTCCAACATTATTCAAAGGCAATTGTAACGGACCTGCATTTTGTTGTTTCGCAACTTTTCCTCCAACACAACGGTCAACTTTATTAGTCAACCAGTCTTTTGAAGCAACAGCCTCTAAACGTAAAACGTCTTTTAAATATGATTCGAAATCTGCAGCGTCATAAGCAATATCAGCATATTTTCTGTCGATAGTTTTATCTGTCATAACCGTTTTAGGAGAACTTCCGAAGAAATCTTCTAAAGCATAATCCATCGGTTTTGAACCATTTGATTTTGATTGGAAAGTAAAACGGTGATCTCCTGTTACATCTCCAACCTGATACATTGGCGAACGCTCTCTATCAGCAATTCTTTGTAAGGTATCAATATCTTTTTGACCAATAACCAATCCCATTCTTTC
This sequence comes from Flavobacterium sp. YO12, assembly GCF_004119495.1. GTDB lineage: Bacteria > Bacteroidota > Bacteroidia > Flavobacteriales > Flavobacteriaceae > Flavobacterium. The sequence continues at coordinate 9,414 of NZ_NRQU01000025.1, forward strand.
CTGAGATTCGTTACCAATAATTTCTTTAGCAGAAAGTGTTGGATCTCCAACTGGCAATTTATCCAAATCGATTAAACCTCCAGTTTCTTCCACTAATTCTGAAAGACAGTTTAAGTGTCCACCTGCACCGTGATCGTGAATAGAAACAATTGGATTATTATCACTTTCTACTAAACCACGAATCGCGTTTGCAGCACGTTTTTGCATTTCTGGATTTGAACGCTGAATCGCATTTAATTCGATTCCTGAACCGAAAGCTCCAGTATCTGCAGAAGAAACCGCAGCACCACCCATTCCGATTCTATAATTTTCTCCACCAAGAATTACGATTTTATCGCCTTCTTGTGGTTTCTTTTTAATAGATTGATCTAGTTTTCCGTATCCAATTCCACCCGCTTGCATGATTACTTTATCGTAACCAATTTTGCGATCGTTTTCTGAATGTTCGAAAGTTAAAACAGAACCTGTAATTAAAGGCTGTCCAAATTTATTTCCGAAATCTGAAGCTCCGTTTGAAGCTTTGATTAAAATATCCATTGGGGTTTGGTACAACCATTTTCTTTCTTCAAGAGCATTTTCCCATTTTCTGTCATCGTTCAAACGAGAATATGAAGTCATATAAACTGCAGTTCCTGCTAATGGCAATGAACCTTGTCCTCCCGCTAAACGGTCACGAATTTCTCCTCCTGAACCTGTTGCAGCACCATTGAAAGGTTCAACTGTTGTTGGGAAATTGTGTGTTTCTGCTTTTAATGAGATAACAGAATCAAATTCTTTTATTTCGTAAAAATCAGGTTTGTCAGCTGATTTTGGTGCAAATTGCTGCACTTTTGGTCCTTTTACAAAAGCAACGTTGTCTTTGTAAGCAGACACAATATCGTTAGGATTTTCCTGTGATGTTTTTTTGATTAATTTAAAAAGAGAAGTCTCTTTTTCTTCACCGTCAATTACAAATGTTCCGTTGAAGATTTTATGACGACAGTGTTCTGAATTTGCTTGTGAGAAAGCAAAAATCTCAGAATCAGTTAATTTTCTTCCTAGTTTAGTTGCAAGATTATTTAAGTAATCAACTTCTTCGTCACTTAAAGCTAAACCTTCAGCTTTATTGTAAGTTGCAATATCATCAATTTCCAGAATTGGTTCCGGCTGAATGTTGATAGTGAAGATTTCTTGATCTAATTCGTTGAATTTTTGAAAAAGCATCGGGTCAAAATCAGTGAAATTTTCCGTTGCTGGATGAAATTCTTCAATTCTGATAATGCCCGGAACACCCATGTTTTGAGTGATTTCTACAGCATTTGTGCTCCATGGTGTGATCATAGTGGCGCGAGGACCAACAAAAAAACCCGTCAATGCGGATTTTTCGATCTTATTCGAGTCGGCAAAAAGCCAGTTTAATTTTGAAATGTCTTGAGCTGAAATTTCGTTTTGCGTCTGTACGGCAAAAACAGTTTTGCTTTGGTTTTCAAAGAAATGGATCATTGTTTTGTGTAGTTTGTTGTATTGAGGTGCAAATTTAATGTAAATAAATAGCAAGCGCAAATTTGATAACAAACTCTTTTGAAAAAAAATGAAGCTGAAATGATTTGTCGCGAAGGCACTAAGGCATTAAGTTTTTTACAAAGGAATTTCTTTGTCTATTTTACTCGCAAAGATGCGAAGTCGCAAAGTTTCTATAAATATAGCCAATAGTTTCAACCATTGGGACACAATATGGTCACGATCTGTTTCCCGTGGTTGAAACCACGGGCTATGTTGTAAAAAAAAGTCAATTAAACTTAAAAAAACTTCGAGCCTTAGTGCCTTCGTGGCAAAATAAATTATTTCGGAAAGTCTTTACTCTGATAAGCACCCAAATCTGGTGGTGAAGTTCTTGTAACTCCTAAAATATCCTGCAGAATTATATACGACTGATTTCCTTTCGCGAAAGCGGCAGAAGTTTTGTCGATATTGAATTTATTCTGATTGACATTATAAAACTTCGGATTTTCATTCAGAATGATGTTGCTGTAATGTTGCGTATCCGTTTTAAATTGATAATCAGGATTTGTTGTTGAACTGCTGAATTTTAAAAGACAATTATTTAATTGATAAACAAATGGTGCATTTGTGTTTTTGCTCAAATTAAATTCGTTGGTGTTTGAACCATAAATTATACAATTGTTGAAAGTTGCCTGCGTCAGCGCATTTGTTTCGGGCATTTTGCCTGCCAAACTATTGCTTACACTAACTGCAAATTGTGAATTGATTTGCCAATTGTTATAAAAAGTGCAATGTGTAAAACTATAGTTTCCGCCGTAAACACAGGATAAACTGGCTAGTCCGGCATAATTTATAACTAGATTTTCTCCGTTAATTCGGGCGTTTTGTGCTAAAATTCCATATTCAGCACAATTATAAACTTGGGTATTTTTAATTTGAATTGTGTTAACTGAATTTCTGATATTTAATCCCGTAATCGCATTTTTTAAAGTTAAATTTTTGATTGAATGGTTATTACTTCCGTTTTCAAGAATAACTGATTTCCATTGTCCAGGAATATCCGAATAAAGGGATTCTAGTCGATCGCCTTCAAAAATAACTTCATTTTCAAGTTTTTCTGTTGTTGAAGTAGTTCCGTTAATTTGAAGAGAAGCATTTTTGCCAACATATAATCCTGAGTTGGTATGAAAGTGAACTCTTGCGCCAGCTTCAAAAGTTACTGTTTTGTTTTCTGGAACTCCTGCGTAACCATAAATTACATAAGGTTTTTGTTTGGTAAAAAGTAATTCATTTCCGTTTACAGGATCATTTTCGTTGAGATAAAATCCATCAACATCTTTGCCGTCAATTTTGATTTTCTCTTTTGTTCCGTTTGGATTTTGATTCGGATATAAAAAAACTGCGTCCTGAATTAAGGTTACCAAAGCGACTTGCTGCAGATTTGCACCGCTGTCAAATTGAATTTCATCGGTATATAAAAAATCGGCTGGATTTGCATCTGTAATATCTGCAGTGGTTTCAATAAAAATGTACAAACTGTCTTTTGCTAAAAGCGTAACATTGTTGAAAATTTTACCATTATTGCCACTCATGCCATCAACAGTCATTCGGTATTTTGAACTTAGTCCTTTTTTGAATTGTACGACTGGAATTGATATGTCATTTTTACTTCGATTATAGACTTTTAGTTGATAAGTACTTGAGCCAATATTTTTAAAAACGGTGTCTAAATAAACGGTGTCTTTAGAAAACTTTAGATCTCCAGAACTGGCAACGGTATCAAAGTCAGTTCGGCAAGAACTAAAAACTAAAATTAAACCCAGAACGAAGATTGCAAAGTATTGACGCATTTAAAAGTTTTTTTAGCCACAGATTAAGAGGGTTAAAAAGATTTTTTCTTTGCCACGAATTCCGCGAATTTTCACAAATTAAATTGAAATAAAATTCGTGGAAATTTGTGTAACTAGTTGCTATATTTTTAGAATCCTTCTAATCTGTGCAATCTGTGGCTAAAAAAAATCAGCCAAAGATTTGATTGTTTTTGTAAAAATAACAAAAAACCTACAGGTTTGAAGTTGAATTTTAAATTTTAGTCCCGAAATTTCGGGAGGATTTTAGATTTATGTGTTATCTTTCTTTAATTTTACGATTTTAAAGTTTATTTAATGAATTATACAAAAGAACAGATTTTAGCGTACTGCAATGAATTTTCTAAAAATACATTGATGGAAACGCTGAAAATAGAATATATAGATGCTGGCGAAGATTTTTTAACGGCAAAAATGCCTGTAAACCCAAGTGTTCATCAGCCAATGGGATTATTGCACGGCGGCGCTTCTGTAGCTTTGGCAGAAAGTGTGGGAAGTGCAGCTTCTCATTTTTTTATTAATGCCAAGGAACAAGAAGTTCGCGGTATCGAAATTTCGGCAAATCATTTAAAAAGTATTCGTGAGGGTGTTGTTTTTGGAACTGCCCGAATTATTCATAAAGGAAGAAGTCTTCATCTTTGGGAAATTAGAATTACGGATGAAGCAGGAAATTTGATTTCGCTTTGCAAATTGACGAATATGGTTTTGGATAGAAAGAAAAGTGAATAAATTATGAATCCATTTTTCTTAAAAATTAAAAAACATAAAGAGCTGAATTTACCTTTTGTACTTTATTCAAAACCCAATACTACTGATCTTGTTGGTGTTTTACAACAAAATAATACTTTATATACCGTTTCAGATTACAGCGAAAAAGGATTTGTGTTCGCTTCTTTTGATGAAAAACAACTGGTTCTGATTCCTGAAAATGAATCGGAGATTATTACTGCCGAAAAAGAAATTACTTCATTTGAATCCATCGAAGTTGATGATTTAAGTTTTTATGCTGAAGCTAAATTTCAATACGAATATTTGGTTGCACAGGGAATTCAAGCCATCAAAAATGAAGAGTTCAAAAAGGTAGTTTTGTCAAGAAGCGAAGTGGTGCCTTTAATTGAATTTGATTTTATTGGAACTTTTCAGCATTTGGTTCAGTTATATCCAGCGACTTTTTGTTATTGCTTTTTTCATCCGAAAATAGGACTTTGGATGGGAGCGACACCTGAAAAACTGCTAAAAGCAAATGAAAATGTTTTTGAAACTATGGCTTTGGCGGGAACGCAGAAAGATAATCTGCAAACTGAAATTGTCTGGCAGCAAAAAGAAAAGGACGAACAGCAATTTGTAACTGATTTTATTGTAAAAAGGCTTAGAGAATTTACAGCTTCGGTTGTGGTTTCTGAACCATATAGTTTAAAGGCGGGTTCTATCTGGCATATTAAAACGGATATTTCGGGAGTTTTAAAAGATAAGTCAACTTTAGAAGAAGTTATTGATACGCTTCATCCAACGCCTGCGGTTTGTGGTTTACCAAAGAAAAAAGCAAAAGTTTTTATTATTGAAAACGAAAATTACGATCGTACTTTTTACAGCGGATTTTTAGGAGAGCTTAATAGTAGTTTTACAGGAAATAATGTAAGCTCTGATTTATTTGTAAATTTACGATGCATGCAGATTCAGGAAAACAAAGCCATTTTGTATATGGGCTGCGGTATTACCAAAGAAAGTGTTCCAGAAAAAGAATGGGAGGAAAGCGTCAATAAATCAATGACGATGAAAAGAGTATTGAGAGTTATGAGTTAGAAATTATGAGTTATGAATGGCTGTCTCCCTGAGCGTAGTCGAAGGGCGCAAAGGGCTTCGACTCCGCTCAGCCTGACAGTAAGAGTAAAATCTGAAACAAAAACAAACAAGAATAAAAAATGAAATTAGATATATTAGCCTTTGGTGCGCATCCTGACGATGTAGAATTGGGTTGTGCAGGAACAATTTTAAAAGAAGTTTCTCTAGGGAAAAAAGTTGGTGTTGTTGATTTAACGCGCGGCGAATTAGGAACACGCGGAACTGCTGAAACGAGAGATGAAGAAGCAAAAGCTGCAGCCAAAATTTTAGGAGTTGTCGTTCGTGAAAACTTAGGACTTCGTGATGGTTTTTTTGTAAACGATGAAAAACATCAATTAGAAGTCATTAAAATGATTCGTAAGTACAAACCTGAAATTGTTTTATGCAATGCTGTTGACGACCGTCATATCGATCATGGAAAAGGCAGTAAATTAGTTTCTGATGCTTGTTTTTTATCAGGATTAGTGAAAATAGAAACTTCTATAGATGGAGAGCCGCAAGAAGCTTGGAGACCAAAAGTGGTTTATCATTATATTCAATGGAAAAATATTGAGCCAGACTTTGTAGTTGATATTACAGGCTTTGAAGAAAAGAAGATCGAATCAATTTTGGCTTATAAAACACAATTTTATGATCCAAATTCAAATGAACCTGCGACACCAATTACGAGTAAAAACTTTTTAGAAAGTGTAAAATATCGTGCGCAGGACTTAGGACGCTTAGTTGGTAAAGATTTTGCCGAAGGTTTTACTGTTGAAAGGTGTTTGGCAGTCAATAGCTTAGAAGATTTGATTTAATTTTTATAAAAATTTTTCATTTTTTTCTTTGTAGAACTCAACCTTTGTTCTATATTTGCACTCGCTAAGCAAAAATGGTGGTTGTAGCTCAGCTGGTTAGAGTAGCGGTTTGTGGTGCCGCGGGTCGCCGGTTCGAACCCGGTCAGCCACCCAGATTTAAAGCCTTGAAGAAATTCAAGGCTTTTTTTGTGCGTTTAATTTTTTTTAAAGCATATAAGTGATATAGGTTCATTTTAGATTTTGGGTCTATTTCAATAAAATCAAATAGGTCATATTAGAAAACATAGCCAGCGGTTGAAACCGCAGGCACTATTTGAATATTAGCTTTTTTTTTAAGCTTTTGCTTTTTAACCTTAGTAATATCAGCTTTGATCTAAAATGACCTTATATCACTTATATGGTTTGAACAAAAAAAAAGCATGACAATTACATCATGCTTTTTGGTTGGTTATTATATTTGGTTGGTGTATTATCGAATTTCGTCAAATGTATTTCCCTGTTTTATATCGCCAGTTCTAAAACCCTTTTTAAACCAGTACATTCTTTGTTCTGATGTACCGTGTGTAAATGAATCAGGAACTACCTGACCTTGCATTTTGCTTTGTATTGCATCATCTCCTACAGCATTAGCTGCGCTCAAGGCTTCTTCAATATCTCCTTCATCCAGCGTTTCTTGGTTGTCATGTGCCCATACTCCAGCATAAAAATCAGCCTGCAGTTCTAAGGCTACCGAAAGTTTATTGGCTTCGGCTTGGCTTTTACCTTCTTGCGCTTGATGCATTTTTTCAGAGGTTCCTAGTAATGTTTGTACGTGATGGCCAATTTCATGCGCTATAACGTACGCAATGGCAAAATCACCACCCTCAGCACCAAATTTAGATTTTAGTTCTTCAAAGAAGCCTAAATCCATGTATACTTTTTGATCGCCTGGACAATAAAAAGGTCCCGATGCTGATGAAGCTCCGCCGCAAGCAGTATTTACAGAGCCTTTAAAAAGCACTAATTTTGGGTTTTTATAGGTCATGCCATTTTCGGCAAATATTTTACCCCAGGAATCTTCAGTTTTAGCCAAGACGGATCTAACAAAATGTCCCATTTCTTCATCTTCCTTACTTAATGGAGCAGCTGCTTCAGTTTGTGTCTGCTGCCCGCCTTGCATTTGTTCTAAAACCGGAGTGATAAACTGGGCATTTTCGCCGCCAAAAACATTTACTAACAAAATAATGATACCGATAATTCCACCTCCAACGGCTACTTTTCCGCCAGAAATTGATCTTCTGTCTTCAACGTTATCACTTTCTCTGCTTCCTTTCCATTTCATACTTTGCTGTTTTTTAAAAAGTTATGTTTGTTGTACGAATTTATATATTTTTTGGGAATTACATGTTATTGGAGGTAATTTACTTTTTTTATTTCAGCCATTTTGCCAAAATTTCTTCTACAATACCTTTCATAATAGGCTTTGAGATATAGTCGTTCATTCCTGCTGTTATGCATTTATTTCGTTCTTCTTTTTCGGCGCCTGCAGTTACGGCAATTATTGGCGTATGCTCTCCTGTTATTGTACTTCTTATGGCTTTGGTGGTTTCGTATCCATTCATAATTGGCATTTGAATGTCCATAAAAACAAGTGTAGGATTAATGCCTTCAAATTGTTTTACAGCTTCATAACCATTTTCACATTCGTAAATAATAGAATTGCTGTATAAATTTGAAATGATGGTTTTTAGCAGCAACATATTGACTTTGTTGTCCTCAACGATTAAAAATTTAATTTTCTCATTGTTTGAATTATTGTTAATTTGATCGTATTCTGAGTTTAAAGTTTTGAGTTTAGTATTATTTTTTTCTGTCCCGCTTTGGTTTCTGGTTTTTAAATTTAAATCGAAGAAAAAATTACTTCCTTCGCCAATTTTACTTTCCAGCTGCAGTCGGCTGTCCATTAAAGCTAATAGCTGATTAGATATTGTTAATCCCAGTCCGGTTCCCCCAAATTTTCTAGTTGTGGAGCTGTCTGCTTGCGAAAAAGCTTTGAATATTTTCTTCTGATTTTTTTCAAGAATTCCAATACCTGTATCTATAACAGAGAAGCGCATTATGTAATTGTTGTTCTTTGCTTTTTTAAGAACAGAAACATTTAGTCTGATAGAGCCTTCATTGGTAAATTTTACGGCGTTTGAAAGCAGATTAATTAAAATCTGTTTTAAACGGACAATGTCTGTCCAGATGTATTTAGGAACTTCTGGATCGATATTTAATTCCAGTTGAAGATTCTTCTGATTAGATTCAAAAATAATTAAATCAAAAACTTGTCCCAGTACTTTTTTAATGTCGTATAAGTCGATAAAGAGTTCAAGTTTTCCAGCTTCAATTTTAGAAAAATCTAGTATGTCGTTTATGATTTCTAATAAGGAATGGGCAGATTGATTAATAGTTGTGGTATATTTTTCCTGAATTCCTTCAAGTTCAGTCTGCATTAATAAATGCGTAAAACCAATTATACCATTTAGAGGTGTTCTGATTTCGTGTGATATATTAGCAAGAAAATCTGATTTTGATTTGTTTGCTGCTTCCGCCAGTTGTTTTGCTTTTATAGCGTCTTCGGTCACTTTTTTGTTTGTAATGTCAAAATAAATACCGCCTACGAATTCTATTTCATCTCCTTTTTTTATGACATCACCAAATTCTTCGATCCAAATGTATTCACCAGTTTTTCTTTTAATTCGGTAAACATTATGAAGCGGAATTCCGTTTTGAAGATTGTGGATTTGATTTTTAATTACTTTTTCACGATCGTTGTGGTGAATAAGTGATAAAAAGGATAAGTTGTTTTCTATAAATTCAGCTTTAGAATAACCTGTTAAGTTTTTAATCTCGTCGTTTAAGAAGATTTTGGTTGATATTGCGTCAAATTTTGACAGGTAAACTGTTCCAGGAATATTGTTGGCAATTAACTTAAATTTCTCTTCGCTTTCTAGGATTTTAGCCTCATTTTGATTTCGCTCTAGTGCCGATGAAATATTATTGGCTAAAACCTGAAAGATGTAAATTTCTTCTTCAGACCATTTTCGTTCAGAAGTGCAGTCGTCAAAGCCTATAAAACCAGTAAAAACATCATTGATATACAAGGGCAGAATCAGAATTGATTTTATTTGATTGTCAAGCAAAAGTTGTTTAAAAAAGGTTTTTTTGAGTTTACGCGTATACGTTTTCAAAATACTTTTGTTAAGTACAGCCTTATGAATTTCTTTTAGATTGTCTTCGGTTAATTGTTTTAATGGTGTTATTTGATGTTCTACACCGTTTCTTGACCACTTGTATTTTTGAGTAAAAGTATTGGTCAGAAAGTCTTTTTCATAATAAAACATATGATCTGCTTTTGAGGCTTTTCCTATTAGATCATAAGTTTCCTGAAACATTTCTTCGGTAGATTTGCTAAGTAAAAATTTCTCTGTACAAAGTGAAAGTGCTGAAAGCAGCTGACTTTTAAATTCTAATTTGCGCTCTGCATCTAATCTCATTTGCGATGAAATTGCAAGTGAAATTACATCTGATATGGTTTTAGCATAGTTAATGTCTTCATTGTCCCAATCTCTTTTTTCTTCTGTGCTTTCAAAACAAACTACACCAACCAGTTTTCCGTTCAAGAAAATAGGAACGTCGAGCATTGATTTTATGTTGTTTTTTGTAAAGTAGAGTCTTTGAAATTCTGATGTTTCTAGTTTATTAAAAACATCTGGAGCGTTTATGACAACTTTATTTTTTAGTGTTTCAAAATAGATCGGATAAGATTCCTGATCTAATATATTTTTGTCACTTGGACTTTGATTGTCGCTGCTAAATAAGTTTTTGCAAGTAATTAGGTCTTTTCGATATTTCCAAAAACTGACTCTGTTTGATTTGCTTACTATCGATGCTTCTTTAATAATGTAGTCAAGAACTGTGTTTAAATTGTGGTATTTGCTAAAGTCAGCAGTTGATAGTTTTTTGGTGGAGTTATTGTATGCTTCAATTTTTTCGAGACGTCTTTTTTTCTCGTTTTCAGCATTTTTAGTTTCGGTAATATCTCTTGCAATTCCGGCGTAACCAGTTGTTTGACCTAAATCATTTTTACGGATAATAATGTTTTGAGAAATCCATATTTCTTGTCCGTTTTTCTTTAAAATAGGAATTTCGATCGTAGGGAATTTGTTTTCGTTGATTACAATATTTTCATAAAAATCTACAGCGCTTATTGAGTAGCTTTCGTGAATAAAATTTGAATAATGATGTTTTAATATTTCATTTTCTGTGTAGCCTAGAAGTGTGTAAGCGAATTCATTTATGAATGTAAAATTACCATCGGCATCAATTTCAAAAATAATATCTCTTGCAGTCTGAATTAGGTTTTTGTATTGGTCTTGTACATTAAATTGTTCTGTTACGTCCTGTCCGATACTAATAATTAAATCTTCAGTAAATTTTTTATCTTTCCATTGAATGTGTTTGTATTCGCCGTTTTTACTTTTGAGCTTCCAAGTATAAGTTTTGTTTTCTTCCCGATCTAGTGTTGGTTCTTTTTCGTTATGCTCGTTTTCTTTTGCAAAGTGCCAAAAGTTTAAACCAATAACTTCTTCCGGCTGATAACCTAAAATAGAATAAATGGTTTCGCTGCAAAATAGTATTTTACCTTTCTGGTTTGTTGCAATTGTTAATGAACTTCCTTTTTGAACAATTTCATTTGCAAATCGATAGTTGTCATCATTGTTTGATAAAACGGCATATTTTACATGATTAACAATGAAAATTAAAATGCAAAAATTAATTAATAAAACAGAAGATTTTATCGGGATTAAATGAAAGGAAACGGTCGAAAGAAGAAATATAAACGTGAGACCTACAAAAAACCAATATATTTTTATTGGTTTTAAAATATTATACGAGAAGAAAAAGGAGATTAAAAAAACAATAACAGGAACAACATCGTTGCTGAGACGAACAATATTATAACATACATAGCTTATGTATATAAAAAAACAAGTAATAAATATGTTCTGAATTTTGTCGCGCAGCCATTTTATTTTATCTACCAGCAGGTAAATGAACAGGACAAAGAATCCAATCGAAACATTTGTTACTAATAAGCTTTTCGGGCGGATTTTGAAAATCTCATTAATGATCTCGATTACAATAACCGCAATTCCAAAAAATAAAATGTAAAGCTGATATTCTTTTTTAGCTGTTTCGGCTTCTTTCGTTTTTTCAATAAAATACCCAATTTTAGTTTTAATTTTAAAAAACTGGTAGATTAATAATGCCAAAAAAGCAGCTAATGAAAGTCCGAGTATAATAAGTTTTGGACTATTGAAAAAAATAATGTCGGGGCTCAGAGCGTATGATTTTGTCATGATTGATTTCAGAGAATTACCAAAAGCGGTAATTCCTGAAATCAATACATTGAAAAAACTATAGCTTTCCGTCATATATTTTGAGAGAGTTAGTTTTCGTAAACAACATTTTAAAAAATTCTAAAAAGATGTGTTTGAACTCTTTTTATTTGAATTTTTTGCTTTTTATTCGAAATCTGATTGTCCGATAGAATCAATTGAATCTTGCTCTTCTTCTTCGCTGAAAATTGAAAAATAAGTCGCATAGGTAATCGATGTATTGAAAACAGCTGTAAAAATAACACCAACACAACAAGCTACAAGACCTACTAATGAGCCAAGAAATCCAACTATAAATAGGCAGAATATTATAACAGGGTTTTTACTTACCAAGATTATACTTGATTTAATAGCATCTATGGCTTTTAAATTTCCAAAAATGATTAGTGGAATTGTAAAAAAGGTAAAAAAATTGATGAATAAAGACACTCCCGTTCCTAAATATCCTAAGCCTAAGCTTTCTGTAGAGTAAGAAATTCCATTAGTAACAAGTCCTATAATAAAAGCAACTGCAAATAATTGAACAAAGTACGGAGCTCTATAATAAGTAAAAATTGTAGAAACATTAAATTCTTCGTCTTTATCTGCACAATCAGCCATTTTTAAGAATCCTGCGCCCAGAGGAGCAAATACAGCGGTAACGGCAGCAAGTGAAACAGCAGTTATTACTTGTTGAATGTAGCTTAGGTTTTGAATTTGAAAATTTTCTAAGAAATTCTCAGACAGGCTTTTAACGCCGTAAAAAGTTACAGCTAATCCCATAATTACAATTACTACTACGACTGAAAATACTAGAATTATTAGCCCGGAATACAATGCAATTTTTTTGAAATTTTCAAGGGCATAGTTGAAAATAGTTGAAAAATCTATTGAATAGCCATTTTTTTTGATGTCTTCAATTTGGTCAAGTGTAGCTTTCATTTTAAGAGTAAAATTGTTAAATATAGTTTGTGTTTGGTACCATAATAGTCAATGGTAAATATAGTATATTTAATCAATTTCGTCTAAAAAACCCAGAATTGTTTTTGCCTCTTAAATCCAGCTTAATACCCTTTTTATTGAAGCTAATTTGTCTTTGTAAGGAGCGTAGCGCATAGGTAAATCAAGCCAGTTTGCTTTTTTTACAATTGCTTTATGATGAGAGAAAGTATCAAAGCTCCTTTGACCATGATAAGCCCCGATACCGCTGTGCCCGACACCGCCAAAAGGAAGTCTTTTGTTCGAAAAATGAATTACACTGTCGTTGATACATCCGCCTCCAAAAGAATAGCTTGTGATCATTTTTTTTGCAAACGATTTATCGTCGCTAAAAACATAAAAAGCAAGAGGTTTTTCGTAACGACTTATTACGTTATGAATGTCGTCTTCAGTTTCATAAACAAGAATTGGTAAAATTGGGCCAAAAATTTCTTCGCTCATTACTGGACTGTCTAAACTTGGCTCTTCAATTAGGGTAGGAGATATGTAAAGTTTGTCGGCATTAGTTTCACCTCCAAAAATGACTTTATCACGTTCAATCATCTGATCTAAACGCACCCAGTTTTTTGTATTAATTATACGTGCAAAATCCGGAGATTTGTCCATTTTTTTACCGTAAGCTTTTATGATTTCTTCCATTAAGAAAGTAACAAAGTTTACTTTCATATTTTTTTGAATCAAAATATAATCTGGTGCAATGCAAGTTTGTCCCGCATTAATAAATTTTCCCCAGACAATTCGCTTTGCTGCAAGTTTTAGATTAGCAGTTTCATCAATAATACAAGGGTTTTTTCCGCCTAGTTCAAGAGTTACGGGAGTAAGATTTTCGGCAGCAGCTTTGGCAATTACTTTTCCAACCGTAACACTGCCCGTAAAGAAAATATAATCCCAGCGTTTTGCTAGTAATTTATTAGAAACTTCAACGCCGCCCTCAAAAACTTCGACATGATTAATATGGAAAGTCTTTTCAATAAGTTTTGCAATTATTGCAGAAGTATGGGGAGTAAGTTCTGAGGGTTTTAAAACCACTCTGTTTCCTGCTGCAACGGCAGCAATAAGCGGACATAAAGCTAATTGAAATGGATAATTCCAAGGAGCAATAACCAGTACATTTCCGTAAGGTTCTTTGTAAATGTAATCTGTAGAAGGAAAATTAAGCAGAGAAGGAAAAACTCGTTTTGGTTCTGCCCAAGCATTAATATTTTTGATCGTATCTTTTAATTCTGAAATAACATAATTTGTCTCCGTCAGGACAGCTTCAAATTCAGGCTTTTTAAAGTCATCGTACAAAGCTTGTACAATTAAATCTTCGCTTTTTTGAATGTTATACAATAACTTTTTGAGCGTTTCTTTTCTGTACCCGATGTCGTTTTTATAGTCCATTTTATGATCAGCTTGTTTTTGTCTATGCAAGTTAATCGATAAAATTTAAAAAATTAACAATTATATCATAAAAATCAAATGGCATTCCAAACCGTTTCATCAGGTGTTGGCGCTATGATAGTTATGTTTTCTTTGGATACAGGATGAACAAAAACTAATTTTCTGGCATGAAGATGAATGCCGCCGTCAGGATTACTTCGGTCAAAACCGTATTTCAAATCTCCTTTTATGGGAGATCCAATTGCTGCTAATTGCGCACGAATTTGATGATGACGTCCTGTATGAAGATTAATTTCCAGCGCCGTATAATTTTGAAGTTCTTTGATTATTTTATAATCTAAACTAGCTAGTTTGCTGTCTGGAACTTCTTTTAAATGCGCTTTTGATGTATTGTTTTTTTCGTTTCGTTTTAAATAATGTACCAATTTAGCAGATGCTTCTTGAGGTTTATTCTTTACAACTGCCCAATACGTTTTTTGAGTTTCACGATTACTGAACAATTCATTCATTCGTGACAATGCTTTACTGGTTCTCGCAAAAACAACAATACCAGTTGTAGGACGATCTAGTCGATGAATCACACCCAAAAAAACATCGCCGGGTTTATTGTATTTGGCTTTTATGTATTCCTTTACAATATCAGATAATGGTTTATCTCCCGTTTTATCACCTTGAACAATATCGCCTACGCGTTTATTAACCACAATAATGTGATTGTCTTCATGAAGAACTTGGAGATTGTTTTTGTCTGAAATAATTTTCATAATTAGACTGGCTTAGACTGCTTAGATTTTTAGACTGACTTAGATTTATTAGACTTTAGATTGACTTGGACTTCTTAAATTTTAGTTTTTTTTACAATAAAGTTGCTCTAAATCTAGAAGTCATTTTAGTGATTTCTTCTAACATACTAATTAGTTCTGTTGTGTTTTCTTCATTTAGAAAACCTAAATCAGATGAAATCAAAAGTTGAGTTTCAACTTCATAAGCAGATCCAATAGCAATTTCTAAAAATCTAGCAAAATCTTTATTCGAATTTCTCGAAGAACCTTCAGCTATATTTGAAGGAATGGATACAGCAGCCCTTCTTAATTGATTAATTATTCCGAACTTTTCATCATTAGGAAAAGTTGATGTTATTGAATATATTTTAGAACAAAATAATCTACTTTTTTTCCAAATCAAAAGTTCTTTGAATTGATGCATAATTTTTGATTTATATATTTCTAGACTTCTTAGATTTTTAAAAGAATAAAAAAATCTAAGAAGTCTAGAATCTAAGAAGTCTAAGATAGTCTAGACTTAATATTGTTCATTAGAATTTGGGAAATCACTAGACTTAACATCGGCTGCATATTGACCAATAGCTGTTGTCATTTCTTCGTATAAATTTAAGTAACGACGTAAAAAACGCGGGCTAAATTCGTTGTTCATTCCTAACATATCATGAATAACTAAAACTTGTCCGTCAACGCCTCCTCCGGCACCAATTCCTATAACTGGAATTGAAATACTTTCAGCTACTTTTTTAGCTAGATCGGCAGGGATTTTCTCCAGAACAACTCCAAAACAACCAATTCTCTCCAGCATTTTAGCATCTTCAATTAATTTTTCTGCTTCAGCATCTTCTTTAGCACGAACGCTGTAAGTTCCAAATTTATAAATTGACTGAGGAGTTAAACCCAAATGTCCCATAACTGGAATACCTGCGTTTAGTATTTTTTTAATTGATTCTTTAATTTCTTTTCCGCCTTCAAGTTTTACTGCATGTCCGCCGCTTTCTTTCATAATTCTGATAGAAGAGCGTAAAGCTTCTTTTGGGTCAGATTGGTAGCTTCCAAAAGGTAAATCTACTACAACCAAAGCTCTTTCGACAGCACGAACTACAGACGAAGCATGATAGATCATTTGGTCTAAAGTAATTGGCAAAGTCGTTTCGTGACCTGCCATAACATTTGATGCAGAATCACCCACCAAAATCACATCGACTCCTGCGGTATCAACAATTTTAGCCATTGTATAATCATAAGCAGTAAGCATAGAGATTTTTTCTCCGTTGCTTTTCATTTCTATTAATGACTTTGTTGTGATTCTTTTATAATCTTTTTTTGCTACTGACATTTTATTTTTTTTTGATGATGTAAAAGTATTGAATAATTGTAAATTGAGAATCAGCAATAAAAGAATATTTCGATGCTGTATAGTTTTCCGTCTTTAAATTCTATTCTAATTTGACTGTCTTCCATTAATATAGAATAGATATGAGGCCATTTTAATGAAGCTTCGATATAAGTCCCATATTTTTCAATGAAAGCTTTTTCGGACATGGTATTGTCCAAAACTGAACCTGAATTTAAGATTAACTTGTTGTTTTCATTGATAAAAACCTTAACAATTTCGGCTTGATTCTGTTTTTCATCTACAGATGCGTGTAAGTCTGGGTAATAATAAAACAAGTCACTTAAATAAATACCGCATTCATCACCTACGCTCGCTTTTTTTGCTGGTTCTCCAAATATTTTTAATAAGTCTTTTTGAGTTAAGAAAAGTGATTTTGTTTTGACTCCTTTCAATGAAAATTCGGCTTTTTTGACAAATGCACTAATTTGTTCTGGCAGCTTATGTTTGGTCAAGCCTTTTGCAAGTGCCATATTCAATTCGGTATCAGCGATTAATTTAGGATCATTTAACTGTTTGACAACTTCATAATAGCGTTGATAGGCTGGAGTTAATTTGTCATATTCACTATTCCAAGCTAATTCAACAATTCGTTCGCTGATTGTTTTACGTTCCGTTATTGCATTAACATCAAGTTTGTCGAAGTCTTTTAATAAAGTTTCAAAGTTTGGTCTTGCTCCAAGGAATTTTCTTAAAGTGAATTTTGCGTATTCTTCATCAAAATTACCATTGATGTTAACCCATTCTTCTGAATTTTTTGGAAGATAATTTACAGGTACTGGGTCACCAGTAAATAAAATTTCTCTGATCTTGGAGTTTTTATCTGGTAAAGCTCTCGCTTTTAAAGCTGCAGCTAAAACAAATAAATGATTACCGCCATAATAAGCGTCGCCGCCTTCTAAAATTGGGTTTTCATTATCTTTTATCTTAACATCTCTAGCGTTTAAACTTTTGGCTACAAATTTCTCAGGAATATAACCTTCGTTGAAATTATCGGCTTGTATTTTATACCAGCCATTTTTACTTTCAGATAATAATCGAACTTCAGCTCCATATTTAAAATAACCCAAGAAATCAGCATCAGTATTAGCTGCCGTATAAAGTCGAGTATCTGAGTTTAGAAAATAGCGCTGTTGCGAATGCAGTAAAACAGAGCAAAAAAGAAGTAAAAAGTAACGTTTTTTCATGAAATTGTTGTTTAGGCATTCCCGATAGCAATTGAGGTAAAAAGATTTAGACCGATTTTTTATTTCACGCAGATTTAAAATGATTTAGGCAGATCTTAGCAGATTTGTTATTTTAATCTGCTAAAATCTGCCAAATCTGCGTGAAAAAAAATCATTTTAATCTATTGTAAACCAATGTTTTAACAATCAGCCATATTTACAGCAACAGCTAATCCTCCTTCAGAGGTTTCTTTGTATTTTGAATTCATATCTTTTGCCGTCTGCCACATAGTATTAATCACTTTATCTAAAGGCACTTTTGCATTTTTAGAATCAGTTTCAAGTGCTAATTCGGCTGCATTTATAGCTTTTATGGCGCCCATTGTATTTCTTTCAATACACGGAATTTGAACTAATCCGCCAATAGGATCACAAGTTAAACCTAAATGATGTTCCATCGCGATTTCAGCAGCCATTAAAACCTGAGCAGGAGTTCCGCCCATTAATTCGCATAAAGCTGCTGCTGCCATTGATGACGAAACGCCAA
Organism: Flavobacterium sp. YO12; assembly: GCF_004119495.1. Lineage (GTDB taxonomy): Bacteria > Bacteroidota > Bacteroidia > Flavobacteriales > Flavobacteriaceae > Flavobacterium. The sequence goes on from NZ_NRQU01000025.1 coordinate 27,081, forward strand.
TTTCGGCTTGACAACCGCCCATTGCAGCAGAAATAGTAGAACCTTTTTTGAAAATACTTCCAATTTCTCCAGCAACCATCAAAAACTGCTTGATTTCTTTTTCGCCGGCTTTATGGTTCTCAATTACTAAATAGTACATCAAAACAGCTGGAATTACGCCGGCACTTCCATTAGTTGGAGCTGTAACGACACGTCCTAACGACGCATTTACCTCATTTACAGCAAGTGCAAAACAGCTTACCCATTTTAAGATTTGACGAAATTTTACTTCCGTTTTTCTTATTTCTTCAAGCCACGATTGCGGATCGTTGTAGTTGGATAAACCAATTAGATTTTGATGCATATCAAAAGCTCTTCTGCGCACATGTAATCCGCCAGGAAGAATTCCTCCCGTATGACAGCCTATATACATACATTCAAGCATAGTATTCCAAATACGCATAAGTTCTGAGTGAATTTCATCTTCAGAACGCATCGATTTTTCGTTTTCATGAACAATTTCCGAAATTGATTTTTGCTCCGTAACGGTATAGTTTAGAAGCTCAACGGCATTTTGTATTGGAAACGGAAAGGCACATTTTATTACCTCTTTAATTTTGGCATTTTCGCGCTCTTCTTTTACAACAAAACCGCCGCCAATAGAGTAAAATGTAGATTCGTATTCAGAGTCATCCGCTTTGTAAGCAGTAAATTTCAGTCCATTTGCATGAAAAGGAAGAAACTCTTTATTGAAAACAATATCTTGAAGAAAATAAAAAGGAACTTTATATTGATCTGCGAGAATGATCTCGTTTGTATCTTCAATGTTTTTTATAATTCCAGCAATGTTTTCTACTGGAATATATTCAGGATCTTGACCGCTTAAGCCCAGCATTACTGATAAATCAGTGGCGTGTCCTTTACCGGTTAAAGAAAGTGATCCATACAAATCGACTTTTACTCGAGTAACTTGATCTAAAAGCGATTCATTTTTTAACTCTTCTAAGAAGCGTTCGGCGGCTCTCCAAGGCCCCAAAGTGTGTGAGCTCGAAGGGCCGACACCAATTTTAAGCATATCAAAAACAGAGATACATTCTTCCATTGTTCAATTTTTGTTATGACAAAGATAATTGAATAATGCAATGAAGTTTTACTTTCAATTAGAAATCTTGCGATTTTGTTAAAAAAGATATTAAATTTTAATAATTTGACAAGGAACTAAATTTAATTAGTTAATATAAGGCTTTAGTAAAGAGTTTAGTAATTTTTTTTAGGTATTTTTGTAATAGATGCAAGTGCAAAAACAATGTGTTTTGACTTTCGCTAAAACAAAATTAATTATATCTTCAGATAAAAAATATTCTAATTTAAGACACCATTTTGAGAGAAAATTAAAATACCACAATGAAGATTAAAATTACACTATGATAGAATTTTTCAAGCATTTTTTACAAGAATTCGAATTACCGTTAAGCAACCCAGTATTAATTTTTTCGTTAATACTTTTTATTATCTTGTTGTCTCCCATTTTACTAAAAAAATAAATATTCCAGGGATTATAGGTCTTATCATTTCTGGAGTAATCATTGGGCCGCACGGACTTAATATACTTGCCAAGAATTCCGCAATTGATTTATTTTCGACCATAGGACTTTTATACATTATGTTTATTGCGGGTTTAGAATTGGATATGAACGAGTTCAAAGCCAATCGTAATAAGAGTTTATTATTTGGTTTTTTTACTTTTATTCTGCCGCTTTCTGTTGGTTTCCCCGTTTGTTTTTATCTTTTAAAATATGATTTTAATGCGAGTTTTTTAACAGCGAGCATGTTTGCAACGCACACTTTGGTTGCGTATCCTATTGTAAGTAAGCTGGGTATTGCAAAAAATCAAGCGGTTGCCATAACAGTAGGAGGAACAATTTTAACAGATACAGCCGTTTTGATTATTCTTGCGGTAATTATGGGAAGCGCACAAGGAAGTTTAAATCAGGCTTTCTGGATAAAACTCGGTGTTTCACTTGCCATTTTTTCGGCCATTATGTTTTTAGTGATTCCGAGAATTGCAAAATGGTTTTTCAAAAAATTAGAAAGCGAAAAACACGCGCATTATATTTTTGTGCTGTCAGTAGTTTTCTTTGCCGCTTTTTTGGCAGAAGTAGCTGGAGTAGAGCCTATTATTGGTGCTTTCGTTGCGGGACTGGCATTAAATCCTTTAATTCCGCATTCGTCAGCTTTAATGAATAGAATTGAGTTTATTGGAAACTCATTATTTATTCCGTTTTTCTTGATTTCTGTGGGAATGCTTGTTGATATAAGTGTGATTTTAAGCGGACCAACGGCTTTAATTGTTGCAGCAACTTTGAGTGTTGTGGCTATTTTTGGAAAATGGATTGCCGCCTTTTTTACTCAAGTTGTTTTTAAATATACTAAGACTGAAAGGCAGCTTATTTTTGGATTAAGCAGTGCGCATGCTGCGGCAACTCTAGCCGTGATTTTAGTGGGTTTTAAAGCTAAAATTCTTGATGAGAATATTTTGAACGGAACTATTATTCTGATTCTGATTACTTGTATTGTGGCTTCATTTGCAACTGAAAAAGCAGCAAAAAAAATCGCTATTTGCGAAGAAGAAGTTTCTACAGAAGATGCAGATAAAGATCAAATATTAGACGAACATATTTTGATTCCGCTCGCTAAAACTTCGGCGACAGCGAGTTTATTAGATTTTGCACTTTTAATAAAAGACAAAAAATCGGCTAATCCGGTTACGCTTTTAACCATTGTACCTAATAATGATCAAGCCGAAAAGAATATTTTAAAGTACCGAAAAGCAGTCGATAAATTCGTAATTCAAGGTTCAGCTTCTGAAGTTAAGATTAATACAATTGCCAGAATTGATCATAATCCTGCAAGTGGTATTGCAAGAACTTCTAAAGAAATCATGTCGGATATTGTGATTGTGGGCTGGCCGAGAAAAACAGGATTTTTAGATAAAATTTTTGGTGAAAACGTAGATTCGATTATTAATAATGTTGATAAAAGTTTATTCATCTGCCGTTTTCAAAAAACATTTATAGAAGATAAAAGACTGGTATTTATTTGTCCGCCATTTTCTGAAAGAGGCGTAGGTTTTCAGCTTTTACTGCAGAAAATTTCAAGATTATCGCAAGAACTAAGTATTCCGATTGTAATTTATGCAGAATATAAAACGCATCAAACTATTCAGCAGATTGCCAATAGTTTGAAACTAAATGCGAAATTCGGCTTTAAAAGTATTTTAGATTGGGATAATTTTGAAGCGATTTCAGATGAAATAAAACCAAATGATTTAATTGTTTTTAATTTGTCTAGAAAGGGGTCTGTGTCTTATCAATCTATTTTTGAGAGAATTCCTCAAAAAATCGAAAAATTCTTCGGAGACAATAACATTATTTTAGTTTATCCGCAAGATGATCGAAAAGAGAGTTCTATGGACGCTTACGAAGATTTTACCGCAACGCCGTTAACCAAAAGTTTAGAAGCTATTGAGCAGATTGGACGTGGTTTGGGAAGTATTTTGAAGAAAGGTTAGGCAATTTTTAAAGTTATAAATCGCATAGATGATACGAAATTTTCTATTAATTATAATGATATGTTTTACTTACACGGTAAGTGCACAGAACAAAATGAAAAAAGCAGAAGAACTTATAGATAAAGCTGATCCGGGCTGGCCGGTTGTTGAAGATTGGATTAAAACGGCAAAAAATAAGGTTGAGGTTTTACCTGTTGATGTGGTAAAAGCTAAAGAAGTTTTGTATAAAACCCAAGTAACAACTCGTTCGACTATGGGAGCGGTTGTTTTTATGACCGGCGGTATTTTAGTCGACAATGGCTGGATTCGAATTTTGGGTTCTGGAAATTCAAGATTTAATAGAACTTTACCTGATTGGAATAAAGGAAAATCGTTTAATGAATTTGGCGAAACACCTTCTTTTTTATTAATTGCGGATGATGCAATTGGTGGCTTTTATGTATTGAATGGCGGCGGACTAGGAAATGATTTAGGGAAGATTTATTATTTTTCGCCTGATAATTTAGAATATGAACCGCTTGATATTACTTATTCTGAGTTTCTAGGTTTTTGTTTTAATAATGATTTGGATAAGTTCTATGAAGGAAACAGATGGAATGGATGGCGTGACGAGGTATCGAAACTAAAAGGCGACGAGGTCTTTAATTTTTATCCTTTTCTTTGGACGGCTGAAGGAAGCGATATTAATACAAGCACACGAAAAATTATTCCAATTCAAGAACAATACAGCTTAAATTTAGAATTGAGAAAGCAGCTGGGTTTTCAGTAGTTTAAAACGTTATACGTCAAAGTTTTTCAAATGAATTGTGTTTTTTTCTCTTTGATACCAATCGTTAAAGACTAGTTCTATTTTTTTCACTATAAAAGATCCAAAATCGTAATCGCGAAACTCTTCTGTAATTTCAATTAGTTTCTCGGGATTTACAAGTTTTTCTGTAAAACGCATTACTGTTGAATGCGCTGTAGAAATGGAATATCGGCTGTCTATGCTTTGTTCTAAAGCTAAATTTTTGAAGTTTTCTCGAAGTTTATTTCGTAAGTTATTCAAAGATTCATCTGTGGGGAAACCTTGAATCATTATTGCTGAATTTGAGGCTGTAACACCTCGAAATTCGATCGTGATTTCGCCCAGATCTATTAAACTTTTTTGAATCGTTTTTACATATTCTTCAACAGCAATTTTATCTAAGCTAAAACCTTGGTAACATGAAATAATAGAGAGTACGGTAATATGAATGTCCGAGTTTGGATAATAATACTGAGAGGGTTCAACTGCTTTTAATTTGTCTAAAAACTGCTGAATTTCGGTATTAACTTTTTCATTTGGACGAGTAAGAAGTGTAATTCCAAATCTAGAATCTGAACTATCATTAATATAAGAATCTAAATTATATTTTTTGTTTAAAATAGCTTCAGAAGCGCTTTTATAAAGTTGATTATAATGTTCCGTTAAATTCATTTAGACTTATTTCTTTTTCGCTTTTTCAAGGTTTTCTTTTACTCTAAATTTTACAATTTTAGTAATCAAGTCATAGGGCATTTTTTCTTTTAAAGGAAATTGAACAGAACCTTTTCCTGATTTGTATTTTGAAAGTTCCTCGGCAAAAGCTTCGTGACCGCTTGGTAATGCATACAAACCGATATGATTTTTATATGCAGCAAAATAAACTACGATTCCATTTTGTTCAAAAGCAGGCATAGAATAACTGATTTTTTCTTTGGCATCTGGTGCTGCTTTCTGAATTGTCATTCGAACTTTCTCTAAAATTTCTTGAACATCATTTGGAAATGCGCCAATATATTCGTCGATATTTTCTGGTTTTTTTGTTTCCATTTGGAGTAAAAATTAATTTAAAGTTGTTTTCTTTTTGATCTCGCAAAGTGCGCTAATATTTTCTCATTTTATGTCATTTCGACTGAAAGGAGAAATCACACAAGAAATTCCGTTCCAAATATTCTCCAATCGTTGTCGAGTTTCGAGTGTGATTTCTCCTTCGTCGAAATGACATAACTGGGCGTTATTTTTTTTCGGCTCTCAAAAAAATCTTAGCGTGCTTTGCGGTAAAAATAAAGTTTTACGCTAATCCCTTTGGAAAACGATCTAAAACTAAATTCAATTGTAAATTATGCTCCAAATACGCTTTTGCTCCTGCTAAAACCAAAGTAAAGCCTTCGGTTGAATTGCGAACTTGATCTATTATTTTATCAGCATCTCCTTCAAAACCTGAATTTGTAATACTTACAAAAGTCTCATTTTCGTTTAATGGCGTAAAAATCCATTCGACTAAAGTTGTTTCGCCAGTATTTCCCCATTCAACAACGATTTTTTTGTTTTCTTCCAAAATAAGAGTTTTTACCAAAAGCGAAAAATCATACATTTCCCATGTCCATTCCGTTTCGGTATTTTCTTCTAATTTGGCAGATCCTTTTGTAAACCAAAATTTACTTGTTATTTGAGGATCAATAAAAGCTTTAAAAACTTCTGAAACAGGTTTTCGAATCAGCATTTCGGCTTTTGCAAATTTGTTGTTTTCTGTTATCATTTTTTATCGAAGTTATATGTTGTTTGTTAGAAGCAGGATTGATTCGTAAATGTAACTTTAATTTTTTACTTGTAACTCTAAATATCTAACTCATAGTTCTTTTTTGTCAATCCATTTTCCTACCGTTGGAGCGACATAATTTTTCATTTGATAAAGCAAATCATCAATAGTATCACTTACCAAAAGCATTTTTTGGTTGACTTCTTTCAGTAATCCTTTTTCTGTCATTGTCTGCAGTAATGCTATCAGCGCATCATAAAAACCATTTACATTTAAAATAGCAATTGGCTTTTTATGCAGTCCTAATTGTGCCCAAGTCAGCATTTCGAACAATTCTTCTAGAGTTCCAAAACCGCCGGGAAGTGCAATTACTCCATCACACAGATCATTCATTTTTGTTTTACGCTCGTGCATGCTTTCTACCAAAATTAGTTCGGTTAAACCTAAATGAGCAATTTCTTTAGATCTTAAAAAATTAGGGAGCACGCCAATTACTTTTCCTCCTGCGTTTAAAGCTCCATCTGCAACAGCGCCCATTAAACCTACATTTGCGCCGCCGTAAACTAATTCTATATTTTGTTCGGCTAAAGTTTTTCCTAAAGCAATTGCTTGTTCTTCGTAAATTTTTTCGGTGCCAAAACTTGAAGCGCAGAAAACAGTTATTCTTTTCATTTATATTTTTTTTGATGTGAGTCTTAAAAGATGCAAGAAGCAAAATGAAAGACTACCATTTTGTAATTTACTTTTTCTTCAATTCATATTCAAAATACGGTACTTCGATACCATTAATAGTAAATATGATGTCATTTATTTTTTCTGCCCCGAGTTTTAAAACGGCTTTTTGAGAGCGGAAATTTTCTGCTCCAACGTGAAAAAGAATTGAATCGACGTGCTGAAAAGCATAATCTATCAATAATTTTTTAATTGAACTATTGTAAGGACCGCCCCAGTATTTTCTTGTAATAAAAATGTAGCCAATTCCAACATTGGATTTTTCGGGATTGAAATCATAGAAACTTGTGGTTCCCATTATTTCATTGGTTTTTTTGTCTAGAATTAAGAACGGATTTTTTGTACTTATGATTTCAAAAAAAGTTTTAAAACCTTCTCTTTCATGTCGGTTTTTTACAGGATTCTGTTCCCAAATCAGCGGGTCAGATGCGGCTTGAAATAATGCTTCAAAATGATTTTCCTCTAGCGGAATCAATTTTATAGTCTCATTTTCTAAGAAATCGGGTTGTAAATTGAAATTTGATGTTGTCATTTTTAGTGTTTTTTTGCAGCAAATTAAGTAAGTCGGATTGGTTTTTATGAAACAGGTAATCTAAAGCCAAATACAGCCAATTCTCCCTGCATAAAATCTAGATCTTCAGATCTTTTAAAACCAATGTTTTCATACATTTTCCAAGCCGTTTTCATGGCTAAAGTAGAATGGATTATAAGTTGATTTCGTTTGTTTTCGGCTGCTTTTTTTATGCATTCCTGTGTCAATAATTTTCCTATTCCTTTTCCGCGTGCCTTATTGTCAACGCCTAATAAACGAAATCCTGCCGAGTTTTGTTCTTGAGTTGCAATTCCGCCAGAACCGTAATATTGCATATCATTAAAGTAAACGACAGCTCCTAGAATTATACCTTTTTCATCAACAGCCACGAGAAGTTCCGTTTCTGGATGTTTTGTAAAATCGCCGATATTTGCCAGCATTTTATAATAATTGGGCTGTTCATTTTCTTTCGGAAAACCTTCTAGTTGTGAATAAACCTGAATTAATAGTTGTCCTATTTTTTCAAATTCTAAAGGAAGAGCGTTTCGAATTATATAGTTTGAGGTATTCATGTTTTTTTGCAGTAATACTAATTTAATTTATTCCGTTCCACCATTGTTTAAATTCTTGGTTTTCGTTTTTCAATTCCACTATTTCTCCAATTAAAGGTGTAATTAATGGAAGTGGTTTTTCATGTAAACGATTCAATTCGGTTACTTTTTTTAAAGGCTCGTCCCAAGCGTGAAGAGCCAATGCAAATTTCGAAGAATGAACAGGAAAAACTCTTTTTGCTTTTAAATCGTGCATTGCTTTTATAACATCTTCGGGCATATTATGAATGTATTTCCAGTTTTTATTGTATTGACCGTTGTCTATTAAAGCAATGTCAAAAGGCCCAAATTTTTGACCAATTTCGGCAAAATGAGAATCGTAACCGCTGTCGCCGCCCAGATATATTTTGAAGTCTTTGGTTTCAAGAACAAAAGAAGTCCAAAGCGTGTTGCAGCGCGTAAAACTTCGACCAGAAAAATGTCTGGATGGGGTGGTGTGAAGTATTATATTCTCATCAAGTTCTATTTTTTCATACCAGTCTTTCTCAATGATATTTTCTTTCTGAAATCCCCAAAATTCAAAATGTGAACCTACACCAAGTGCTGTGATTACTTTTCTTGTTTTTGCTTTTAGTTTTAGAATCGTTTCGTAATCTAAATGATCGTAATGATCGTGTGTAATCAATAAATAATCAATTTCTGGTAAATCGTCAACAGTATAAACATCTGTTCCTTTAAAAGCCTTTGTTGTGCCCGAAATAGGAGAGGCGTTTCCGCTGAAAACAGGATCTATTAAAAAACGTTTTCCTTCTAATTGAATAAAATAGGAGGAATGTCCAAACCAAGCTAATACATCTTGATGAAGTGGAATTTCGTGCAAATTAGTCTTAATAGAAGGGATTAAATCGGCAGGGATTTTTCTCTCTACTTTTTTGAAGAAGAATTCATAAGAAACCGAAAAGTAATTTGCTCCTTCGGCTAGATCCGGCGTAAAGTTTTGGTTTTCGAATTTTCCATTTTTATATTGTGGAGATTTCTGAATTAAAGCCAGTCTTTCGCCCGATGGTTTTTTTCCAAATTTTGGATGCCGTAAAAAATTATAGGCTATAAGCACTAGTACAAAAAGTAAAATTAGGAATGTTACCATTTTTTAAGAATTGGGGTGTTTGTTGGTTATGGATATATTTATAATAGCAGCTTCATTATGTAGTTAAAAACTAAGGTTATGGCAATAATAAATACGAACAATAAACTGGAATAAAGTCTGATATTTGGAAAACCATTATAATCTTTGGATTCCTTGAGATGCTGGTATATTTTTTTCCGTCTATAAAAACAATAAACAAAAGTTATAATAATAAATACAAAAACGATACTCTCAAATGCAAAACGATCATTGAGATGCTGTGAGCTATTTTCGGGTAAAACGGAATTCATTTTTTTATTTTGTTGGATATAAATTTTGAACTTCTTTGATCGAAAGCAGTATTACATTTTTTAAGATTTCGAGGTCAATATCAGTCAATTTTTTGATGTAAATACACGCTTTTGATGATTTATGTTTTCCTAGTTTTACAAGTTCCTTTTCGGTATTTTCGGATAAGAAAAAGTAAACTGTGGTCGCTGATTTTCTTGGAGAAAAAGCGGCCAAAGGAGCGTCACCTTCATGTCCGCTGGCATATTTATAATGATACGACCCGAAACCTATAATACTTGGTCCCCACATTTTAGGTTCAAAACCAGTTATTTGCTGCATTATTTTAATAAGCTCAAAAGCATCATTTCTTTTCGCCTCGTCTTCAACCGTATTTATAAAATCAGTAACGCTGCTTTGAGTTTCTGTAGTTTTATTTTTTGCCATTGTATTTTTTTTTGAATTCTATTTTCAGTATCAGTTTAGTGATTTACTTAAAACTGGGACTGTAAGCGAGTTAAAACATTCCGTTTTCGTTAATAGTTTCTGTGGGAATTGATTGTCCTAAATCCCATAATTCTATAATTTTATCGGCTTTGAATTTTAAAATATGAACTACAGCGAAACCTATATCTATTGGGGTTTGTTTTAAATGCGAATGTACTGCAACTAACTTTTCGTCTTCTAAAATATGATGAATTTTAAAAATTTTGTTAGGGTTTGTCCTTGCCGATTCTTCCATTGCCAGCATTAAAGTGTCGGCATCACCTTTGAAATAAGCATTGTGATGTTTAAATTTTTTGCCCACATAAAGCCGAAATGCTTCGTGTGAGTGACCGCCAGCCGCAAGTTTTAAAAAATTTTGCGCAATTTCTTTCCTAGTCATGATATTGTGATTAACAGCTAACTAAGTTATGAAATTTAGAAGGATTTAAAGAAAATAGAAACGGAATTTAGAGAATGGACTATAATTTTTCAGGTTTTATCTGGCTGAGATCGATGTCTAGTTTCGTAAATTCTGTTAAGCCCAAATCTGTAATATAGAAATGTTTATCAGCTGGATTCTTTTTTGCAATCCAGCCTTTTTCTGCAAAAGTTACGGCAAGCAGCTGACCAAGTTTTCCGCCAATATGTTCGTAGCACATTTTGGCGGGTTTTGTTTGAGTTGATTTCTCATCCATTTTTTTCCAAATTTAGGATTTCTTCGCAACTAACTTTAATGCCAAGTATGTCATTGGGATATAAGCAAAAACTAAATCGACAATTGTAAACCATATTGGAGACGGTAAAGAACAAACGCTTACAATTCCTCCTAATAAAAAGAAACCTCCTATAACTAAGGCTAATTTTGTTTTATGATTTGCAGCAATTAGGGCTGTTGTTAATGCGCCGGCAAACGTTCCGAGAGCGTGCGCCAGGAAAGGAAATAGAAAATGTTTGGGTTCAAATAAATGCATGGTGGCTTGCAAACCTTCCATTGTTGTATTGTCTGCTCCATTTGGCGGCGGAATTATAGAACCGCTGACTAAAATAATACTCATATTAACAACACTTCCAACAAAAAGGCCGACAATAACGGCAAGTATATTTCTTAAAATAGGATTCATAGATTCTGGTTTTGTATCACGAATTTATGAAATTTATTTAGATGATAGTTTCTTTTCGTTTTCGGTTTGTGGTTTTCCAGCTGCATTGGGTTCGCCTTTGCCTGTTGTGATTAATTTTTTTAAGCTGTTTTGTATATAATTTGTCCAAGCATCTTGACAGATTTCAAAGCATTCGTATTCTGGAATTAATCCAAAATGAGTAAAACGAAGTTCTGTTTTTCCATTTTTTTCTGAAATTTCAAAAGTAGGTTTTGTGTTTGTCCATTCTGTTTTGTCTTCCGTGAATTTAAAGTAGTTTTTCTCAATCAGCCAAACTACTTTTTGATTTGGAATAACTTCAATTAATTTTACTTTGCAGCGATGAATATCTTCAAAATGATAATCAAATTCATCATTTAATTGCGCTGTATTTCCTTCAATTTCCTGCGACCACCAATTACGAACATTGGTAACAGCGTTAAAAACTTCTTCTGGAGATTGATCGACTGCTATTGTTGTGGTAAAATCTGCTGCACTCATAATTATTAATTTTTAATAGTTGAACATCAAAGTTATTGTTTAAAAATCAATATGTTAGGGTGCTTAAAAGACATTTTTAAGGGGTGTTTCAGACAGAGAAGGTTTAGATTTATGATTTTAGATTTATGATTTTAGATTTATGATTTTAGATTTTGGATTTTGGTGTTTTAGATTTTTGAAAGTATTTCTGTTTGCTTTTTTCTAATAAGCCCAATTAATAAATTGATAATGTATATGGGTAAACCGACAGAAGTAATTATTAATAATTCCAGAACTAAAGTTAAGTTTATTAATTGATAATCACTCAAGAATGAAGGGTATTGGGGTTTTTGCAGAAACATCTTACTATAAAGTAAAACAATCCAATAAATTACAAAACTGCCAATAAAAATCAGAGAATGAAGTATAGTTAAAGATTTTACAAGTTGTTTTTTGAATACTTTTTGAACAAGCCAATAGCCAAATCCCATTATGAAATAGCAAATAAATAAAAAGATAGTACTGTCAAAATTACGTACTACGTAATAAGTATCGTGAATATTGATATCTAGATTAGCCGTTGGATCATCGTTGTTCTGAATGAATCCGATAATTAAAATGAGCAGCGCAACGATCCAAAATAGATGATAGACTTTTATTTTTTTTAGGTTCATAAAGAGGTGTTATTTTGTTGACCTAGAAAATCTTTAGGAATCATAAATAAAAGCACTAAAGCCAAAATTTGAAGAATAAATTGGCACAGATTAATGATTCCATTTATTGGAAAATATTGAAGATTATAAATTAATTGAGGAATAAAACCAAATAAACCAATTATAGATAAAAACAATAGTCCATATTTAATTTGAGTGTAGCCTTTTCTAATTAGAAAGCCTAATAGTAAGATAAAGAATAGAGCGCCAATACCACTTATCATTGCAGCTTTATCTTTTAGAAGTTCACTAGATAAAAACAAATTTAAAACTCCTAATCCAGCTGAATAATAAATAAAATTCGAGGCTTTTATATGATTTGAATGTATAGGTAAATCTTTTTTCTTTTCATCAGGCTTATTGATTAATAAATTAATAGAATTCATTTCGTCAACTGAAAAATCTTTACCTCTTGTTTTAAGAATTTCATAAGCTATTTTTGTTGCCTGAGGGACAAACGTAGTATCTAGTTTAATATATTCTTCTAATTCTTTATTCGATTTTTGCTCTAGGACGCTTTTCTTTACTGCCATTATTCTAATAAAATGTTTTTTTGGGTTCTAAAAGTAATAGATTTTAATTGAAAAAAGGTTGAATTTCTTACAAATGTTTTTTTTGTTGAAGAAAAGAGTTCATTGTTTTATTTTATACGAATTAAAAGTCCTTTGCGTTTTACTATATTTTTATAATCCCATTGAATGTTTTTTGATTTTTCGAGCCATCGTCTTAAATCATCAAGATTGATTTGTTTAACATCTGTATATCGTGCTTCGGCGGCTTTAAAATTTCCTTCCTTTTGCAAACCAGATTCCTCAAATGATTGTCCGCTCCAAAATAAAAGTCTAACAGAGTCTTTTAGTTTGCTATAACCTACAATTGGATTTCCATCTAAAAACCAAACGGGATGCCGATGCCAGATTTTGTTTTCAGCTTCAATTAGGAATGCACTAATTTCTGCATATAAAAGATTGCTTATCTCTTTGTCTTCGATGTTTTGAGAATCATTGTAGGATTGAATTTCTTGTTTCATGATTTTTGGTTGGCAGCTTTTAGTTTACGGTTAATGATTTATTTAACTCAAATAAAATATAAGTTCCATTTTCAGATTGTCCTTTTCGTTTTTCGATGAAGCCTTTTCTTTTATAAAAGTCAACGGCTTTTAGATTATTTTCTAAACACTTTAAAGCGAGTGGAAAATTAGTTTTGGAGACTGCGGCTTTTAATAGTTCAGTGGCGATACCTTTATTTTGATATTTATGATGAATGTATAAATGATGTACAAAATTAGTAGGCGTCCAGATTGAAATAAAACCAATGGGAATATCTTCCTGCAGAGCCGTTAAAATTAATTCGCCTTGTGTATGTTTTTCGAAATCATCTAATTGAAATTCAGAAGAATTGAGCCATGTAAAAGTTCTTTTTCTTTCTTCTAAAAATAGAATTCTTAATGCTTTATAATCTTTATTTCTAACCTCTATTATTTTCATTGAATTATAAATTCATGCTTTTACCTCAAAACTTTAGATTCATTTTCGAGCATTTTTTCGATATTAAAATAGATGCCGTCAACTTGATATTTGCCTTTTTCGAAGCTTAAATAATCACAATGATCTACTAAAGATTGTGATTTACTTTCTAGTTCAAAAACATTAAGCATTACATATTCATGCTCAACAAGAAGAACATGAAATCCTGTCTCGCATTGTTTTCCGTCGCCCGAAGATAAAATAGCATTCATGATGCTGTGAAATTTAAAAGAAGCAATTTTTGAATTTACTTCATCGCCTTTTAAGTGATAAGTATAGGCTAGAAGATTGAGTTGTCTCAGATCAAATGGAAATTCGTTTAAACTATTGTTAATTAGTTTGATAATTTCATCGTAATCTTTGTTTTCCAGTTTTTCTTTACCGTAAATTTCATTTAGTTTTTTTTCGTTTGGCGATTTCCAAAAAGCATTGTATTTGGGTTGAAAAACGTAACCAAAATATAAATGGGTGAAATCATCGTGTGTTAGCAGAGTATCGTTCTTTACTAATCTCTCCACTAATTGAGGATAATAAAATGCCGATTTTTTGTCTTGTATTTCTTTTTCAATTGCTTTGTAGTCGGGAATTTTGAAACCTTGATCTTGAGCAATAGCTTTTGTTCCTAATATTAAAACTGTCAATAAAATTATTTTTTTTATCATAGTCTGATGATTAAGTTTTTTTGGTTAAACTAATGTACGAAATTTAAGTCAACGTTTATTGAAAGTAATTAAGATAGGAGAGAATAAGGTTTTTGAAGAGTAGTTGTATAAAATTGAAAAATCCGATTTGCTTTCACAAACCGGATTAATTTTTTGATTGTATGTTTTATTTTACTTTCGTTACTGCAGGCGGTGTCCATTTACCATCTAGTATTTCTTTTTTTGGCCAGTATGTACGCAAATAAAGAGAAAATTCTCCTTTTTTGGGAGCAGGAAGCCAGTTTGATTCTTGATCTTTTGCTGGTGGATTAGATTGTACATATATGGTTAAGGAACCATCGGGGTTTGTTTTCATTGTTTTGTTTTTTGTTCCTAACGAATAACGGTTTAAATTATTCAATTCAAAAAAATGGTGTTGATTGTACAATGTCAAAGACCAAAAGCCATTTACTGGAGGCATTTGTTCCTTTGTAAACGTAACAGTATATTTTGAAGTACTATTTAATCGTATTCCTTGCGAATCAAGATCCTGATAAAAGTATTTTGCCTGCTCAGGTTTGTTAACTAGAATATTTGATTTAGCTGTTGCGGTTCTGGTAAAATAATCCGTACCAAAAGAGGCTCCGTTAGTAATTGTACTCCAATTGTAAGGGAGTTGTTTTCCGAAATTACGAAATTCAAACAACGGTTTAATTATTTGGTTTTCTACTTCTGTCGCAGCTTCAATCATTGCTTTTTTTAGTAAAGGATCTTTTTTTGCTGCTTCAATTACGGCTAATATCTGTGCGTAACGTGCTTCTTCTCCAGGTAGCGGAGGTGCATCAGCGAGTACAATTGGGAGTTCGTCAAAAAACTTTTCAGGAATTACCCATGACATTTCTGCGTTGCCCATTGATGCGCCTTCGGTTTTTGGAATTTTGTTCCAATCTATTTTTTTTGTCTTTCCATCAAAATCAGCTAACGGATACATCATAATGGATTGCAGTAATGGTTGTATTGCTTGACGATCTTGGGGAGTGTCATCCATAAAAACTCTCGGCCCGACAATTCCTGTATTTGTTTTAGAACGAAAAACTTTTATTATCCCATCAGGAACTTTTCCGTTCCAATCCCTTCCTGCCAATAAATAAAATCCGGGTTTTGTATCATACATTTGACCAAGTTCTGCAAAGCTGTCTGTACGAAGGTCTACAACCTGATAAACCCAGAAACGTTTACCAAAATCAGGAACTTGTATCACAACTGGCGATTTATCTAAAGCAAGTGAACCAATTCCGTACACAACATCTTGATTAGGACAAGCTACAGCTCTTTCAGTAGGAATTACATAATCTGTAAGCATTCCAAAATGATTTAAAGGAGCCTGTATTAAAGGACCTGCCATTGCAAGTTCTTTTACTTGTGTAAAGGCAAGGCGTCGATTGTAGATGTTTACCATTGGCCAAGCCCAAAAATAAGCGTCTTTTGCGGCTAAGCGTGCATATTCGGTAGTTATTTTTACTGAAGTATCTGGACCTGGAGGTAATGAGACAGTCTTGTTTTTAGAACTGTCGCTTTCCAAATTAGTTGAATTTGTATTTTCGGTTTTAGTACTTTGATTACATGCTGTTAAGGCACACATTGTAATAAGAAGGATAATATTTTTTTTCATTTTATGCGATTTAAAAAGAAATATTAATAGTTTGTTTGTGCTATTTAACTTTTTCTAGATCAGTTAATTTCCAGCTTTGATCACGTAAGGCAGGTGTTGGGCCGTAAAAGCGTGCTAATATTTCGAACTTGCCTTTTGGATCTGTTGGAACCCAATTTGACTCACCGCTTGCAGGCGGAGTTGGACCAAAGTATAAATCGACAGAACCATCGCTGTTTACTTTTAGTCCCGGACTTTGCGAGGAACGTCCTGCACGTTTTTGGTTTCGAATAAAGGTGTGCGTGTCTCTGTTGTAAACAGTCATCGACCAGTATTGCTTTACTGGTACATTTGCAGGAACATTTACTTTATAAGTGCTGTTACCATCTAGAGCGTTGCCCTCTTTGTCTACAATCTGCATCAAATAAAATTGTGATTCACCAAGATGTTTGGCACTAAAAAAAGCGATCATATAACAAACGGCTCTATTGTCGATAGGATAAATTTCTGAGATTGAGTATTGGCTTTTTACGCTTTTAATATTGTCTTCATCTGCAGGAAAAAACCAATGTGTGTCTTTGTAAAAAGGAGGCGTTATTTCGTAATTATACAAAAGCCATTCTTTAGCTGTTTTTACGGCTTGTGTTAGAATTTCTTTAGTGCGGGCATCAGGAGCAAAAGATTTCCCTCTTTGAATACCTAATGTTTTTAAAGGATCAATCATTACACGATCTCTTGTAAGCCAAGGTTCTGTCTGCACAATTGAATTTAATGTTTCATAAAAAGTATGGTCATAGCGAATGTTTGAGTCGTACACATCATTACTTGCATCGATAAAAACAGTTGCTGGATTTTTTGAAGCTTCGCTGAGCGGATAAACTTTAATGCGTTTTGCGTATGCAACCGCAGCAGCGACATCGGCAGGGCTGCCGCTTTTTAATACAGAGCGCAAAAGTGCATAACCTCTATAAGTGTCAGATTGCAAAGGGATGTAACCTGCTGGTATTTTGCTTTTATCATAGCCTGGAGGTAAAAATAGATATTTTCCGCCTTTGCCTTTATCAACTCCTCCGGGACCAACATCTTCAATTGCATTTTGCCAGTAAGTCATTACACTGCCATTAAAAACGCCATTGTCTGCTGGTGGAATTTCTAATACAACAGGGCCTGCTTTTTCGGTATTGAAAAAAGGCATTAAATAAATTACATCAGGATTTGGGGTAAGGGTTTGATTTTTCCAATCTAACAGTTTTTGCCAAATAACAACTTGATTGTAATTGCCATTTATTTTTGCGAGTGCATCGTACATCAATTGAAAATTAACTGCTGGCATTCCCCATACTGCAGCTTCAACTGCGCGTTGATACAAAATTTGTTCTTTAATGTTTGCAGGCTTAAATTCAGTTCCTGCTGTGTTTGAATTGTCGTTTTTCTCTAGAGTATTGGTTTGATTATTATTGCAGGCTGTCAGGAGAAATACCGACAAGAAAGAAAGAAGGATTTTTTTCATAACATTAATTTATTTAGTGGATATAAATTTTTATTATTTTAATTTTTCAACATCCTGCAGCTTACTCTTTGCCAAAACCGACTCTGAAAAAAACTTAGAAGTTGAAAGTAATCTTTCTGCTTAACATTTATAAGAAATCAATATTTCTTATGAAAGAGATAATTAAGTGTAATTTATTACTCTAATGAGTGCATTATTTGGGGCGAGTATTTTTTGAGTTAAATTTATTGTTAAAATTATGAAAAAAAAGTATAGGTAAGTGATTTTTTAAAAGAATGTCGTTAAAGATCAGTTGTTTATGTTTTTTTTGTTTGTTGAAGACCGCTGCTGAGTAGTGATTGTAAGCAGATCTAGTTTCTAATAAAAAAATCCGATTGGTTTATACCAATCGGATTTTAGATGTTTTATATTATAATAAAGGAATTAAATGTTCCCAGTTTAGCTGTTTTGCAAAATCAAGCGGGGTTTTGCCATTGTTGGTTTTGGCTGTAGTATCTGCTCCAGATTTTAGCAAAACTTCAACTGAGGTTTTATTTCCTGCAATTGTCTCGAGATGTAAAAAAGTATAACCTAATTCATCTTTTGAGGTAAGTTCTTTAGGATTGTTTTTTAGAAAATCAATAAGGCTGTCTTTCATGTTTTTGCTCATTGGATGTTCTACAAGGTTTTCGGGTTTTTCTTTTTGATTTGAAACAACTTGAATATCGTCGTAATCTCCAAATTCTAATCCCCAAGCTTTGTCGTGTTCCTTTCTTTCGTCTTCATCCATTTCCGCACGCATTGCGTGTATCGTAAAGGCTCCGTAGGTTTTACCTTGAATAGCAAATAACCAATCACTTATTTGGTTGACTGGTATTTGTACTTCGTCTCCGTTGTTTACATTGGTTAACTCATCAGGTTGATTTACTAAAACGCCATAAATAGTATCGCCGTCAAAATTGATATCGTTGATCCACATATGTTCAACTAGGATTTCACCATCTATTTCCTGAGTAAAAGCGAGTTTTACACAAGCAACATCAAGTCCGGGAACTATTCGGCGGTATTCCCATGATAATTCTCTCCAAAAATATTTAAAGGTTTCTTGCGCTTTTTTGTGTGCTTCGATCATTCTTGGATTTTCTCCGTCGGCAAAGAATATTGGTGTATTTTCCATTCTGTATTATTTTAATTGTAATTGCGGGCTGTATATGTATTTTAACTCCAAGATAAAAAAAATCTTATAAACGGCTTAAACTTTAACAATAAAAAAATCCGATTTGCTTTCACAAACCGGACTTTTTTAAATTGAAAATAATATGTAACCAAAGAGATGCAAATGCGTCTCTGGTTATTGTTACAAGTGAATTACTTCGCCGTATGCATCAGCAACAGCTTCCATAACTGCCTCGCTCATTGTTGGGTGAGGGTGGATAGATTTTAGGATTTCATGACCTGTAGTTTCTAGTTTACGAGCTACAACTGCCTCAGCAATCATATCAGTAACACCAGCACCAATCATGTGACATCCTAACCATTCTCCGTATTTAGCATCAAAGATTACTTTTACGAATCCGTCAGCAGCACCAGCAGCTTTTGCTTTTCCTGAAGCTGAGAATGGGAATTTACCAATTTTTAATTCGTAACCTTTTTCTTTTGCTTGTTTTTCGGTTAAACCTACAGAAGCGATTTCTGGAGTTGCATAAGTACAACCAGGAACGTTTCCGTAATCGATTGGGTCTACGTGTAAACCTGCGATTTTCTCCACACAGTTAATACCTTCAGCAGAAGCTACGTGAGCTAAAGCTTGTCCTGGAGTAACATCTCCAATTGCGTAGTATCCTGGAATGTTAGTAGCGTTGTAAGCGTTTACTAAGATTTTATCTCTGTCAACAGCGATTCCAACTTCTTCTAAACCAATATTTTCGATGTTTGTTTTAATTCCAACTGCCGAAAGTACGATGTCAGCTTCAAGAATTTCTTCTCCTTTTGCTGTTTTTACAGTTGCTTTAACCCCGTTTCCTGTAGTATCAATTTTTTCTACAGAAGAGTTAGTCATGATTTTTACACCTGCTTTTTTCATAGAACGCTCCATTTGTTTAGAAACGTCTTCGTCTTCAACAGGAACAATGTTTGGCATAAATTCTACGATCGTAACTTCAGTTCCCATAGAGTTATAGAAGTGAGCGAACTCAACTCCAATTGCTCCAGAACCTACAATAATCATAGATTTTGGCTGAGTTGGCAACGTCATTGCTTGACGGTATCCAATTACTTTTACACCATCTTGAGGTAAGTTTGGAAGCTCACGAGAACGAGCTCCAGTTGCGATGATAATATGATCAGCGCTGTATTCAGTAACTTTATTGTCTTTATCTGTAACGTCAAGTTTTTTTCCTGGTTTTAGTTTTCCAAAACCTTCAATAACGTCAATTTTGTTTTTCTTCATTAAGAATTGAACTCCTTTGCTCATTCCTTCAGCAACACCACGGCTTCTTTGAACAACAGCAGGGAAATCTTTATCAAATTCAGAAACTTTCAATCCGTAATCAGAAGCGTGCTTTAAGTAATCAAAAACCTGAGCTGATTTCAATAATGCTTTAGTTGGGATACATCCCCAGTTTAAACATACACCACCAAGATTTTCTTTTTCAACTACAGCTACTTTAAAGCCTAATTGTGATGCTCTAATTGCTGTAACATATCCGCCAGGACCACTTCCTAAAACAATAACGTCGTATTTCATTTTTTTGGTTTTTAGTATTTACTATCGAAAAGGAAGTTTATAATTCCGAAACTCACTTGCCGATTTTTTCTTTTGTTATTTGTGATTGCGAATTTAAGGAATTATTTTAAAAAACGCTTGAAATTTTATTTTTACCCCTGCTGATTTTGACCTTTTCACAGAAATTGAATGAATTGTGAATTGCAAATTATGAATTATGAATTGAAAATTCAGATTTAGAAGTTTAAATCGAAATTATACCCTTTGCCAAAATAAGCGAAGTCGAAGTCCTTTCTTGTAGAAAAGGGCTTCGACTTCGCTCAGAGTGACATCAGTATTGAATTAATAATTTACAATTTATAATTACACTTTAACGTGTCCCCAATTTTCACCGCTTGCAATTCTACGTATCTGCATTTCGCTTACGCCAAATTGTTTGGCGATCATTTTCAGACGTGTTTTTTGTTCTGGTCTTGCTAATATTTTCTTGATTAACATGACTTTTGTTGTAGTCAATTTTCTTCCGTCGGCTTTTAAGTTGTGCTCGATCAGGTTTTTCTTGGCTTGAATTACTCTCGGACTTTTACGACTGTGCGCCATCATTTCGGCTTTTGTAGCCCAGCATAAATTGTGCACATCGTCATTGCTTCGATTGTAGTCTAAGTGAAGTACATAAGTTTGTTCTTCTGATTCTTTAGGAATAAAATAATGGGCAACTAATTTGTATAAAAAAAGGTATTTGTTAACGATTTGATCGTCTTTTTTTACCTTAAATCTAAAAGTAGGATATCCATCGCTTAAACCGCCTTTTAAAAGACGTCCGTTTTCAATTTCATCAGTGAAGCTTATTAATCGGCCTCTGTTTGAAATGGCGTATTTAAGTTGTAATGAGGCATTTATTTCTATTTCTTTGAATTTTTCGTCAGGGTAAAATCTGTGTTGTGGCATTTTCGTTTACATTTGATTTTTGAATCTCAAAGATAAAGAATTGATCAAAAATGATCGCTATCGTGCTGGTTATGAAGTATCATTTTTATGATTCTTATAACGCTAATTTAACGTTTTCTAAATTTTTTTGGCAATTTGCAAAGTCTTTCTCTATAAAAAAATGCGAATGATACACTTTTTTGGTTTTTGACATTCTAATAAAACAACATTTTAGAACTCTAATAAAGGATCTGAATTTTATTGATCGAGCCAGTTTTTGAAATTAGTGATTTCTTTTTTGCTTACGATTATTGAGTCATTTTCAATAGAAGGAACGGTAAGAATTAATTCGATTTTTTGATTGGAGTGTTTTAGTACTTCTTTTATGGTACTTCGATTTACAATGTATTTACGATTTATCTTAAAAAATGTAAATGGATCGAGGTTGTTTATAATATCGGTCAAAGTGCTATTGTATAAAAAACTGTTTCCAGAATTTACATATATAAACAAATGTTTTCCAGATGCGGCAAAATAGGTAATTTCGGCTTCATTTATAGAGATAAGCTTATAACCGTGGTTTACTAAAAAATGACGCTGTATTTTGCTTGTATCGGGGTTTTCGATTGCAACTAATGATTGCAGTGTCGCATCGCTGTTAAAGGTTTCTTTTATTTTTTTGAATTTGATTAGGGCTTCAAATAATTCTTGTTCTTCAAAAGGTTTTAAAAGGTAATCAATTGTAAAGTGTTTGAAAACTGAAATGGCGTAGGAGTCGTAAGCGGTAACAAAAATGACAGGGCAGGAGATTGTTGTTTTTTCAAAAATTTCAAGACTTTTTCCGTCGCCTAAATGAATATCCATAAAAGCCAAGTCGACATTATTTTCAGAAAAAAAGGCCACAGCTTCTTTTACCGATTTTAAAACTGCAATTTCGGCTATTTGTAAAATGTCCTGCTGTTCTAAAATTGATTTCAGATAACTTGAAGCAAGATATTCGTCTTCAACAATGGCAATTTTCATTTTTAATATTTCGTTTATAGAATCGAAATTCTAAAGTTGATTTTGCAAAGATAGTTGACTCTGTTTTTAAATGCAAAAAGGCCCAGTTTTTTGAACTGGACCTTTTTTTCTGATTTTGAACGAACTTTATAAATTCGGATTATTTAATCTTGCGTCTGCTGGATAAATAATAGTGTAACGCGGATCGTTTTGTAGTAAAGTGTACTCTATGGTCATGAATTTATGAACAATTTGTTTTTGAGTACTTCTTCTTAAATCAAACCAGCGGTGTCCTTCTACAGGAAATTCTCTGCGTCTTTCTTCAAAAATGAAGTTGGTTAGATCAGTCGCATTCATTGTATTGATGTTACTTGCCAATTGATCGTATCCTGCTTGTGTGTATCTGTTTTTAATAAAACTTAAAACGGTTGCTTTAGAATCATTAATATTATCCAGTTTCAACAAAGTTTCAGCTTTTGTCAAATACAACTCTGAAGATCTGAAAGATGATTTTTGATCGTCGTTTCCGCCTTTTAAAATTCTAAAACGGCTTCCGCTTGCTCCAAAGTATAATGGGAAACGTAAATCAGTTGTTTTATTATAAGCCGCAATTAAATCAGCAGATGCATAAGAAGCTCTTTTTAGACCAACGATATAACCATCTTCAAGGGCTAAAATAGATTCTTTTCCATCATATTTTGTAGCTAAAACCGGTGTTGCTTTTAAATCAATTAAAGTGTTTTTGATTTCTAAAGCTTTATTGGCAGCATCAAGTGATTTTTGCCATTGCTGTTGATACAAATACAAACGACTTTCTAAGCTGTATAGCGCCACTTTTGAGAAACGGTAATTTAAACCTTTTGGCTGTGTACTTAAATTAATTAATTTTTCAGCTTCCTTAGTGTCAGAAATAACTTGATTGTAAATAACGTCTACACTTTGTGGAATAAATACTTGCTCCAAATCAATTTCTAAAGCTAGTGGAACTCCTTTGTCTGAAGCTGCAGTTGCTGGATTATAAGGCTTTCCAAAAAGATTTATTAAATCAAAATTTGCCATTGCTCTCAAAGCATACGCTTCTCCAATTAATTGATCTCTTTCTTCAGATGCTGCTATTTTATTAGACGCTTCGTTGATAATTACATTCGTATAAAAAATGACAGTATATAAATCTTGATAATGAAAATTTAGAGTGTTTCGATCCGGATTTAGATCTTTCCAGATATGTACATCTTTGTAAATAGCAGTTTCACTGTTATCTTCATTCAAGATTAGTTCATCTGTACGAGCGGCGCTCAATGATTTGTGTTCTGGGTAAACTGAATATGCCGTTGTTAAAACCGCACGAAATTCAGCTAACGATTCTGGAATTACTTTTCCTACCGGAGTAATATCCAAATAGTCATCGCAGCTGCTAAGTGCAATAGCAGCAACGAAAAGTGTTATATATTTTGAGAATTTTTTCATCTTTTTTAATTTTTAGAAAGTTACATTAAATCCTAAAGTCAACGATCTAGGAACTGGCTGTGCGTAAATGTTTCCGAAAGTTTCTGGGTCAAAATAACCTTTGTAGTCTGAGCTGATTACGAACAAGTTTCTGGCTTCAATATTTACTCTAATACTTTGAATGTCGATTTTGTCTAGGAACGTTTTTGGGAAAGTATATCCAAAACGAACACTGCTTAATCTCATATAACTCATTTCGCTGACCCATGTGTCTAAATAATTATAAGTAATAATTGGGTTACCGCCAGAGAACCAATTGTAAGCCATCCAAGAATCTCCTGTACCAGAATCTTTACTTGTAATTCCAGGTAAGTTTGATGAAGTATTAGTTGGCGACCAAGCGTTTAAAATATCAGTCGTATAGTTTTGCCCTCTATCTACAAGTGTTCCGTTGTATGGAGGAGTTCTTGTAACAGTTTGTTTGATGTTAAACGACGCTGCTATGGTAAGATCAAAATTACTTACTTTAAAAGTATTGATTAAACCTCCTGTAAATTTTGGATCTCTATCTCCTAAATAAGTAAATAAGTCTCTAAACTCTGCGGCACTTAAATCTGATTGCGAGAACATACCTGGAAAAACACCAGCAAGTGGATCATATAAACCAAAGAAAGTTTGCGCATTTACAGTTTCTCCTTGTTTATTAACAAATAACGGGTAACCGTTTTCGTCAATTCCGTTTGTTTTTAAACCAAATACCGCATTTACAGCATGTCCTTCTTGGTTTGGTAAATAACTGTTGTCTCTTATTTCTAAACGATCAACTTTACTTTTGTTATGTGCAAAGTTAAAATTGGTATTCCATTTAAAATTAGGGCGATCGATGTTTTTTGTCGATAAAGCGATTTCAAAACCTTTGTTGGTTACCTGTGCCCAGTTCATGTTTGTAAATTCAAAACCATTTTCTAATGGCAATGCTTTTAGACCAATTAAATCAGTACTTTTTCTTCCGTAAATATCTGTTACAAGAGTAATACGGTTGTTAAGCACACCAAGATCAAAACCAAAGTTAGTATTTTGGGTTTTTTCCCAACGCAATTTGCTATTCGGCGGACTTGTTACCACAATTGTAGGTTCTGATTGCCCCGGAAGGATAATAGCTGTTTTATTATCTCCAACTACATATGGTGAAGTGTTTTTATCAATATTTCCTTGTAAACCGTAAGAAGCACGAAGTCTTAAGTTAGAAATTACTTTACTGTCTTTTAAGAAATTTTCCTGAGAAACTAACCAAGATCCAGATGCTGACCAAAGTGGCAAGTACTTGTATTTAGGATCTACACCAAATAAATCTGAACCATCATAACGAACACTTCCGTAGAAACTGTATTTTCTTTTGTAAGTATAAGATGCTGTTGCAAAGAATGAAACAAAAGCATTTTCGTTTTGTGTTTTTACATATGTTTTGTAAAATGCCTCTTTGGCAAAAGTTGAATT
This sequence comes from Flavobacterium sp. YO12, assembly GCF_004119495.1. GTDB lineage: Bacteria > Bacteroidota > Bacteroidia > Flavobacteriales > Flavobacteriaceae > Flavobacterium. Next base: position 52,125 of record NZ_NRQU01000025.1, read on the forward strand.
TGGGAAAATAATTTGTTGTGTAGTCAAGGTATTTTCATCAAAACCAAAACCTTTAGTTGCTATAGAAGTCGTTTTGTTTCTTCTTAATTCATTACCAGCCATTACTTCAATTTCGTGATTCTCTCCTAAAGTTTTAGAATAATTCACCATTGTTTTTAAGTTGTACTGAAAAAAGTCTGTATTTGTGTTTTGAATAATTCCACCATCAGGTAAGAAGTATTTTTGCGTATTATCAGCAAAATAACTTGATCTTTCTCTTTGTCTTCTAGTGTAAAAAGTTTCTTGACCAGCGTATTTTTCGCTAGAAGAATTATCAAGTTGTAAACCTAACTGGCTTGTTACTCTTAAATCTTTTGTGATTTTATATTCAGCATCAAACAATGCTTTTATAGCTCTCGTTTTTAAATCGTATGAAGTATTGTTTCTCTCTTCTAAGAAATTAAATGGAAGTTTAATATCAGAATAAGAAGCAATATCGGGGTCATATTTATAGCTTCCGTCTGCATTGTACGGAGTTAAATAAGGATTTACGTTTCTTGAATAATTTGCTGGATTTGTAAATCCATCAAGATCTGTTAAGTATGATGTCGTTTTATTTTCGGCACCAAAAATTCCAATACCAACTTTAAATTTATCAGTAATCTCGTAATTGTTTTTCAATGTTAAGTTGTAACGCTTGAAACCTGTACCAACAGTAGCTCCGTTTTCGTCATAATATCCTAAAGAGAAATAGTAATCTGATTTTTCGCCACCGCCAGATAAACTTAAACCATGCTGCGTATTAATTGCATCTTGATACAATAAGTTACCCCAATTTGTATTTTGATTTCTTAAGTTGTTGATTGATTGCTGTGTTCCTGCGCTTAAAGAAGAGAAACCACCGGTTCTGAAGGCATCTAATTCATTCGCTCCGTTTAAGATACGAGCAACTTCACCACCGGTGTCTCTATATGTCAAATCTGCGCGACTTGCCATGTTAAGTTCTAAATCTACTTTTTGATTTGAATTTAATAAGTTCAATTTGTCAAAATCAGGTCTGCGTGTAATAAAGGTGTTCGTGTTGAAGTTTACAACCATTTTACCTCTGCGTCCTTTTTTTGTAGTTACCACAATTACACCATTTGCGGCACGAGCACCATAAATTGCAGTTGCGGCAGCGTCTTTTAATATTGTAATATCTTTAATATCGTCTGGATTTAAACCAGCGATAGAGTAATTTGCAAGTTGATCGATATTTTCCTTGTCATAGTTTTTAGGAACATCATTATTTTCTAATGGTAATCCGTCAAGTACCCATAAAGGATCTTGCGTACCATTAAGAGATGCTGTACCTCTAATTCTAATTTTGGCTGGCGCTCCCGGCGCTCCAGATGGAGTTGTAACGGCAACACCCGCAACTTGTCCCATTAATAATTGATCGACACCAGAAACTCCAGATTGCTGAATGGAAGCCATATCAACTTTAGTAATAGCCGAAGTCAGTTTTCTTTTTTCGATTTTTTGGTATCCTGTCAAAACCACTTCTTGAAGCTGGGCAACATCAGATTTTAAACGGATTGTATATTCTTTTTGAGAAGTTATTTCAAGAGTATAAGGTTTATATCCCATAAAAGTAACTCTCAATGAAGTAACATTTTTGCTGATTTTTAATTGAAATTTACCATCAAAATCAGTTGTAGTTCCAATTGCTTCACTGTGTATAACTCCTGCTAGAGAAGTTTTGTTCGAGATAGAATTGTTCTCTACAAAAACTGATGCGCCAGGTATTGGCGACTGGTCAGCTTCATCAAGAATGATTCCTGTAATGGTTCTATTATCCTGTGAGTATCCTGCGACAGCTAGGAACAGCAGTAAGATATTTAGAAAATTTTTCATGTTTTTGTATTGTATATTAATTGATTGTGTTGTTTAGCGCTTTTTCGATTCTTTGAATTAAATCGGTATAATGATTTTGAGTCGATTGATCTCCAGTATTCTTTTTCAGTTTTAGTAATTTCAAAACTGTATTCAATTCTCCTTTTTTATCAGAGGTAACTTCTGTAACTCTTTTTAAAGAAGTCTGATTGATATTTCGAACCATTTTAGAATCTTCTAAATAGTTGCATAAATGCGGCATATTTAGTGTTTCCTGAATGTCGATTATTTTTTTACCATCTGTTTTTTCAAATATTTTATTTGTAGAAACAATCAAAACATCCACATAATTCTTTTGCGTCATACGCTCTAGAATTGTCAGCGATTTACCTTGTAATGTTCCTGCAAATACACTTTGATGCATTTTTTTAAATAAATCATTTACGGTAAATACCTTCTCAGTGGTTTTGTTACGTTGGTACAATTCGTTTTCTGTTATTCGAAGTAAACGATCATCACTAAACAAATCGTATAAAATACCGTACTGCAATTCTCTTGATAAAGTATAAGGCGTGTATTCGTAAGGTCCTACAGGAGAATCTTTAAGGGGATTTGTTTTGTCTAAAATATCGTTAAAGAATAGCCATTGTGGAATTGTAAGTACATTTTTGATTAAATAATCGGCTGCTCTTTTTTGCATTACTGCCGAAACTGGAATGTAGCTTTGTTTGTTATCTCCGTGAACAGTTTCATTTAAATAAACTCCGCCAATATTGTTCAATACATGACGATTGTACAATTGCCATTGACCAATAGTTCCAATATAAAGTTTACCGGTTTCATAATACGTGCGGTCTTTATCGTAAGTCCAGTTTAAGATATTATCTACAACACGTTTTAGATTTTTTAAACCATATTCGCTCGCTTTTACAGCGTCATTTCCTAAATCTTCAGATTGTGAACGCGGATCGATTATATTTTCTTGCTGTTCGCCATAAAAGTAAATCGGATCATTTTGATGTTTGGCAATTAATTCGTTTAATTTTAGAGTTTCATTTTCATTCACATTATACCATCTGTAACCCCATTCGATAGCATATTTATCATATTCACCAATTTTTGGCGTAATTACAGTAACATTATCTTCTGGCTGTGCCACATAATTATATCGAGCATAATCCATAATAGATGGTGCAGTACCGCCCATTTTTGCAGTAAAATCTTTAGAACGCAAAGATTCAACATCATAAGCAAAAGAAGATCCCATATTATGTTTAAGTCCAAAAGTATGACCAACTTCATGTGATGATACAAATCGAATAGCTTCTCCCATAAGTTCATCGCTAAATTTGTTTCCTCTGGCTTTTGGGTCAATTGGACCAGTTTGTATACGCATCCAGCTTTGTAAAGAAGTCATTACATTATGCCACCAAATAATATCAGCTTCTAGAATTTCACCGCTTCTTGGGTCAACAACAGATGGTCCCATTGCGTTTGATTTTGGCGATGCTGCATATGTAATTACAGAATAACGTACATCATCTACATCAAAATCTAAATCCTTTTCAGTTGGTTCTTTAGCAATAATGGCATTTTTAAATCCAGCTTTTTCAAAAGCAATCTGCCAATCGTGAACACCGTCAATAATATAGTTTCTCCATTGTTTTGGAGTCGAAGGATCGATATAATAAACAATTTGTTTTTTAGGTTCAACCAGTTCACCTTTTAAATAGCGTTCTTCATCTTCTTTTTTTGGTTCTAAACGCCAGCGTGTAATAAGCTCTTTTTCGAGCATTGCCTGCTGCGCGTCAGCAAAGTACCAATGTTTTTCAGTGAAATAACCAATTCGTCTATCAGAAAAACGTGGTTTCATAGGTGTTTTATCCAACAAAACAATATTGCTTGTTACACCAAGAGTCACAGACAAAGCGGGCCCGCCTTCGCTTACAGAAGTTGTTAACTGTGATTTTACAACAATGTTTTTAGGAAATGATTTTAAACTTTCAATATAAGATAAGTCAGATTTTACAGAACCTCCAAAACCAATGTTGCTCAAAACATCATTGAAGCTTTTTTGCTTACCGTCAAAAATCTTGTTTACCTTAATTACAACCGCAGTCGAATCGTTATTTTTAGTTTCAATATCAAAAACTTCAATAATTGATTCAGAGAAATTGTCGATTACTGATGCTGTAATAGCGTCTTCTTTAGGAGAAGAAACTTTTGGGACATATGATTTTACCCAAACCTTCTTTGCAATTGTATCTTTATAAAAGGTAATTATTTTGTTTTCATAATTCATCCCTTTGTTTAATCCAGCTTCATTAACTTGAAATGGAACTTGAGATAATTTGTTTACAACTAGAAATTCTCTTTTAAATAAACTATCCTGAATTTCAAAATAAACATCGGTTTTAACCTGAATAATATTAAACAGACCTTTTTTAAGGGTTCCTTTTTTGATAAGGTCACCGTATTTCTTTGCCTTTTTTGAATCAGTAGAATCTTTTGCAATTTCGGTATCCGTTTCTTTTTTCTTTTTCTTCTGAGCAAGAACAGTAACGGGAACAAATAAAAGTAGAACTAGTAAGCAGAATAATTTTAAATTATGCAGGAATGCCTTTTCCTTCATTTTGATGTTAAGTTTAAGTTAATTTTCCGCCGAAGCTATTTGATTTTAGCTCGAAAAAAAAACAAAAGGGAGTGAGTGGCTTTATTTTAGGAGTGAATGTGTATTAATGGCAGGATACAAACAAAATTGCCCTCTTTTTCTGAGGTTTCAAAATTGGTTTTCGAGTAAAATTGATAAATACTGTTCAGATAATTTAGTCCAAACTTGGTTCCGGGCTCGCTGTCGGCCTTTTTTTGGAGATTGTTCGTAATAATAACTTGATCTTTCCGAATCAGAATTTGAGTTTTTAAAGGTGTTTCCTGCGTCGCTTTATTATGCTTAATCGCATTTTCAATCACAACTTGAAGAGCCAGATACGGAATAAATTTTTCTAAGGCTTCTTGGTCTTCGATTTGAATCGAAAAGAACAATTCTTCCTTAAAACGGGTTTGCTGTAAAAAGATATATTTTTCAATAAACAATAATTCCTGCTTTAGCGGAACAATGTTTTTTTCTGGCGGATCTATTAAATAACGATAAATACGTGATAAGTTCAGTGTAAACTTTTGTGCAGTTTTTACATCGCTACTAATTAACATATACAGTGAATTGAGCGAATTGAATAAAAAATGAGGATTTATCTGTTCCTTTAATTGTTGCAGCTGAATAAGCGCTTTTTCTTTTATAATTTTTTCATTCTCGACAAGCAGTTTGTTCTTTTCATTTTCGACAATTTCTTTTTCCTTATAAGCACGTCTGTTTGCATAAGAGAAGATGTAGAAAATCAATAAAAGCATTACAGTTGTAATCGAATAAATCCAAGTCGAGTATTTTTTGATTAGGGATACATTTTCGACTTCAAAAATTTTAGGAGAATTAACAGATACAAACCATCGAGAACCTTTAATATCTAATTTTTTTGTAAATCGGATTACATCAAGTTTTAAAAACTCGGACATTGTAATTCTTTTTACGAAATCTTTTTTCTTGCTGAAAATAGTATCTGAAGGTTTAACAGAAGAAACATCAAATATATTTTTTCCAACAAATTTTAAGTCTGGGTGAAAAATACAGGCGCCAGTTTTATCAAATACAAAAGCATAATTAGAAACCGTTTTGTCGATAGTAGACAAGTAGGCGTGGAGGTTCTTTAAATTAATGTCATACCCATAACGAACAACGATGTTTTTTGAAGTTAGTTTGAAATAAATTCTCCAAAGCCATTGTTTATTTTGAAATATAACTGTGCTTACATGATTTGCATCTTTGTTTTTAAGAATAAAATCTGCAGCTTCCTTCTCCCTTTCGTCAGAAGGAAAAGTAATTCCAAATTGAATTTTGTCGTCATTAATTTGAAACCAGTTGTTCGTAATCATTGCATTTGTGGCTTGCAATGAAGACAAAACTTTTAAGTTTGTCGATAAATTACTAGAATTACTTATGTTTAGAATATGTTTTATTTGGTTTTCCTGTTCTAGAAATTTTGAAAATTCCTGCGACATGAATTCCTGCTTTTTATAAAAGCTGCGCTGTGCCATATCTTCACTTGCTTGTTCTGTAAGATCTGTAATCAATTTACTAAGTACGTAAACAGAAGTAACGGTAATTAGTATAGAGATAATTACATAAATTAAAAAGGCACGACGGGAAGTGGTATTGTATTTAAATTTCAAAAAAGTATTGTATTGTTTAAAACCTAATTTGCAACTGCAAATTGTGAGTCATATAAGTTTTTATAATAGCCATCGGTTTTAGTGAGTAATTCTTGATGTGTTCCTTGTTCTACGATTAATCCTTTATCCATAACGACAATTTTATCTGCATTAACAATTGTTGCCAATCGGTGTGCGATAATAATTGAAGTTCTTCCTTTTGTAATCGTTTCTGTAGCGCGCTGAATTAATTCTTCTGAATAAGTATCGATCGACGAAGTGGCTTCATCTAAAATCAAAATACTTGGGTTGCTTACGTACGAACGCAAAAAAGCAATAAGCTGTCTTTGTCCAGACGAAAGCATTACACCTCGTTCTTTAACATCAAAATCATAATTATCAGGCAGACTCATAATAAAGTCGTGAACGCCAATTTTTTTTGCAGCCTCTAAAACCTGTTCACGACTGATTTCTGGATTATGCAGTGTAATATTATTGTAAATCGTATCGGCAAACAAAAAGACATCTTGCAGTACAACCGCGATTTGTTTTCGTAATGAAGCAAGCGTATAATTTTCGATATTGTGACCATCAATAAAAATGCTGCCGCTGTTAATTTCATAAAAGCGATTCAGTAAATTAATAATAGTCGATTTTCCTGCACCTGTAGAGCCAACAATAGCAATTGTTTGTCCCGCATTTACAGATAAATCAATTCCTTTAATAACTTCTTCTTCGGGAATATAACTAAAACGAACTTGTTTAAATTCTATGATTCCTTCAAATACTGGAGCTTCAAGAGTTCCTGTATCCTGAATATGATCTTGTGTGTCTATAACATCAAAAACACGATTGGCAGCGATCATTCCTAATTGCATCTCATTAAATTTATCAGCAATCTGTCTCAACGGATTAAACAACATTCCGATAAACATCGTATAAGAAAATAAATCTCCAAACGTGGTGAAATGATCTCCATTTAAAATTTTAAAACCACCGTAAACTACTACTAATCCTAAAGTAATTGATGAAATAATATCGGCAATAGGAAAAAATATCGAGTTGTATAAAATGGTCTTAATCCAAGCGACTCTATGCTTGTTGTTGATTTCTTTGAAATTTTCGGCTTCGATTTTTTCACGGTTAAAAAGCTGTACGATTTTCATTCCCGTAACACGTTCCTGTACGAATGAGTTCATGTTTGCAATTTGCGTACGCACTTCCTCAAAAGCAACCTGCATTTTACGCTGAAAAATTCTAGTGATGTAAACAAGAATTGGCATTGCTACAATTACAATCCAAGTTAGTTTCCAGTTCATGTAAAACATAAAAATCAGAACCACCAGCATTTTCATCAAATCGCTTATAATCATAAACAAACCTTGGCTGAAAATTCGAGCAATCGATTCAATGTCTGAAACAGATCTAGTCACCAATTGTCCTACTGGAACCAAATCAAAATATTTCATTCTAAAACTCAAGATGTGTTTGAAAAGTTTCGTGCGAATGTCTTTTACAATATCTTGTCCAAGCCAGTTAGCCCAATACACAAAGTAAAACTGAGAGAAAACTTCCATCAGTAAAACCACTCCCATTAAAATAATATATAGCAGTAAACCTTGCTTGTCATGAGTTGCGATATAGCCGTCGACCGTTTGTTTTAGTAAATAAGGTCGAAGCGCTGCAAAAATCGATAATGAAATTGCAAAAATAATAACGCCGTAGTAGCGCCATTTATAAGGCTTGGTATATTTTAGAATTCGTTTGAATAATCCGGTATCAAATGCTTTTGCTTTCATTTTTTATGCTTTAAGCTATAAGCTTTAGGCTGTAGGCACAAAGTTTAGAGCTTAATGCTTACAGCTTAAAGCCTATAGCTATAAATAGTCGTAATAAATTTTGGTTAAATATAAACCATGTGCAGGAACTGAAAAACCTGCTTTTTCTCTGTTTTTACTGGCAATAATATTTTCAAGATCTGCCAGTGTAATTTTATGTAAACCAATATTGACTAAAGTTCCCACGATTGCGCGAACCATATTCCGTAAAAAACGATTGGCCGATATTGTAAAAATTAATTTATTGTTTTCAACTTTCCAATACGCCTCAAAAATTGTGCAATCAAAGGTGTTTACATCTGTATGTACTTTCGAGAAACATTGAAAATCGGTATGCTGCAGCAAAATTTTCGCCGCCTCATTCATCAAAGCTACATCTAATTTTTGATTAAAGTACCAGCTCAACTCCTGCAAAAATGGATTTTTAACAGTGTTTATATGGTATTCATACGTTCTTTTTGTAGCGTCAAATCTGCAATGCGCATCATCATGAACTTTAATCAGATTAAAAATGGCAATGTCTTTTGGTAAATACGAATTAAGCTTATGAATCAGAGTTTTGCTGTCAATATCAGAATCATAATCAAAATGCGCATACATTTCCTCAGCGTGAACACCAGTATCAGTTCGTCCAGCACCCATTAAAATGATGCGCGAATTCAGTAAAACTGAAAGCGCTTTATTTAAAGTTTCCTGAACAGATGAGGCGTTGGGCTGAATTTGCCAGCCATGATAATGTGTTCCGTTATAAGCAAATTGAATAAAATATCTCATTTTAAGGTGCAGTCCCGAAGTTTCGTGACTGAGGTGCAAAGGTACAAAGATTTTTTTCTTTATAGGTTCAAAGGTTCAAAGAGGCAGAGGTTCAGAGTTTTTTCTGTAGAGACGCACTGCAGTGTGTCTAGTTTTAGATTAGAATATATTTTTTAAATTATTTTGAAAATTTGTTAATCGGCAGAATAATAAAAAAATCAGTAGTGAAAAACCTTTGAACCTCTGCCTCTTTGAGCCTTTGGACCTGTTAAAAAGCGTTAAACCCAAAAATACCAATAATAGTTTGTTCAGTGAAAAATCGTGTCAGAAATTGACAATTCCAACGATTTAAAAAAGTCTTTTTTTGGGAGTTTTTTAGATGAAATAACTAAATGTTAATTTTTGAAAATATTTCATTTTAACAGGAAATATTTCTCTTATGTTTGTAGTCTAAATATCAAAAAACTATGAATGAAATTACTTCTTATTGGTGGATAATTTTAATCTTATTCGCCATTGTATTTTACAAATTTATTTTGCGCGTTTTCTTCGGAATGGTAATCGTTCCAGAGGATAAAATTGGTTTAGTAACCAAGAAATTTGTTTTGTTTGGCGCAGACAAATCATTGCCAGACGGTCGAATCATTGCTACAAAAGGGGAGGCTGGTTACCAGGCACAAACATTAGCTCCGGGTTTGTATTGGGGAATGTGGATTTGGCAGTATTCGATAGATATGACTGGGTTTACCATTATTCCAGAAGGAAAAATTGGTTTGGTTTTAAGTAAAGATGGAAAAGAAATTCCAACCGGAAGAATCTTAGCCAGAAAAGTCGAAAGTGACAATTTTCAGGATGCGACAGCATTCTTGAATAATGGCGGACAAAAAGGGCGTCAAACGGCTTTTATCACAACAGGATCGTATCGTATTAATACATTTTTATTCGAAATTATTATCGCTGATCAAATCAAGATTTACGAAAACATGATTGGTATTGTAACGGCACTTGATGGAGAGCCTATTCCGCAAGGACAAATTGCAGGTAAGTTTGTGAACGATCATAATAATTTTCAGGATTTTGATAAGTTTTTAGAACATGGCGGAAATCGTGGTTTGCAGCCTCAGGTTATGCTGGCAGGTTCGTATTATATTAATACGTGGGGAATTTTGATCGAACAAAATCCAATGACTGATGTGCCAATTGGATATGTTGGAGTTGTGATTTCTTATATTGGAGAAGATGGGCAGGATGTTACAGGCGATACTTTTAAACATGGAAATATTGTTTCAAAAGGGCAAAGAGGTGTTTGGATGGAGCCTTTTGGACCTGGAAAATACGCTCTGAATAAATACACAACCAAACTAGAGCCAGTTCCAACAACGAATTTAGTATTAAACTGGGCTAACGCACGCAGTGAATCGCATGACTTGGATAAAAATCTTTCGACAATTACAGTTCGTTCAAAAGATGGTTTCCCTTTCAATTTGGATGTAGCGCAAATCATTCACGTTCCCGCTGCCGAAGCACCAAAAGTTATTGCTCGATTTGGAAGCATGAACAATTTAGTTTCTCAAGTGTTAGAACCTACAATTGGTAACTACTTTAGAAACTCGGCTCAGGATAGCGATGTGATTTCGTTTTTAACAACTAGAAAAGAACGTCAGGAATCGGCTAAAAATCACATTAAATTAGTACTTGACGAGTACAACGTAAATGCGGTTGATACTTTGATTGGAGATATTGTTCCGCCAGATTCATTAATGAAAACGTTGACCGATAGAAAACTAGCAGAGGAAGAGCAAAAAACATATCAAACTCAAAGAATGGCGCAAGAGCAGCGTCAGGGAATGGAAAAAGAAACTGCGATTGCTGATATGCAGAAAGAAATAGTTAGAGCATCACAAAGTGTTGAAATCGCACAGCGTACTGCCGATGCAACCGTAAAAAAAGCAGAAGGTGATGCAACGAGTTTGAAACTGAATGTAAACGCCGAAGCCGAAGCTACGAAAATGCGTGCAAATGCTGAAGCGGAAGCAACCAAAGCTAGAGCAGGAGCACAGGCAGAAGCAACTAAACTAAATGCTAGTGCAGAAGCGGAGCGAATTTCAAAAACGGGTCTTGCTGAAGCAGAGAAAATCATGGCAATTGGTAAATCGACTGCAGAATCATATCAATTACAAGTTACTGCAATGGGTGGAGATAATTTTACCCGCTACAAAGTAACAGAGGAAATTGGTAAAGGAAATATAAAAGTAATTCCAGATGTTTTAATTTCAGGAAATGCTGGTTCTGATGGATCTATTAGTGGTTTATTAGGAATGAAGCTTATGGAAATGATGGATACGAAAGAGGCAAAGGATGTGAAAAATCAAACCTCTAAAAAATAGTAATGAATAAATACCTAACAGGTTTTAAAAACCTGTTAGGATATAAATCCGATTGGCTTTCGCTAATCGGATTTTTTATTTTAAAATTAAAAGAAAAATTTTCGAATCTGATAAAGAAAACCCTCAGAATCTTAGCCTCTCAGAACCTTAGTCCCTTTAAAAAAACCTTTGTACCTTTGCCCCTCAGAACCTTTGCGCCTCTTTAAAAAAAAAATGAAAAAAATCCTTTTGCTTTCAGATACTCACAGTCATATTGATGATACAATTTTAAAATATGTGGCTCAGGCAGACGAAGTTTGGCACGCTGGAGATATTGGAGATTTGAATGTAACTGACACGATCAAAAAGCTGAAACCTCTGCGCTGTGTGTATGGTAATATAGACGATGCAAAAGCAAGATTAGAATTTCCGCTGCACAATCGGTTTTTGTGTGAAAATGTTTCTGTTTGGATAACCCATATTGGTGGTTATCCCGGAAAATACAATCCCAATATTAGGGAAGAAATGGCTGAGAATCCGCCAAAATTATTTATTTGCGGACATTCACATATTTTAAAAGTAATGTTTGACAAGAAGAATAATTTACTGCATATGAATCCCGGTGCCGCTGGTAAAAGCGGATTTCATCAAATGAGAACAATGCTTCGCTTTGTAATCGATGATGACAAAATAAAGGATCTTGAGATTATAGAAATTGGTAAAAAGTAATTTTTTTAATGAGATAATGGAATTTGTATTTTAATTGTGGTTCCATTATTTTCTTTTGAGGCGATAGAAAAACTGCCTTTGTATTTTTTGATTCTAGCTCTAATGCGGTTAATGCCAAAACCTTCTATTTGGTTTAGTTTAAGTGTTTTAAAACCTTTTCCGTCATCATGAATAATTATTACAAAGTGCTCGTTTTTTTCCTGCAATGAAATTTGGGCTTTTTGTGCTTCACTGTGTTTAATAATATTATTGAATAATTCAGTTACAATGAAGTAAAGCTTCATTTCAAATTTCTCGGAATATCTTTTTTCTGTTGGAATAGAACTCGAAAACTCAAAACGTACATTTGACGTAGTGTTTTTTTCGCATAAATCTTCTAAAGCATAGATTAGTCCAAATCGTACTAAAAGAGTAGGAACAAGGTCATGAGACATATCACGCAATAAATCGTGGGCTTCTTCTAAAATCATTTTTGATTTACTGATTTCTTCAGATGTTATATTGTATTTAGCGGTGTAAACGTTTAAATGCAAGGAAGCTGAAGTTAAAAGTGAGTTGATATTGTCGTGTAAAAACGATGCGATTTTTTTTGTTCGTTTTCCTGACTATCAATTCCTGCATTAATAACGTTAAGGAGTATTTTTGTTTAATGTCTTTTCTCCTGATTTTTTTGTTTGAGCTTGTTGTTTTGGTAAACAAAATAAAATAGGAGGGAAATGATAATGATAAGTACAATAAATAAGCTGACAACTTTTTTGTTTCTTAACTGCTCACGTTTAATTTGAGGAGAAACAGTATTTTTGTTAGGATCATTCAGTAATTCAGTATTCGTTTTTTCAGAAAGATTATTTTGTTGACCGTAGACTTTGTCTCCATTGGAAATAAAGAGCAGTATCAATATGAAAACTCGAATAAACAGCATAAATTTCTAATAGTTATTTATTGTCTTTGTTGAATTATGAATTAATTAAATTATTTTTTAAGGCATATTTTACCAATCCGATTGTGTTTTTTATCTGCAGTTTTTTCATAATATTCTTGCGATGCGTTTCGACAGTATTTGTGCTGATAAAAAGTTGTTCGCTTATTTCTTTTCCGCTGTATTCCAAACATATTAGCGTGATTATTTCAATTTCACGCGGACTTAAAATTGGATTTTCGATATAAACATCTTTGTTTACTTTTGGATTGTTTTGAAAAAAAATGTTGAATATTTTCTCTCTTACAGCATCACAAAAATATTCTTGTTCCTGATAAACAGCTTCAATTGCTTCGATGATATTTTGACCTGCACATTTTTTTGTTAAATAGCCTTTGGCGCCTAATTTCATTACTTCTTTTATGATTTTTAAATCATCATAACTGGATAAAATAATCACTTTTGCTGGAAATCCTTTTTGACTGAATTCTTTTAAAACTTCAACACCGTCTTTTCCAGGCATACTGATGTCAAGAATTAATATATCTGGTTTGTCGAGCAAGATATCTTCATAAATAGTACTGCCATTCAATGAGCTTCCTACAACTTCAAAATTAGAAACAGTTTGAAGTAAATTGGTGAGCCCATCAATCAGTACTTGATGATCGTCGGCAAGATGAATCCTTATTTTATTTGTCATAATGGTTTTTGGAACAGAATACAAATTTATGAAAAAAATATCTTACAACTTTGTTTTTAATCTTCGTTTTAGAATTATCAGTTCAAGGGTAAATTAAAAGCACAAAAAAACCCGAAATAAAATTTCGGGTTCTCTTCGCACATAAAAATTAAGTTTATAGGTTTATCTCAAACGATCTACAGATTTTACAAGATCTTCGTCCTTTTTGATGGCTTTATTAGCTAAAACTAATAACACGATAGCAACAATAGGAAGAAACATCCCAATACCTTTCTCAGAAACAGCGTTTACTGTCTCTCCAGATAAATTTAGAGAACGATATACAAATAATCCTAATAAAATTAAATTTAATATTATATTCAATCTGCCCATTACAAATTGATTTTGTCTTTTCTTGTATGAAATGATACTAACGATGCTAAGCATTGTGCTTAATCCTAGTAAAACAGTGTAAAGCTGATCTTGCATAAAGTAAAAAGCTTTACCAGTATTTAAGGTCCAAAGCGGCGTAAAAAACATTAAAACCCCTGTTACTAAAAAGGTAAGAATTAAATATACGGTTTGAATTCGTTGTATCATGATCTAAAATTGTTTTACAAAAATATATTTTCTTTTTTTAAAATACTATTGTATGATTAAATTTTATTCGTATTATTGCATCATAATACCGTAAGCACTTCATACTGCGGTCAATTGAATTAAATATATCTACCTATTCTTTTACAGTTTTTCCTTTAAAATAATTAAATTCATAGAACATTCATGTTTGATATTTCTGCATTAAAAGAAATGAAGCTTTCTGAGCTTCAAGAAATAGCTAAGTTAGCTAAAACAATAAAGTTTAATGGCGTTAAAAAAGATACACTGATTACTCAGATATTAGCGCACCAAGAGACGGCTTCAGCGGCGCCGGAACCAACTATTGTTGAAAAGGAAATAACTGATGATAAACCAAAAAGAGCTAGAATTGCTCCGGCAAAGAAAATTGTCAGTAAAAATGCTCCAGTTTTAGAATTTGATAAGATTGAAGAAACTCCAAAGGAAATTGAAACTCCTGCGGCGGTAGAAAAAAAGGAAACTGTACAAGTTCAAGAAAAAGCAGAAAATAAAACGGCAGAGAATAAAGCAGCAGAAAAGAAAGCACCGAAAATAGTTAAGTTTAATAAATCAGCTTACGAAAAAAAGGTAGCCCTGCAAAAAGAAAAAGAAGCAGCAAAAGAAATAGTTTCAAACGAAGAAACATCTGAAACTCCTGAAACACCAGCAATTGTTGCAAATACAGAGAAATCTGAAACTCCTGCCCCAGCAAAAAAGATTGTTCCTAATCAGAATAAAAATCAAAATCCCAACCCAAATCAAAATCCAGCTCAAAACCCAAACCAAAGCGGGAATGGAAACGGGAATAACGGAAACCAGAATCCAAACCAAAATCATAAAAATAAAAAGAATAATTTCAGAGATTCAGATTTTGAATTTGACGGAATTATAGAAAGTGAAGGTGTTCTTGAAATGATGCCTGACGGTTATGGATTTTTACGTTCATCAGATTATAATTATTTAGCGTCTCCTGATGATATTTATTTATCGACTTCACAAATTAGATTGTTTGGTTTAAAAACAGGAGATACGGTAAAAGGAGTGGTTCGTCCTCCAAAAGAAGGAGAAAAGTTTTTTCCTTTAGTTCGTGTTCTTAAAATTAATGGTCACGATCCGCAAGTGGTTCGTGATAGAGTTTCTTTTGAACATTTGACACCGGTTTTTCCTTCAGAAAAATTCAAATTAGCCGAAAAAGGAAGTTCAGTTTCTACACGTATTATCGATTTGTTTTCTCCAATAGGAAAAGGACAACGTGGTATGATAGTCGCACAACCGAAAACAGGTAAAACAATGTTATTAAAAGACATTGCAAATGCGATTGCAGCTAATCATCCTGAGGTTTATTTAATTGTTCTTTTAATTGATGAGCGTCCTGAAGAGGTTACAGATATGCAAAGAAGTGTTCGTGGTGAAGTAATTGCTTCGACTTTCGACAGAGAGCCGCAAGAACACGTGAAAATTGCTAATATCGTTCTTGAGAAAGCAAAACGTTTAGTAGAATGTGGTCACGATGTAGTAATTTTATTAGATTCGATTACACGTTTAGCAAGAGCTTATAATACAGTTCAACCCGCATCTGGAAAAGTGTTAAGTGGAGGTGTTGATGCAAATGCATTACAAAAACCAAAACGTTTCTTTGGAGCGGCTAGAAATGTAGAAAATGGAGGATCATTAAGTATCATCGCAACTGCATTGACAGAAACAGGTTCTAAAATGGATGAGGTTATTTTTGAAGAGTTCAAAGGAACTGGTAACATGGAACTTCAATTAGATCGTAAAATTGCTAACAAACGTATTTTTCCTGCAATCGATCTTACTTCGTCAAGCACGCGTCGTGATGACTTATTATTAGACGAAAAAACATTACAAAGAATGTGGATTATGCGTAAATATCTTTCAGATATGAACCCAGTAGAATCTATGGATTTTGTAAACGATCGTTTCAAAAAAACAAGAAATAATGAGGAGTTTTTGATTTCTATGAATGACTAGAGGAAGTTGCAAAGGGACATAGGTTCAAAGTTGCAAAGGTTTTATTTGTAGAGATTTAAATCTTGAAGATATATATCACAAAAAAAGGATAAGCTTAGCTT